>JBCDFV010000003.1:0-207353 GCA_039177555.1 Pseudomonadota bacterium | reverse complement strand
TGATTTCCGCCACTTCCGGCCCTCCCTTGAATAGGGTTGCATAATCCTCTGGACAGCCCTGTCAGACCTGATAACAGTTTTTTGCATACGTAGTCAATTGTGGTCGATTGTGTGGTCACGAATCAGCAAAGGTCGTCATGCCCCCCTTCCGAGAGAGTGTGTTCCGATTTCTGAACGACCTGCAGCAGGCGCCGGATGACGCCGTCGGCGCGGTGCTTTCCGAGGCCACCACGGCAGATTGCTTGTGGCGGGTGGCGCATCCGGTGAACGATCTTCGCGGGCCCGACCAGGTCGTATCAGGCCTGATCCTGCCCTTGCGCCATGCCTTGCCCAACGCCCAGCGGCGTGACGAAATCGTCATCGGTGGCACGTCCCGCACGGGGTCCGGCGAGTGGGTTGCCGCGCTTGGCCACTATGTCGGCAATCTCGAACAACCGCTGTTCGGTATCGCCCCCAGCTTGCACCTGGTTTTCCTGCGTTATGGCGAGTTCTATCGGATCGAGGACGGCAAGATCGCCGAGGCGGTGATCCTGCTGGATCTGCTGGACCTGTTGCGCCAGACCGGCCGCATGCCGTTGCCGAGACTGTTGGGCACGGAGATGCTGTTTCCAGGCCCGGCGACCCATGACGGCGTCTGCCCTGGCTTTCCGGACCGGGCCGAACGCTCGGCCGATCTGGTCGAGGCGATGCTAAGGGACTTGCACGCCTACGATCTTTCGACCTTTCAAAGCGTCGGCCAGACCGGGCCCAACGGCTATTGGCGGCCGGACATGCTGTGGTACGGCCCGGCGGGCATTGGGTCGAACTACACCTATCCCGGTTTTGACAAGGACCACCGGATTGCGTTCCTGACCGCGTTCCCGGACCGCAAAGGCGGCAACCACTTCGCCCGTTTCGGCGACGGTGACTACGTCTGTTCTGGCGGCTGGCCGTCGATGACGGCGACCCATCGCGGCCCCTACCTCGGTGTGGCGCCGACCGACCAGGCGATCACCGTGCGTGTCATGGATTTCTGGCGGATCGACGGCCGGCAGATCGCCGAGAACTGGGTCCTGATCGACATGATCGATCTGTTCAACCAGCTGGGCGTGGATCTGGTAGAGAAGGCAAAAAAAATGGCCTGACGAGCGGGGCATACCACGCTCGCAGGCCTTCTTGGTCGCACGGACGACCCCACGGTTACGCGCCGATCTGGCTACTTGTCGGCGGCTGCCGCCTTGCTGGCTGTCATCGGTTCAGCAAGAAAACTGCTGCCGTTGGAGGCCAGCTTCATGCTGAGGTCGACGATCTTCTGCGCCTCGGCCATGTATTCCTCGCCAGCCTGCCGCACCCACTCCTGTTGGGCTTCGGCAACCTGGCCCCAGTCCTTGGCGCTGGACATGGTCTCGCCGAGTTCGACATCGTGCTTCAGGCGCGTGTTCAGGAAGTCCGAAAACTCCCGGGTCAACTCGCCCACACCTTCGATGTAGCTCTGCGACGCCTTGGCCATGGCCTTGACAAACGCGCCGTTTGCCGCCGCCAGCGTGGCCATCTGATCGTTCGCCGTGCTGTTCCAGTCGAAGTTCGAGGACTGTTGCTTCGTCATTGCTGTCTCCATGCTCCATGGCTTGGAACGGCACGTAAAAGCCTAGCAGGGCTGTGTTACAACCGCATTGACGGCGGTCATCCAAATTCGAAGATTCCCTGACCGCACAATGGCCGATCGTCGAAGATAAGAGGAGCAATCGTGACAACGCTAGCCGCCTTGCAACTGGGGTCGGATCCGCACGGAACGTCGGCGACCTTGGACAAGATCGTCTCGTTCGGCGATGAAGTGCGAGGCGTTGGCGCCGATCTCGTCGTTCTGCCGGAGGCCTTGCTCGGCGGCTATCCAAAGGGCGAGGATTTCGGCGCCCGCGTCGGCTATCGCACCGACCTCGGCCGCGACCGGTTTCGCGACTATTGGCAGGCGGCAATCGATCTGGACGGGTTGGAGGTTGCGGCACTGGGCGACTTCGCGAGAACCAGCCGCTCCGCCCTGGTCGTCGGTGTCGTCGAGCGGGGCGGATCGACGCTCTATTGCACGGCGCTGTTGTTTCAGGCCGACGGCAGCCTTGCCGCCAAGCATCGGAAACTGGTTCCGACGGGCTCGGAGCGGTTGATCTGGGGCCAGGGCGACGGCTCCACCATGCCGGTGGTCGACACCAAGGCGGGCCGGATCAGCGCCGCGATCTGCTGGGAAAACTACATGCCGTTGTTTCGCACCGCGCTTTACGCCAAGGGCGTCGACATCTGGTGCGCGCCGACGGTCGACGAGCGGGACATCTGGCAGGCCAGCATGCGGCACATCGCCTATGAAGGCCGGTGCTTTTTGGTCAGCGCCTGTCAGTATCTGCCGCCGCCCGAGCCGGATGCCGGGTTCGATTGGCCCGCGGGCAAACCCCTCATTAGAGGGGGCAGCACGATCGTCTCGCCCTTGGGTGAAACGCTGGCGCCGCCCCTTTATGGCCGCGAGGGCATCGTGGCGGCGGATATCGATCTCGCCGATCTGGCGCGCGCCCGTTATGACTTGGACGTGGTCGGTCATTATGGGCGTCCGGACATTTTCGACCTGCGCGTCGACGAGACGCCGCGCGGCGTTTCGTTCGGTGCTCGGTCGACCGATGGACGAGCCGACCAACCGGACGACTAGGAGCCCCTGCCGGCGATGATCGAAGCCCGCGACCTGTTCGACCTGCCGGCCGGCGTCAGCTATCTGAAGGCGTGTTCGGCGACACCGCTGATGCGCGCGGTGCACGATGCCGGGCTGGTTGGCGTCGCCAAGAAAAGCCAACCCTGGACCATCGGAGCCGATGACACCTTTGGGGCCGGGGAGCGCGCGCGCACCCTCTTCGCCCGGCTGATCGGCGCCCAGGCGGACGACGTTGCGCTCTGCCCGTCGGCCAGCTACGGGCTATCGATCGCCGCCCGCAACTTGGCCGTCGGCGAGGGCCGTGACGTCGTCACTCTGGCAGGACAGTTTCCGTCCAACGTCTACCCGTGGACGGACGCGATCCGGCGCACGGGCGGCACCCTCGTCACGGTGTCTTATCCCGACGATGGCGACTGGACAGCCGGGACCCTGACGGCGATTTCGGACAAGACCGCCGTGGCGGCGCTGCCGGCCGTTCATTGGACCGATGCCAGCCGGGTCGACTTGGCGTCTGTGTCGAAGCGCTGCCGCGAGACCGGCACGGCGCTGGTGCTCGACCTCAGCCAGTCGCTGGGCGCGGTCCCGTTCGATGTTCAGGCCGTTGAGCCCGATTTCATGGTCGCGGTCACGGAGAAGTGGCTGCTCGGCCCCTATCAGCTTGCCTTTCTCTACGTCGCGCCAAGGCACCAGCAGGGCCTACCGATCGAGTTCGGCTGGATGAACCGCGAGCAAGCGGAGGACTATGACAACCTGGTAGATTATCGGGAAGGATATCAGCCAGGCGCGCGGCGCTTCGACATGGGCGAGAAAGGCAACTATGTCACCCTGCCCATGGCGATAGAGGGTTTGGAGCGGATCCTCGAATGGACGCCGGCTGCGATTGAGGACCACATTGCGCCGCTGATCGACCTCACGGCCGAGCAGGCCGTTCGGCTGGGTTTGATCCCGACGCCGGCGCCGGGCCGCAGCCGTCACATGATCGGCCTGCGCCGTCCAGGCGGATTGCCGGCGGACCTGCCGCGGCGGCTGGCGGCGCGCGATGTCCACGTCACGATGCGGGGCGGCTGCCTGCGGATTGCCCCGCACGTCTACAATGCCCATGCTGACGTCGAACGGCTGATCGAGGCGCTTGCGGCCGAGCTGTGACCGCGATCGAAGATGGGACCCGCAAACGGTGCGCGCGGGCGAAACCGGGAAATCAGTTTGACCGGACGGCCGGTCCGCGACAGGTTAGCGCTGCACAAGGGAACACCGGAACCCGACTGGCCGGGTTTCGCGGAGAGGGAGAGGCTTCATGAACTTGCACTTCGGCACGGCCCGTTTGCTGTTGGGCGGCACACTGGTTTTCGGCTTGGTCGGAACGGCGGTGGCCCAAGAGGTCGCGTGGGATTTCAACAACAACTATGCCATCGCCCGGGACGAAACCGGCTATCTGGAGGCCTGGGCCGACGATATCCGCGAAAGTTCCGGCGGCCGTCTCGACATTACGGTCCACAGCGGCGGTTCCATGGGGCTGGCGGATGCCGACGTTCTGCAATGGCTGGGCAGCGGCGCGGTGGAGTCCGGCTTCGTCTACGCCAATTTCCTAGGCCGCGACGCGCCGGCCCTACAGTTGGCGCTGACCCAAGGCGTGGTCGGCAGCGACGAGGAGATGGCGCTGGCCATCCCGGAACTGCAGGCGATCTTCGAGGAGGCGCTGCCGCCCTTCAACATTCAGATCGTCGGCTATATGGGCCTGCCGCCGCTGGCTGTGGCCATCTTCTGCCAGGACGATCCGGTCGACACGCTGGACGAGCTGCGCGAGAAGCGGCTGCGCGTTTGGGCGGCCGACCAGGTGACGACGTTTGAGCAATTGGGCGTCGCGGCGGAGATCATTCCGCAGGAGGAGATCTATGTCGCGCTGACGACCGGCGTGGTGGATTGCGCGCTCTATCCGCCGCGGCTGGCCCACACCGTGTCCTTGCAGGAGGCGTCGGACTACGCCGCCTATCTCTATCCGGTAACCGCCATTCCTTACGTCATCTCGGTCAATCAGGATGCCTGGGATGCGCTGCCGGAAGACCTGCAGCAGGTCGTGCTGGACGCCACCGATCGGCTTTGGGCGACCTCGTCGGACTATTCCGACGCCGCCGATCAGGATCAGGCCGCCGTCGACGGTTTGGCGGAGGCCGGGGTCGAATGGCTGGGGTCCTTCCCCGAGGAAGACCGCAGCGCCTTCACCGACGCCGCGGCCGAAGTCTGGCGCGTACGGGTCGAAGAGGTTGGCCCGCCGGCGCCGGAATACCGTCAGCGGATTCTGGAAGCGCTGGGCCGATAGAAAGGCGCGGGCCGACGTGGCCGATCGACCGCGTCGGCCACCGGGCCGCGTATGACTGACGCCGATCAGGGCGCCTCGGCCGAGGTGTCGTCTGGTGCCGCCGCGCGGATCGGAAGACCGTCCGGCATCGCCGTGGTGTACTGGGCCTTGCTGGTGCTCGCCGGGGTCGCGCTTGCCGGCCTGGCGTTGCTGATCTCGGCCAGCGTGGTTCGGCGCTATTTGCTGAACAGCCCGATCGCCTGGACGTCGGAAATGGCGGGCTTGCTGTTCGTCTCCCTGTTCTTCCTCAGCATTCCCTTCGTTACCTTTTTCGACCGGCATGTCAGCGTGACCTTGGTGACCCAACTCTTGAACGCGCGCTGGAAGCGGTTCGCGGCCGTTGGCGCCAACCTGCTGGTGGTGGTCTTCTGCCTCTGGTTCATCTGGCTGACCGTGCCGTGGCTGGAATTCGCCCAGCGGGTCAATCCCCGCACCATTGTCCTGAGGGTGGAGTTGATCCCCTGGATGTTAATCCTGCCCGTCTCCATGGCGCTGACGGCACTCGCGATCCTGCACAAGATCATCCTGATCCTGCGCTCACCCAACTGATCCTGATCTGAATCGCGACCGATGTTCTGGCCGACCTTTCTCGCCGTACTGTCCGTCACCGCGCTTACCGGCATGGCGCTCGGCGCGGCCCTGGGTCTGACCGGGCTGATCATTCTCCAGTTCGTCGCCGGCAACGCGGCCGGACTGGCGATCAACACGGTCTGGAACACCCTGAACTCGTTCACCCTGACCGCGATTCCGCTGTTCATCTTCATGGGCGAGATCCTCATGGCCAGTGGGATCAGCCGTCGGGCCTATACGGCCATCGCGCCCATGTTCGACCGGGTACCCGGCTCTCTGCTGCACACCAACATCGCCGTTTCGGCGGCGTTTTCGGCCGTCAGCGGTTCGTCGATCTCGACCGCGGCGGCCGTCGGCTCCGTGGCCTATCCGGAGATGAAGGCGCGGGGGTATGAGCCGCGTCAGGTAATTGGGTCGATCGCGGCCGGCGGTACGCTGGGCCTCTTGATCCCGCCTAGCCTATCACTGCTGATCTACGGTGCCCTGACCGAAACCTCGATCGGCCAGCTTTTCGCTGCTGGGCTCGTCCCCGGGGTGCTGATGGCGGTCCTGTTCATGGCCTTCATCTATCTGCGCGTGCGGCTGCGCGGCGCGCCGACCGAGACCAAGGGCGACCATCATCCGTTCGGCCGCGCGCTGGTGATGCTGTTGAGCCTTTGGCCGCTCGTGCTCTTGTTCTTTGCGGTGATGGGCAGCATCTTCTTCGGCCTGGCGACGCCGACCGAGGCCGCCGCCGTCGGTGTGATCGCCTCGGTGCTGATCGGGTTCTTTGCCGGCGACCTGACCCTGACCCGGCTTTACCGTGCGCTTCTGGCCTCGGTCGTCACCTTCACGTCGATCGGCTTCATCTTTGTCGGTGCCCTGATCCTGGGCCAGTCGGTCGCGATCCTGGGCATTGCGCGCGAGATGGTCGAGGGCGTCTCGGCGGCCGGCTTTCACCCTTACCTGCTGTTTGCCATCATCGCGCTGCTTTACCTCGTGCTTGGCTGCGTCTTTGACGGTCTGTCGATCATGATCATGACCCTGCCGGTGGTCTTCCCGCTGCTGACCGGTTTGGGCTTCGACCCGATCTGGCTGGGCGTGATCATCACCATCATGGTCGAGATCGGCCTGATCACCCCGCCGGTCGGCCTGAACCTTTACGTCCTGACGGCGATCGCCGGCCGCGATGTCTCGATCTCCGGCGCGGCGCGGGGTGCGATCCCCTATTGGGCCATCATGCTGGTCATGGTGGCCTTGCTGACGGCCGTGCCCGGCATCGCGCTTTGGCTGCCGACGTTATTGTTCCGTTAATCAATTTCTCGGCTGTCTTTCCTGTTTTCGTGAATTCGCATAGACTTTTTATTTGATGTGTTGAGGGTCGTTAGCCTGCTGCATTAGCCAAGCGAGGGTCTGTACATGTCGAGTCTTCGTCCGGCCGGCCTCGGCCCCATCGTTGGGCACACGACCGCGACCAGCGCGCGCATCTGGGTCCGGGCCGATCCGCGCACGGATTCAAGTTCCGACCTCGACTCGCAGACCAGAACGATCGGTGTGCTCTCCGTGCGCCATGCGGCGGCCGAACCCGAAGACGCGACCTGCTATTACTTCCGCCTGCGCCGGGAATTCGACCGCAGCGGCACGATCAACCTCGGCGCCGATGAGGGCACGGCGGCGCTTGATGCGGATCAGGACTACATCGTGCGCGCGGGAACCCTGCTGCTGGACGATCCGATCGACGATGACGAAGGCATCGGTTGGGAACGGCTACAATCACGCCTGCCGGCACCCGACGCGTGGCGCGAGGATTTGCAGGATCTGCCCGAGGATCGCTCCGAGGCCAGGTTTCGCACCTTCCCTGACGCGGCCGCCGATCGTCTCGACTTTCTGCTCGGCTCTTGCCGCTACCCCGGGCTGCTATGGAAGGTTCGCCACGCGGACCGGATTTTCGCCCCGATGGCGCGGCAGGTGGCCGACGACCAGGATCCGTCGCCGCCGCGCTTCACCCTGATGGTCGGCGACCAGATCTATGCCGACATGTTTCACCGGGCCGTGCCGATCGGCCGTGCGGATTCGTACAAGGAGTTCCGCGACCGCTATCTGACCGCGTTCAGTTCGCCCAACATCCGCCGGCTGATGCGCCAGGCGCCGGTCTACATGATCCTGGACGACCACGAGATCGAGGATAACTGGACCCAGGACCGGCTGCGCCGCAACGCCTCGCACCTGCTGTTCACCATCGCGATCGACGCCTATCTCAGCTATCAGTGGAGCCACGGGCCGCGCAATTTCGGCAAGCGCCTCTACTACTCCTTCGATTTCGGTGGCTATCCCTTCTTCGTCGTCGACACGCGTACGCAGCGGTATCTGGAGGGCGATGACGGTGACCTTCGAGACAACCACATGCTGGGTCGCCCGACCCTGCCGGGCAGTCCGCCGGGCCAATTGCAGCGGCTGCTGAATTGGTTGAAAGCGCAACAGGAGCAGCACGGCAACGTACCCAAATTCATCGTCACCTCCAGCGTGTTCATCCCAAGCTCAATGTCGGCCAAGGCCGACCGCAGCGACCTGGAAAAGGAAAAGGGCGACTCCTGGCCCGGCTTTCCGAACACGCGCACGGCGATCCTGCGCTGCATGGTCGACAACAAGGTGCAGAACGTCGTCTTTCTATCGGGCGACATCCATTGCGCCAACCTCGTCAAGGCATCGATCCAGGTGTCGGGCGAGGCCGACCCGTTGGTCTTTCACGCCGTCACATCGTCGGCCTTCTATTGGCCGTTTCCGTTTGCCGATGGTGAGCCTTCCGACTTCGTGCACGACTCCAGGGCCGAGGGCCAGAAAGACACCTTCACGTTCGAGGACAGTGCCGGCAATGCCTGCGCCATGGATTACAAGGCCGGCAACTTCACCCAGGAGGACAATTTCTGCCGGCTCTCGGTCGATCGCGCGGCCCACCAACTGCGCGTCCGCACCTATGACCGGCGCGGCGACGTGGTCGAGGAGGAGGATGACCGGGGCAATAAACGGCCCCTTGATGCCGAACTTGATTTGATCCCCTGGTAGGACGCCTCAGACCGTAGCGACAACCACGCAGAAGGACAGCACATCATGGCAGCCCACGGCATCCGCTTCGACGAGACCATGGCCGGTCCGTTCGCGTTGGGCGCGACGGATACGAATGAGGGCGCAGACCGCGGCAAGTCCGACAAGACGACGCTTTCGATGCATGCCAGCGTGGCGATTGATGATGTCGACGCCTTTGTCGCCGACCCGAACCATCTGGGCAGCCTGACCGGTACGATCGATTTTGGCCCCTTCGGCAACGGCCTGAAGGCGGAAAGCGGTGTCTTCAATCTGTTCTCGCCGACCGACCATCCGGATACCAAGCACATGATCTACGAGCTTGCCTTCGAGCACGAGGGCAAGCCGCTCTATCTCGCCGGCCACAAGGTCGTTCATAACGACCGGCCATTCGACCTCTGGCCCGACACGACGACCCTGTTCACCAAACTTTATGACGGCCGGGACAAGTCCGGCGCGATCGCGGGCGCCGGCGTGTTGAGCCTGGGCCTGGTCGATCTGATGAAGCTGGTCTCGACCATCCGCGTCACCGGCACCGACGATCTGATCGACAAATCCGCGGCCATGGCCAAGTTCGGCCGGTTCTTCATGGGCGAGCTGTGGGACCGGTACGGGCCCAAGGTCCGATAGGGGATGACGCCATGCCCGAACGGTTCGATGCGGTCATCATAGGCAGCGGGTTCGGCGGTTCGGTCCTGGCCTGCCGCCTGGCCCAGGCCGGCCGGTCTGTCCTGGTTCTGGAACGGGGGCGCGACTGGTCGCCCGAGACCTATCCCAGCGTCACGCAAGACGATTGGATCTACGATGTCGACGAGCCGGAGAACCAGAATGGCTGGATCGACATGCGCATCTTCCCGCGCATGGCCGTGGTGCAAGGGGCTGGCGTCGGCGGCGGTTCGCTGATCTACGCCAATGTCTTCATCGAACCGGAAGACAATGCCTTCGACGGCGGCTGGCCGCCGGAGATCACCAAGGACAGGCTGAAGCCGTATTTTGAAGCGACCGGCGACATGCTGGCCGTTCAGCAATTGCCGGACGGCCAGTTGACGGAACGGTTCAAGCTGGTCCGCGAGGGCGCGAAGAAGGCCGGCCATGGCGACCGTTTTCGCAAACTGGACCTGGCGGTCAGCTTTGACGAAGACTGGCACTACGGGCTCGACGACCCGCACAATGCGGACAAATCGAAACGGTTCCGGAACGCGCAAGGCTGCGAACAGGGCACCTGCATCCATTGCGGCAATTGCGATATCGGCTGCCCGGTTCAGGCCAAGAACACGCTGGATCTCAACTATCTGGCCGAGGCCCAAGCCAATGGGGCCGAGATCCGGCCCCTGCATCTGGTGCGACAACTACGCGCGCTTAGCAACGGTTATCTGATCAGCTTCGACAAGGTTGGCGACGGGGTGTTGGAGCCTGGCTCCGTCGAAGGCTCGGAGGTCTACCTGGCGGCCGGTTCGCTGGGCTCGACTGAACTGCTGCTGCGCTGTCGCGACGAACACCGCACCTTGCCCGATCTCAGCGCCAAGCTGGGCTATGGCTGGTGTTCAAACGGCGACTTTCTGACGCCGACCCTCTATCCCGGCCGTACGGTATCGCCGACACGCGGACCGACGATCACGGGCACGATCTCCTTCCTCGACGGCGCGGTCGATGGCCAGGAATTCTTCGTCCAGGATGGCGGCTTTCCCGACCTGCTGGGTAACGCGATCGAGAACATCGGCGGCGAAAACGCCATGTTCCAAGGTTTCTTTGCCGGCATTGCCCAAGGGGTGGCGCGGTTGGCGCGAGACTGCGATCCCATGACGTCCCTGATGCCCTGGTTTGGCCAGGCGGTCGATCAGTCGGTCGGCCGGATGAAGCTGGGGCGCAGATTCTTTGGACTTGGCGACTTCGAACTCGATCTCGACTGGGACCCCGGCCCGTCCGAGGACGCGGTTCAGGCCCTGGTCGACATGCATCTGAAGCTGTCCCAGGCGACTGGCGGCATCCCCCTGGTGCCGCCGAGCTGGAGCTTGATGAAGTACCTGGTCACGCCACACCCGCTGGGCGGCTGCAACATGGGCGCATCGGCCGCCGACGGCGTGGTCGACCATCGCGGCCGGGTGTTCGGCTATGACGGCCTTTACGTGGTTGACGGCGCGGTCATCCCGAGGGCCGTCGGCCTGAACCCCTCGCGCACCATCGCCGCGATCGCGGAGCACATCGCGGCGGAGCGCCTGGCCGCTTAAGCGTCTGTCTCGAAAGGAGGCCGACATGAAACGCGAAATCGCACTCTACACCCTGGACGGCGTGCCCGAGGCACGGATCACGACCCATCCGGTCACCACCGCCGACAATCTCGGCCTCAGCCTGCTGCGGTTCTGGAAGGCGGATTGCGACGATGTCGTGGTGATCATCCACGGGCTGACCACGTCGTCGGACATGTTCATCATGCCGGAACACAAGAACCTGGTCGTCTGGCTGCACGAGCAGGGCTTCACGGACGTCTTCACCTTCGATTTCCGCATGAGCAACCGGCACCGCTATAATTTGCGGCCGCACCGCTACAGCATGGATGATTGTGCGCTCTACGATCACCCGGCGGGCATTGAGGCGGTGCGCGAGATTGTCGGTCGGGACAAACGCATCCATGTGATCTGCCACTGCCTGGGCTCCATGTCCTTTGTCATGAGCCTGTTTGCCAAGCAGGTCGAGGGCATCGCCAGCGTCATCGCCAACTCCGTGACACTGACGCCGCGCGTGCCCGGCTGGTCGCGGGTCAAGCTGACCGTCTTTCCGTTCATGCTAGAATACCTGTTGAGCGTGCCTTATGTCAGCCCGTCCTGGAGCCGGGACCCGACCCTGACCTTCGGTCGCTCGTTGAGCTGGATCGTGTCGCAATTTCACCGCGAATGCCGCGAGCCGGCGTGCCATATGCTGAGCCTGATGTGGGGCACCGGCTGGCCCGCGCTCTATGAGCATAAGAACCTGGCCGATGTGACGCACCGGCGCGGCGGCGACCTTTATGGCGGCACCAGCATGAACTATCACCGCCATGTGCTGAAGATGATCAAGCGCGACAATACGGCGGTCAAGATGTATCCCCGCAAGTCGGAATACTCGGCGCTGCCGGACGATTACTTCCAGTACGCGAAGGATATTGCGACGCCCGTGTTGTTTGTCACCGGCGAAACCAACAAGGTGTTCACCGATTCCAACCTCGTTTGCTACAATCGGTTGCTGGAACGCGTGCCCGACAATCCGCACGACCGGTTGATTCTGGCCGGCTATGGCCACCAAGACCCGTTCATGGGCGAGCGGGTGGCCGACGAGGTCTTTCCGCAGTTCCTGCCGTTTCTGAAGCGGCATTCCGGCGTCGCGGTGGCCTGAACAGATCCTTGTCCTGTCCAATCGGTGGGGCTAGGGTCTGGTCCAACCTCTATCGACGCACACTTACCGCTTGGGTCGCCCAATGGCCAACTTCAACCTGGAAAGAGGCCCGGGCAACTACCTGCTGTTGCGATCCATCTTCACAGATCGATCCGGTACCCCCGCCTTCAGGCTCGCCCTGCCGCAAGGCTTCGAAAAGGACCCCGGCGGCCGGGCTCTGGCGCTGCGCGAGCAAAGCGAGGGCGGGTACGAAATCGCGCTGCGGCGCACGGTGCTGAAGGCCTTGGCCCGGGGCGATGCCTTCATCGACATCGGCGCCCATTGGGGTGTCCATTCCCTGACCGCTGCCACCGTGGGCCCGCGGGATGTCTATGTTCTGCCGTTGGAGCCACATCCTCAGAATTTGACGGTCCTGACCACGGCGATCGCGGTCAATGACCTGGGCCGACGGGTGATCCCGATCGCGGCGGCAGCGGGCAACGGTATCGGCCTGGCGCCGCTGATGGGCGGCATGGGCAGCATGGGTCACAGCGTGCTGGGGCGCAATTCGCCGGATCAGGCCAAGCGGCCGCCGGAACTTCTGGTGCCGACGGTGTCGCTGGACGTGCTGCCCAGGCTGCGGCCCAACCTGAAAGGCCGACCGCTGGTCATCAAGATCGATGTCGAAGGCCTGGAACCGGAGGTGGTGGCCGGTGGCAAGGACCTGATTGCGTCCGGTATCGTGAAGATGCTGATCGTCGAAAAGGGCCATGCGACGAAGACGCCGGACGGGCGCGCGCGCTTCTTGGAAATGACGGATTACCTGGCGTCCCAGGGCTTCAGTCTCTTTCGCCTGACCAGCCGCCAGCCGGACGACAAACTGGCGCCGTTTCGGATGTCAGAGGACTTCTTCGATGTCGTTGCGATCAATCCAAAGCGGCTGCCTGTTCCGTCATGAGCGGGTGTTCAGCCACCGCTTGAGGCTAACCGACAGCAAGGCGATTTGACGGCACGCTGACGTCATGCGTGTAAATGTCAGTCATACCCACGACTTGGCCGGTATTCGATTGCGTGGACATTGTGGATATACTGCGCGACCGGTCGGCCAAAAGATGACATGATGAAGCCGATGCATGTCTTCTTGAGCTATAATAATCGCGATCGTCGGATCGCCGAGCGCATCTGCGAAGCGCTGAAGCAGGCACGCCCTGATCTTGACATCTACTTCGCGCCGGAACGCAATCAGGTCGGTGCCTATTGGATGGACCTGCTGGGCCAGGAACTGGCCCAGGCCGACGCGGTCGTGCTGCTGTTGGGTGAGCGGGTCGGCGACTGGCAGGAAATCGAGTACTATGATGCGCTGAAGCGCAACCGCAAGGCGGGGCGACCGCTAATCGCCCCCATCGCACTGGCCGAGCGCTTGCCCGGCCTGCCGTTTCTGGACCATTTCCACCGGCTGATTTTCGAGCGGCATCCGTTTGAGGAGGTGATCGGGCAGATCCTGTCCGCCATGGACGGCGCCGGCATTCCCGCAGGCGCCGAGGCGGAACCGTTGTGGCGGCAGGTCAACCCCTATGCCGGCCTGCCGGCGATGAAGACCGAGGATTCGGCCTTCTTCGTCGGCCGCGAGGCGTTGACGGGCGAGGTTCTGGAGGCGTTCAGGCAACGGCCGGACCGCATCCATACGCTGATCGGCAGCTCTGGCGTCGGGAAGTCGTCGGTCGCCTTTGCCGGCGTGCTGGCGGCATTGCGCAGCCGGATGTGGCCGGGCGACCTTGACCGCGAATGGCCGGTCGACATGGAAACCAGCCCCGGCTGGCTGCCGGTCGTCGTGACCCCAGGGGTCAAGCCATGCAAGGAACTCGCCCGATCGATCGCGCGCACTTGGCTGGACTCGCCCAGCGAGATCGAGCGCGAAGCCAGTGCCTGGGCGAAGCTGTTTCGCGAAGGGTCCAACCTGACCGAGCTGGCGCGGGCTGCCCGCGAGGAAATCGCCCGCCGCACGGGTGCTGAGCCCCCGACTAAGGCCATCCTTTACGTCGATCAGGGCGAGGAGCTTTACACCAGGGCCGAGCCGGATGACGCCACTGTTTTTTCCCGGCTGATCGGGGACGCCGTCAGCCATCCGGACATCATGGTTATGGCCAGCCTGCGCGCCGACTATTACGGCCAGTGGCAGGCCGATGAACCGTTCTTCGCCAATGGCGACCGCATCGACGTGCCACCGCTGACCAGGCAGCAGATAGAGCGGGTCGTGCGCGAGCCGGCCGAACGGCTGGGCGTGCGGTTTGAAAATCCGGACATCGTATCGGTGATCGCCGAGGCGACCTATAAGGAGCCGGGTGGCCTGCCGATGCTGTCCTATCTGATGCAGGATGCTTGGGAGCAGATGCGCCGCGATGACGCATCGACCGGCACACTGCATTTTCCGTTTCGCGTGGTCGATGTCAGCCGACCTTTGGTCGACCGGGCCGAGCGGTTCCTGGAGCTGCATCCCGACGATACCGATACGCTGCGCCGCCTGTTGACGCTGCGCCTGGCGCATGTGCCGCGTGAGGGTCAGCCGGTACGGCGGCGCGCGCAGCGATCAGATTGCACCGACGCGGAATGGGCCCTGGCGGACGAGTTGGCTGGCAGCGACTGGCGATTGCTGACCACCAGCGATGCGGACGAGGAACCCGTCGCGGAAGTGGCCCATGAGGCGCTTTTGCGCCATTGGCCGCGCCTGTCCCAATGGCTGGATGCGGAGCGGGAGTTCCTGATCTGGAAGGGCCAGCTGGAAACCGCACGTCTGGCCTGGGAAGACGCCGACAAGGACCAGAAGGACCAGGCGCTGCTGATGGGCCTGGCCTTGACGACGGCGCGCGAGTGGCGCGCCCAACGGGGTGATGAACTGTCCGACGCCAATCGGGATTTCATCGATCGCAGCGTCGATCAAGCCGACCGGGCCCGCATGAAGCGCGAGCGTCAGCGCAAATGGATCCGCTGGTCGGCGGCGGCCGCCATTCTTTTGCTGGTCGTGTTTTCAGCCGCGGCGGCTTGGCAGGCGGTGATTGCCGAACAGCAGCGCGATTCGGCCGAAGTGGCGTTGTATCAGTCTCAGGTCGAACAAGCCCGGTCGCGCGCGATCCTGGCCGAAATGCTGTTCAAGGATGGTGACATCGGCGAGGCCATCGATGTCGCGCTGAGGGCCATGCCGCAGGCCAACCCGGATGGCTGGCCCGACATCGCCGAGATTATGGAGGTGCCGCGCGTGCTTGCCGCGGCCCTGTTGGACCGGCGCGAGACGATGGTGCTGCGCGGTCATGAGGATCTCGTGACATCAGCGCGGTTTTCGCCGGACGGCAGTCGGATCTTGACCGCGTCTTGGGATGGTACAGCGCGCTTGTGGGACGCCGACAGCGGCGCGCAACTGGCCGTGCTGGGCAATCATGACCTGCCGATGGGCTGGGTGGGCTTTTCCGCCGATGGCGCGGAGATCATCACCGCCGCCGACGACGGAACGGTGCAAACCTGGACCGCGGACGGCTCGGCGGTGACCACGTCTCTGGAGGTGCCTGGCGACCAGGGCTTCATGGCCTATGCACCCGCGGAGTCCATTGCCGCCAGCGCCGCATCGGACGGGTCGGTGCGCCTTTGGGACATGGAAACCGGCGACGAGGCAAACCGGCTTGAGGGCCACAATGGCTCGGTCACCTTTGCCGCGTTTTCGCCCGATGGTTCGCGGCTGGTCACAACCTCGAAGGATGAGACGGCGCGGGTATGGTCGGCCCATGATGGCGAGGAGATCGCCATGCTCGGTGGCCATCGCGCCAGCCTGACGCAAGCTGCCTTTTCGCCGGACGGCACCCGGATCATCACGGTTGCCTCGGACAACACGGCGCGCCTGTGGGACGCGCGGGATGCCGGGCTGATCGCCGTGCTGCGCGGCCATGAGGCCGATATCCTCGCGGTGCGGTTCTCGCCCGGCGGACGTCTTGTGGCGACCGTTTCCGCAGATGACACCGCGCGCATTTGGGACGCGGTCACGGGCGCGTCCCAGGCCGTCTTGCGCGGCCACTCGGACATCGTCTCCAACGCCGCGTTCTCGACCGACGAGACCCGAGTGGTAACCAGCTCGTGGGACGATACGGCGCGGGTTTGGAACGCACGGACCGGATTGCAGATCGCCGTCTTGCGTGGCCACGACGACGATGTGGTGACAGCCGCGTTCTCGCCCGACGGCAGCCGTGTCGTCACCGCCGGCCTCGACAACGCGGCCAGGCTCTGGGACGCGGCGGACGGGACGGAGGTGACGCTGATCGACGATTTCGTCGGCACGGCATCGGCCGTCTCACTGTCCCCCGATGGAAGGCACATCATCACCGCGTTGCCGGACAATGCCGCGCGGGTCTGGAACATTGCCGAGCAGCGCACCTTGGCCGATCTCAATAGCCACGCAGAACCGCTGACGACCGCGCTGTTCTCGCCCGACGGCACGACGATCGTTACCGCCTCTCAGGACGACACCGCGCGGCTATGGAACGCCGAGACCGGAGAGCCGATCGCCTCTTTGGAGGGTCACGGCGATGACATTTCCAACGCGGTCTTCTCGCCCGATGGGCGGCAACTGGTCACGACCTCCCGCGACCGTTCCGCACGGCTGTGGCGCGTCGCGACCGGAGAGGCGATCGCCGTGCTCGACGGCCACGAAGGCGCGATCAACCGCGCCGCCTTCTCACCGGACAGCAGCCAGATCGTGACCGGCGCACAGGACGGTGCAGCCCGGCTCTGGGATGCGGCCGATGGCGGCGAACGCGCGGTGCTGGACGGTCACGGGGATCAGGTCACGTCCGTGTCGTTTTCGCCGGACAGCGACCGGGTGCTGACGACCTCGTCGGACAACACCGCAAGGCTGTGGAACGCCGACGACGGGTCGGAGATCCTGCAACTGGAAGGCCACGAAGGGGCAGTAACCGCCGCTACGTTCTCGCCCGACGGCAGCCGTATCGCAACGGCATCGACGGATGCCACGGCCCGGCTGTGGGACGCCGCTACCGGGGCCGAAGAGCAGGTCTTGTCCGATCATGACTCGGCCGTTCATTCGGTAGCGTTCTCGCCCGACGGCGATCGCCTCGTCACCGCCTCGACGGATGAGACCGTGCGGCTATGGGATGTCGAAAGCGGCGATCTGATCGCGGTCATGGCGGGGCACAGCGGTCCGGTCCTGTCGGCGGCGTTCTCCCGCGACGGCGCGCTGATCGTGACCGCGTCGCGCGACCGCACGGCCAGGATTTGGCGACATTTCCAGTCGATGGACGAGCTTTGGGATTATGCCGTCTCTGTCGTGGACGTGCTGGACCCGCTCTCGCCCGTGGAAGAGTGTGAATACAATCTGCGCGTCGAAGGCTGCGAGGATCTTGAATGAGCGACGGTGACCAAGCGGCGGAAGCGGCGCCGAAGGCGGTCGAGAAGTTCCCGGATGCCGACGGGTCGATGCTGATGAAGCTCTACCTGTATTATGCCGGCCAGACCGAAGCCTTGATCAATCGGCGCGGCGCCAACAGCCGCTATTTCCTGACCGTGAATGCCGGCATTTCGAGCGTCACCGGCGCGCTGTTGGAACTGGAGCCCGGCGGCAATTTCTGGCTCGTCGCGCTACCGATCGCCGGCATCATCGTCTGCGCCGTCTGGTGGCTGCTGACCCGGTCCTATCGCATCCTGACCAAGGCCCGCTTCGATGTCATCACGGAGATGGAGGCCCGATTTCCCGTCGCGCCCTACACCGACGAATGGCGGATGATCAAGAAAGGGCCGGCCTACAGCGAGTACAAATCCATCGCCCGCCAGGAGGCGATCGTGCCGATGGTCTTCGTCGGCCTATACGTGATCTTTCTGTTGGCGATCATTCTGTTCTGATGGGCTGTTCGGGCTGCGCTGTCACATGGCAAAGAACGGCGCGCTTTGCGGTTCTTTCCACAGCGCGACCATTGACGGCTCGACGCGGCATAGAGACAGGGAGAACCCGCCCATTTCCTGGGTCGTGACATAGGTGCCGATCAACGGGTCGGCGGCCAGCTCGACGCCGCGCTCTCCAAGGCACTCGGCGAACTTGCGGTAAATCACCAGCAACTCCATCAAGGTCGTGCCGCCCATGCCGTTGACCATGGCGAGCGCGGCATCGCCTTGGCGGAATGGCAGATCGTCCAGGATCTTGCCGGCCATGAAGGCGACGATGTCGTCGGCGGCACCGGCCGGCATGCTGGCAACGCCCGGCTCGCCATGAACGCCCATGCCGACGAAGACCTCGTTCTCCGGCAGGGTGAACATCGGCAGGCGGGTCAGCGGCGAGACGCCGGGTGTCAGCGACGCCGCGAGCGTGCAGGTGGCGTCGCGCACGCTCTCCCCAAGGGTCTTCAGTTCTTGCAGGCCGGCGCCCTGTTCGGCCCGGGCGCCGACGATCTTATAAATGAACGTCGTACCGGGCGCGCCGCGCCGCCGATCGAGCTGATCGCGCGGGGCGGAGGAGATGTCGTCATACATCCACAGCGTTTCGACCTCGATGCCGGCCGCGCGGGCGAGGTCCGCACCCGCCTCGCCGTTCATGACGTCACCTGCATGGTTGGAGATCAAGAGCAGCACGCCCGCGCCGCTATCGGCGGCCCGGATGGCATCGCAGATCAGCTCCGGCGGCGGTGCGGCGAAAATGTCGCCGACCGCGTTGGCGTCCAGCATGCCGTCGCCGACCCAGCCGACAGCGATCGGCTCGTGGCCGGAGCCGTTGCCGATCACGAGGCCGACCTTGCCCGGCCCCTTCTGGTTGGCGCGTACCACGACGCGCGGATTGCCGGCCCAGCGCTTGACGTGATCGGGCCTCGCCTTGACGAAACCGTCGATCATCTCGTCGACGGCTTCCTCGACCTTGTTCAGCATCTTTTTCATGGGATTCCCCTTTACGCCGCCTCTTGGGTTGTGGCGCTAAACGGTGGCCAGCGTTTCGACGATCAGCGCCACCGACTGGGCGCCCGGATCGATGTGGCCGCGCCCGCCATCCGCGACGAAACGCGCCCGTCCTTGCGTGGCGGCCATGTCACGCGTCGCTGCCGCACCGTTCGCGGCGCTTGCCGCCGCCTTCGCCAGGTCGCCGCCGTTGGCTAGGGTATCGGCCGCCGGTCCCAAGGCATCCAGCATTGTCTTCTCGCCCCGCTGGGCGCGGCCGAAACGCGCGATCACCGCCTCCGCACCGGCCAGTCCCTTGGCAAGATCGGTAAGGGCGACATCGCCGTCCCCCGCGGCTTGGCCGATGGATTTGAAGATCTGGGCGAACAGCAGGCCCCCTGCGCCACCGGAGGCTTTCTGAAACCCATCACCGGCCACTCTGAACACCGCGCCGGCGGAGGCGCAATCGGCCGCTTGGACGGCTTGCAAGGCGGCAGCCATACCCCGCTGGATCGTCGTGCCGTGATCGCCGTCGCCGACAGCGGCATCAAGCGCGTTCAGCTCGTCCTTGGCGTCGGCAAAGCGCCGGTCGAGGCGCACCATGAGGTCGACCGCTTGGTCGCGGTCCATCGCGCCCGTCATCCAAAGGTCTTTCGCATGTGGGACAAGGCTGCCCGCGCGGCTTCGTCCGGGCCAGGTTCGATCGCGCGCCAAATCGTCAGGTCCGCGCTGACATTCACATCCGGCAGAATGAACATCTCGGTGGTGACCCAGCCGTCATAGCGGATCTCGGCAAGGGCCCGCGCCTGGGCGGCAAAGTCGATCAGCCCGCCGCCGGGCGCGCCGCGATCATTGTCGGTCATGTGAAAATGACGCAGCCACTGCCCGGTCCGTCGGATCGCGTCGGCGGGCAGCACCTCCTCGATGTTCATGTGATAGCTGTCGAGCAGGACGCCCACATGGCTGGAGCCGACCGCCTCGGCCAAAGCGACGGCCTGGTCGGCCGTGTTCACCAGATCGGTCTCGTAGCGGTTGATGGCCTCGATGCCCAGTTGGACGTTGGCGGCCTCGGCGTCGCCGGCCACTGCGGCCAGCCCGTCGCGCGCCCAGGCCAGGCGATCTTGACGCTTGCCCGGCGCAACGACACCCCACGCCCCGTAGATGACGCCGGTCAGCTGTGGGCTGCCGAGCCGCGCGGTCACGTCGATCGAGGATCTGAGCGCATCGACCCCGGCCGCCCGGACCGCCGGGTCTTCGCTGGCGAGGTCGGTGGCCGGGCCGAGACCGGTGGTGCAGGTGGCCTCCAGCCCCATCGCGCGGATGGCCTCTCCCGTCGCCTCCGGCGCGGCCGCCACATTGCCGAGCAGCGAGATTTCGACACCGTCAAAGCCGATCGACTTGGCCTTCTCGGCATAAGGCAGGATGTCGTCGGACCAGTCGCGGGTCCAAAGCGCCAGATGAACGCCCAGTTTGACCATGTCAGTGCCGCTCCCCACGATAGTCGTCGGCGACCAGATAGGGTGCGTAGGGCACCCGCCGAAACAGCCTTTGTCCGGTCCACGAGGCGAACTCGATCAAGGCAGCGGCGTGGTGCCCCGGCACCAGGACGAAGTGGTGTTCCAGGCCATGGGCCATGGTGGTGTGGACCACGTCCAAGAGCGAGGCGGCCTCGCCCGCGATCTCGAATTCGCGCAGCCAGCCGCGACAGCCGGTGAAACCGGACGGCGATCGGCCCTCGACGCGCGCCTGCATGGCAAAGAGCGCGCCGGCGTCCTCGCCGACCCGAAAGGCGGTCACGGGGCCGTCGCTGAAGACCAGGTCTGCGATGGCGCCGAAGCGCGCGCCTTCGGGGTCGCTGCGCCCCAGCATCGGGTGGTTGATCCAGCGGGCGCCGCCCTCGTCGGCAAGGTAGAGCGGCCCGCCGCCGCCATGCCACATCAGCAGCGCCTCGGCCTCAACGTCAGGGTCGGTCATGTCCAGCAAGTAGCCGGGCCGCCCGGTGATCGAGCGCGCGACAAGTTGGGTGACGGCGCCCAAAACGTCACCCTCGCTAACCACCGGCAGGCCGTCCTTCTCTTCCAGCCAGGTGAAGGCGGCGCCCGGATGCAGGCCGGGATATTCCTGAAGCCTCGGCCAATCGCTGACGGTCAGCGCGGCATGGCCATGCTCTTGCGCCATGTCGCGCAGCGCCAGCGCCATGCGTGCCGACATCTCCATCGCCTCGTCGCTGACCCCGTCGGCGGGGGCCGCCGCCAACATGGCATCCCGCTCCACCGCCGCGCGGGCCGCGTCGATCCCGGCCAGCCGACCGGTGAACTCGTCCAGATCGTGGTAAACCACGTCGACGCCCAAACGGCGATGCAGCGCGTTGGGCGAAACCTCCATATTGTAGAAGGTCGGGGCCAGGCCGCCGATCACGCCGATGCGGGCTTGGCTCAGCGCCTTGATCGCCTTCAAGGCGGTCACGGTTGCCTTGAACCTATCGGCGAACAGGTTGGAGTCCGGGGCGCCGTAGTACCATTGCACCGGCGCTTGAGAGAGATCCCGCAGCCGCCGCGCGATCGACAGGCTCATGTTCAGCGAGACATAGTTGTTCAGCTTGATGTCGCCCTCGCGCACCGGCTCCGGCGTTGCCCAAAAGCCAGCCCGCAGGCCGGATGCCGCCACCGCCCTGGCGACATCGCCCATGGTGAAGCCGCCATGCAGCAGCAGGACGAAATCGGCGCCCGCCGCCCGGCACCGGTCGAGGCAGGCATCTGTCTGGCGCCCATCCATGGGGATCTCGGCCTCGACGTGAAGGCGAAAGCCTTCGCTCGCCGCCAGCCTGGCCAAAGCGCGTTCGGCGCCGTCGAAGACACCGTAGTCGACCGGGAAATAGGTCGGCAGCGAGGCCTTGATCAGCGCAATGGTCGGTTGGGTATCGGTCATTGGCCGATCGCCTTTTTCATCGGTGTCTGGGTCAGGACTTCGCGCCGCACGGGTCGCAGCTCGAAACTGACCTTGTCCTTTCGAAACAACTCTTCATGAAACACGATCGTCTCATCGGCATCAAAGGCCGTGCAGGCCTGATTCAAGATCGGGGTGCCTGCGTCGATCGACAACAGATCAGCGACGGGTTTGGGGGCCGCCAGGGAACTGATTTCCTCGCACGCCCAGGCCCAGTCGAGGCCGAAGCGTTCCTTGAGGATGCGCAGCATGGACTGTTCCGGCCCATCCTCGGGAAAGTCCGACGGTTCGGCAGAAGCCGCAAGGGCGGTGGGCATCCAGGTGCGCACCAGCATGGCCGGCCGTTGATCGATGCAGCGCAGCCGCTCGATCCTCAAGAGGCTACTCGCCGACCTCAATCCGGCCGGTGCATCCCGCCTGTCCGCACCCGTGACCCGGGCCAGGTCGACCAGGCGCGAGGAGGGCGTCTTGCCGGCCTTGTAGACCGCGTCGGTGAAGGATGAGAGGCAGTTGTGCTGGGGCGGCGACTGGGCGACGACCGTGTAGCCGCTGCCTTGGCGACGGTCCAGAAAGCCCTCCGTGACCAGCTTTTCCAAGGCGTGACGCACGGTGATCCGGCTGACGGCGAAGCCGATCGTCAGCTGGCCCTCGCTGGGCAGCCGGCTGCCGACCGTGTAGCGGCCGCCTTCGATCATGCGTCGCAGATCCTGATAGACGGCCAGGTATTTGTGCGTAGCGGGCCGCATGGACGGGCGTTAGAAGCTGACTGTTTCGCGCACACGCCGCGCTATGCGCTCCGGCGATGGGATGAAATAGTCCTCCATCGGCGGGCTGAACGGCACCGGCGTGTGCGGCGCCGTGACCCGCGCGACCGGCGCCTTCAGCGACCCGAACGCCCGTTCGGCGGCCAGTGCGGCGATATCGGCGGCCAGCGAGCATCGCGGGTAGCTTTCATCGACCACGACCAGACGACCGGTCTTGGCGACCGAGCTGAGGATCAAATCCTCGTCCAGTGGCGAATAGGTGCGCGGATCGATGATCTCCGCCTCGATGCCGTCCTGGGCCAGCGACTCGGCCGCCTGTAGGGCGAACAGGTTCATGCGCTGAACGGCCACGATGGTAACGTCCTTACCTTCGCGCCGGACCACGCCCTGGCCCAGCGGCAACGGCGTCATCGCTTCGTCGACCGGCTCCTTTTCCATGTAGAGCCGCTTGTGTTCCAGAAAGACCACCGGGTCGTCATCCTGAATGGCGGCGATGATCAGCGCCTTGGCGTCGGCCGCGCTGTAGGGTGCGACCACCTTCAGGCCCGGAATATGGGCGAACAGGGAGTACAGCGTTTGCGAGTGCTCCGCCGCCGCCCGAAAGCCGGCGCCGACGACCGTGCGCATGACCATCGGCACCCGCTGCTTGCCGCCGAACATGTAGCGCATCTTGGCGGCCTGGTTCATCATCTGGTCGAAGCAGACGCCGGCGAAATCGGCATACATCAGCTCGCAGACCGGGCGCATGCCGACCATGGCGGCACCGACGGCGGCGCCGAAAAAACCGGCCTCAGCGATCGTCGTGTCGCGCACCCGTTCGCGGCCGAACTGCGTGCACAATCCCTGTGTGACGCCGAACGGACCGCCCCAGGCATCCATGGCGCCGGGATGATCGTCGCGGCCCTGCCCCCCGGCGATGTCTTCGCCGAACAACACGACGTTGGGGTCTGCCTCCATGCACTGGCGCAGGCCCTCGTTGATGGCGTCCTTGACGGTAAGCTCACGCATAGCGGATCTGCCCCTCCGGATAGTCGACATAGACGTCCTTCAAGGCGTCCTCGGGTTCGGGCCAGGGGTCCTTTTCGGCTGCCGCGAAGGCATCGTCGACTTCCTGGTGCACCTCGGCCTCCATCTTGGCTAATGCCTCCGCGTTCAACCCCATCTGCGTAGCCCGTTCCCGCGCCAGCAGCACCGGGTCGCGCTTTTTGGCTTCGGCGATTTCTTCCGGCGGCTGATAGGCCTGATTGTCGCCCTCATACTGGCCGGAGAAACGGTAGGACAGTAACTCGATCAGCTCCGGGCCGCCGCCGGCGCGCATCCGGTTCACGGCCGGCTTGGCCGCCGCATAGACCGCGAACATGTCCATGCCGTCGACCGTCTCGGCCGGGATGGCATAGGCGGACATCATGTCGGCCACCGTGTCGGTGTTGAGGTGCCAGTCGGTCGCCGTCGCCTCGGCATAGCCGTTGTTCTCGCAGACCAGCAGGACCGGCGCGTCCCACTGCTTGGCCAGGCCAGCGGCCTCGTGAAACACGCCGTTATGGGGCGCGCCGTCGCCGAAGAACGAGGCGGCGATCCGGTCGCTGCCGGACCGGCGTTCCTGCAACGCCGCGCCCAAGGCCAGTGGCGGGCCGGCCGCGACGATGCCGAGCGCGCCTAGCATGCCCTTGTCGAAGTCCGAGATATGCATGCTGCCGCCACGTCCCTGGCAGGTGCCGGTGGTGCGGCCATGGATTTCCGCCGCGATGGAGTAGAGCGAGACGTTCTTGGCGATCGCGTGGCCGTGGCTGCGATAGGTCGAGGTGATCCAGTCGTCCTGGCGCAGCGCGGCCATCACGCCGACGGCGATCGCCTCCGACCCCAGATAGGTGTGCAGATAGCCGGGCACGGCGTTGGTGCGCGCCAACTCCTGCACCCGGTCCTCGAAAAAGCGGATGCGGAACAAGGTCCGATACATCCACTCAACGGGCGCGTCGTCCAACATGCTCTCCCCCTTTGCTGGCCGCTAACGACCGTCCCGGCATTGGGAACCCGATGCCCGACGTCGAATTGTTTCTATTGAATTGATTATAACAGATTTTGCTGGCCGCTCAATTGCGGCGTGGTGCCAGTTGCCTACTCAGCGACCGTGATCACCAGCCCGTCGTAAGCGAGGGTCAGGCGACCGTCATAGGTCTCGCGGATACGGCGTTCATAGGTCGCCCAGAAATCGGGGCCCGGTTGGGTGTCGCCGTAATAGGTGCGGGACATGGCGAAGGCCGCCGGTACGGACCGGAACGGGCCGAGATGGGTCGGCACCAGATGCTTGATCTTGGCGTCGCGCGCGACCCGTCCCAGCCAGGTTGGCGTCGTATGCGGGCCGGAGGGGGTATCGGTCGCCTTGGACCGGGTCAGCTTGCCGCCGGTGACCATATCCGCGTCCGGCTTGGCGCATTCATGGACCAGAACGTCGGCGCCGTGGGCCAGTTCGATCATCGCGTCGGACGGCCTGCCATCGCCGGTGATGACGACCGAGCCGTGGGCGCTGTCGACGCGATAGCCGAGGCTTTGGACACCCAGATGTTGAAAATGCGGCACGGCGACCGCCGTTACCGTCACGTCATCGGTTTGCATCACGATGCCGGGGCCGATTTCCCGAATCTCGATCGGCGGTTCGTCGCGCGGCCGGCCGGGAACATCATCCGGCCATGTCGCGACCAGGCCACGGGCGAAACGGACATCGACGAAATGCCCGCCGAAGATCAGCGTCTCCGCCATTTCGCGCGTGTCCGCCGGTCCATAGACCGGCAGCGCCCGCTGGCGGCCGGCGATCCAAGTGGAAATCACGAAATAGCCGAACGAGGCGATGTGGTCGAAATGCAGGTGGGTGAAGAACAGATGGTCGATATCGACCGGATTGATGCCGACGCGCGCTAAATTCTCCATCACCCCGCGACCGCAATCGAATTGCAGGATCACGCCGTCGACGATCACGGCTGCACTGGCGCCGCCCCGTTCCGGATCGATCAGCGCGGAGCCGGAGCCGGTGATGATCACATGCATGCCGGCCCGAAAGTTGTGCGCCAGGTCGGCCGAGCTGGGGTGGAACATGGTCTAACCGGCCCAGCATTCGTGCAGATGGTGCCAGCGCCACGCGCCCGTCGACGAGCGGCCGAGCAGCGCGGACGACCAGCGATCGGTGTCCCTGGAACCGCCGCGCTGAACCTCGCGATAGCTGACCAAGGCATATCCGCCGCCGAGCGTCCGCGCCTTCGCCTCTTTGATCTCGATGACGAAGGTGGGGCCGGCAATGCCTTTCAATCCAGCGACGAGATCGAGCACTGTGGCGCGATCCCGTGCGACGCCGTCGGGGCCGATCTGAACGAAATCGTCGGCCAGGGCGGACTCGAACGTGGCCCAGCGTGAGGCGTCACCCTGGCCAATCCAGACCTGAAGGTCGTCGTGCAGCCGCTTCACCTCGTCTTCCGGCGACATGCTGTCGGCCATCACTTCCCCTCCTGCCTAGCCAACCCAGATGGTCTGCGTTTCGCGCACAAGGGCGGCAATGATCGATGCCGACACCGGATTGCGGTCGCCGGTGCCAAGATCCGGCGGTATGTCGATATCCACGGTTAAGCGACCGTAGGAACCTTCGGCCCGGATGCCGAGATGATGCCCTTGTCCCGCGCTATCACCCCTCAAGGTGACTGATGTCGCGTCAAGGCCGGGGCCGGCGAGGGCGGCCGCAGCGGCAACATTCACCATGGTGGGGAACCGTGCCGATGCCTCCCGCGCCGAGCCGGAAAATGCGTTGGCCGGCGCGTCGATCGGTTCTGGACTCTTGCCGTAGATGCCAAGCCGCATCGACGGGTCACGCGCCAAGGCCGACACCGCGTCCAGGCCGCCGATCGCGCCGGGCAGGATGCGCAGGCGGTGGCCGGTCGCCTCTCCGATCTTGGACAATCGCCGCATCAGGTCCGGGTCCGAAAGGGCCGTGCCGCTGATCGTCCAGACATTGGCCAGCGCCAGTGCCCGCTCCCCGTGGGCGCGCAGTGCGTCCGGCCCGGCGGCATCGATGATCAGGTCGGTCTTAAGGTCAAAGAAGGCATCCGCGTCAGACGTGATCTTGGGCCCCGCAGATGGCCGATCCCTGCGGACCAACACGGCGGCCAGGTGCCAAGGGTCGCTGCCGCGAACAAAGTCTATCACCGGCCCGCCGATGCGGCCGGCGCCCATAATGCTGACGCGCTTCACCTCATGTCTTGGTGCGCTGCCTTGCATAGGCATAACCCGCCTAGTTTGCCGTCATCCACGATCGAAGGGTTTGGACCCAGCGGTTGTTTTCGTCGGCCGTGTCGAGATTGACGGAAAAGTGGTTCTTGTCCTCAAAGACGTGCCACGCGACCCGCCCCGGCTGCCGTGACAGGGCCTCGACCATTCTGGGGCCGGTGACTGTGGCATAGATGCCGTCGCCGTCGGCCCAGGTGATGTAGAACGGCGTTCGATTGCCCTCGATATGGGTGATCGGGCTGGCCGCCTTCGCATCGTCGCGACTGCGCAGCATGACGCTGCCAGGCCCCTCGGCCCATTCCTTCAGGTCGGCGTCTTCAAAGTCGATCTCGTAGACCCCGCTGACCGGAAAGCAGCCCTTGATCACATTGTCCGGCAGGCCGAAGTCGGCGGCCATGTCTCGCCGCAGCGTCGCCAGGCTGGACAGGTGGCCACCGGCCGAATGGCCGCCAATGAAGATCCGGTTCGGGTCGCCCCCATGGTCGGTGATATGGTCGACGGTCCATTTCAGCGCCCGGAAGGTGTCCTCCAACGGGGTCGGATAGAGATGATCCGGCGCCAGCCGGTATGAGACGGAGATGTAGATCGCGGGTAGGCTGACGATCGGCGGGGCCTGGAAACCCAGCCATTCCTTATAGCCGTGGGTCCAGCCGCCACCGTGCAGGTTCAAGAAGACCGGCAGCCCCGTCGCCGACGGATCGTCCGGCAGGTAGAGGTCGATCTTCTGCCAATAATCGTCGCCATAGGGCACGTCGAGCACGCATCGGCAACTGGCGGCCGCTTCCTTTGACAGGATCAACGCCGTTTCGGCATAGGCGTCCGCGCGCGGGTTGATGGGCGATTGCGGGGGCAGCGAGTCGAAAGCCATGGTGCCTTGTCTCTATTCATCGAAGCGGCCAGTGTCGGTGCCACAGTGTGACCATGTGCGGCGATTTGTACAGGGAGGCTGGTTGATCGCCCTTGCCGACCGGTTACCCTGATCAGGACATGGAACACGACCATATCGACATCTATTGCGAACGGGTCGGCCCGGACTTTTGGGCCGAGCCGATCAACGCCGTCACCAACCTCGCCTTCATTATCGCCGCTTTGGTGCTGGCGGTTGAGCTGTCCCGCGCGCGGCGCCGGCCCAACCACGACCCGGCGAACTGGATCCTGGTGCTGCTGGTCCTCGCCATTGGGATCGGCAGTTTTCTGTTTCACACGTTCGCCGTGCGCTGGGCGGCGCTGGCCGATGTGATTCCGATCGGCCTGTTTATCCTGGCGGCGACTTACCTGGCGGTCACACGGCTGGTGGGTCTGCCCTATTGGGGCGGTCTGATCGCGATTCTGGTCGTGTTGGTGCTGGCCATCGTGCCGCCGGCGCTGATTGGGGTGCCCGGCGGACCCTACATCGCGGCGCTGATCACCATGGCCGCGATCGGTCTGTTTTTGGTCGTCGCACGACGGCACGCGGCCGGACCGGCGGTGCTGGTGGCGGCGGGCTTGTTCGCGGTTTCCTTGACCCTGCGGATGATCGATGAGCCCTTGTGCAGCATCTATCCCCTCGGCACCCATTTCTTCTGGCACGTGCTGAACGCGATCGTGCTTTATCTCGTCACCCACGCGATAATCCGCTTCGGCACGTCGCCAAGAAACCAAGGAGCGTAAAGATGGAGGTTCGATCGCCCGCCGAGGAACCGACCCGGCGCGGACCCGCCGACTGGTTCACCGGAACCGTTTGGCTGGATCCGATCCTGGAGGCGCCGGAGCCCGCGAAGGTCCGATCCTATCGGGTGAACTTCGAACCGGGTGCGCGCACCGCCTGGCACACGCACCCGCTGGGCCAGACGCTGCATGTCTTGTCTGGCGTCGGCCGGGTGCAGGCCTGGGACGGCCCGTTGCGCGAGATCCGCGCCGGCGACACGGTTTGGATTCCGCCGGGCGAGAAGCACTGGCACGGCGCCTCGCCGACGATCGGCATGATCCATGTTGCCATTCAAGAGAGCGCCGACGGCAGCCACACCGACTGGCTGGAGCATGTGCCGGACGATGTTTATGGCCAGACGCCTGGTTAGAAACCGTCGGCGGCAGGGATGGTTTATCCGCCGTCGATGAGGCCCTGATGCCAAACTACGGCGAACCCCTGCCGGCGCCGGTCGAGCTCTCGCAAATCCTGCGCCCTGGCTTGGACAGGACACCGGACGAAACGGGCCTGGCGACAATCGAGGGCGCTTGGTCGTGGCGCCAGCTGGATGCTCTCAGCACCACGTATGCAGGCAATCTCTTGCGCCTTGGCCTGAAGATCGGGGACCGGGTGGCGTCCCT
Organism: Pseudomonadota bacterium; assembly: GCA_039177555.1. Classification (GTDB taxonomy): domain Bacteria; phylum Pseudomonadota; class Alphaproteobacteria; order DSM-16000; family Inquilinaceae; genus JANQGH01. The sequence goes on along the minus strand of JBCDFV010000003.1, from coordinate 178,144 downwards.
GTTGCCCAACGGATGTACGCTCGTCATTCACTATCTGGCCACGTTGAAGGCCGGCCTCGTCGCCGTGCCGCTGAACTATCGCTATACCGCGCCGGAGATCGATCACGCGCTTGAGGTCAGCGGCGCGGCCGCCATCATCTACCATGCCGAAAGACGCGCCGACATTGGTGCCAGCGCGCGCGCCGGGGACTTGTCGCTGAGAATCGAAGCCGGCGAGGGCGCGCATGGGCCGACCGTGGAAAGCCTGCTTCTGCCATCGGAGGACCGGGCTTCGTTCGGGCAACACGCGCCGTCGGCGCCATGCTTCATCTTCTTCACCTCCGGCAGCACGGGGGCGGCCAAGGGGGTGACCCACACACTTGAAAACCTGGGGTGGATGCTGGCCAACCAGGCGTGCGCCTATCAGGTCAGCGCGGACGATATCGTGCTGCCGGCGTCATCGGCGTCCCATATCGGCGCGTTCCTGATGATCCTTGCCGGCTTCAGCCGCGGTGCTGCCATCGTGCTTCCCCGGGTTGGGCAGATGGCCGAGACGCTCGACCTCATGCGACGATGGCGGCCGACCATCTTTCAAATGCCGCCCGCATTGCTGTTCCAGATGGAGCGGGAGAACCAAACGACGGCCGCCGACTTCGGTTCCGTCCGGCTGGTGCTCGCCGGCGGCGATAAGGTGCCGAGCCCCTTGGCAGACGAGTTCGCGACCAAGACCGGCCTCTCGATTACCGAGATCTACGGCATGACCGAGAACGGACTGTCGCACATCAACATCTCGACGAACCGCTCAAAGCGCGGCGCGGTCGGCCGCACGGCGCCTGGGTTCACCGCCTCGATCCGCGATGATGACTTCAACGAGGTTCCGCCCGGCGCTGAGGGCAGGCTTTGGGTGAGGTTCAAAGGCATCTCGCCCTGTTACTGGAACGACGAGGCCGCGACCAAGGCGGTTTGGCTCGATGGCTGGTTCGATACCGGTGACGTTCTGCGCGCCGACGACCAGGGCTACTACTGGTTCTGTGGCCGGCGCAAGCAACTGATCGTGCATGACAGTTCGAACATCTTCCCGCAGGAGGTCGAGGACGCGTTGTTGGCCCATGACGCTGTCGCGCTGGCGGGCGTCGTCGGCGTTCGGGATCTCGTCCATGGCGAGAACGTCCGCGCGTATGTGACCATGAAGCCAGGTATTGACCGGCCGTCCGCGGTTGACTTGATCGCGTTTGCGCGTCAACGCGTCGGCTATAAGGCGCCGGAGGAAATCGTCTTCCTCGACACCATGCCGCTGACGCCGTCCAGCAAGGTGGACCGGATGGCGCTGAAGCGTCTGGCGGAGGCCGATCACGCGACGGCCTTGCCGGAATCGTCTCCGTGGTAAAGACTGGCTCATGATCGCGATTCAGCGCACAGACCTGTGGCCCGACTACAGCATTTCACGACTGATCAAGGGGGGCTGGCACCTCGCCGGCGGCCATGGCGACGTCGATCGGACCCAAGCGATCGACGACATGGCCCGTTTCGTCGAGGCCGGCATTACCACCTTCGACTGCGCCGATCACTATACCGGGGTCGAGGAACTGATCGGCGATTTCCGGGCGGCCTACCCGGACTTGGCGCCCAAGATCCAGATCCACACCAAGTTCGTTCCCGACCTCGGCGCGCTGGACACGTGCGACGGGGCGTATGTCGAGCGGATCATCGATCGGTCGCTGAAGCGGCTGCGTGCCGAACGGTTGGACCTGGTCCAGTTCCACTGGTGGGACTTTGCCGTCGCCCGCCATGTCGAAATCGCGCTTCATCTCGAAGGCCTGCGCCAGCGCGGCAAGATCGATCGCATCGGCGTCACCAATTACGACATGGCCCATCTCGGCCAACTGCTTGATGCCGGGGTGCCTGTTGCCGTGCATCAGCTTCAATACTCCCTGATCGACGACCGGCCGGAGCATGGCATGGTCGCCTATTGCCGGGATCATGGCATCGCGCTTTTGTGCTACGGCACGCTGGCCGGCGGGTTTTTTGCGCCGCGCTGGCTGGGCGCGGCGGAACCGCAAACGCCCTTCACCAACCGCTCGTTGACCAAGTACAAGCTGATCATCGACGAGTTCGGCGGCTGGGACCTGTTTCAACAGCTCCTGTCGGCGCTCGACGCAGTCGCTGCAAGGCACGGCGTTTCGATCGGTCAGGTGGCCGTGCGCTGGCTGCTCGATCGGCCGGGGGCGGCTGCCGCCATCGTCGGCGCGACCTCCACCCGCCATCTGGCGGCCAACCAAGCCATTTTCGACCTGACCCTCGATCGGGAGGACCGCGACCGGATCGAGGATGTCCTGGCGTTGCGCCAGGGGCCGCCGGGGGACTGTTACGGGTTGGAGCGGGACCGCGACGGGCCGCATGGGCGCATCATGCGCTACAACCTCAATGAGCGGTAGGCTGGCCCAGATGTGCGGCCACGATCGGCAGGAACATGTCGGCGTACCGGTCGAGCTTGGCCTGACCGACGCCATGCACGTCGGCGAAGGCCGCCCGGTCGATCGGCTTCTTTGTGGCGATGTCGATCAGGGTCCGGTCCGGGAAGACGACATAGGCCGGCACCTCCTCCGCCTCGGCCACCTCACGGCGCTTGGCGCGCAAGGCGTCGAACAGGGTCTGGCTGGCCTCGTCTAGGTCCGACAGGGCCGCTTTGGTCGCCGGCGGCGCCTTTTGCTTGGCGCGCGCCTGAAAGACGTCGGCGCGAACGGAAAAGGGAACCTCGCCCTTCAACAGCGGCCGCGCCTCTGGCGTCATGTGCCAGGTGCCGTGGCCGTCCCGATCCGTGGCGATCATGCCGGCGGCATAGAGCTGTCGGAAGATACCGCGCCAGACGGGCCGCGTTCGTTCCTTGCCGACGCCGAAGGTCGGCAGGCCTGCATGGCCGAACCGCTGGACCTTGTCCGTCTCTTCGCCCAGCAGGACGTCTATCAGATGTTCCGTGCCGAAGCGTTGGCCCGTGCGCAACAGGGCGGACAACGCCATGCGCCCCTCGGTCGTCGCGTCCGCCTCGACGATGCCGTCACGGCAGACATCGCAGCGGCCACACGGTTCCGACGCTTCGCCGAAATACGATCGCAGCATGCGCCAGCGGCAGGTCGGCGATTCCAAGAGTGCCAGCAGGGCTGACAGCCGCTGATGTTCGGCCCGCTTGACCGCGTCCGGGGCTTCGGACTGGTCGATCTGCAGGCGCCGCAGCCGCATGTCGTCCAGCCCGTATAGGGTCAGCGTGTCGGCCGGCAGACCGTCGCGGCCGGCGCGACCGATCTCCTGATAGTAGGCCTCGATCGTCTTGGGCATGTCGGCATGGGCGACGAAGCGCACGTCAGGCTTGTCGATGCCCATGCCGAACGCGACGGTGGCGACGATGACCAGACCGTCCTCGCGCTGGAACCGGTCCTGACGCGCCGTGCGCTCCGTCCCGTCCAGGCCGGCGTGATAGGAAATCGCCGGGATGTTGGCTTTCACCAGGCCGTCGGCGAGCTGGTCGGCCTTGCGCCTGGTCGAGACATAGGCGATGCCGCTGGCGCCCGGACGTTGACGGATGAACGCGATGATCTGTCGGCGCGAGTCGGATTTCGGCTCCATGGCGATCGACAGGTTCGGCCGGTCGAAGCCGTGGACGATGATCTTCGGCGCGCGCCGGAACATGGCCCGGGCGATTTCGTCGCGGGTGCCCGGATCGGCGGTGGCGGTGAAGGCGGCGATGGGCAGGTCGTCGCCGATCGCATCGGCGGCCTCGCGGATCTTCAGGTATTCGGGTCGAAAGTCATGCCCCCATTGGGAAACGCAATGCGCCTCGTCCACCGCGATGCGCGCGATCTTGCCTTTCAAGAGACCGATCGTACCGTTTGCCGCCAACCGTTCCGGTGCCATGTAGAGCAGCTTCAAACTGCCGTCCGCAAGGCCATCCAGCGCCGACCGTGCCTCTTGCGGTGGCGTTGCCGATGACAGCGAGCCCGCTTCGATGCCGGCCCTGCGCAGGGCGGCGACCTGGTCGCGCATCAGGGCGAGCAGGGGCGAGATAACCAGCGTCGTGCCGGACGAAATGACGGCCGGCAACTGGTAACATAGGCTCTTGCCAGACCCCGTCGGCATCACGGCGAGCACGCTCTCGCCGCCGATCAGCGCCTCGACGATGGTGCGCTGGCCGGGTCGAAAGTCGGTAAAGCCAAAGGTGGTGGCGAGGGTTTGATCGATGTCGGGAAGAGATGGCGCCATCGCGCCATCATGGCCGCTGGGTGCGTCCGCCGCGACCCTTAATCCGTCAGAGCCGCTCAGCCAAAAACGCACCGGTCTTGTTGTAATGCTCGACCAGCTTGGCAACCGCGAGTTCCGGGTCGCGATCGAGGGCCGCCTGCATGATGGCGGCGTGTTCGTCGGCGACATTTCGGCTGGGATAGGCCGCTGGACCCGACAGCATGCGATAACGGATGTTCTGATCGTAAAGCTGGTCGCAAATGCGCAGCAGGATCGACGAACCGCAGGCCGAGATCAGGGCCGTGTGAAACTCCTTATGCCGGACTTCCCAGGCCTCGTTGGCAAGGAAACTGCCGCCGTCGTTCCGCGTACGTGGTTCGCGCGACAACCAGTGCTGGGCCAGGATGACGCGTTCTTCCCATTCCTTGCCGCCATTGGCGATGGATTCGCGCAGCGCCCGCTCCTCAAGCCAACAGCGGGTCTTCAACAGTTCGCTGAACTCTCGACGGCTGACTTCGGCGACATTGAAGCCACGCTGTTCGAACCGCGAAACCAGGCCGTCCGACGTCAATAGGCTCAGCGCCTCGCGGATCGGGCTGCCGCCATAGCCGTAAAGCTGCCGCAACTCGTCGATCTTCAGCTTCCGCCCCGGCGCCAAATCGCCGGCAATAATGGCCGCGCGCAGCTGGGCATAGGCTCTACTGGTCAAGGACTCGGCAGTCGACGCGGCTTCCATTATGTCACCGTCCAGTTACTTGAAAGAAGTCAGTCAAGAGTCCGGCGCCCACCTATTCGAAGTTGCGCGCATTAAACCGATGCGCCTTGCCCTATTCAATGAACTATTGTGCATAGGTGTCCCTAAAGCGGTCTCGAAGCACGTTTTTCTGCACCTTTCCCATCGCGTTGATCGGCAGCTCATCGACGAACAGGACCTTCTTGGGCTGTTTGAAGCGGGCCAGCTTGCCATCGAGTTGGGCCAGGATTGCCGTATCGGAAACCGTATGATCGGGCGCGCGGACAATCACCGCCGTGACGCCTTCACCGAAGTCGGGATGCGGTACGCCGATCACGGCCGACTCCGCCACGCCGGCGACCTTGTTGATCTCGCTCTCGATTTCCTTGGGGTAGACATTGAAGCCGCCGGAGATGATGAGATCCTTTGCCCGACCGACGATCGAGACATAGCCATCCGTGTCGATGACCCCCAGATCACCGGTGATGAAGTACCCGTCGGGCCGGAATTCGTCCGCCGTTTTCTCCGGCATGCGCCAGTAACCTTGAAAGACGTTGGGACCTTTGACCTCGATGACGCCGACCTCGCCGGTGTCGAGGCGCTGTCCGCTTTCGGGGTCGACGATGCGCAGCGCAACGTCGTCCAACGGAAAGCCGACGGTGCCGGCGCGCCGGTCGCCGTCATAGGGGTTGGACGTGTTCATGTTGGTCTCGGTCATGCCGTAGCGTTCCAGGATCGCGTGGCCGGTGCGGTCCCGGAACTGGGCATGGGTTTCGGCCAGAAGCGGCGCGGAGCCGGACACGAACAGACGCATGCCGCCGGCCGCCTCGCGCGTCAGGCCGGGATGGGCCAACAACCTGGTGTAGAAGGTCGGCACGCCCATCATGGCGGTCGCCCGGGGCATCACCGACAGCACACGGTCCGGGTCGAACTTCGGCAGAAAGATCATCGAACCGCCGGCGACCAGGGTGATGTTCGTGGCGACGAACAGGCCGTGGGTGTGAAAGATCGGCAAGGCATGGATCAGGACGTCGTCCGCCGTGAACCGCCAGGCCCGACGCAGGGTATGGGCGTTCGACGCCAGGTTGTCGTGGGACAGCATGGCGCCCTTCGACAGGCCGGTCGTGCCCGAGGTGTAGAGGATGGCGGCCAGATCCTCAGGCCCGCGCGGCACGTCATCGAACTCAGCGGGCTCTTGCGACCAGCGCTCCGCGAATGATCCGTCGCCTTCTGCGTCCAGGGTTTCCAGGTGCGGCACGCCCACTTCCGATGCCACTTCGGCCAACTCAGGCTGCTTGGCGGGGTCGCAGACGAACAGCGTCGGTTCCGCGTTTTCCAGGAAATAGCGGACCTCAGACGCGGTGTAGCCGGTGTTTAGCGGCAGAAAGACGGCACCGGCGCGCACGGCGCCCAGGTACAGCATCAACGCCGCGACCGACTTTTCCACCTGGACCGCGACGCGGTCGCCCGGCATTAGCCCCATGGCCTTAAGAGCCCAGGCGATGCGGGCGGATTCAGCCAGCATGTCGCCATAGGTGATGCGCGCGCCCTTCTCGGTCTCGACGAAGACGGCGTCCGGCCGGTCGATTGCGGTTTGGAACTGCGCGAAAAGATGGTTCTCGGTCACGGCCCCGCGGTCTCCGCTGGTACTGGCGACGTGATGGATCGCTCGGCCGAGCGTTGAGGTCTCAACAATCGGCGCACCGTCGACGAGACTGCGACGGCGCCGTGCTTGGCAAAAGCCTCGCGATTGACCTCGATTTCGTCGGCCAAGTAACGATAGTTCACCATCGGACCGTGCGATTTGGCGAGACCCTTGGCGCTGGTATCGGCCAGCCAATTGATTCGTTCAAGCCGCGCACCGGTGCCCATATGAAATCGGGCAACCGGATCAACGGGTCGGCCGTCTTGGGCCCTTTCGCGGACCAGATACTGGCCGGCCAGGTTGATCATGGCTTTTCTAACCTCCGTATCCAGCGCGCGATCGATCAGGCTTTCGCCGCCGGTCAGGCCATCGATGATTTGCCGATCCCGATCCGTCAAGACGCTTGATTGCGCTGTGGCTTCTTCTCGCAACCATTGGCTTAACTCGGGTGTCGGCGGCAGGGCAGCGACGTGGGGAACCGGGGCAGGGCATTGCTCAGTTCGTCGCCGATCTGCTTGATCAGAGAACTGCCGCCGTCGCCCAGGCGGATCAGCCGCCGTCCTTGATTAGAACCGGAGCCAATGACCCTCCAGAAAATCGATGTTTCCGACATCTTCTCGTTATATCGATCATTCTTTGGCATTCAACGGCGCATGTTTGCCACATCCGCGTGTCGACTCCCAAGTGGGGCTCTGGTCGGACGCTTTCAGCCTTCTTCCGCGTATCAGACTAACATTTTCTTACATTATCGATTTTATTGCCACATTTAGAGATTGATCGAGATATAAGCATGCGTTTTGTCTCCTACATTCATGACGGCGACCCTGCCCTTGGGGTCCGTCTAACGGACGGTGTCGTGAGGCTGGCCGATCTCGGGCCCGGATGGCCCAATCGATTGGACGACCTGATCGGTGAAGGCAGCGCGCGGCTTGCGGCGGCGTGGAACGCAGCGTCGGCGTCGGCTGCATCGCGAACGCCCATGGGCGCGCTTGATCTCCTGACCCCGGTGGTCAACCCTGGAAAGGTCTTGTGCCTCGGCCTCAACTACGTTGACCATGCGGACGAAGGGGGCTTTGAGAAGCCTGACTATCCGGTACTGTTCATGCGCGGCCGGACGTCGCTTTTGGCACATGGCAAACCGATGATCCGGCCGAGATGTTCCGAGCGGCTGGATTACGAGGCGGAACTGGCGGTGATAATTGGCACCACGGCCCGGCATTTAACCCCAGGCGAGGCGTTGAACTGCGTCGCCGGCTACGCGGTCTTCAATGACGGGTCCGTGCGGGACTGTCAGCGCAAGACCCATCAATGGACGATGGGCAAGAACTTCGATGCAACGGGCGGATTCGGGCCGGAACTCGTCTCCACCGACGAACTGCCGCCGGGCGCGACGGGCTTGCGCATTCAGTCACGCCTGAACGGGCAGGTCATGCAAGATGCCAACACCTCCGACATGGTTTTCAAGGTCGTCGACACGCTTTGCTATCTGACCGAGGTAATGACGCTGGAACCGGGCGATGTCATCGCCATGGGCACGCCCGCCGGCGTCGGCCATGCGCGCAGGCCGCCGGTTTGGATGAAGGCGGGGGACGTCTGCGAAATCGAGATCGAAGGCATTGGGGTGTTGCGAAACCCGATTGCCGACGAGGTGGTCTGAACCAGACCCAATAAGGGAGGAAACCATGAAGAAAATGACGCGATATGGAGCGACCGGGCTGACGGCGTTGGTGGCGGCAAGCGTGCTGGGCGCATCGCCCGCGACCTTCGGCCAGGAAACCATCGCGCTGACCGCGATCGACGGCTATCCGCCGCGATCGCTATGGGTGCAGGAGTTCATCGCGTATTTCATTCCGGAGGTCGATCGCAGGCTGGCGGAGGCCGGCAACTACGCGATCGATTGGAACCAGGCCTGGGGCGGCCAGATCGTGCGTCCGCGCGGCGTGCTGGAGGGCCTTGAACTTGGTCTCGGCGATATCGGTGTGGTGACCACCGTGTTCCACCCCGACCGGCTGCCGCTGGTCCAGATCGCTTATGTGACACCGTTCGTTACCACCGATCCTGAGCTTGTCACCCGTGTGATCGATGCGTTGGCGGAGCAATTCCCCGAGGTCGCGCAAGCCTATCTCGACGCCAACCAGGTCTATCTGACCAACGGCGTCGTGCTGGATTCCTATCAGGTGTTTTCCACCGATCCGATCGAGGGCCTCGCCGATTTGGACGGCCTGCGCGTCGGCGGTGCGGGAACCAACCTGCGCTATATCGAAAACCTCGGCGCGGCAGGTGTCTCGGGCCCGCTGGTCGAATACTACAACAACCTGCAAACGGGGGTGATCGACGCAACCATGCTGTGGCCGGAGGCGGCGGTCACCTTCTCGCTGGTCGAGGTCGCGCCTTACATGCTCGACGCCGATATCGGTTCGATGAATTCCAAGGCGATCACGGTGAACCGCGACGTTTGGGAGGGCCTGCCGGAAGAGGTCCAGCAGGTCTTGCAGGAGGTGGCGATCGACTATCGCGACCATCTGGCGGGCATGACGGCGAACCTCGGCGCGGGCAGCCAGCAGGCTTACGTCGAGTCCGGCGGCATGGTGCACGAACTGTCGCCGGAGCAACGTGAAGCCTGGGCCGCGAGCATGCCCAACCTGGCGCTGGAATGGGCGTCAAGCCTGGACGAACAGGGTCTGCCGGGCACGGAAACGCTGCAGGCTTACATGGACATGATGCGCGAGGCCGATCAGCCGATCGCGCGGCAATGGGACCAGGAGTAGACCAGGGCTGACGGCACGAGCGCAAGATGCCGTCTGACATGCGCAGCGAAGGGCCGGCCGAGGCTTCGATGTCCGGTCGGCTCGACGGCGCTTTGAACCGGCTTCTCGCCGGCATGAACGCCATCGGGTCCATCTGGATCCTGGTGCTGTTGGTCATCATCAACACCGATTCGTTCGGTCGCACCCTTTTCAATGAACCGTTCACCGGTGTCGCCGAACTGGTCGAACTGTCGCTGGTCGCCATCGTCTTCCTACAGCTCGGCGACACGATCCGGTTGGGGCGGCTGACCCGGTCGGACGGCTTGCTGACGATCCTGTCGCGGCGCCATCCGAACGTGGAGCGGGTGATGCGCATCTGCTTCGATCTCGCCGGTGCCGCGCTGATGGCGCTGATCCTGATCGGCGCCTGGTCGACCATGGTCCACGCGATCGAGCGGGGCGAGTATTTCGGCAACCAGGGCCTGTTCGTCGTGCCCGAATGGCCGGTCCGGATGATCGTGGTCATGGGCACGACGGTGTGCCTGGCGAAGTTCCTGCTGTCCGCCTGGCTGTTGATCACCGGTAAGCCGGGCGGGCCGGCGCGCAGGGCCGTCGCCGCAGGGTTCGAGGCCGATTGATGGGCCCTTTGGAACTCGGCCTGATCTCGCTCGGCGTCATCGTTCTCTTGATCTATGCCGGGCTCTACATCCCGGTCGTGCTGGCGCTGGTGTCGTTCGTCAGCGTCTGGCTGATGCGCGGCAACATCGACATCGCCATCAATTTGCTGACCATCTCCGTCAAGGACACCGTCTCGGACTACAACTTCGCGACCGTGCCCCTGTTCACCATGATGGGGCTGATCGTCTCCAAGGCCGGGTTGGGCCGGGACGTCTACGAGGTCGCCAACCAGATCTTCCGGGCGATCCGGGGCGGGCTGGGCATCGCCACCGTCGCGGCCAACGCCATCTTCGCCTCCGTCACCGGCTCGTCGATCGCCTCGGCCTCGGTCTTCACCAGGGTTTCCGTGCCGGAAATGCGGCGCTTTCACTATGGCAAGCGTTTCGCGGTCGGCGTCGTCGCCGGCTCGTCCGTCTTGGGCATGCTGATCCCGCCCAGCGTGATGCTGATCATCTACGCCGTCGTCGCCGAACAGTCGATCGGCGCCATGTTCCTGGCTGGCGTGGTGCCCGGGCTGCTGCTGGCGACCGTGTTCGGCTTTGCCATCCTGATCATGGCCTGGCTGGCGCCGCGCTTTGTCGGTGGGCGCTATGGCGAGGGGGCTGAGCGTACCGAACCGCTGATCAGCTTTCGCGAGATCATGGTCAAGCTGATGCCGGTGGTTTTGCTGATCCTGGTGGTGCTGGGCGGCATCTATGGCGGCATGTTCACGCCGACCGAGGCTGGCGCGGCCGGCGGCCTGATGGCCATCGTGATCGCCGCGGCGCGGCGGCGACTAACACTGCGCAGCGTCTGGGAGGCGCTGGTCGAGACCGGGCACATCACCGCGACGATCCTGTTCTTGATCATCGCGGCGTCGACCTACAGCCGCATGCTGGGCATCGCCGGCCTGCCGACCCTGTTCGGCGAGTGGATGCAAAGCATGGATCTGAACCTGGCCATGATGATGGCGATCTATGTGCTGCTGCTGATCGTGCTCGGTACGATCCTCGATACCGCCTCGATCATTCTGGTCGTGGTGCCGCTGTTCTTGACGGCGGTCGAGGCGTTTGGCGCCGACCTGGTCTGGTTCGGCATCGTGACCGTGATCGGTGCGGAGATCGGGCTCTTGACCCCGCCCCTTGGGCTCTCCTGCTTCGTGATCAAAAGCACGATCGACGACCCGTCGATCAGCCTGGCGGACGTGTTTCTCGGCGCCCTGCCGTTTGCCGCCGTCATGTTGTTGGTGCTGATCCTGGTCATCGCCTTTCCGCAGATCAGCCTGGTTCTTGTCCGCTAGGGAGGTATCGCGATGCGCTCCGTCTCGCTCGACACCATCACCGAGGTGGTCACCAAGACCATCGAAGACTGCGCCGATGAGAGGCATAAAGAGATCCTTTCGGTGCTTGTCCGCCATTTGCACCAGATCGTCCAAGAAGCAAAGCTGACCCATCAGGAATGGGAATACGCAGTCACCTTTCTGTGGCGCGCCGGCCAGATCTCGGACGATACCCGCCAGGAGTTCATTCTGCTGTCGGACGTGCTAGGCGTGTCCTCGACCGTTGATCTGGTGAACAGCACCAACAACGCCTCGGAAAGCAGCGTACTGGGGCCGTTCTATGTCACCGATCCGCCCGAACTGCCTGTCGGCGGCGACATGATCCAAGGTCAGCCCGGCCAGCCGGTGCTGGTCGAGGGAGTCGTCCGTGCGCCGGAGGGAACGCCGTTGCCGGGCGCCGTCCTGGACATCTGGCAGAATGCCGACAACGGCCTTTATGACGTCCAGGAAGCCGATCGCGACGGCTACAATCTGCGCTGCCGCATGATCACGGACGACCAGGGCACCTACCGCTTCACGACGGTGCGGGCCAAGCCCTACACCGTGCCGGATGACGGGCCGGTCGGCGACCTGCTGCGCGCCACCGGACGCCATCCCTGGCGCCCGGCGCATGTCCATTTTCGCATTTCCAAGGATGGCTATCGCGAACTGATCACCGAACTGTTCGACAGCACGGATCGCTATGTCGACGAGGACGCGGTGTTTGGCGTTCGCGAGAGCCTGGTCGCGGATTATATGCCCACCAATGACGCCGACGAGGCCGCGCGATACGGCCTGCCGACGCCCTATTTGAAGGTCGTGCACGACTTTATGCTGGCGCCGAAGGGTTAGGCGTTTGTGTGCCGGAGTGGGTGTCTGTCGCTGTTCTCGCTCGCTTGCTTAGTCGAACGTCAGTTTTTGGCTGGAAAGCGAGAGCGAAAGGTTTAGCGACCCCTCGTTCAACAGCCAGGCACGCAGTTCATAGGTACGCAGGCCATTGGCGTGCATCGGATCGCCGTCGGCCACGCGCCGCGCCTCGTCGATCGAGTCGGCGCGATAGATGATCAAACCCTCGCCGGACCATTCCTGGCCGCCGGCATCGGACAGCGGGCCCGCGAACACCAGTGTGCCTTCGTCTTCCAGCGTCTTTTGATAGGCCAGATGCGGCGGCAACTGTTCCGCCAATTGGTCCAGGGGAACGGCGGGGGTTGAGCGCACCATGAACAGTTGCTTGGCAAGCACGCCTTTTGATCTGGCATGGTTGCTGTAGTCTTCCCACTTGGACATCGATGTTCGCCCTTGCATTGCCATGCGACAGCACACCCCGATTGAAGCTCAGATTTATTGAGAGATCCATAAAAAATCGGTAAAAATGGCTCAATGGCGAATAAATGGACAAAATTGGCGCAGTCCCTTTAGCGGCAACCGAATGGCAATGAGATGAGTGACCAGAAGAACGTGAGTTCCACAGCGCCAACCGGCGATAATGACAATAATGTGCGCGCGGCCGCGCACGAGGCCATTCGCGCGATGCGCAATCGGCTGACCAAGCTGGGCGATGACGGCCTGGATCTGCTGTTCCGGGACGCGCGGTCCCACTATGGCTGGCAGGACCGTCCGGTGACGGATGATGAAATCCGCGAGCTCTACGAAGTCGTGAAGTGGGGACCGACCAGCGCCAACGGCAACCCCGCGCGCTTTGTCTTCGTCAGGTCACCCGAAGCCAAGCAGAAGCTGTCGGAATGCGTGAAGCCCGGCAACGTGCCGAAGGTTCTGGCCGCGCCGGTTACCGCGATCATCGCCTACGATGCGGACTTCTGGACCGAGCTGCCGCGGCTGCACCCGCATAAGGACATGACGCCGATGTTTCGCGACAAGCAGGCCCTTGCGGAAAAGACGGCGTTCAGGAATTCCAGCCTGCAAGGCGCCTATTTCATGATCGCGGCGCGTGCCATGGGGTTCGATGTCGGCCCGAAATCGGGCTTCGACCATGACAAGGTGGACGCGGTCTTTTTCGCCGGCACCAGCCTGAAGACGAACTTCCTGTGCAGCTTCGGTTATGCCGACGAGACGGCCGTCTTTCAGCGTCTGCCCAGGTTCGATTTCGACGAGGTCTGCAAGATCGTCTAGCTGGGACGTGGCGCCGGTTACGACTCCGACGATTTCGCCCAGAGATTGATCTTTTCCTCCGACGCGTAGCGGTCGATCTCTGCCAGCTCCTCGGCGGTGAAGTCGAGATTGTCGATGGCGCCGACGCAGTCGATGACCTGCGACGGTTTCGAGGCGCCGATCAGGGCGGTCGTAATGCCGTTGTCGCGCAAGACCCAGGCCAGGGCCATCTGGGCCAGCGACTGACCCCGGCCGGCGGCGATCTCGTTCAGCTTGGACAGGTTTTCGATCGCCTGGGGCGAAAGAAGATCCGGGTTCAGGGATTTGTCCTGGGCCGCCCGGCTGTCGGCGGGCACGCCCTTCAGATATTTGTTGGTCAGCATGCCCTGGGCCAGGGGGGTAAACGCGATCGAGCCGATGCCGAGCTCCTGAAGCGTGTCCTTTAAACCGTCGCGTTCGAGCCAACGGTTCAACATGTTGTAGCTAGGCTGGTGGATCAGGCACGGCGTGCCGAGAGCCTTCAGGATGGCGACTGCCTCGCGCGTCCGTTCCGAATTATAGGACGAGATGCCGGCGTAAAGCGCCTTGCCGGATCGGACGATCTGGTCCAGCGCGCCCATGGTTTCCTCAAGCGGCGTGTCCGGGTCGAAGCGGTGGGAATAGAAGATGTCGAAATAGTCCAGCCCGGTGCGCGCCAGGCTCTGGTCACACGACGCGATCAGATATTTGCGGCTGCCCCATTCGCCGTACGGCCCCGGCCACATCAGGTAGCCGGCCTTAGACGAGATGATCAACTCGTCCCGATAGCCGGCGAAGTCGGTTCGCAGGATCTGGCCGAACGCCTCCTCCGCCGAGCCCGGCGGCGGCCCATAATTGTTGGCCAGATCGAAATGGGTGATGCCGTGATCGAACGCGGTCTGGCAGATGGCGCGCATGGTTTCGAACGGCGCGTCATGGCCGAAATTATGCCACAGGCCCAGCGAGATCGCCGGCAGCCTCAGCCCCGACCGGCCGCATCTGCGGTAAGCCATTTTCTCATAACGATCGTCGGCGGGCAGGTAGGTCATGAACGTCCTCAAGGATTGAAAGCGGGCCACCATAGCGGGCCACCACGCATGTCGAAAAGCCATGTCGCTGCATGGCAGGCCCGAAGCGATTCGTGCCCCAACGGTCGCCAACTACAGTGATCTAGGCCCCGGCGATACCCATGAGCGTCAGTGCGGCAGTATTCAGGTCACTGCCGGGTCTGGCGAAATGGTCGAGAACGATGGTGATGTGGTTGGCGCCCGGCACGACCAGCAGGTCGGTCTGGTTTCCCTGCGCGCGCAGCTTGTCGGCATAGTCGACCGACTGATCCAGAAACTCCTGCGTCTCCAAGCCGCCGACAGTGACCAGAGTTGGCGGGAACCCGGGCGTGACGTGGCGCTGCGGGCTGAAGCGCTCGACGTCCGCTTGTGTCAGGTCCAGCGTCTCGTTCTGAAACGACAGGCGTACGGGCGCCAACTCAAACAGGCCGCTGATGGCGCAGACGCTCTTGATCGTCCCCGCCGGCAGCCCGCTGGCGCGCATGCGGTCCGGGTGCGCAAGTTCGGCCACCAGATGACCACCGGCGGAGTTGCCGGCGATATGGATGGTGTCCGGATCGCCGCCATGGTCGGCGATACTCCCGCGCACCCAGGCGAGCGCCCGAGCGCATGAGGCGACGATGCCGGCGAGATCGGTTTCAGGGATCAGCGGATAGTCGATCACGACCGTTACGATATCGGCCGGCACGAACCCGTCGGCGACAAAGGCGAAGTCGGCCGCGGCCAGCGACCGCCAGAACCCGCCATGAATGAACAGCAGAACCGGCGCGCCGTCTGCACCCTCGGGCCTATAGACATCCAGCGTCTCGCCAGGTAGCCCGCCATAGGCCAAGCCGCGCGCCGACCGGTACCGATTTCGCGCCGCTTCGGCGGCCTGTTGCCGGCGCGCGAACAGGGCATCGATATCGTCGGCGCCGGAGAGGACGAACTGCGCGTCCAGGCCGGCCTGGTCATAGCCCTTGCAAAGGCGGGTCATGCCAGACTCGTCGACATCAGGGCTCCCCAACCGGCCGGCAGGGGTGCTCCGGCCATCTGGCTCAGCGCCCAATAGCCGGCCTGATTGCTGGTGATGACCGGCCTGGCGAGGCGGGCCTCCAGTTCGGCGATCGCGCCGATGGCGGCCAGATCGGTACAGCTGATGAACAGGGCGTCGGCGTGCGGACGGTCGATGGCCTCAGCCGCCGCCGCGACCGCCGTTAGAGGCACGGCGTTGATATCGGCGGCGCGCTCAAGTTTCATGCCGCTGATGGCGGCCACACGGACCCCCGCAGCCTCCAGGAACTCGGTCTCGGCCTCGACCACCCAGTCGACATAGGGCGTGGCAACCGCAACCGATTTGGCGCCGATCGCGGCGAGCGCGCGCAGGACAGCGGTGGACGTGGTGACGCATGGGGTGCCGGAGGCCTCTTTCATGCGCGCGGCAACCGCCGCGTCGCTACCCGGCCCGTGGAGAAAGCTGGCGCTGGTACAGGCAAAGCAGATCGCCCGGACATCGGCCTTGGCAAGCACGCGGGCGGCGTCAGGGCCAGAAGCGATCATGCCCTCCAACTGGCCGAGCAGCGGCAGGGCGTAATCGATATCCGCCCGTGCAAAGTGAACGGACACGCCGTCCGGGCACATGGCCGTGAAGTCCCGCTCCACCATCACATTGTGGGCGGGCACGACGCAGCCCAAACGGACCGGCGCTGACATCACGGACGTCGAGGCCCGGGAGGCGCTTCTGTGCTCCCGGGCCTCGGCGGACGCTATTGAGCTAACTCGCCGAACAGCGCGTTGACTTCGTCGACCGTTATGACGCGATCCTCGGCCAGGGCGCCGTCCGTCACGGTCCAGATCAGAACCGGCCCGGCAACATCGCCGTTCTCATCGAAACTGATCGGGCCGGAGGCGCCGACATAACGGATCGGCTCGCCCGCCTCGATCAGCTCCAGCGCGCGGCTGAAGCCATCGACACCGGGATAGACCTCTTCGCCCTCCGGGTTGGTGACGACGCGGATGTGATCGCGGATCGCCGGGCCGGTCGCCTCTGGTGCTGCCGCCATGGCCAGCAAGGTGACAGCGGCGGCATCATAGTTGATGTGGATACCCGGCCTGTTCGGGTCGGCATCGAAGGCCGCCTGATAGTCGGCATTGAAGGCTTCGACCGACGGGCCGGAAACCTGGGCATTGTCGACACCAAGCGCGCCGTCCAGGAACTGGGCGCCGACCGCCTCAAGCACGTCGTCGGAGCGCAGCGCGTTCGACAGCACGAACTCTTGTGGTCCGCCGAACGAAATCCACTCGCGCAGGATGGTCGACCCGTCGACCGGGAACGCAATCAGCACCAGCGCATCCGGCTCCGCGGCCAGCGCACTGTTCACCTCCGGCCGATAGCTGGCCTGTTCCTGGTTGTAGGCGACCGATTCCAGAATGGTGCCACCCCAGGCCTCGTAGGCCTGCTCGAACTCCTGTGCCAGGTTCACGCCATAGTCGGTGTTGATGTAGATGACCGACACCTCGTCGTAATTCTGGCTGGCAATGTTGCCCAGCACGACGCCCTGCGCCCGGCTGGTCGGCAGGGTGCGGAAGAAGAAGCCGCCGCTTTCGCCGGATTCTGCCAGTTCGGTGAAGCTGGGCGATGACGAGCAACAGGATACCTGCACCACCTCCGACGGGGCCGTCACCGAGGTCAGGATCGGCAGGCTGACGCCGCTGGAGATGGCGCCCAGCAGGGCCGGCACGCCCTGAACGTCGACAAGGTTGCGCGCGGCGTCGACGCCGACGGCCGACTGGCCTTGCGTGTCGCGCAGCAGATACTCGACCTCGCAGCCTTGCACGCCGCCGGCCTCGTTCATCTGCTCCACCGCCCAGCGCGCCGTCTCCGCGATCGGCTCGCCAATGGGGCCGTTGGACCCGGTCAGCGGAAAGACGGCCCCCAGCGGGATCGTGCAATCCTGGGCCTGCGCACCCGCGGTGCCGGTGGCCAGCGCGGCCATCGCGACCGTCGCGGCCAGTGCCCATGTGCGTGTCGTCATGATCTGTCTCCTTTGTTCCCCGTTGCCATGAGATGCGTGTCTGTTCAATGCCCCCTCCTTGTTCTGTCCCCGGATTATCGGTCGTTCAGCTTGGCACCGCTAGACACCGTAACGCGCTCGCCGATCAGGCCGCGCGGCCGGTACAGCAATGTCAGCACCAGAATGAGGCCGATCAGGATGACCTGGCTGGCGGCGCCGCGCACTTGCCAGGCCGGTGGCAGGACCGTGGAGATCAGCCAACCGCTGGACGTCCAGACGCCCCAGACGACGATTGCGCCCAGGATGGCGCCGCGATTGTTGCCGCTGCCGCCCAGGATCAGCATGGTCCAGATCTGGAAGGTCACGATGGGCAGGAAGTCGAACGGGCTGATATAGCCGATTGAGCCGACATAGAAGGCACCGGCGAGGCCCATCAGCGAACAGCCGATGACGAACGCCTCCAGCCGAAAACGGCTGACATTCTTGCCCAGCGAGATCGCCGCCTCCTCATCCTCCCGGATCGCCCGTAAGACGCGGCCCCAGGGCGAATGCAGGATCAACTGCAGCGCGCCATAGACGATCAGCGTCGCGACCACCATGAGGCCGAGATAGAAAAGGTTGAAGCCAAGCGGCGTGTCGAAGGCGTCCTCCAGCGGCCGGCCGAGGCCGATCAGGCCGAGATTGCCGGCTGTCAAGCTTTCGAAATTCAGCGCCACGAGCTGGATGGTCAGCGCGATGCCGAAGGTCGAAATCGCCAGATAGTGCGAGCGCAGGCGCATGGTCGCCAAACCGACGATCAGCGCCGCCAAGGCAGAGAATGCTAAGGCGCCCAGAAGCCCGATGACAAAGGGCAGCTCAAAGCCGCCGACCAGATCCGGACGGTCGGGGCCGATCACGATCGCGTAGGCATAGCCGCCGATGGCGAAAAAGCCGACGACCCCGGCGTTGAACAGGCCGGTGAAGCCCCACTGCATGTTCAGCCCCATCGTGGCGATGCCGTAGATCAGGGCCAAGGTCAGAAAGAAGCTGAGATAGGAGACATAGCCCATCATTTGGCGACATCTCCGAACAGGCCGCGCGGCCGCAGATAGAGGATTAGCAGCAAGATCAGGAACGGCACGGCCTGCTTGTACCCAGTCGGGATGATCAAGACCGACAGGCTTTCCGACAGGCCGATGATCAGGCCGCCGATGACGGCGCCATAGACGCTGCCGCTGCCGCCCAGCAGCGCGGCGGTGAACAGGGGCAGAAGCAAGGCAAACCCGATCTCGGGCCGCAGCTGCACGGTCAGGCCGTAGAACACGCCGGCCGCCGCCGCGAGGCCACCGCCGATGGCCCAGGTCCAGCGGATGACGACCCGCACATCGACGCCATGCACGCGGGCGAGGTCCGGGCTTTCGGCGCTGGCGCGCATGGCAATGCCAAGGCGCGAAAACTTCAGCGTCAGGTGCAGTCCGAGGACGAACAGCAGCGTCAGGACCAGAACCAGGATCTGGTCCGGCATGACCCGCACACCGGGCAGTATCTCGACCGCAAACTGCAAGGTGCCGGTGTAATAGACGGCATGCGGCCCGAAGATCAGCACGATGATATGGCGCAGCAGCAGCGCGATCCCGAACGACGCGAAGACCAACGTCATCTCCGCCGCCCGCCGCCGGCGCAGCCGGGAAAAGACCAGCGCGTCGACGATCAGGGCCAGGCCAGCGGTCGCGATGCCGGCGATGATGATCGCGCCGACGAAGGACCAGCCGAAGGACAGGGGCCCGAAGGTCTCCGCACTCGTGCCGGCGAAGGCGATGAAGGTCAGCGCGAAATAGCCGCCCCAGGTGACCAGTTCTGAATGGGAGAAGTTGGCGAAGCGCAAGATGCCGAGCGTCAAGGTCACGCCGATGGCGCCCAGCGAGAGGACCGCGCCGGTCAGGATGCCGTCTGCGATCAACTGGCCCATCAGCGTGCCCGCCTGGTGCCGAGATAGATCTCGGCCACCTTGGGGTCGGCCAGCAGATCGTTGGCCGGTCCCTCGATCTTGGCCGCGCCCTCGGCCATGACATAGCCGCGATCGGAAAGCTGCAGGGCCGCGCGCGCGTTCTGCTCCACCATCAAGAGGGCGAGGCCGGAATCAGCGAGCGCGCGCAGACGGGTGAACACATCCTGTACGATCGCCGGCGCCAGTCCCGCCGACGGTTCGTCCAGCAGGATCACGCGCGGCCGGCAGACCAGCGCCATGCCCAGGGCCAGCATCTGCCGCTGCCCGCCGGACAGAACGCGCCCCTTTTGGTCGCGATAGCGCTTCAGGTCCGGGAACATTTCGTAGGCGTCGGCCAGGCGCTCAGAACGCTCAGCGCCCAGGGTATGAGCGGCGACGCGAAGGTTCTCATGCACCGTCAGGCTGGTGAAGACGTTGCTGGATTGCGCGACATAGCCGACGCCGGACCGGGGCAGGCGGTGGGTCTGGATGCCCGTGATGTCGTTGCCCTCCAGGCGGACCCGGCCGCCCATAACCATGACCAGGCCGGCGATGGCCTTGACCAGCGTGGACTTGCCGGCCCCGTTCGGGCCGATGATTGTCACCAGCTCGCCCGGCGACAGGGTCATCGAGACCCCGGTGACGATCGGCAGATCGGCAACGTAGCCCGCGACCAGGTCGTCGATGGCGAGAACCGCGCTCATGGCGCTTCGCCCAGATAGACCGCCAGCACGCGCGGATCGTTGCGCACGGTCTCGGCGTCGCCGACGCACAGCATGGCGCCCTGGGCCATGACCATGACCGGGTCGCAGACGCTCATGACCAGGTCCATATTGTGCTCGATCAGCAGAAAGGTGATGCCCTGCCGGTTCAGGCTGACGATCTTGTCGACCAAGACCTCCATCAGCGCGGGATTGACGCCGGCCGCCGGCTCGTCCAGCAGGATGATCTTAGGCTCGGCGATCAGCACGCGCGCCAGTTCCAACAGCTTTTTCTGGCCGCCGGACAGCGACCTGGCGGGTTCACCGGCGAGATGCGCCAGCGTGGTAAACTCCAACACCTCCATCGCCCGTTCACGGATCCGTCTCTCGGCCGAAGCGACGGCGCCGCGCCTGAACCAGGCGTTCCAGAAGGTCTCGCCCGGCTGGTTCAGCGGGGCGATCATGACGTTTTCCAGAACCGTCATTTCCGGAAACGGCCGGGGGATCTGAAACGTGCGCGCCAGGCCCGCATGCAAGATCCGGTGTGCCGGTAACCGGTCCAGCCTGGTGCCGTCCAACTCCACCTCGCCGCCATCGGCCTGGATCGTGCCGCACAGCGTGTTGAACAGGGTCGTCTTGCCGGCGCCGTTGGGGCCGATCAGCCCGGTGATGCCGCCCTTCGCCAGTTCGAAGGAGACACCGTCGACCGCGCGCAGCTCGCCAAAGCGCTTGTGCAGATCGCGAACACTCAGCATCGCCGGTTTGCCAGCCCCCATGACAGCGCGGTTTCGACGGCATTGCACGACACATTCGCGATGTGTTTCTTTGCTGGCGGCGCTTGGGTCCAAGCGCTAGACACCCGCCGAGCATTCGCCGTCTCGCAATCGAAGGATTGCATTGTGTGATCGTTTGATCAACGATGTTTCATCATCTTCGATCCGGGGTCGCGACCATTTCGAGTTCAACCAAAACCAGCACACCCTTTCCGTTCGAGCCCGTGCGCGGACGGTCGACCGTGCAGGACGTGGTCTATCGTGCCTTGAACGACGCCTTGGTCGTTGGCCGTTTTGAACCCGGGCAGGTTCTGACCTTGGATGCCCTGGCGAAGTCCTTCGGCACCAGCCATATGCCCGTTCGCGAAGCGCTGCGCCGGCTGGCGGCGGAAAGTGCCCTGGAACTGACGGCGGGTGGTTCCTGCCGTGTCCCAACCGTTTCGCGCGATCGCCTGGATCAACTGTTCGACGCCCGTTACGCGCTGGAAGTCCTGGCGGTGGAACGCGCGGTGCCGTTCGTGAAGGGTGACCTGTTACGCAGCGTCAGGCAGGCCTGCGCGGCCCATCAGGAGATCAGCCGGGACGATGGCGTCGAGGCACTGCTGCGCTGCAATCGTGAGTTCCATTTCCTGATTTACAGCGCCTCGGGGTCGGAGGTCCTGACCCAGTTGATCGGGCTGCTGTGGCTCCGGTTCGGGCCCTATCTGCGCATGCTGTCGCGCGCCCTGGAGGCGCGTATCGGCCCCGCGGAATTTGACAATGGCGCCGTTCATCATCTCGACTTGATCGCCGCTTTCGAGCGTCAGGACGTCCCGGCAGCCGCGGCGGCGATCCGGGGCGACACGGGCGCCACCTACGACATGCTCGTCGCCCTGATCGACGGCGAGACCGCTTAAGCCCCGACCATAACCAGCCAGAGGAAACCCATGTCGCGCTACGCCATCACCAGCGGGTCGAAGTTCGAGAAGATGGCCGGCTACAGCCGGGCGGTCGTCGACGGCGAATGGATCTTCGTCTCCGGCACCGCCGGCTACAACTTCGCCGACCACAGCATCTCCGACGATCCGGCCGAACAGGCACGGCAATGCCTGAAGACGATCGGCGATGCGCTGGCCCAGGCGGACGCCGCGATGAAGGATATTGTCCGGGTCCGCGTCTTCCTGGCCGATCGCAGCTATGTCGAGCCGGTGTCCCTGGTGCTTGGCGAGACCTTTTCCGAGCCGCGCCCGACCAACACCACCATCATCTGCGGCTTTGCCGAAGAGGCGATGAAGGTCGAGATTGAGGTCACCGCCCTGAAGCGCGCGGAGGCCTGACCCCATGGACTGGCGGGTCGACATCGATATCGGGGGCACGTTCACCGATTTTGCTGCCCTTGACCCGCGTTCCGGTCGGCTGGTGGTGCACAAGCAACTGACGACGCCGCACGACCCGTCGACCGCCGTGATCGCCGGCCTGCCCGTTCTGATGCAAAAGGCGGGTGCTGAGATCGGCGAGGTCGGGACGATCGTGCATGGCACGACGCTGGTCACAAACGCGCTGATCGAGCGACGCGGTGCGAAGACCGCCATGATCTGCACCGAGGGTTTCGCGGACGTTCTCGATATCGCCAAGGAGCGGCGATACGACATGTACGACCTGCGCATCGCCTACCCCGAACCGCTGATCGAACGCGCGATGCGGATTGAGGTGTCGGAACGGATCGGGCCGTCGGGTGAGGTCGTCGAAGCGTTGGACCGTGGCCAGGTTCGCGAGCGACTTCAACTTCTTGCCCAAACACGGGAGATCGAGGCGATCGCGGTCTGTCTGTTGAACGCGTACGTCGACGATACCCACTAACGGGAGGTCGCCGCGATCGCCGCCGCGGTTCTGCCCGACATCTCCATCAGCCGGTCCGCCGACATCTTCCCGTTCATGCGCGAGTACGAACGCTGGACGACGACGACGATGAACGCGTTCACCCAGCCGATGTTGAGCCGGTATCTGGACCGGCTGGAGACGGGCCTGGGCGAACTTGGCTTTGCCGGCGGCCTGTTCATCATGACCTCCAGCGGCGGCACGGTGACGGTGGAGACTGCGCGACGCTATCCGGTCCGCCTGCTGGAATCGGGGCCGGCCGCCGGCGTGCATTTTGCCGCCCGGCTGGGCGAAACGTCGGGTATCGCGGACCTGCTGGCCTACGACATGGGCGGCACCACGGCAAAGGGCGCGCTGGTGCGCGACATGACGCCCCTGCACCGCTATGAGATGGAGGTCGCGCGGGTTCACGAGTTCAAGCTCGGCAGCGGCCTGCCGGCCAAGATCCCGGTGATCGACCTGATCGAGATCGGCGCCGGCGGCGGCAGCCTGGCAGACATCGACGCGCGCGGCGTGGTCAAGGTCGGCCCGCGCAGTGCCGGGGCCGATCCGGGCCCGGTTTGCTATGGGCTTGGCGGTTCGGCACCGACCTTGACCGACGCCAACCTCTCGCTCGGCTATCTCAGCGCGGATTTCTTCCTCGGCGGCGAGATGGCGCTGGACGGCGGTGCCGCGACCGAGGCCATCGGCAGAGAGATCGCCGCTCCGCTGGATGTCGACGCCCTGCGCGCTGCTTGGGGCATTCACGAGACGATCAACGAGGATGTCGCGCGCGCCTTCCGCAATCACGCGTCCGAGCGTGGCTTCGATTACCGTCGTTCGACCATGGTGGCGTTCGGCGGCTCCGGCCCGATCCATGCGCTGCGTGTGGCACACAAGCTGTTGGTGCCGCGCGTGGTATTCCCGGCCGGCGCCGGCGTCGCCTCGGCCATCGGCATGCTGATCAGCCCGCTGTCGTTCGAGGTGCTGCGGTCGGATCTGGTCGAGTTGGAAGCCTTGCAACCGGCAGCGATCGACGAGGGTTTCGCGAAGCTGGTCGACGAGGCGGCCGACGCGTTCAGCGGCACGGACGTACGGCGGGCCGACCTGACCGTCGTGCGCGCTCTCGATATGCGCTATCGGGGGCAGGGGTACGATATCGAGGTGACGATGCCGGCGGACCTCGTCGGTGCCGCGCTGATCGAGGCGCTGCCGCGCCTGTTTGCCGACGCGTATGAGGGTGTCTTCTCCAAGTCCTTTCCCGAACGACCGATCGACATCATCGCGTGGAAGGCCACGGTCAGCGGGCCGCGACCGACCGACAGCACGGATTTCGCGTTCGACCGCGGTGCTGCCGATCAGGCCCGCAAGGGCGTGCGCGCGGCCTACTTTCCCGATGCCGGCGGCTTCGTCGAAACGCCGGTCTATGACCGTCTGGCGCTGAAACCAGGCGACAGCTTCACCGGGCCGGCCCTGGTTGAGGAGCGGGAATCCACTTGCGTGATCGGGGTCGGCGACCAGGTCGAGATCGACGGCCACGGCAATCTGATCGCGTCCATCGCCGCCGTCGAAGGAACACTGGCCGCATGAGCAAGGCGCCGATCGACGCCGTCAGCCTGGGCATCATGTGGGACCGCCTGATCGCGATCACCGACGAGATCCTGACCGCGATCGTACGTACGGCGTTTTCGGTCGGCGTGCGCGAGGCGTGGGACCTGGCCTGCGTCATGTTCGACGCCAAGGGCCGCTCGATCGCCCAGGCCAGCCTCAGCATGCCGGCCTTCATCGGCACCGCGCCCTTGACCATGCGCCACATGCTGGCGCGCTATCCGGTCGAAAGCCTGAAGCCGGGCGACGTGCTGGTGACCAATGATCCGTGGCTGGGCACGGGGCATACGCCCGACATCTGCGTCGCGCGGCCGGTGTTTCGCGACGGCCGGGTGGTCGGGTTCGTCATGACGATCACCCACCTGCCGGACATCGGCGGCGCGGGCCTGGCGATCGGCAATCCGGACCTCTATCACGAGGGCCTCATCCTGCCGGTCTGCAAGCTGGTCGAGGCCGGCACGTTCAACCCGCTGCTGCGCGACATTCTTGCCAATAATGTGCGCGTGGTCGACGAGGTGTTCGGCGATATCGATGCCAACGTCGCCGGCACGGAGGTGGGCGCTCGGCTGGTCGGCGAGTTCATGGACGAATACGCCATCGACGATCTACAGCCCTTGGCCGATGCCATCATCGCCCAGTCCGAAGGCGCGATGCGGCGCGAGCTGGCGGCGATCCCGGACGGCACCTATCGCCGCGAGATGGCGATCGAAACCGTGACGGAGGCGCTGGATCTGGCGTGCGCGGTCACGGTCGAGGGCGATCGCATCGCGCTTGACTTCGCGGGCACGGGGCCGGCGGCACCGGTCGCGATCAACGTGCCGTTTTGCTACACGCGCTCGTTCGCCAGCTATGCGGTGAAGTGCCTGACCACGCCGTCGATCCCGAACAATGATGGCACGCTGCAGCCCATCTCGATCAGCGCGCCGGAGGGCTGCATCCTGGCCGCGACCAAACCGTCGCCCACGGGTGGGCGCCACACGGTCGGCTGGTTCATCGTGCCCTTGGTCATGAGCTGCCTGGCCGATGTCCTGCCCGGCCGGGTCCAGGCCGACAGCGGCATGGCCACCCTGATGCTGGTCACCGCCCGCCGGTCGGACGGCAGGGAGATGGCGACGCAATACTTCCTTTCCGGCGGCCTCGGCGCCATGGACGGGCATGACGGCCGCGCCGCCGTGCCGTTCCCGACCAACAACGCCGTCGTGCCGTCGGAGGTGTGGGAACGAGAGACCGGCATGCGCGTCCTCTATCGCCGCATGCTGCCGGACACGGGCGGCCCCGGCCAGTTTCGTGGTGGTACGGGGCAGGAAGCGGCCCTGGTGAACACGTCCGGCATGCCGGTTGATGTCTCGATCTTCGGCCTGCGCACCAAGTTCCCGGCACGCGGCTTCCTTGCCGGCGCCCCTGGGGCCGCGCGCGCGTTTGCCATCAATGGCGCCGCCATCCCGCCGAAGGGGCGGCACACCCTGGCCCAAGGCGACACGCTGACCATCCGTGAGGCGGGCGGCGGCGGTTACGGTGATCCCAAACTGCGGTCGGTCGAGGCCGTGGCGGCCGATGTCGCCGCCGGCGCCGTTTCGGTCGCCGGGGCGCAATCGGACTATGGCGTCACGGTCGACCCGGCGACGGGCCTGGGCGTTCGTGGCTGAGCGCTTGGCGTCAGCCGGCCAGGTCTTTCGACAGGCTCGCCATCTCGGTCAAGAGGCGACGGATCTCGTCGGCGGTGTTGTAGTGGCAGAGCGCCACGCGGACGCAATCCGGCAGGTCCAGCGCCGCCAGGATGTGGCCCGAATAGCCATCGTCGATGCGGGCGTGCACGCGAATGCCGCGCGCCGCCAGCAGGCGCACGATCTCCGGCGAGGGCACGCCGCGCAAGGTGAAGGAGACGATGCCCGCCCGCTCATCGAGCGCACGGGGGCCGATGACCGCGATGCCGGGAATGTCGAACAGGCCGGGCAGCCCATCTTCGCCGTCAAGAAGCAGAGAGACCAGCGCCTGTTCCTGGCCCGCCATCGCCGCCGCGCCGGCACGCACGAGGTCGCCGCGGTCGCCGCCGTCGATGTGCCGGCTGCCGAGCCAGGCCAGATAGTCTGTCACGGCGGTCTGCGCCGCATAGATGCCGGGATCGCGCGAGCCCAACTCCCACAGCCTTGGGTTCTTCGACAGCATGTGGTCGTGGCGCACGTCCGACAGCCGGTCGCCGACCCAGCCGAAGCCGACGGCCAGCCGCGAGAAGGCCTTATAGGGCGAGAACACGTACGCATCCGCGCCGTACGCCAGCACGTCGATATCGCCGTGCGGTGCCTGCTGAATGCCGTCGACGATGACGAAGCAGTCCGGCGCGATCGCCCGTATCGCCTTGACGATGCCAACGAGATCGACGCGAAAGCCGGTCAGTTGGCTGGTATGGATCACCGTCGCGATGCGCGTGTCCGGCGTCACCGTACGGGCGTAGTCTTCCGGTTGGACGGTTCCCGACAGGGCGTCGAACTCGACCTCGTTCCAGTCGCGCCCGGTATAGTCGGCCCATTGGCGCGCCGCGTCGAAGGTTGCCGGATGTTCCAAATTGCAGGAAACCACCGGCCCAGGCGGGGCTGTCAGCGCGACCGCGCGGATGAACTTGTACAAAAGCTCTGTCCCGGTTTCGCCCGAAACCACCTGGCCCGTGTCGCCGCAGCCGAACAGCAGGCGCAGATCCTCGCGCCCCTTGTTGATGACCGAGGACAGAAAGCGCGACGCGTCATTGTCGCGCCCTTCCTGGTCCGGCAGGCCGGAGACGTCCGCCGCCGCCTCGATCGCCGTCTTCAGCTTCAGCGAGCCGCCACCGCTTTCCAGAAACACACGCGGCTCATCAATGATCGGGCAATGGTCGACATGCAGGAACCGGGCGCGGATTTCGGCCAGCAGATCCTTGTCAAAGGCACGGTTGTTGGCGGCTTGATGGGGCATCGTTCGACGTGTCGGAGGCGGTTCGGGAAGGTGGGGCGATCCTATAGGGGCGCCGGGTCCGCCGACCAGCGCTTTTGCCACCGGCTTGGACATGGCTGCCAATCGAAGGTTGGTCGGGGCGGCCGGTCGTGACCGCCGGGCCGGACGACATCGCCGCCAGTCTTTGGCACGCGACCGCGAAGGAGCGCTTCGAGGCACCGGCGGCGACCGGTGATATCTCGGCCGACCTGGCGATCATCGGCGGCGGCTTTCTCGGGCTGTCGACCGCGCTGCACGCGGCCGAGGCGGGGCTGAGCGCCGTCCTGGTCGAGGCAGGCCGTATCGGTGACGGCGCGTCCGGCCGGAATGGCGGGCTGGTCGTGCCCAGCCTGCCGCGTGTCGGCCCCTCCCAGGCGATCGCCACCCTGGGCGCGCGGGGCAGGCATCTGGTTTCCCTGGTCGCAGGCGGTGCGCGCGGTGTCTTCGACCTGATCGCCAAGCACCGTATCGCCTGTGACGCGTTTCCGACCGGCTGGCTGCACCCGGCCCATGCGGCGTCCCTGGTCCCAAAGCTGCGGGCGCGCATGGAGGATTGGCACGCGGCCGGGGCCAGCGTGACCTGGCTGGAGGCGGACGAGGCGCGCGACCGCATCGGCAGCCAACGGTTTCACGGCGCGATGGTCGATTCGACCGGCGGCCATCTGAACCCGTTGGCGTATGCCCGCGGGTTGGCCCGGGCGGCGTCCACGATGGGCGCGCAGATCCACGAGCGGTCGCCGGTGCGATCAATCAGGCGTGACGCCGATCAATGGCTGATCGAAACCGATGCGGCAACCATCCGCGCCCCGCGCGTGATCCAGGCGACCAACGCCCAGATGCCGGACCTGCGCGCTGGGGCGAAGGTGCGGCGGTCCACGGTGCCGCTGATCGTTTATCAGATGGCAACGCCCGTCTTGCCGGAGGCAGCGCGCGCGGACCTGCTGCCCGGCCGTGAATCCCTGTCGGACACGCGCAACAACCTGTTCGCCGTCCGCTGGACCGCCGATCACCGCATCGTCATCGGCGGCATGGCGCCGATCAGCCAGGCCGCCGGGGCGACGCGGGTTCCGCGCCGGGCCGTCCAGAGGCTGAACGCAACGTTCCCGCAGCTTTCGCTCGATCGCATGGACTATGTCTGGCGCGCCCGTGCGACCCTGACCGGTGATTTTCTGCCACGCCTGTTTCAGCCTGCCCCCGGCTGGCTGGCACCGATCGCCTGCAATGGCCGGGGTATCGTCCTGACCACCCTGCTGGGCCGTGCGCTCGGCCGGTTCGCTGTCGATGGCGACGAAGACGCCCTGCCCCTGCCCATCGTCGCGCCGAGACCGATCAAGGCCCACGCGTTCGCAACCCTGATACCGCAGCTCTTGCTGCCGTTGGGCATGATTGCCGATCGGCGGGCGGAGTCGAGGCCGCCGGGGCACGGTTAGTCCAACCGTCCTTCCTCTACCGCGTGACAGGCGACAGTACCGCCGTCCGGCATGGCGATCGGTTCCGGTCTTTCGCGGCGGCAGCGGTCGTTGGCGAGCGGGCAGCGCGGGTGGAAGGCGCAGCCGGGTGGCGGCGCCAGGGGGCTCGGCACCTCGCCGCGGACCGCCGACCTTTGCTGGTTCGATCGTCGCAGGCGGGGGGCGGTTTCGATCAGCATGCGCGTGTACGGGTGCAGCGGCCGTTCGAACAGGTCTTCCTTGCCGCGCAGCTCGACCAGCCGTCCCAGATACATGACGCCGACCGTATCGGCCATGTGATCGACCACGCCGAGATCGTGGCTGATGAACAGGCAGGTCAGGCCGCGCGCCGCCTGCAGGTCGCGCAGCAGGTTCAGGATCTGGGCCTGCACCGAGACGTCGAGCGCCGAGGTCGGCTCGTCGGCGATCAGGATCGACGGTTTCGACGCGATCGCGCGCGCGATCGCAACGCGCTGCCGCTGGCCGCCTGAGAATTCGTGTGGGTAGCGCGCGCCGTCTTCCGGCGCCAGGCCGACATCGATCAGCAGCTTGGCGACCTGTTCGCCCATCTGCGATCGGTTGCTCGCCAGCCCGAACGCCAGTAGGGAGTCGCCGACCGCCTCGCGCACCCGCCAGCGCGGATTCAGGCTGGAATAGGGGTCCTGAAACACCATCTGGATCTCGCCCCGCGCCGGCGTGCCGCTGGCGGCTGCGCCGGCGATGCGGATCGATCCGGCATTGGGGCTGAGCAAGCCGGCAAGGCAGCGCGCGACCGTCGACTTGCCGCAGCCCGATTCGCCGACCAGCCCCAGGGTTTTGCCCCGCGCGATCGAAAAACTGAGATCGTCGACGGCACGCACGATCCGCCGACCTTGCCGGCCGATCACGCGCACCAGCCACGGCTGGGACGCATCGAAGGTGCGCACAAGCCCGCTGACACTGACGTGTTGGTCCTGCCCGGTGTCGGACGCGGTTTGGGGGACGATCATGGACGTCAACACCCTACACCGCCCAGCAGGCGACGCGAACGCCGTCCTTGGTTTCGAGATCGGGGCGGTCGCGGTCGCACCGGTCCAGGCGGCTGGGACAGCGCGGGTGGAAGGCACAGCCGGGCGGCCTTGCGCCCACACGGGGCATGGCGCCCTGGATCTGCGGCAGCCGCTCTCGCCGGTCGCCGACCAGGGGAATCGAGCGCATCAACGCCTTGGTATAGGGGTGGTGGGGCGCATCCAGGATGTCGGCCATCGGCGCGATCTCAACGATGCGGCCGGCATACATCACCGCGACCCGGTCGGCAATCTCCGCGATCACGCCCAAATCATGGGTGATCAACAGCACGCCGGCACCCCGCTCTGCCGCCACATCCTTCAACAGCGTGATGATCTGCGCCTGGATAGAGACGTCCAACGCCGTGGTCGGCTCATCAGCGATGATCAGGTCGGGATTGCCCGCCAAGGCCAAGGCGATGACCACCCGCTGGCGCATGCCGCCGGAAAACTCGTGCGGATAGCTGCCCAGCCGTTCGGCCGGCGACGGGATGCCGACATCGGCTAGAAGGTCGACGGCCCTGTCGTGCGCCTGCCGATGGTCCAGGTCGGTGTGCTGGCGGATGGTTTCGGTCAACTGGTGGCCGATCGTCAGCACCGGGTTCAGCGAGGTTGCGGGGTCCTGGAAGATCATGCCGATCTTGGCGCCGCGCAGCTTGCGTTTCGCGCTTTCCGGCAGATCGTCGATGCGGTCGCCGTTCAACCAGATCTCGCCGCCCGTCTTGGTCAGCGGCGCTTCCAGCAGGTCGATGATGGCCGCGCCCGTCATGGACTTGCCAGCGCCGGATTCGCCGACCAGGCCCATGATCTCGCCGGCCTGGAGCGCAAGCGTTATCTGGTCGAGCACCGAGGGTGACCGTTCCGAACGCCCCAACCGAACGGTCAGGGCGCGAAGGTCCAAGAGCGGCGCGGCCGGTCGATTCATGTTCGGCCGGCGGCTGGCTTAGTGGGCCGCGGAGGCGGGCGCGCCCGTCGCGGTCGAAACCTCCCGCACCGGCAGCCGGTTTTTGTAAAGCCGCCCGTCCTGCAAGATCACGGACAGGTTCTCGCCCTGGCCGTCGAGCAGCGCGATGTCGTCCAGCGGGTTGCCGTCGACAACCACCATATCGGCCAGCGCGCCGGGGGCGACGCAGCCAAGCTCGCCGCTCCGGTTCAGGATGTCCGCGTTGATCGAGGTGGCCGAGCGCAACACGTCGATGGGCTTTTGCACCTGGGCGCGGATGACGAACTCGTGCGCCTGGGCAAACTCCATCTCGCCCATCAGATCGCTGCCAAAGCCCATCTTGGTGCCGGACCGGGCGCAGTATTCCAGCATCCTCAGGCCGCCCTCGATGACGTAGCGCAGCTTTTCCATCACCACGGGCGACAGGCCCATATCGTCGCCGTGCCGTTCGGTGACCTCATAACAGACCATGGTCGGCACGACGAAGGCGTTGTGGTCGCGCACGAAGATGGCGGTTTCCTCGTCGATCAGGTTGCAGTGTTCGACCGTACGGATGCCGTTGCCGACCGCGCGCTGTACGGCCTTGCTGCCGTAGGTGTGGGCCGCGACGTACGTGCCGCGCAATGCCGTTTCCTCCGCCGCGATCCGCAACTCTTCTTCGGAAAACTGGCAGTCGTCGATCGAGTCATGGGGCGAACCCACGCCGCCGCTGGCCATCACCTTGATGTGGTCGGCACCCTTGCGCAGTTCGTCGCGGACCGCCAGGCGCATCTGGTCAGGACCGTCAACCAGGCGACGGGTGAAGTCCAAGCCATTGGCGCAGCCGCACAAATCGTCGCTGCTGTCGGTCCGGCTGCGATGGTCGCCATGACCGCCCGTCTGGGTCAGGCCGGGACCGCCGACAAAGGCGCGGGGGCCGGGGATCAGGTTCCGCGCCAGCGCATCCTTGATGCCGAAATCGCCCCCGGCGACATCGCGCACGGTGGTGAACCCCCGGTCCAGCATGGCCTTGATCCGGGGCAGTGCCAGCACGGTCAGATAGGTCAGCGGATAGTCCTTGGTCCTGTACGCGTTCAGATGCACGGCAAAGACGTGCACATGCGCGTCGATCAGGCCGGGCAGCACCGTGCGGCCCTTGACGTCGATTTCGATCGCGTTGCCGACGGAGGCGCGCCCGTCGACGATCTCGCGCACGCGGTTGTCCTCCACGACAATGTCGACACCGTCTCGCAGATCGTCCGACCGTCCGTCGAACAACAGCGCGTTTCTGAGAACGATGATTGACATAGGCTCGACCTCCCCATCACCCGCAAACGGGCCGCCCGGCACTTCGGGCGGACCCAACCCCCCAATCGGATACCCCTCAATGATGTCTTACCCGACGCAGGGCGTAAAGCGGCTTGATCAAATGATAGAACGATGGGAACATTCCCGTACAGGGCCCGAAAAGCGCGGCGGTAACGCGTTTGCCCGTTCTGGGACAGATGGCGATAGCAAGGGGACTTCACACGATGCTCAAGCACACGATTATGGCCACGGCGACGGCCGTTGCCTTGGCAATGGCGGCGCCCGCGAGCGCGGAGACCTTGCGCTTTGCCGGGACCACGCCGGCACTGACCATGGACCCGCACGCGACCAACGACTTCGTCACCACGGCGATCTTCCGCCAGGTCTATGACAGCGTGGTCGGCCTGTCGCTGGACATGGAACTGGTGCCCAGCATCGCGACCAGTTGGGAATATCTCGGCGACAACACCTGGCGCTTTCACATCCGCGAGGGCGTGACCTTTCACGACGGAACGCCGCTGACGGCCGAAGACGTCGCCTTTTCGATCATGCGCCAGAAGGACAGCCGGTTCTACACCTCCCTGTTCGGCGACGTCGCGGAGGCAACCGCCGTCGATGACCAGACCGTCGACGTGGTCTCGAACAATCCAGACCCGATCCTGCCGCGCAAGATGAGCCGGATGTTCGTCATGTCTCGCGCCTGGCTAGAGGCCAACGATTCGCTGGAGATCCCCGATCTCGGCGCGGAGGGCGCGGAGGGCTTCACCGTGCGCAACGCCAACGGCACCGGGCCGATGGCGTTGACCGAGCACGACCCCAGCGTGCGCACCTCGTTCGTCCGCAACGAGGACTATTGGGGCGACTTCCCCGGCAACGTCGACGAGGCCGTCTACTCACCCATCGGCTCCGGCCCGACCCGCGTTGCGGCCCTGCTGTCCGGCGAGGTTCAACTGATCATCGACCTGCCGCTGCAGGATGTCGAACGGCTGGAGAACACGGACGGCTTCCATGTCGAACAGGAACCGCAACTGCTGTTCATGCAGCTTGAGATGGACGGCACCCGCGATGTCGCGCTGGACACTTGGACGAATGATGGCGAGCCGATCACGGACAATCCGTTCCGCGATGTGCGCGTGCGCCAGGCGATTGCCCATGCCGTCGACGCCGACCTGATCGTCGACCGGGTGATGCGCGGCGATGCCCGCGTGGTCGGTATTCCGTCGGTGCCCGGCTTTGGCGGCTATCAGGCCGATCTGGATCAGCCCTGGGGTTACGACGCGGACGCGGCCCGCGCCCTCTTGGCCGAGGCCGGCTATCCGGACGGCTTCATCACTCAGCTGAACTGCCCGCTGGAACGGTACGTCAACACCGAGGAGATCTGCCGCGCGGTGGCCGGCATGCTGGACCGTGTCGGCATCGAGGTCCGGGTCAACGGCATGGTCTGGCCGGAGTTTGCCCGCATGCTGGTCAACGGACCGACCTCCAGTTTCCACCTCATCGGCAACGGCGCCAACAGCTTCGACAGCCAGGACACCTTCACCGCGACCATGATGACGCGCGACGCGGACGCCAATGAAGGCTTCTTCAACTGGGCGCTCTATTCCAATGAGACCGTCGACCAGGTGTCGCGCGAACTGCCGGTCACCTTTGACGAGGCGCGGCGCGAGGAGCTCTACCGCATGGGCATGGAGGCAGCGCGCGACACGATCAGTGCGGTCTACCTGCACCAGCCGATGATCACCTGGGGCATGCAGGATACTGTCGAGGCCCCGATCCGGGGTGATGCGACCTTGACCCTGCAGAACGTGACGATCGGCGAGTAACACCTACCGCGAGACGCTGACATGACCCCACGGCCAGAGGCGCGTGCGTGCTGAGCATACTGGTCCAGCGCAGCCTGCACGCGGTTCTGGTCATCCTGGTTGTCAGCGTTCTCGCCTTTCTGCTGACGTCGCTGGTTGGTGACCCGGTCGCCAGCATTCTGGGCATTCAGGCGACGCCGGAAGACCGGGCGATCCTGGCCGAAAGGCTGCGGCTGGATGAACCCTGGGTCGTCCGCTACCTGTCGTTTCTGGGTGGTGCCATTCAGGGCGAGTTCGGCATCTCCTATTCCGCGCAGCGCCCGGTCGGCGACCTGTTGCTGGAACGCATCCCGGCGACCATGGAACTCGCCTTTTCCGCCCTGATCCTGTCGCTCGCCATCGGCATCCCGCTCGGCGTTTTCGCCGCTGTCTATCGCGATAGCTGGGTGTCGTCGGCGCTGATGGTCGGGTCGATCGTCGGTGTCTCGCTGCCGACCTTCGTCGTCGGCATTCTGCTGATCTTCCTGTTCTCCGTGCATCTCGGCTGGCTGCCGTCCTTCGGGCGCGGCGAGACGGTCGATATCGGCTGGTGGTCCACCGGGCTTCTGACCTGGTCCGGCCTGAAGGCACTGATCATGCCGGCCCTGTCGCTGGCGATCAGCCAGGTGGCCTTGATCGCGCGGCTGGTGCGGGCGGAGATGCTTGAGGTCTTGCAGACCGACTATGTGCGTTTCGCCCGCGCGCGGGGTCTGGCACCGCGCAAGATCAACCTGTCGCACGCGCTGCGCAACACGCTGATCCCGATCATCACGGTCAGCGGCATTCAGCTCGGCTTCCTGGTTGCCTTCGCCATCGTTGCCGAGGCCGTGTTCCAATGGCCGGGTCTCGGCCTCTTGTTCCTGCAGGCGCTGGGCAACACCGATCTGCCGGTGATCGCGGCGTTCCTGATGCTGGCGGCCTTCTTCTTCTCGGCCATCAACATCGTCGTCGACATGCTGTATGCCGTGGCCGATCCGCGTCTGCGGGTCAAGGTCGCGCTGGGAAGTACCTAGATGTCCACCGTCGATCCCGCCGTTGCTGCAACAACGCGCAAGGCGCCTGGCCGTTGGCAACGGTTTTGGCGGTCGCGCCTCGTGCGCAGCTTTCGCCGATCCAAGACGGCCCTCATCGGTGCCGTGATCTTTCTCTTGCTGGCCCTGTCGGCACTCTTCGCACCGCTGATTGCCGTTACCG
Organism: Pseudomonadota bacterium; assembly: GCA_039177555.1. Taxonomy (GTDB): domain Bacteria; phylum Pseudomonadota; class Alphaproteobacteria; order DSM-16000; family Inquilinaceae; genus JANQGH01. Next base: position 143,038 of record JBCDFV010000003.1, on the reverse strand, counting down.
ATCCGTACGATCTGGCGACGCTCGACCTGTTCAACTCCCACCTGCCGCCGATCTGGGAGGAATATGGCACCGCGCCCTTCCTGCTCGGCACCGACAGCCAGGGCGGCGACATGCTGTCGTTGATGCTCTACGGAATGCGCTCATCGCTGACCGTCGCCTTTCTGGCGGTGGCCACATCGAGCATTCTGGGCACGACGCTGGGCCTGATCGCCGGCTATTTCGGCCGCCGGGTCGACGGCGTGATCATGCGCATCGCCGACATCCAGTTCACCTTCCCGGCCATCCTGCTGGCCCTGTTGATCGGCGGCATTTCGCAATCGCTGCTGTCGAACTCGGCACGGGCGGAGCTGGCCATGCCGATCGTCGTGCTGGCGCTGGGCCTGTCCCATTGGCCCCATTTCGCCCGGCTGGTGCGCGGCGCGGTCCTCGTGGAGAAGAACAAAGACTATGTCGCGGCGGCAAAGCTGGCCGGTCGCGGTCCGTGGACCATCATGCGTCGCCAATTGCTGCCCAATGTCCTGAACCCGATCTTCGTGCTCGCCACGCTCGACATCGCCTTCGCGGTCATGGGCGAGGCGACCTTGTCGTTCCTTGGCTTCGGCCTGCCGCCCACCGAGCCGTCGCTCGGCACGCTGATTCGCACCGGGTACAACTACCTTTATTCCGGCGAATGGTGGCTAATCGTCTTTCCCGCCCTGTGGCTCGTGCTGCTGGTCGTCTCGATCAATCTGGTCGGCGACTGGCTGCGCGACGCCCTCAATCCGAAACTTCACCAGGGGTCCTAATCCGTGTCAGCACATTGCCGGGTCGGTATCGACGTAGGCGGCACCTTTACCGACTTTGTCTTGGCCGACGAGCACGGCGAGAGGCTGCTGAACTTCAAGGTTCCCAGCAACCCATCGGACCCGTCAGCCTCCGTTACCGACGGGCTGGACGCGCTGCTCACCGCCGCCGCGCTTACGCCCGACGCGATCTCCTTGCTGGTCCATGGCACCACGATCGCGCTTAACGCCGTTGTGCAGCGGCGTGGCGCCAAGATCGGCCTCGTCATCTCCAGGGGCTTTGGCGACACCATACTGTTGGCGCGGGGGGGCTTGCCGAACACGTTTTCCTACAAGCACCCCAAGCCGGTCCCCTTGATCGCCCGCGACCACGTCTTCGAGATCGACGCCAGGTTGGGGCCGGACGGTGCCGTGCGGGCGGAACCGAGCGGGGACGATCTAGCGGCACTGGCCGAAAGCATCGCCGAGGCCGACTTGGATGCCGTGGGTGTTCTAATCCTGAACTCCTACGCCCATCCGGATTTGGAAATCCGCATCGCCAACCGCCTGCGCGACTTGTTGCCCGGCCTTCTGGTCACCGCGTCGGCCGAGTTGTGGCCGGAGGTGCGGGAGTATGAGCGGGCGCTGGTCACCTCGCTGAACTGCTTCGTCCAGCCGCTTATGGACCGCTATTTCGCCCGTCTGACGGACCGGCTGAACGGCATGGGCGCGCGCGCGCCTCTGTTCGTCACCACGTCGAACGGCGGCACGGTTTCCGTCGCTTCGGCCCGTGCGGAGCCGATCCAGACCCTGCTGTCGGGGCCGGCCGCGGGCGTCGTGGCCGCCGCCGATTTGGCCGCCCGGCTGGCACTGCCGAAGCTGGTCACCATCGATATGGGTGGCACCTCGTCGGACATGGCCATCATCGAGGATGGCGCGCCCGCCACGGCCATGGAGACCAAGCTTGGAGATCTGCCGATCATCATGCCCGTGGTCGATGTCTGGGCCATCGGTGCCGGCGGCGGCTCGGTGATTTGGATCGATGCCCAGGGCGTCATGAAGGTCGGCCCTGAGAGTGCTGGTGCCGATCCAGGGCCGATCTGCTACGGCAAGGGCGGCGACCGGCCGACGATCACGGACTGTTATGTCGCGCTGGGCCTGCTCGATCCGGTCTATTTTCTCGGCGGGCGGATGGCGATCGACCGCCAGGCGGCGATCGACGCGCTGGCGAGGCTAGGCGCCAAGATCGGCCTTGAGGGGCCTGCCGCCGGGGCCGAAACGGCGCGCGCGGCCTTGCGCATCGCCACCGCCAAGATGGCGACGGAGGTCTCCAAGGGCATGGCGCAGCGCGGCCTGGATCCGGCCGACTTCGCGCTTGTGGCCTATGGCGGCGCCGGCCCGACCCATGCGGCCATGCTGGCCGAAGAAGCACGGCTGAGCCACATCGTGATCCCGCCCTCGCCCGGCACTTTCTGCGCCTTTGGCGCCCTGGTCGCCGACATCAGGCGCGACTTCGTGCGCTCCAGGCGCCTGACCTTGGGCGAAGACCCGAACGCCGGCGCCGAGGTGACGCGGATACTCGCCGATCTCGAGGCCCAGGCCCAGGCCTGGATTGGCCAAGAGGGAGGCCTGGCCGACACGGTCGCGATCGAGGTCACGGCCGACATGCAGTATCCGCGCACGGCCTTCGTGCTGACCGTGCCGATCGCGGACGCGGCTTGGCGGTCCGGCGACGCAGCGGCGATCAAGGAGGCGTTCCACCGGGAACATGAGCGGCTGTACGCCTTTCGCCATGCCGACAGCCCGGTCGACATCACCACCTTGCGCGTACGTGTGAACGGTGCCGTTCCGCCTGTGCACCTGGCCCCGACCCAGGATGGCGACGCGACGGTGCAGGCCGAAACGCGGCCGGTCTATGTCGGTGACGGTGTCTGGGTGGACGCGGCCGTTCGCATGCGCGCCGATCTTACGACCGCCCATTCGGTAACCGGCCCCGCGATCATCGAACAGGACGACACCACCATCTGGGTGCCGCCGGATTGGGCGGCGTCGACCGACCCGACCGGTTGCCTGCATCTGCGCCCGACCGGCGCTTCGGGGAAAGGCCAAGCGTCATGAAGATCGATCCGGTTAGCCTGGAAATCCTGAATACCAAGGTCGCCGCTGCGGCCGAAGAAATGGCGCTGACGCTAAAGCGTACCGCGCGATCGCTTTATGTGAAGGAGGCGGTGGATTTCGCCGTCGGGCTGGTCACCCGATCCGGCCGGTTCTTCGGCAACCCGCGCGATTTCGGTTCCGCGCTGTTGGACTATGACATCAAGCCGACGCTGGACGCCTTGGGTGAGCCCTTGGGCGAGGGCGACGTGCTCTTGACCAACCACCCCTATATGAGCGCCGGTCTGGTCAGCCATACGCCGGACCTCACCCTGATCCGGCCTTACTTCCACAATGGCGAGCTGGTCTGCTACGGCTACAACTTCATCCATTCCACCGATATCGGCGGCAAGGTGCCGTCCAGCATCTCGCCCAGCAATTCGGAGATCTTCCAGGAAGGGCTGCTGATCCCGCCCTTGAAGCTGGTGCGCGGCGGCGAGATGAACCGGGATGTGCTCGCGATCTACCGCGCCAACGTACGTACGCCCGACCTGAACGTTCAGGACCTTACGGCGATGCTGGCGGCGCTCGAGACGAGCTCCAAGCGGATCGCCGAGATGGTCGCGGTGCATGGTTTCGAAACCATGATCCAGGCCCAGGACGATCTCTTGGAGTACGCCGCCCTAAAGGCGCGCGAGGTGCTGCGCCGCATCCCCGACGGCACCTACGATTTCTGGGACTACATGGATGATGACGGGGTGACGCCGGTGCCGGTGCGCTTTCGTGTCGCCATGACCGTGACGGACGGGCGCATCCATCTCGATTTCGACGGCACCGACCCGCAGGTCGCCAGCGCCTATAACGTGCCGACCCTGGGCACGCGCCATGCCTGGCTGACGGTACGGGTGCTGCACTTCATCACCACCCACGATCCGACCGTGCCGTTCAACGGCGGCCTGTTCGAACCGATCACGGTATCGACGCGCAAGGGCTCGATCCTGGACCCGGAGTTTCCGGCCGCCACCGGCGTACGCGCGGCCTCGGCCTATCGCCTGAACGATGCGGTGACCGGCGCCTTTGCCCGTGCCGTGCCGAAGGATGTGCCGACCCCGTCCGGCGGCGCCATGGTGCCGGTGGTGCTGGCCGAGTACGACAAGCGCTCCGGCGCGCGCAACGTGCTGGTCGTGAATTCGATCATCGTCGGGTCCGGCGCCCGCTATGGTTCCGACGGCTATGACGGTGTCGACGGCTCGCTGTCGACCATCCGCAACACGCCGGCGGAAAAGAGCGAGCTGGAGGCCGGCATCGACGTGCTGCATTACGGCCTAAACCGGGATTCCGCCGGCGCCGGCCGCTGGCGCGGCGGCCTGGGCCTGGCTTTTACCTTCTGCGTCACCCAGGGCGGCAGCGCGGTGCTTGGCCGCGGATTGGAGCGCTTCTATTTCCGCCCCTGGGGCATGGCGGGTGGCAAGCCCGGTGCCAACATGCGCGTGGTCCGCAACATCGGCACGAAAGCGGAAGAGGATCTCGGCAAGATCGACATGGTGGCAATGGAGGAGGGCGACACCATCACCTTCCTGACCCCCGGCGGCGGCGGCTATGGCGACCCGTTCCTGCGCCCGCCGGCGGCGGTGCTGGAAGACGTGCGCTACGGCTTCGTCAGCGTCGAGGCGGCGGAGCGGGACTACGGTGTCGCGATCGCGGATGGCGCGGTGGATAAGGACCGCACGGAATGGCTGCGCGCCCAACGCCCGGTCATCGAGCAGCCGAACGAAATCACCTTCGATTTCGGTCCGGAAAGGGACGCATGGGACAGCGTTTTCACCGACGATGAGGTGTCCAGGCTAAACAATGCCCTGATGCGCTTGCCGCTTGCCGTGCGCCAGGAAAAACGCCAAGCCCTCTTTCGTCATGTCGTCCCGGCGCTGTTTGATCCCACGGCCAACCGCCGCTCGCTTGGCGACGAAGACGAGCTGCAACGCAAGCTGGCACAGGAGATCGCGCGCATAGGGTAGTGGCGCGTGGAGCGAACGGCGTTTAGAAAGCGCTTGTCGAAGGACGCGAACGGCCCGCCCTCCCAGAGGGCAGGTCCCGTTACCCTCCCATCGCAAGAGGAACGACCGTGAAACAGCGCCAGCTATTGCGTGACGGCAAGATGGTCTCCGAGGTCGGGCTTGGCTGTATGAGCTTTGCCGGCTTTTATGGGCCGACGACGGAGGAAGAGGCGCATAAGACGCTGGCGGCGGCGCTGGATCTCGGCGTCGATTTTCTCGACACGGCCAACGTCTACGGCATGGGCGTGTCGGAAAACATGATCGGGTCGTTTCTGAAGGGCGATGGGTCGAAGTTCGCGATCGCGACCAAGGTCGGCATTTGCCGGGACCCAGAGACCGGCCGGCGGACTTACAACAACACGCCCGAGCATTTGCGCGACGAGCTTGAAAAGTCGTTGAAGCGGCTGGGGCTCGACCGGGTCGATCTCTACTACATCCACCGGCGAGACCCTGAAGTTCCGATCGAGGACGTCACGGGCGCACTGCTGGAGTTAAAGGCGGAAGGTAAGATCGGCGGCATCGGGTTTTCGGAGATCTCCCCGGCCTCGCTGCGCCGCGCCTGTGCCGTCGGGCCGGTCGACGCGGTGCAGAGCGAGTACTCGCTTTGGACCCGGTTGCCGGAACTGGGCGTGATTCAGGCCTGCGCGGAACTGGGCGTCGCCTTTGTCCCGTTCTCGCCCGTGGGTCGCGGCATGTTCGGTGCCGTGACGCCGGACCCTCGCCAGTTCGCGGACACGGACTTTCGGCGCAACAATCCGCGCTTTGTCGAACCGAACTTCAGCTTCAATGCAAACGCGTTCGAGCCGTTCAAGGCGTTCGCCAGGGACCAGGGCACGACGCCGGTTGCCTTGGCGATCGCCTGGTGCCTGGCGCGCGGCGATCATCTGATCCCGATCCCGGGCACGCGGTCGGCCGCCCATCTGGCCGACTGCGCCGCCGGCAGCGCGTTTCAGATGACCGATGAGATCATGGCCGAGATCGAACGCATCCTGCCGGTGGGCTGGGCCCATGGCGACCGCTACACACGGCAGCAATGGATCGGGCCGGAAGGATACTGCTGACGCCGATTGCTGTTTTCGGCCGGTGGCAACGGTTAAGAGGCGTTGTCCGCTTCAAAGATCGACAGGTTCAGATCCGGCATGCCGCCCATCCAGATCGCGTGCCGCGTATGGTCGGCCAGATGGTCGCCGGTTCCGGGATGGATGAACACGATCAGCCCGTCCCGGTTCAACGCCAGCCATGGCACCACCGCGGCGAACTGGTCCGGCGGAAAGGCGAGCTGACAGCTCCACATCGGGTGCGGCCCGACCGGCCGCTCATGCATCCGCCCCATCTCGACATCGAACTGGTCGCGCGCTGCCTCGCACAGTTGCCGCGCCTGCGCGATGGTGTCGGCCGTGTAGTAGACATGGGCGTGGAAGTCGGTGATCTCGGGCAAGACGGCGCTCCGGATGCTTGAAGGTTGGCGGCCCAAACTAGCGGCTTTCGTCGTCGCCCGATAGGCTCGTCGGGTCATGATGTTCGGCGGAAAGGGTTTCGATGCGCACGATCCAGATCAGCGGAATCGACCTGCCGGCGTCGGTGATCGGCTTGGGCACGATGATCTTTCACCCCAACACGGCAAGGCGCGATTGGGGCCTTCTCGACGCCTTCGTCGCCGGTGGCGGCACGTTCATCGATACGGCGGAGGTCTACAGCGCGGTTGAGGAACATGGCTATTCCGAAATGGTGATCGGGGACTGGCTGGCCGAGCGGCCGGGCATGCGCCAGCGCATCGTGCTGGTCTCGAAAGGGCTGATCCCGGGCTATTGCGCGCCGCTGTACGACGGCGGGGCGTCGATCGCGCCGGACCAGGTGCACAGGGCAATCGATGGGTCGCTGGCACGGCTGAAGACGTCCTGGCTGGACGTATGGATGTTCCACCGAGACGACCCGGCGCAAGACGTTGGTACGTTGGTCGACGCGCTCGATCACGAGATCAAGGCCGGTCGGCTGCGCGCCTGGGGCGCCTCGAACTGGTCGACGGCACGCCTGCAACAGGCGATCGACCACGCGCGCCGGTCGGGCAAGACCCCGCCGGCCGCCGCCAGCCCGCAGTTCTCGCTCGCGCGCGCCAGCGAGCCCTATTGGCCGGACACCGTCATGACGTCCGACGGTGATCGCGCGTGGTACGCCGCCCATCGGTTGCCGCTCGTCGCCTGGTCGTCGCTGGGACGGGGTTTCTTCTCGCGCGCCAAGCCCAACGAGCGCGGCGATGCCGACCTGGTGCGGGTGTTCTACTCCGACGCCAATTTCGAACGGAAGCGGCGGGCAATGGCGCTGGCGGAGGCCATAGGCCAGTCGCTCTTCCAGGTCGCCCTGGCCTACGTCACCAGCCAGTCCTTTCCGGCCATCGCCCTATGCGGCGCCCGAACGGTCGACCAGGTGGCCGACGCGGTGCGGTCCGGCGATCTGGTCCTGTCGAGTGCGCAGAGGGACTGGCTCGACCTCTCGACCGACAAGCAACCGATCTGACTCCGCTGTGGGTCGATCAGCGCGGAAACGCCGCTGCGCACACCTGGGTACAATCTCTTGCCGACGATCCGCCGATCATCCGCAGAGCATCCTGGCGAACGCGTAACGTCAGTGTCGTCTCTGCGCCTACCGAACGCAGCGTATGTCGAAGCTGGCCACGCGCCGGCCTTGCGCATCATTGGACCAGGTCAGCGTGCCGTTGGCGCCAGCGAAGTCACCGGTGTCGCCGATGACAGAAACGATGCCGTCGTCGGCCTTCGATCGGATCGGCCCGCTCGCGCCTCCGCGCTGCGACCCGGTGGTTCCGGCGAGCATTACATGCTCTCCAGCCAATCACCGATGCGCGTGCCGCTTCTTGCATCAAAGGCTCCTCCATGCCACCCACGACGAAGAGGCGCGTTCTCCCGCGGCCTTGCGCTGGAAACCAGCGAGGGTGAAACACCGAACCGCTGACGGAAGAGGCGGCTGAACTGGTCGGGATCCTTGTATCCCGATCGAGCCGCCACGCTTCGGACGCGGTCACGTGAGGGTGGCGTGGACAAGAGGAGGTTGAGGGTGCGTTCCATTCGGCGTTTCGAAATGTACTGACCGACGCCGCCGACCGTTGCAAAATCTCGATAAAGCGAAGACCGCGACACGCCGAATGCACGGCAGACGCGGTCGACGCTCAGGTCGGGATCGGTCAAATGCCGATCCACGTAGGACTTGATGTCCGAACAGCGTTCCAAACGCAGGTCTCGAAGCGCAGGCTCCTCGGTATCTTCCTGACCGAGGTATCGGCGAAGCAGGCCGCAGAATCCCTCAGCCAAGAGGTTCGCTTCGTCTGATTTGACGTGAGGCAGCAGTTCCTGCATCGAAAAAAACGATCGCAGCAGGTAGCGCCCGGCGGGTGTGTTGCCCGCGAATGCCATATGGGCCGGATGATAGGCCGGGTCATAGCCGACAGCATCGTGCGGGATGACCACGCCCGAGACGACCGAACTCTCCGCCATCGATCGAAACGCTCGTGAAAAATCAAAAATGTGGACCCCGCCCGGGAACACATCAAAGTCGTTGCCGTCGACAGCCCCTCTCATTCGGCCTTCTTTGTAGACCTGGAGGGAGAGGTAGTTGGTATTCTGAAGGTGGCGCGGCTCGTGTCCAAAAAGAGCCGGGGAGAAAGCGACCTCCGTGAACATCAGGCTGTCCAAGAGCCAGCCCTGCGCCCGTTCGCGGGGGCTGATACCTTCGAACAACGGCTCAACGACAAAAATCTCACGCACCGCTTCGCGCCAGGCATCGAAACAGTCCCGCTCTCCCACGAGCTTGGCGCTGAGTTCAAAGGTAGGGATCGGGGTATCGGAGTCAGTCATGGGGCACAACCAAGCCTCGCTGTGTCGGCGGCTAACCTCCGCGTGAATCCCCACTTGATCATCTATTATTTGACTAAACTAGCATTGCGATAAGTTCTGTCGCAAGTTGGTACAACGCCAAATTGTCGCAGTGTTCCACTCTGCCGTTATGTGGTTCCAGGCTTCCGTTTTTGAAAAGAGGATCGAACGATAGTCTAAGGATCGACCCAGAACGTATCCGTTCGATAGCGCCCGAAATGGGCGCCGGGGTTCCAGCTATAGACCGCTTCCAGCGGGACATTGTGCAATCGGTCGGCAACGACGACCGGCTGCGGCAGGCCCTGAACCAGACCGATCGAGGTCACCTGGTCGGCGTGGATCTCCAACATCCGGCTGACGATCTCGATCTTGCGGTCGCGGTCCGTCGTGACCAGCCATTCGCCGTAAAGGTCGACCAGCTCTTGCGCCCAGGGCAGGTCCGGCGCCTGGCCCGACACGCCGCCTGTCTGCCAATACTGGCCCCAGGCCGGGTATTGCAGCCAGTTCTGGTCGACCGGCGCCAACTCCGTCGGCACGGTGGTCGGCGTGATCAGGCCGTTGTCGAGGCCGAACCAGACCGACATGATGGTCTCGCCGGCGAAGATGCGGTTGCGGAAAATGTCGCGCTGAGAATTGCTGATGGAAAGGGCCACCCCAATGTCGCGCCAGTGGTCGGCGATCAGCTGCAGGGCATCGACCTCCTCGCGCCGCTCGCCCGAGGTCTCCACGGTAATCTCCAGCCGCCGGCCATCCGGCAGCAGCCGGATGCCCCGGTGATAGTCGGTCAGGCCGATCTCATCGAGCAGGTCGTTGGCCTGGTCCAGGTCGTATTGCGTCCACGCCGTCGCCAACTCTTCGGTCCAAAAAGGTGAGGCGGGCACGACCGTGTTGTTCGACAGCTCGCCCAGCCCGAAATAGATGATCTCGTTGATTTCCTCGCGATAGACCGCCAGCGACAGGGCGCGCCGGAAGCGGACATCCTGCAGCAGGTCGCGCCAGACCGGGTCGGCGGCCGTCAGGTTCGGATAGATCGCGATTTCCGACCCCCGAACCGTCTCCCACAGATCGATATAGTATTGGTTCGTGTCTTCGGCCTGGGCCAGGAAGGCATAGTCCTCGATGCGAATATGGCGGGCTTGCAGATCGCTGGCCCCGGTTCCGGTCTGCACCGCGATCAGCGACGGGTCGGAGACATTGACATAAACGTTGTCGATGTAAGGAAGCTGCCGGCCTTGATCGTCCACCCGGTGGTAATAGGGGTTGCGCACGAAGCGAAAGCGCTGGCTCGGCGCCGCAGTCGCCACCACCCATGGCTGCAGCACAGGCAGGTCCGGGTTGTGCGCCTCGTAAAGGTTGCCCCGCCTGATGTGCAACACCGTCCAGTCGCGAAGCTGGGCGGCGGCGACCTCGGCCGCGAGCGCATCGGGGTCCGCATAGTCTTTGTGAAACTGCCGCAGATAATGGGACGGCGCGTAGAGATATAGCGGCAGGGCGCCCGCCAGGGCCGGGATCAGCCGCGGGTTGGGTTCGGACCAGCTATAGCGCACGGTGTAATCGTCAACGATCTCAACCTCCGGCCGCTCGCCGTCGATCAGCAGCCGAGGGTCGGGGCCGAAGGGGCGCAGATCCGTGTTCAGCTGGACGTCGAACCATTCATAGCGAAAATCCTCGGTCGTGAACGGCTCGCCGTCCGACCAGCGCAGGCCGGGCCTCAAATGGAAGGTGAAGATGCGCCCGTCCTCAACCTCGTAGCTCTCCAAGATGTCGGCCACGAGATTAACGTCAGCATCGAAGCCCACCAGGCGGGCATAGCCGTAGGCGTTCATGATCCGAATGTCGCGGGCGCGCCCCGCCAGCCATTCGATCTCACCGCCATAGGTGCCGGCGCTCAAGGGCACGATCGTGGCAGGCGTCTCCGGCAGCCGCTCTTCGACCGGCGGCAGCGTGCCGGCCGCGACTTGCTCGGCCAGCATCGGCGCTTCCTGATAGGTCTGCGCCGCACCGGTGCCAGCCCACAGGATCGCCCACGGGATCACAAGCGCCGCGACAAATGCGGCCGGTCCAAACAGTTTCATTGCGCCTGTTCCCATCTCATCTCACGACCTCACGATCGTGTCGAAAAGAGGTAACGCTAAGACGGACCCGTCTCAACCCCGTGCCGGGCAGCTCTGACGGCGGAGCCTGTGTTCCGGCGCGGCACAGCGTGCCGGCGACCAGCGGCGGTATTGACCTAACTGGACCCTGGAAATGAGCGGCGGACACGCTACCTGTAAGGACACATAGTCATTTGAATTTAGAAAGAAAAACAATGGTATCAGGCAGATTGATTGCACTGTTCCTGGTCGCGCTGATGGCGGTTGCCTTGGCCGCACCTCAACCCTCCTTCGCCACGTCTCGGGAGGACACTGTCTATCAGGCGTTGGCGGAACGCGGGATCCAGCGGGATCAGGTGAGCGAGATGAACATTTATTCTAACGAGGGGTCCGATGGCCGCGCCCGCAGCAGCACGGCGTGGATACGGGTCGACCAGTGCCCGCAAGGCTGGGTCGTCGCCTCCCTCAGCCGGTCGGGCACCGTGACCCAGGTGTACACCCGCGACGGCTGCGAGATCCCGGGCCTTTGATGGCGGCGGCGTTTGGGTCGGGTCGGCGGAGCGCCAACCCCGATCCTTCGAGGAGTGCGGGTGAGACGGACCTGCCTTAATCGCAAGCCCAGCAACGAGATTGCGGATTAAAGATTATGGTGACAGTTTACAAAATCTCTATTTAGGCTACGCCGATTGCCGCGCTGGGTCACGTGGTGTGGCAGTCCGGTAACAACGGGGCGGGCAAGTCGGGCCATGGCGCGAGTGGAGCACGGTTTGGGGATTTAGTAAACTGTCACCGTAATTCCGTCACCGTAATTCCAGGCAATTCCAGGTAATTCCAGGATTCGGGCAAAGTCAAAAATAGTCTGTTTGCCTATATAAGAAAAAATCAGTAGGTTTTTTCTCCTTCAATGTGCCGCACAAATCATCTTCTTTTTTCCTTTCGAGGCCAATGATGCCGGAGTTTGCAGTCAGTTTTCGGTTTTCGTTTGAGGGTTCAAATGCGGAAGATCAGGAGATTGACTTTTACGACGTTTCCCAAGCCCTGTTGGGATTCCAAAGATCACTTGCCCTTACAACTCATTTAGTTCTGAATGACGAAGTAATTACTCAAGCACCTTCTCTAAAGGGCGCGAGGATTCTAGCTGAACCGCCGAACGAAGGGTCCTGGGAGATCATCGCAACAGTAGTCGGTGGGTTGATTGGCGGGGTGATTTATGCCGGGACACGCCCAAAGGACACCCCTATTGGCCACCTGATCCACAGTGCATACGACTTCGTTGTATCTCGGACACTTGGGTTCAACGTAGATTACGAAAAGTCGCTTGGGCAAAGCTACCGCGCGCTTCAAATGTCTAGGGCGGAGGTACCGGTTCTGGATGAGACGCGGTTTGATTCGATCGTTGAGAAGGTTGAAGTTCCTGTTCGGGAGATGCATCGTCCGATAATCAAATCTGGAACTGCTGACAAAGCCAAGATTTCGGCGATGAAGGCTGGGCGATTTGTGGCCTTAGGCCACCCACTTGACATCGTGACCTACGAACACGTTCAGTATACGTACCAATATGAAGACCCTACCGAGATCGAAGGAAAGATATCTAGCTACAATATTAATACCTTCAGGGGTCGAGTTTTTGTGCCGGATTACAATAGGCCGGTTCCTTTTGAGTTGTCTGAGAACTGCAGAAGCGGAGACGATATCTCAACAATAGTAGATAGCTTATCCACAAACGCACGCGACAGAAGCTTAGAAAGTGGGATCATAAACATCAAAGCTTTAGTTAGCGTGAGTCGTTCCGGTAGGGTTAAGAAACTCTTTATATTAGAGGTATCAAGGCAGAGATTTGCTCGCTAAAATAATCAAAGTAGCAGTTCTACTGTAAGGTTCAGCCGAAATCCGAACGATCCTCCAACAACCAATGTGTGATCGAGTAGACGTTAGCTGGCTAGCCGAGTTCATTAACGTTCAAGCAGCCCAAGATTTCCCGCTATTCGGTTTGCCAATCCTCGGAGTACTAACAGTTCAGCATCGTTCAGGTTTTCCAATGCCTGTTCCAACACAGCCAACCCATGATGCCGGACGGCACCAAACAGCTCTGCCCCCGCCCGCGTCACCGCAATCGTCACCGTCCGCGCATCGGCCTCCGACACCGCCCGCACCACCAGCCCATGCCGCTGCATCCGGTCGAGCATGCGGCTGAGGGTGGAGTGGGGGATGATGGTGTCTTCGCTTAAGGTTCGAATGGTCCGGGGGCCCTTGTTGGCCAACACGAGCAAGACGCGCCATTCCTGGAAGCTGATGCCGTGGCGTTTCAGGCGTTCGGCCAGCAGTTGGTTCATGCGGCCCATGACCCGGTTTAGGAGGTAGGGCAGGAACTGGTCGAGGTCGGCGTAAGGGTCGGGCTCGGTGGATGCCGTTGGCTCAGCGGGTGCGTCGGGTTGCGGCGCGCGGCGCTTGGCAGGCCGGGGCGCGTCGGCGGTCATCGCATGACCTCCGGCAGGATGGTGCCGATCTGGGGGAACAGTACGATGAGGGTCAGCACGGCCAGCTTGATGATCACGAACGGGGTGACGGCGCGGTAGATCTGGCCCATGCCGATGGTCGGCGGTGCCACGCCCTTCATGACGAACAGCAGGAGGCCGAAGGGCGGGGTCAGGAGGCCGATTTCCATGGTCAGCAGGTAGACGACGCCGAGCACCAGCAGGTCGATGCCGACGGCGTCCGCCAGGGGCACGAAGATCGGGATCGTCACCATCATCATCGAGACCTGGTCGATGAAACAGCCGAGGAACAAGAGGATCAGGATGATCGCGATCAGGATCGTGGTCGGGTCCAGGGCAAGACCCTCGATGGTGCGGATCAGGCCGCTGGTGGCACCGGAGAAGGACAGGATCTGACTGAAGGTCTGGGACGCGACGATGATGAACAGGATCATCACCGAGATCTTCACCGTCTCCATCAACGCCTTTTTCAGGCCAATCCAGGTGAGCGAGCGATAGCTGGCGGCGGCGATCACGGCGGCGACGCAGCCCAGCGCCGCGGACTCCGTCGGCGTCGCCAGGCCGGCGAGCAGGCCGCCGATCACGACCAGGAAAATGCCGAACAGCGGCAGGACGTAGCGGATGAAGGGCCGCCAGCGTTCCTTGAGGCCCAGGCGCGCCGGGTCGTCGGCCGGCGCCAGGCCCGGGTCCATCAGGGCGCGGGTGATGATGTAGAGCGTGAACAGGGCGGCCAGGATCAAGGCCGGCAAGATGCCCGCGACCAGCAACTGAGCGATCGACATGCCGGCCAGGCTGCCCAGAAGCACGGCGAGCGCGGAGGGCGGGATCAGCATGGCAATGGCGCCTGAGGCCATGATAGGCCCCATGGCCATGGACGGGTGATAGCCGCGTTTGAGCATGTCCGGCAGCAGGGTGGAGCCCAGCATGGCCGTGTTGGCGATGGTCGAGCCGGACAGCGCGGAAAACACCGTGCCGCCGGCGACCGAGACCAGCGCCATGCGGCCGGGCAGGCGGGTGATCACGCGTTCTATGGCGTCGATGGCGCGATAGGCGATGCCGCTGTGAAACAGGATCTCGCCCATCAGGATGAACAGCGGGATCGGCGCCAACTGGAAGCTGGTCAGCGAGCTGGCGGCGTTGCGGGTCATCTGGATCAGGCCGTTCTCGCCGCCCAGGATGAAGAAGGCGCCGCCGATATTCACCGCGATAAAGGCAAACGCCACCGGCAGGCCGAGCATCAGCAAGACGCACAGCGCGCCCAGCATCAGGATCAGAACGCCGGCCCAATCCATGGTGGTTACAGTCCGATCATTTGCCGCTGATCGCGGCGGCGCAGCGCGCGGCGCACGAACTCGATCGCGATGAAGGCCATGGAAAACGGCATCACCGCCAGCGCCCACCATTCGGGAAACACCAGGGTCTGGCGCACCATGCTGCCGCGCGCAGCGGAGATCAGCGTGGCCTCCAACGAGTAGTAGAGGAAGATCAGCGCCAGCGCGGCGCCGAGCAGATTGACCAGCCGGTCGAGCGCCGGGCGGGCGCGGCCGAAGGCGGCGGCGAAGATGTCGACCGAGACATGGGCATCGCGCGCCAGCACCCAGGGCGCGGCCAGGAAGGTCGCGGCCAACAGGCCATACTCGACCCCGTCCAGCACGCCGGGAATGCCGGTCGAAAACGCGTTGCGCAGCAGCACGTTCACCGGAATGGCGATCGCGATGCCGGCAAAGATGGCGGCCGCGATCCCCGCCATCAGGCCGAGAAAACGCAGATACAGGGTTTTGAGGATTGGCATGAGGAAGGTGGGGCCGGGCGTGGCCTGGAGGCGGCCCGCCCGGCCCAAGATCAGATCAGCCCGCGTCGGTCAGGCAGCCACGCAGCGCGGCCACGGCGTCGGGGTCGATCTCCGCCACCTCGGCCCAGCCGGCGTCCTGCGCGCTCTGCAGCCAGGCGGCGGTTTGCGCGTCATCGAATTGGATGACTTCGATGCCGGCGGCCTCTTGGGCGGCGCGCTCGTTGGCATTGATGCCCTCATTGTTGGCATTCTCGCCCTCGACCCAGGCCGCGGCCTGTTCCAGCACGCCCCTCTGCTCGTCGGTGAGGCCGTCCCAGACGTCGAGATTGACCAGGATGTTCACGTCCACCTGGTAGAAGCCGGGATCGACCCGGTGGGTCGTCTGCTCCTCCCAGCCGAGATCGAGCATGCCTTGGACCGGCCAGCCATAACCGTCGATGGCGCCGCGCTCCAAGGCCGAATAGACCTCGCCCGGCGCGGTCTGCACCAGATTGGCGCCCAGCTCGGTGAAAAAGGCGCGGTAGACCGGCGTGGTGCGGATGGTCAGGCCCGACAGGTCCGGCCCGTCGATCGGCTGGGTCAGATAAAGGTGGAACGGAATGCCGTCGCCGGTGCGTGCCAGGAAATGCGCGTTCACCTGCTCGCGATGCATGTCGTTGATCAGGTCGTAGCAGCCATTGGCGCGCTGGTCCTGGATGGAGTTGGTGGCCAGCTTCAGGGCGCCGCCGGCGGGCAGCAGGTTGGGATAGAAGGCCGAGGTGACGTTGGCGATGTCAACGACGCCGGACTGGACCGCATTGCCGGTCTCGAACGGCGGTACCGCCTCCGGCCCGCCGATATAGTCGATCTGGATGACGCCGCCGCCGGTCTCGTTCACCCGCTCGACAAACGCCTCCCATGGCTGGGAGAAGGTGGTGCCCTGGGCGAAGGCGGAGACGCCGCGCAGGGTTGTTTCCTGGGCCGAGGCCGCGATGGCGCCGAACGCGACCGACACGGCGGCCAGGCTAGCAAGCAGGTGTTTGGTGATCATGAAATCCTCCCTTTGGTTTTGGTTGGGGGTGATGGTTGGTGGTCTCGGTTGATCGCGATGGCTTCGGCTATTGAGCCGCGATGTCATTTGGAACGGGCTGCAGCGCCTGTGCAAGGGCGTCGCCGTCCGGGTCCTTCAAGGCCGCCTTGCGGGCCTCGGCGATGCGCGCCGCCGCTTCGGCGTCGTCCGCGCCAGCGCCGGCCAGCAAGGGCACGACCAGACCGTCCATGATGGCCCGATAGTTGGCGAGGCCGCGCCGGTGGGTGTCGCTGTAGCCCTTGATCAGGCGCGGCAGGCGCGCGACCTCCTGTGCCAGGTCCGGCGACCGGTCGGCCAGGCGCCGAACCGTGTCCAGCCAGTTATCGATGGCCGCCTGTTCTTCCGCAAAGCGAGAACCGTAGGGACGCAGCCAGCGCATGCGCGCCAAGAGCCAGATGAGCGTGAAGCCGAAGGCGCTGCTGGAGGTCAGGCGCATGGGTACGTGCAGCCGGTGGGTCAGGTTCCGCCGATCGGCCCAGCGTATGAGCGGCCGGGCGAGAAAGCCGGGCAGCAGCGAGGCGACCTCTTCCACGCCGGGCTTCATGAACTCCCGCGTGCGCACCGGCTCGTCCGGCTTGGCTCGCACCTCGGCGCGGATCTTGGCGAACCGGTCGGCGCGGGTCTTCAGATCCGCGACCCGGATCAGATCCTCGTACGTCATCCAAAGGGCCAGATGGCGCGCGACCTCTGCCGTTAAGGGGAAGAGTTCGCTGTGGCTGACCCGGCGTTCGGTTTCCAGGACGGGCTTCAGTCGATCGAGATAGCGCCTAGCGTAGCGCAGATTGTGCCAGTCGGCCGTGCGCTCCAGCCCCAGTTCGACCACCGTCAGGGCGTCGGCGGGAAAACTGTGCGCGGCATCGCTGACGAGCGCCTGCAGGCCGCGCGGAGCAATCGCGGGCGGTTCGAGCTCAGGTTCGGGCTCAGCCTGCCGTATGGCGCCGCGTGCGAGGCTGAGGCCGTATTCGAAGGCGGTCAAATTGGCGTCGACCATCTTGCCGGCATGGCGGATGGCGTCGCGGAAGGTCTCGGTGTCGATCGGCAGCCGCTCGCTGCCGGCAATCGCCCCCAGCAGCACCGAGTTCAAGATAAGTGAGCGCGTTTCCGGATTGCGGGTCAGGTCCATCAGGATCGCCCGCTGCGGCATCTCACGCGCGGCGCGCAGCACGCGCTGTTCGTCGAACCGTCCGTCGGCCATGGCGGACTTCTCCGCCACGGCATAGACCCGGTGGGTCGCGGCGATCAGGGTGGTGCGGTCCGGCGCGATGTAGCCGTTTTCCAGCGCCCGCCCGGCCTCGATCAGCTCCGACGCCACCATGATGTCGACCGCGCCTGGGCTGGGATAGAGCGCCAGCACCGGCCGCTTGCCGTCGAGCGAGGCGTTGGTCTCAGGATAGATCTCGACATAGTAGGTCGTAGCACCGGTGCGCTGGGCAACGCCCGGCGTCGAGATGCTTTGCACCGGCAGGTCGGACCGCATCGCCGCATCGACCAGCCAGCCGGTCAGCACGCCGCCGCCCTCGCCGCCGAGCGCGGCGATCAGGATCGAGATCGGCTGGGCGTCGTCCGACATCGCTATTCGGCGGGCTGCGCCAACTGGTGGCGCGGCCGGGCCAGGCGCTGCAGCAGGCCGATCCAGCCCCGCCGTACCGAGTCGATCGCACGGTCCCAGCCATTGGGATTGCTGACGATGTCCGCGCGGTAGAAGGAAGGGCAAAGCACGGCGGCGTCCGCCACCTCGCCGCACAGGCCGCAGCCGACGCAGTCATTGTTCACGGACGCCACCGGGTCGTCGCGCAGCGGGTCCGGGTTCTCCTTGATGGTCAAGGACGGGCAGCCGGACAGGCGGATGCAGGAATGGTCGCCCGTGCAGGTCGCCTCGTCGACGCCGTAGCGCGTGCGCACGACCCGCTTGCCTTCCGCCAGCGCCTTGCGTCGTGCCGGCTTGATCCGCCGCTGGCGCGCCAACTGGCATTCGCCGTCGGCGATGATCACCTGCAGGCCCTTGTCCTTGGTCGTCACTGCCCGGCGCAACGCCTTGACCATCGGCCCGACGCCGTAGGTGCTGCGCAGGCTGACACGTTTGACGCCCATGGTCTTCAGCGCCCGCTTGATCGACATGGCCATCGGCGCGCCGTCCGGCCCCTTGCTGGACGGGATGTCCTGCTGGCCGGTGGCGGAGGTGTAGCCGTTGTTCATGATCACCAGCACGCCGTCTTCCTTGTTGAAGACGGCCTGGCCGACGCCGGAGGTCAGGCCGTTGTGCCAGAACCCGCCATCGCCCATGACCGTGATCGTGCGCTTGTCGCCGAACGCCGGCCCGATGGCCGAGGCGCTGGACAGGCCCAGGCCATAGCCGACGATGGTATTGCCGATGTTGAAGGGCGGCAGGGTCGAGAAGCTATGGCAGCCGATGTCGGCGGAAACGTGCAGCTTGCCGACCTGTCGTTCTACCAGCTTCATGGCGCTGAACACCGGCCGTTCGGGACAGCCGACGCAAAAGCCCGGCGGCCGTTTGGGTACGGGTGCGCCGATCAGGGCGCCGGCACGGTCCTTCAAATCCTGGACGCGCGTCTGCTCATTCGCCAGGCCGGCGAGATCCACGCCGGTCGGCACGGCGCCTTCCAGGAACCCGACCAGACCGTTCAGCACCACCTCGGCCGTGTACTCGCCCGCCATGGGCAGTACGGCCTTGCCGATAACGGTGGTCTGCAGGTCGGCCTTGCGCAACTCCGCATTGATGGCCTGTTCCAGATAATCCGGATTGCCCTCTTCCACGACCAGGATGGCCCGCTTGCCGGCGGCGAAGGCGGTGACTTCTTCCGGCACCAGCGGATAGGTCACGTTCAGGCAGTAAATCGGCACCTGGCTGGCCCCGAACGCGTCGGCCAGGCCAAGTTGTTGCAGCCCGCGCAGCACGCTGTTGTAGTGCCCGCCCTGGACGATGATGCCGATCTCGTCGCGCGGGCCGTCCATGATCTCGTTTAGCCGGTGTTCTTTGATGAACTGGCGCGCGGCCGGCAGGCGCACATCGACCTTGTGCCGCTCTTGCAAATAGGTCGAGGGCGGCAGGCAGATCCGGTTATAGTCGAAGTCCGGCTCGGTCAGCGGGTTCAGGCGCGAATGGGTCGGCTTGCGATTGTCCTTGGCCGTGAAGCGACCGCGCAGATGGCAGGCGCGGATGCGAAACTCCATCATCACCGGCGTGTTGGACGCCTCCGACAGCTCGAACCCCTTGTCGATCAGGTCGACCATGCGTTCATGGTCGGGCCGCGGGTCCATCAGCCACATGGAGGATTTCATGGCGAAGGCGTGGCTGCGCTCCTGAATGATCGAGGCGCCCTCGCCGTAATCCTCGCCGATGATGATCAGCGCGCCGCCCTTCACGCCGGCCGAGGCGATGTTGGACAGGGCGTCGGACGCCACGTTGGTGCCGACGACGGACTTCCAAACCGCGGCACCACGCAGGGGATAGTTGATCGAGGCCGCCAGCATGGCCGCCGCCGCCGCCTCGTTGGCCGCCGGCTGGTACTGCACGCCCAACTCGTCCAGCAACCCCTTGGCGTCCGACAGCACATCCATCAGATGGCTGACCGGCGCCCCCTGATAGCCGGTGACATAGCCGACGCCGGCCTGCAAAAGCCCTTTGGTGATGGCCAGAATGCCCTCACCCTCGAACACCTCACCGTCGCCCTGCCGCAGCAGGTCGACCTCGCTCTTGAACGACCGTTCCACCGCACCCCCCTTTGCTCGCTACGCAGCCGTCGACGGCCCGCACGCTGGCGGAGATATGTGATTTATCATATGAACATGCACAGATATCGACGGTCAAGCATCCGCGCTCCCAGGGCCGAAAGCCGCTGTTCCAAGCGAGGCGTACGGGGCATGATGTCATATGGAAATAGCGACGGGGCGCGATTGATGTTCACGATTCACGGCATTGACCACGTGGTTCTGCGCGTGCGCGACATGGCGCGCATGACGGCTTTTTACCGCGACGTGCTCGACTGCCCGGTCGAACTGGAACGCACGGAACTCGGTCTGACCCAGCTCAGGGCCGGGCGTTCGTTGATCGATCTCCTACAGATCCGTGACGAGGGCACGGCGGCGGAGGACGGACGGCACAATGTCGATCACTTCTGCCTGCGGGTCGACCCGTTCGATCCGGACGCGATCGCCAGGCATTTGCGCGATCACGGCGTCGAACCCGGCGAGGTCGGCCGGCGTTATGGTGCTGAGGGTTTCGGCCCGTCGCTCTACCTGACCGATCCGGAGGGCAACCGGGTTGAGCTGAAGGGTCCGCCGGAAGGCTAGGTCAGCGCCCCTGCTTGCCCTTTTTCACTGGATGTGTCGCCCATCCGGCCTGGACATAGATGTTGTGCACGGTGCCGGGCGCCAGGTCGTGGCTTGGGTGTGGGTAGGGCACCGTCACCACCCGGTCCTGCTTCTTGTACTTGTGGTGCGACCCGACCGTCTTGACCAGCACAAACCCTTCATGCTGGAGGCGTTGAACGATCTTACGGCAGTTGGTTTCCAAACCCGTCGCCCTCTCGTCTTGGCGCTTTCGATCGACTCTTGGCCGCCCGGGCTTCCACGGGTGTCATCCACGGTTGCCGGCGAGACTCTTTGCCCTGGCGCTGCGGTCGGATCATCGCCTTTCACGCTTGGGGCCGCAATGCCTCCCGCGGCTTTGATCGACATGTGAAGCCGCCTATGCAGCTTTCGCGGTTACAACTCGCCTTGAGAGCGGGGCACGCTTGCCCGGTCGACGCATTGGAGATGATGATGGGTTATCCACGTCGCGGAACCTTCGGGTTAGGCCGGCCCAGGTGGAGAACCTCCTCTGGTCTCGCCCATCGTTGGGCCCTGCGTCTGATGGCGCTGACCTCGATGACGTTGGTCGCGGCCCTTCCGATCGCGACCCATGCCCAAACGCCGGAGCAGATCGAGATCGTGGCCGACGAGATCGTGCCGGAACGCCTGCGTCCCCTCGCGCTGACCGATCAGGCCGCGATGATCGATCAATGGGTGGCGGACGAGATGGCGCGCATTCTGCAGCAGATGGTCGATCGCGGGGCGGACCGCGCGGTCGCTGCCGCCTCCCTGCAAGACGCAGAGGCCTCGTTTCGCGATCTGATCGAGACCGACTGGTATGGGCGCCTGGAGTCCTTCCCCAACCGAGACCCACGCTTCAACGACTTGACCGACCGGGCCCTGCTCGATCGCGCGGGCGAGGCCGAAGCGACCGGCGACGTCTGCGCGCAAGCGGACTATCTCTTGGAGTTCCACGACAGAAACGCTCGCGCCCGCGCGGATAGACTGGCGGGCATCCTGGAGTTGCAGCAGGCCTGCAATTCGTAGGCCTTGTCGGGCGCGCTGCAAAGGTTGCATCTAGTCCGCTGACCTACCGCCTCAATCATCAAAAATGTCCTCGATCGGCCGTCCGAAAAGCCGTGCCAGCTTGAACGCCAGCGGCAGGGACGGATCGTAGCGGCCGCCCTCGATGGCGTTCACCGTTTGGCGCGAAACGTCGAGCTTGTCGGCGAGTACCGCCTGGGACCATTGGCGATCCTTGCGCAACTCCTTGATCCGGTTTTTCACTAACAGACGCCGCCGTCGCGCTTGGTGATGATCAGCGCGGCGATGGCGTAGGCGACCCAGAACAGCGGGTTCAGCCAGAAGATCCCAAGCGCGGGCGCATCAGCATAGAGTTCCATCAGGCCCCAGCCCGTAATCACCATCGTGACAGCGATCAAGCCGATGATGATCGACTTAATCTGGATCAGGCGCAGGAACTCGTCGATCTCGGTGATAAACCGCCATAGAGCCCAGTAGGTGCTGAGCAGCGCCGCGATCGGAACGACGGTCAGAACGTAGGGCGCAGCCGCCGGCAGGGTGAGCGTGTCGTCCGCCCAAACGATGCCGAGCGTCGACGATATAAAGACAAGCATGGCGGGCACGAGAAGCGCGAAGTAGCGGCGCGTGGCGCGTTCGACGGTCATGGGTGGCTCTCAACTATGTAAAGTTTCCTTTACATATGACTGCGACCGCAAAATGTCAAGCACCCTTTACATCTTGACTGCCTTTAACGGGTCGTTCCTGTCGCGAACGACCGGCCTCTGGCAACCGCCGGTGTCAGTCGGAGCCCCGGACCTTAAAAATCATCTCGCGTGACGTCTTGGGGTCGAACGGCCCACCGTGCCAGTCGCCAAACACGGCGTCGACTTGCAGCCCCGACGCCGTCAGGCCGGCCTCGACGTGTGCCCGCGACGGAAAACGCAGCACGCTTCGTGAGACCAGTTCGGCATCGGCAAAGCAGTACCGCAGCTCGAAGGTCAGCCGCTCGCCCTTGAGAGACAACAGCCGGCAGGATTGTTGGACCGTCTCGCCGGGCCGCCTGAGGACGACATCCTCGTCCCAGACCTCAGCCCAGTCGAAATCCGGGTTTCGGGACTCGAAAACCGCCAGACCGCCCGGTGTCAGGTGTGCCCGCAGGGTCTCGAACGCCATTGCCATGTCGACATCGGTCAGCAGGACCTGAAAGGCATGCCCCGTCATGACGATGAGATCGAAACGCCTGTCGGAACGGTAGGTTTGGGCAAAGGCGTGGACCCATTCGATACCCGCGCCGAACGGCTGGGCCTTGGCGACGTCCAGCATCGCGGCGGCCGGGTCGACGCCGGTGACCAGATGGCCGTGTCGCGCATAGGCGCGGGACAACAGCCCGGTGCCGCAACCGATTTCGAGGATGCGCATCCGTTGCGATCGGGCCAGCGACAGGTAGAAGTCCCGGTCACGCGACCAGGGGCAGCTTAGGTCGTAAAGCGCCGCCAGACGCGGATGCACATAGTGGTTATCGGGCATGGTCGGCCGTGCGAACCGGTCAGGGCGCGGTTCGTGCGCGGTAAAGCGACAGGCTGCCTTCGACCGCGAGCCGTTCGACGCTGGCGAAGCCGGCCGCGCTCAGTGCCTCTTTCTGTTCAGCCATCGTCATGTAGAGATCGGGGTTTGGAAGTCCGCCGGGGTCGCTGAAATGGTCCGACATCAGGTAGGTCCCGGTCGGCTTCAAAAGGCCGCGAACCTGGCGGTGCAGGCCTTCGGTGTAACTCTTGTGGCGCAGCTCATGGACGGCTTGGTTGGTCAAGACAAGGTCGAACGGCTGCAGCCCGCTCGGCCAGTCGTCGGACTTGAGGTTGCGCACCAGGAACGTCGCCTGGTTGGCATGCGCCGCCAGTCGTTTCCGCGCCAGCGCATGCATGGCCGCGGAGAAGTCCAGCGCCCAGTACCGCGCCGTCGGCAGGCGTCGAAAAACCCGCTGGGCCAGAAAGCCTGGTCCAGAGCCCAGTTCGAGGATGCGCGGGGTGTACGGTGCCGAAGCAGCGGCCTCGTCGACGATCCGGTTCAGCATCTCGTTTCGGCCGGGGCGCCGCTCGGCCGACAACGCCCACTTTCTGGCGTCGGCCATTTCGCGCAGGTCGATGGCGCTTGGCACGTCTTGGATCACGGTGTCGTCCCCTGACATCAGTCGATACTCGCTTGGTCGGTCAATAGTTGCTGCAGTGCGCGTTTGCAGATCGTTACCAGCGCTGGGTTGGTCTCGCGGTAGTAGTCGTAGGCGATGACGCTGGCGTAGAGCGCCCAGCCACGTCCACGCCGCCAGGTCGCGTCGTCGACGGCCAGCGCGGCGCGAAAGGTTGGCCGCGTCACGGGCGAGAGCAGCGTCCAGGCCACGATCAGGTCGCAGGCCGGGTCGCCGATGCCCATCAGGCCGAAATCGATCACGGCGGTGATCCAGCCCTGCCGAGCCAAAAGATTGCCTGGCTGAAGATCGCCGTGAACCCAGACGGGCGGCCGGTCCCAGCGTGGCGCGCCAAGCGCATCGTCCCAGATCCTGGTCGCCGCGACCCCGTCGATCTCAGCCGCGAGATTGGTGAGTGCCGTTCGCGTCCTGTGGTCGAGTTCTGCCAACGGCACGCCGCGATGGTGGTTCAACGGTCCGCTGCGCGGCCCGCCCGTGGGGTCGATCGCCTGCAGCGCGGCGATGAAACCTGCGATGGCCAGCGCAGCCTCGCGCGAATCGGCCAGGCTATCGACCGTCGCGGTCTCACCCTCGATCCAGGAACAGACCGACCAGACCCAGGGAAAGCCGTCCGCCGGCTCGCCTTTGCCGAGGGGGACCGGAATGGTCAGCGGCAACGGCGCGAGTGCCGGCAGCCAGCGGCACTCCTTATCGATCAGCCTGGCGGCCGACGGCCGGCGTGGCAGGCGCAGGCACATGTCGCGGCCAAGCCGATAGATCGCATTGTCCGTACCGGCGGAGGCGACCGGCGTCAGGGGCAGGTCGGCCCAATGCGGGAACTGGTCGGCCAGCAGCCTGGTTGCCAGGCCGATGTCGGCCACGACCTCGTCGGCATGCATCGTGCCCATCGCTGGACAGTCCTATTCCGCCGGGGCCATCCGGGCCTTGGGCTTGCTGGCGAACAGGCCGACCGCGATGAGGGCGGTTACGGCCAGCGGCCAGGCCATGGACAAAGCGCTGCCATCATAGGCGCTGGCGGCCAGAACGCTGCCGATGAAGGCGCAGCCGATGGTGACCACACCGATGATGGCGGCGACGGTGCCGGTCGCCCTGGGGTCGGCCGACAGGGCCTCGGTGATCAGGGGTGCCAAGGCCAGCCCGATGCCGAAGGCGAAGATGGCGAACGGGATCGTCACCGTCAGCGCGTGGTCGGGAAAGGTTAGTGCGCTGGCGACCATGCCCAGGCCGCCGATCGCTGCGCTGGCGAAGCCGGCGCCGATCAACAGCGACAGCCGGACCTTGTCGGACAGGCGTGAGGTCACCATCAAACCGGCGACGTAGCACAGCACGCAAACGAACTGGGCGATGGCGAAGTCCCGTTCGCCCAGGCCCAACGTGTCGATGAAATAGAACGGCGCCACGGTCAAATAGAGCATCAGCCCGCCGAACACGAAGCCGGCCGCCAAGAGCGGCGCCATCAGGTTCCAGCGCCCGGCCAGACGCATATACGTCGTCAGAACGCCCATGAGATCGTTATGGCTGCGCCGTTCCGGCGGCAGGCTTTCCGGCGCGATGCGCACGACCAGCGCCAGGGCGGCCGCGCCGGCGATCAGCACGATCCAGAAATTGGCCCGCCAGTCGAAGGCCAGCGCGATTTCGGCGCCGGCAACCGGGGCCAGGGCCGGCGACACCGCCTCGACCATGGTGATGAGGGCCATCACCTTGACCACCTTGGTATCGTCGTAAAGCTCGCGCACCAGGGTTTGAACGACCACGGTCACCGAGGCGACCATGCCGCCCTGGGCCAGGCGCGCCAGCACGAAGCTCTCCGCCGTCGGCGCAATCGCACACGCCAGGGTCGCCGCCAGAAAGCCAAGCCCGCCGATGATCAGGATCGGCCTGCGCCCATGCCGGTCGGACAGGGGGCCGAACACCAGATTGCCCAACGCGAAGCCCAAAAGGAACAGCGCCAGGCTGGCCTGCACCATCGTGTCCGACGTGCCGAAATCCCGCGCGATCGCCGGCAGGCTGGGCAAATAGAGGTCGGTCACGACGAAACCGGCGATCAGATAGATCACCAGCGCCATCGGCAGCAGCCGATGCGGACCGGATGTCGCGGTGCCGGACATCGTCGAACTCCAGAACAAGAAGGCTCACGGAAGGGCGCGTGGGGCGTCAACGCATCCGATATCGGATTAGTTTCCGGATTACAAGGGAATTCCGATGGGGCCGTGTGGCTGTGCCGTCAGACTGGAAACGACAGTGTCTGGCAGTGGTCAAAGCCGTAACGCTGGAAGATGGCACGGTCGCCCGCGCTGATGCCCGATCCGGTAATCAGGGCCGGCGCCGTCTTAAGGAAGGTATCGGGCGCGGCGGGTGCCACGCGCGATACCTGTTCGGCGATCGCCGGGCCGGTGTCGATCCAGTGAATGGCCCGGGGTGCGGCCGCTCTCAACTGATCGAGCAGCAAGGGATAGTGCGTACAGCCGAGTACGACGGTATCGACCGGCGGGTCCGGCCGGTCGAACAGCGGCGCCAATTCGTGTGCGATTGCCTGGCGGGCGACCGGCATGCCTTGGAGATGGTCTTCGGCCATGCGGGCCAAATGGCGGCAACCGACCGGCACGACCGTCACGTCGGCGGCAAATCGACGGACCAGTTCGGTGGTGTAGGCGCGGCCAATCGTGCCGGCAGTGGCTGCCAAGCCGATCACGCCGGTCTCGGTGATCGCGGCGGCGGGCTTGATGCCCGGTACGGTGCCGACGATTGGCAGATCGTGCCCGGCGCGCACCCTGTCGAGCGCGACCGTGGTTGCGGTGTTGCAGGCAAGAATGACGGCGTCGACCTCGACCGTCTGAACGGCCTGCTTCACCAGCCGGTCAACCCGATCGGCCAGCTTTTCCGCCGGCCAGTCGCCATACGGAAAGCCGGCGCGATCGGTGAGGTAGGCAATCGAAGCCCCCGGTAGGCGTCGCCGGACGGCCTGAACCACCGACAAGCCGCCCACCCCGCTGTCGCAGACGAGAAGCCGGGTCATGGCGCCTGGTCGAGTGCCGCCCTGACTTCGGCAACTAGGTCCGCGAGCGGCCGTGATCCATCCACCCGACACACAGAACATCGTAGGGTCAGCAGCCAGGCCTCGTGCCGTTGCCGCCTGCGGCCTTCCCGGCCGCCATCTTCGTACTGGGCCGCCCAGTCAAGGAATGCCGTGACGTCCTCATGGCGCCAGCCGCCCGGCGCGACGGCGTCCTCGCCAAACTCCCGCGCCTCTCGTTCGGCCAGCCTTCGCAGCCGTAAATCTTTGAGCGCGCTGACGAAGACGACCAGATCGAACAGGTCGACCAAAGGGTCGCCCCAGCCATCGAGCGAGCCGCTGAGCACCCAGCGGGGGCGCGGCAGAAACAGGTCGTGCATCAGCCGCAAGCGGTCCGCCGGCGGCCGCTTTTCCGAGTATGGATCGGCGGTCGGCAGCCAATAGAAGTCGTCGGTGTCGTGGTGCGGCAGGGCCAGCCGATCGGCCAGCGCCCGGCCCAGCGTCGTGACGCCGGCCCCGGACGCCCCGGTGATGTGAAGACGACGGGTCTGCATGGACTGAGCGTATATCAGGATCGACGCCAGCCGGTAGCCGTCGTGCCGTCAAATCGTCGCGATGATCATCGGCACCAAAAAGCCGGCGAAAAAGGTGGCCGTAACGATCGGCGTGTCCGCCACCTTATGGGCTTCGGTCAACAACTCCTCCGTCACCAGGTAGAGCAGGGCTGCGACGCCGAAGCCCAGGACGCTCGCCAACAGAACACCGGAACCCCCAACGATCGCGCCGCCGGCGGCCGCGCCCAGCAGAATGGTCAAGCCGGTGGCGCCCAGCACCAGGATTGCCCGTCGCCGGCTCATACCGCGTCTTACGAGGGCGGGGGAGGTGGACAGGCCAAGCGACAGGGTTTCCAAGGTCAGGCCGATCAACAGCACGATGCCGCCCAAGGCACCGGCCGCAAAGCCCACCGCGACAAGCAGCCCGTCGATGAACGGGTCGACCGCCATCGGCACGATGATGCCGGCATTCTTGTACAGCGCCTTGCAGACCAGCATGACGGCGATGCCCAGCACGAACCCGACGATCATCGCGATCGGCGAATCCAGCGCATGGAGCTCCGGCAACAGCTCGACCGCGACGGCGGCGAACACGACACCGGCGGCGAAATGCTGAAACGCGCTGACCAGTCGCTCGCCTGGTGCTCGCACAAGCGCCGCGACACCGCCCAGGACGATGGCCAGGCAGGGGATCAGGGTATAGGCGAGGATGTCCAGAAATCCGATGGCCATGGGCCATGCTTCGGCCTTAAGGGCCGGCGGTCAAGTGGCCGGTGGCTGACGGCCGGCCCGACTGGTGACGTAGTGTGCGATCAGAACGCGCCGCGCGATCTGCGGTCGGCTGTGGCGATCCATTGCCCGGATGTCCGCGCGCCGGCATCCGGCCCGGTCCAGCAGGTTGAAGCGATAGTCAGATGCCATTTTCCGCCAGGCGTAGGGCCTGGCCGCTGTGGCACGGACATAGAGCCAGTGGGCGAGCGTGAGCGTGGCAAGCAGGTGTGGGTCAGTGCTGGCGATGGCGCGCAGGTCGGCGCGGTCGTAAAGGCGTGCGAGGCGGCGACGGGCTGCATACGCGGCTCGCCGGCCACGGATCGGCGGACCGGCGCATTGCCCTGTTGCGCCTCGGGCTGCGCCGTACCGGCGAATGTCCGATAAGACTTCGCCGCCGATAACGCTAACCGAGTTGCCGAGAGAATAGACCCCGTTTTCTGAAGAAGCCAAAGGACCTCGGCCCATTCATTGGGAGGGGGATCGCCGGCGCGGCAGGGAGGTGCCCGCGCCGGCGATCCATCGCTTCGAAGCGGCCGCCCGTTGGGCGGCGATCACGCTGCCGTGGCGTGATGGGCAGACAATAGTTGTTAGATGACCATTTGTCAAGCAATAAGTGTCATATGCCCATCAACAGCGGTCATCGACGTGCCGATGTTGGTAACGGTCGCTTCACGCTGTCATGGCAGCTTGGTCAGCCGCGCCCTCCCGATCGCATCGATCCGGGTTGGCGCGACGGCGCATCGACACGCATAATTCGACCGGGCCGCCGTACCTTTCGGCCTAGGGGAAGACGTGCAACAAGAACGGAGGGGATCATGGCGCAGACCGAAACGGAATCGAAATTCAACGACGTGCTGAAGACGCTGGTTGATCAGTTCAACCATGCCGTGACGCTGGAAACCTACACCGTCGTCGCCGATGTCGACGTGGTGGTCAACTCCGAGGCGGGCAAGCTGGTCGACATCAGCTTCGCGTCCACCCCGCCGGCCGATCCGACCAAGTCCGAAAAGGCGCTTTACACGGCCATCAACCAGTTTTCCGGCGATGTCAGGACCGTTTGGGGCAAGGGGACCGATCCCGATGCGGACACGACCCTGTTTGCGACCCATAACGAGAACGTCAAGCTGGGCGGCGACATCTTCGTGCGGAACATCAAGATGGTCGCCGATCTGGTCAAGAAGTTCGCCGAGTAGGGCGCGATGTTCGATCGCGGCTGGGGTGCGCGGCTGAAGGATCTCGGCCAGGATCTGACCAATATCGAGGTCAACACGATCCTGGCCGATGGCATGACCGGCCGTAAAATGCCCCCCTATCCGGAGGCGCTGTACGACATCGCGGACCGGTATGCACGCTATCTGGTCGATGATGTTGGCCTCGACCTGATCGACTTCTTCAACCAGGCGAGGGCGCTGGAAGAGGGGCGCGCGCCCAGCGGCGTGACCTCTGCGTCGGATCTTCAGCCCCGCTTCACGGGCGGAACGGCCGTACCGGAAGCGCTGACCAACGGTGCGGAGGATTTCCGTCGCCTGCGCTGGGCCGCAAAGGCCGTGATCGATCGCCAAAAGATTGTCCCGTCACGCGATCCTGTCCTTGAGCCGGAGGTTTTGACCATCGTCAACCGGATCCATCGCCACAGCGGTCAGTTGGAACTTGTGGTCGGTAAATTGCTTGAGGAGGCCGGCGCCGACGATCTGATCGGTGTCGATGGGGATGCGCTTTACCGAAAGCTGCGCGATCCAAAGATCCAGGTGCCCGTGGCGCCGGCGGCCGATCTCACCCGCATTCGCAAGATCTGGGAACTGGGGGTCGATCGCATCGTCCTGCAATCGGTGCTGCAACTGGACGGCGACATTGTCTTCCGGGCCGACAAGAACCTCGACCTGAAGGCGCGCGAAGCGCTGGTCAAGGCCCATCGCGAATTCGTCGAGCTTGGCGTCAACCATTGGCGTGCCATGTTCGAACTCCTAGCCAACCTTATGGGCTCGGTCTTCGATCGCCTGATCCCGGGTCGCTAACGCCGCCCGGCCAATGCGCACCTTTCGAACGCTCCGTGAGATGCTGTTCGGCGGCGTGGCGGTGACCGTGCTGGTAGACCCGCGCGACCCCAACGGACCCGCCCTGATCCGGACCGTCGTTCAGCTTGACGGCGATATCCTGAGCCGCGTCTCGCCGGACTTCATGGCGAGGCCGCAAGAGGTGGTCGCCGCCGAACTTGAGCGACATCTCGCGGATGTGCGCGACGCGGTGCGTCCGGTCCGCCGGCTGAAGGCAGTGGTCGACTGGCTGGGCGACGGGATCGCCGCGATCGGTACCGGCACCGTGGTCGGCAGCACGGCCAATGCGGCGTTCGCGGATGCCGGCGTCGGCGACCTGCTGACCGTTGGCGGTATCGGGGTCGCCGCCATTCCGTTGGGTTTCGCGATACCGGCGGTGCTGGGCGGCCAGCTTCGTCAAGCCGTCAGCATCTTGGTCCTGGTCGGCCGAAGTGGGCCGGGCCGCTGGCTTCTGCGCAAACTGGCCTAGCGCTGGTTTTTTTTTGCCGGACCGTTCCGTGCGGTCTGAATGCACGATCGCTTCACGCGCATTTCACACCCGCGCCTTCAGTCTGTTGTGGCAGCCTTGATCGCGCCGCGGTCAGCGGTGGAATGGCGGTGGAAGGGGACGGCACATGTCGCTGCTGAGAATGGGGTCGAAGGGTCCACGCGTTCTATCGGTTCAGGAGATGCTGAAGTTCCTCGGCTATCAGGCCTGGAACCTGAACGAGGCCGCGCCCAAGCGTGAAGATCTGGTCTGCGACGGCGATTTCGGGCCGAAGACCGAGTCGGCATTGATCGAATTCCAGACCGACGAAGGGCTTTACGCCGACGGCATCGTCGGGCCGGCCACCATGCGCGCCCTGCAAGAGGCCTGGCAGCAGCGCAACCTGGAACTGAACGCCGCGACCTTGGACGGCACCTCGGTCGCGCCGTTGACCTACAGCCTAGTGCGCGTGCCGGCGGATGCCGTTGGCGACGGCTATGACCGTCTGCAACTGCGCAACGACGTCGCCGAAGCCTATCTGAAGGTTTACGAAGCGGTGCATGACGCTGGCGGCATCGTCACCTCGTCGGGCGGCATCCGCCATCTCGGCGCCAAGGTTTCGGCCAACCGCAGCGCTGCCTCCCTGCACTATGTCGGGCGCGCGCTGGACCTGTTCATCGGCAGCGGCATGAACGATCCGAAAAAAGACCCATATGTCGCCAGCCGCGTCGCGGAACGCACATACCAGATCCACGTCCGCTGTTCGAAGGACAACAACCCGGACGCCACGCTGCCGCCCAAGCGCAAGATCGAGAACTGCGTCACCTATTTCGATCGGATCGACGGCCAGGCGGTGACCGATCACTTTCTGGACCTGACGGCCTTGTTCGCCGACCATGGCTTCAAGCCCATCCGGGCCAGGCGCAGTTTTGAGCGTGGCGGCAGCTGGGCGGGGGCGGAATGGTGGCATTTTCAAAACGAAACCGGCCTCATCGACGGCGTATCGACCTTCGGCGAGGAGTTGCAAAAGATCTATTCGCGCGGGCAGCTCGCCGGCGCGCCGCCTTGGCGCGAGCGCGATCGTGTCTGGCAGATCAACTGGTTCTGACCGACCAGACGGCCGATCCGGCCGTGCTTCGGGCACGCTTCAAAGGGTTCAACCAACCACAGCCATAGAGAGGATGAGACCATGTCGGATTTGAGAGACGTGCTGGGCGGCATCTACGACACCGCCGCCGACCTGTTGAGCCTGGACGTCGCCACCTTCAGCGGCAACGTCTCGATGGACGGGGCGATCAGTGGTGAGAGCATCGACCTCAGCAAGATCTTCGACAGCATCAAACAGGCCGCCGGCGACGCCGAACTGCGCCTGGTGGCCCACACCCATATCGACTTCGACAAGGATTCGGTGAACTTCGTCGCCGCCGACCTGACGCTGGGCGATGCGGCGTTGGTCACGGCGCATAAGGAGATGGTCACGGCCTCGGTCGAGGGCAGGCTGGCGATGCTGACGGCGCTGAGGGAACTGATCAACCTTTAGCCTGACTTAGCGGAGGCCAGCCATGCTGGTCATCCAGCCGGAACTGAACACCGCCTTGCGCGTCCAACTGGCCGCGCGCGTCCGCGACATGGCGACGGCGGCGGACGTCGAGGGCGTGGAACCGGAGGCCATCGCGCGCGGCGTGACGCCGGTGATCGTCGAGCCCGCCGACCGGCTGGCGGAGGTTGCCCAGCACCTGCGCAATCTCGGCTATGTCGAGCATTTGCAGGCGCGACAGGCGGTCGCCGATCGCGGTGCTTGCCTGCGCGCCGGCTATCGCATCTTCGCGCTTGAGGCGCGGCAATGGCTGGCCGGCCAGGCGCCCGGACGGTTCGACCCCGCGCTGGTCAAGGCGATCGGCGGCATCGTTGCCGAAGGGGTCGATGTCGACCGGCCGTTGCGGCTGGACGCGTTGGTCATCGAGCTTCTGCGCACGCTGACCAGCCTGGATGGCGAGTTCGCGATCGGTGCCAGCCCGGTGCCGGGCCAGCGCGGCCTGCGTGTGCGTGTTGCGCAGTTCCGGCTTAACGCCTTCGGCCTTTACAACGACGCCATCGACGGGCGTTTTGGAACCGAGAGCGAGCGGGCCATGACGCGCGGCCTGAACGTGCTCGCCAGCCTGTGGCCGATCCTGGCCGAACGGCCACCGGGATCGCTGCTCGACTGGTTGGGCGATGTGCCGTTCCTGCTCAAGTCCTGCGCGGATAGGGGCAAGCTGGCGACGACGCCTGTTGTCGTCGAAACGATCCTGAACACCTTTGCCGATGCGGGTCGGCGGCCCTCGGCCGGCGATGGTCCGTCCGCCTTGCGCCAGCAGGACAATGATTTCGCGCTGTGCCTGGTCCAGAACGCGCTTTGGGCGACCGGCTTCTATGACGGGCGGCTGGACGGTATTTGGAACGAAAAGTCGGTGGTGGCGTTGAAGCTGGCCGTCAACGGCGTGCCGCTGGGCGTCACCGGACCGGTGTCGACCATCGACAAGCGTCAGTTCGCGATCTGGCTGCCGGACCTGGCCGATACGCTGTTGGACGAGGCCGATCTTCTCGACGATCTGGACGCGGCGCAGAGCGCGGAACGTCAGCGCGTC
Organism: Pseudomonadota bacterium; assembly: GCA_039177555.1. GTDB lineage: Bacteria > Pseudomonadota > Alphaproteobacteria > DSM-16000 > Inquilinaceae > JANQGH01. Next base: position 109,774 of record JBCDFV010000003.1, on the reverse strand, counting down.
GTGGCGGAGGGGGTCGAGCGTCGGCTCGCCGCCGCCCCGTCGGCACGGCGTGGCCTGTTTGGCTGGATCAAGGGCCTGTTCGAGGAAGCGGTGGCGCTGGGCCGCTCGATCATGGTCGGCGTGCGCAGCCTGATGCGCGCGGCGCTCGACGCCGTCCGGCGCGGCATCGACTTCCTGGCCGATGTCGCCGATTTTCTGATCGGCAAGGTCAAGGGCCTGGCACTGTTGATCTATCGCAGCGCGCGCGAGGCCGTGCTGGCGCTCGCCGGAGCCATCGCGCCTATCCGCCATTTCCTGTTCGGCGTGCCGATTGTCTCGGTCGGCCCCGATGGCGTGGCCTATGCCGCCACCAAGGTGCGCATCGACCGCGATGTCGAACAGTGGGTCGCCGCTTCGGCTGAGGTTGCCGAGATCAAGGCGCATGCCGCGCTCTATCGGCGCCTGTCGCGCAGCTTTGCCGGCACCATCCGCCTGGCGATCCTGTTCACCAGGCTGGTCATCATCGGCGTCTCGGGCCCGCTCGGCTGGGCCACCGCCGCCCTCTCTTTCGCCCGCATCGTATCCGACATGGTGCCCCGCTAGGCGGCTTGGCGCCGGCTCGTCGCTGCGCCCGCAGATCAACGGCCGCAATTGGCCTCATCGACACTTGCCTATGTGCATCGGAAACGCCATCTCATGCTGATGCTCGCACTCGGGGACCGACCGCCGCCGACCGTCGACGATTTGTCCGACATCGACACCTGGCTTTTCGACCTGGACAACACGCTCTATCCGGCGGACAGCGGATTGTTCCGCCAGGTCCATCGACGCATGGGCGAGTTTATCGAGCGCCGTTTGGGCCTGACACCGACGGCTGCGCGGTCGCTTCAGCGCCGGCTGTTCGAACATCATGGCACGACCCTGCGCGGCTTGATGACCGAATACGACGTACCGCCGAACGCGTTCTTGGACTATGTCCACGACATCGATGTTTCGGTCTTGCGGCCCAACCCGGACCTCGGCGCGGCCATTAAAGGTTTGCCCGGGCGCAAGCTGGTGTTCACCAACGGGTCGACCGGCCATGCGACACGGGTATTGGGCCAACTCGGCATCACCACCGATGTTTTCGATGCGATCGAGGATATCGTCGCCTCGGAGTTCCAGCCCAAACCGAACCCGACCGTCTATGAGCGCATGGTCGAACGGCATCGGATCGATCCGCGACGCGCCATCATGGTCGAGGATATGGCGGCCAATCTCGCCCCGGCGCATGCCATGGGCATGACCACTGTTTGGGTGCGCACCGATCACGCCACGGCGGCGCCCGGGACGGTCGACGAACACATTCATCATGTCGTCGATGATGTTTTCACCTGGCTGCGAGACTTGAGCTTTCAGCCGGCCTAGGCCATTTTGCCGGCGACCCTTCCGCCGTTCCTACTGAGTTGCTCTGTATATGCCGGATCAAAGTTTAGAGGCCGCCATCGAACAGGCCTGGACCGATCGTCAGACCATCGGGCCCGAGACCGGCGGCGCCGTAAAGCACGCCGTCGATGAAGCCTTGACCGGTCTCGATGAGGGCCGTTTCCGTGTCGCGGAAAAGACCGACGAGGGTTGGCACGTTCACCAGTGGCTGAAGAAGGCCATCCTGTTGTCGTTCCGCCTCAACCCGATGCAGCAGATCTCCGGCGGGATCGGCGGCAGCACCTGGTGGGACAAGGTGCCGTCCAAGTTCGATGGCTGGGGCGCGGCGGAGTTCGAACAGGCCGGCTTTCGCGCCGTGCCCGGTTCGATCGTGCGCCACTCCGCCTTCATCGCGCCGAGCGTGATCCTGATGCCCAGCTTCGTCAATCTGGGCGCTCATGTCGACAGCGGCACCATGGTTGACACCTGGGTGACCGTCGGGTCGTGCGCCCAGATCGGCCGCAACGTTCATCTGTCCGGCGGTGTCGGCATCGGCGGTGTCTTGGAACCGCTGCAGGCAGGGCCGGTGATCATCGAGGATGACTGTTTCATCGGCGCGCGATCCGAGGTGGTTGAAGGCGTGGTCGTCGAGCAGGGCTCGGTGCTGGCCATGGGCACCTTCATCAGTGCGTCGACCAAGATCGTCGACCGGACGACCGGTGAGGTGATCTACGGGCGGGTGCCGGCCTATTCGGTCGTCGTGCCCGGAAGCCTGCCGGGCAAACCGCTGCCGGACGGGTCACCGGGGCCAAACCTGGCCTGCGCCGTGATCGTGAAACGGGTCGATGAGCGCACGCGATCGAAAACCTCCGTCAACGATCTGCTGCGTGACTGAGGCGCCGACGACCGACCCGGTCACGCTGGCGCAGGCGCTGATCCGCTGCCCCAGCGTGACACCCGCAGATGCCGGCGCGCTGGCGGTTGTCGAGAACGCATTGGCGCCACTGGGCTTCGATTGTCACCGCCTGCGCTTTGCCGAGGACGGTTTTCCGACGATTGACAATCTCTACGCACGGTTCGGCGAGGGCGGCCCCTTCCTCTGTTACGCCGGGCATACCGATGTCGTGCCGCCGGGTCCGTTGGAGGCATGGAGCGTCGATCCGTTCGGCGGCGTGATCGTCGACGACCTGCTGGTTGGGCGCGGTGCGTGTGACATGAAAGGGTCCATCGCGGCCTTCCTGGCGGCGACGGCGCGCTTTGTCGCACGACGTGGACCCGGCTTCGGCGGTTCGATCGGCCTGTTGATCACCGGTGATGAAGAGGCCGATGCGGTCAACGGCACTGTGAAGATGCTGGATTGGCTTCAGGACCGCGACGAACGCCCGGACTTTTGCCTGTTGGGCGAACCGACCTCGTCAAAGACGGTTGGGGATACGTTGAAGATCGGCCGGCGCGGCTCCGTGACGCTCGACCTGAAGGTGCACGGCATCCAGGGCCACACCGCCTATCCGCACAAGGCGGACAACGCCGCCAACCGGCTGGTGGGCATTTTGAACGCGCTGCTCACCGAACCGCTGGATCAAGGCAGCCAGCATTTCGACCCGACGAATTTGGAAGTCACGTCGATCGATGTCGGCAATCCGGCGGCCAACATCATCCCGGCATCGGCGCACGCGCGCATCAATATCCGGTTCAACGATTGGCACACGGGCGCATCCCTGGAAAGCTGGGTGCGTGAAAAGATCGACCAGGCCGGCGGCCGCTGCGAGCTCACGGTCCGGGTCGGTGGCGAGAGCTTTGTCACCCCACCCGGCGCGTTCGCCGATGTGGTTGCCCAGGCGGTCGCCCGCGTGACCGGCAAGGCGCCGAAGCTCAGCACCAGCGGCGGCACCTCGGATGCGCGCTTCATCAAGAACATCTGTCCGGTGGTGGAGTGCGGCCTGGTGAACCGAACGATCCACCAGGTGGACGAGGAAGCGCCGGTTGCCGACATCATCGCGCTGACGGAGATCTACGAGGCGGTGCTCGACGCGGTCTTCGACTGATGTGGATGCGGCCCAACGAGATCGCGGCTGGACTGACTGGCGCCTGGGGGCTGTTTTTGCGCGACGCCCAAGCGCTGACCCTGATCGATTGCAGCCCGCGCGGGGCCGCGCGCAGCTTTCAACTGGCCGTGTTCCTGTTGCCGGTCTACGTGTTTCTGTTGGCGCTGGTGTGGGCTGCGGATTGGGCCCAACTTGATTTCACGCTCCTGGTCCTGGTGGAAGGCCTGACCTGGGTCATCGGCTGGACGGCGATGCCGGTGATTGTCTATTGGCTGAGCGGGCCGATGAACGTGCGGGACAACTGGTTTGCCTTCGTTTCCGCCTACAATTGGTCGGCGCCCATTCAACTGGCAATCGCGCTGATCGTCATTCTGATAACGACGATCCCGATGTTTCAGGGCGCGATGGCGTTCGTCGTGTTCCTGGTGGCCACGGTGATCCGGCTGTCCTATCTGATGTATGTCATCAAGGTCGCGCTTGATGTCCGCACGGGCCCCACGATCGGCCTTACGGCCTTGGATTTCGTGTTGGCGCTGATCTTGGAGACACAGTCCAATGTCGTGATCCGGATCGGCTCGGGCGTGGCTTTCTAGCCAATCTTCTCATCGGCATAGCGAACCGCGGTCAGGTAGAGGCCGTCCGGCGGCGCGGTTGGGCCGGCGGCGGACCGGTCGCGCGCTCCGAGCGCGGTTACCAAGTCTGGCGCGGTCCATTTGCCAGTGCCGACGAGGCAGAGCGTGCCGACGATGTTGCGCACCTGATGATGCAGGAACGAGCGTGCCGAGGCGGTCACATCAATGCGGTCACGGTCGCGAGCGACGGTCAATCGGTCCAACGTCCGGATCGGTGAGTTGGCCTGACATTCCGCAGCCCGAAAGCTGGAAAAGTCATGCCGGCCCACCAGCCCTTGCGCGGCGGCATGCATCGCATCGCTGTCGAGCGGCGCCGCGACCCGCCAGGCGAGGCCGGCATCGACCGTCAGGGGCGCCCGTCGGTTGACGATCCGATAGCAATAGGCCCGCGCCACCGCGTCAAAGCGGGCGTGGAAGTCTTGCGAAACCTGATCGACCGCCAAGAGGGCGACGGGGGCGGGCTTCAGGTGATAGTTGATCGCGTCACGCACCGTGTCCGGCGCCGGATCGTGATCGAGATCGATATGGGCCACCTGGCCCAACGCATGGACGCCGGCATCGGTGCGGCCGGCGCCCTGCACCGTGACCCGACGCTGACAGAAACCCTCGATCGCGTCTTCGATCGCCTGCTGGACCGACGGCCCGTTGTCCTGCCGCTGCCAGCCGACGAACGGTCTGCCGTCATACTCGACGACGAGCTTGTAGCGCGTCACAAACGGGTTCCTTCGGGCAGCGGGAATCCGCGCAGGAAGGCGTCGACATCCAGCGGCGCCTTGCCGGGGCGTTGCAGCTTCGTCAAGCGCACGGCGCCGCTGCCGCAGGCGACGGCCAATCGGCCATCCAGCACGGTGCCGGCCGGGGCGCCGGCCGGTCCTTCCACGCGCTCGGCGGCCAAGACCTTAATCGCCTGTCCGTTGGCCTGGAAGGTGACGCCGGGCCAAGGGTTCAGGGCACGGACCTGGCGCAGCACCGTGTCGGCATCTCGCCAGTCGATAACACCGTCCTGCTTGGTGATCTTGGCGGCGTAGGTCGCGCCGGTGTCGGGCTGGGCACGCGGCGTGATTTGGCCGGTCGCCAGCGCATCGAGCGCCGGGACGATCAATCGCGCGCCCAGGGCCGCGAGCGTGTCGTGCAGGTCGCCGGCCGTCGCATCGTCGGCGATCGGTGTCGCCTTGCGCGATATCGTCGGCCCGGTATCGAGGCCTTCATCCATCGCCATGATGGTCACGCCGGTCTCGTCGTCGCCTGCCAGGATGGCGCGTTGAATGGGTGCGGCGCCGCGCCAGCGCGGCAGCAGCGACGCGTGGACGTTGATGCAGCCCAGGCGCGGTGCCGTCAGGATGGCGGGCGGCAGGATCAGGCCATAGGCGACGACAATGGCGGCATCCAGGTTCAGCGCCGCGAAGAGCTGCTGGTCTTCTTCTTGCTTCAACGACACCGGCGTTCGGACCGGCATCCCCCTGGTGTCGGCAAAGCGATGCACGGGCGACTTGGTCACCTGATGACCACGGCCCGATTTGCGCGGCGGCTGGCAATAGACTGCGGCGATGTCGTGGCCCGCCTCGATCAGTGCCGCCAGCGTGGGCAGCGCAAAGTCGGGCGTGCCCATGAAAGCCAGTCGCAAGCGCATCACCGGGCCACCCGTCTCAGACGAGCCGCTAGGCCTCGTCTTGTGCCTTCTTCCATTTGGCCAGCTTGCGCATGATGATGTTGCGCTTCAGCGCCGACAGATGGTCGACGAACAGAACGCCGTTAAGGTGGTCGATTTCGTGCTGAACACAGGTGGCGAGCAAGCCGTCGCAGGACATCTCGACCGCGCGGTTGTTTTCATCCAGATAGCGCACCCGGCAGGCATCGGGCCTCGTCACCTCGGCGAACTGCTCGGGCAGGCTGAGACAGCCTTCCTCGTATGAGTTCAGCGTGTCGGACTGCCACAGGATCTCCGGGTTGACCATGCGCACCGGGTTGTTGTCTTCATCCTTGCCGGTGCAGTCGATAACCAGCACGCGTTCCAGTACGCCGACCTGCGGCGCGGCAAGGCCGATGCCCGGCGCGGCGTACATCGTTTCCAGCATATCGTCCATCAACTTGCGGACCCGGTCGTCCACTTGGCCAACGGGTTTCGCCTTGGTTTTCAGCCGCCGGTCGGGGGCGATCAGGATATCGAGCTTTGCCATGACGCGCGGGAAAATGGGACCTAGCGCACCCGTCGTCAAGCAGACGCGGGCATGGCGGCCATGCTAGTCTTGGTCATGATTCGTGGTGCCAAGGGATGGCCGTCTTGACCGATCCTATCGTGATAGCCGCGCTGATCGTTGCGCTGGCCATATTAGCGGTCGGCTTCCTGGTTCTTTCGCGTCGGGGGAACGGGCAGGACATCGTGAAACTGAGCCAGGCGACTGAGCAGTTGATGGCCCATCAGCGATCTTTGGAAGGCCGGCTGTCCCACATGGCCGAACAGGATGCCGCCACCCAGACCATGTTGGCCGAACGCCTGCAGGCGCAGGAGCGTCAAATCGGCAAGGCCCTGGAGGAGCGGCTGGGCGAGGTCCGCCAGCATGTCGGCGAGAGCCTGGAGAAGTCGACGACGCAAACCGCGACGACCATCCACGATCTGAAGACCCGCCTGGCGCTGATCGACCAGGCCCAGAAGAACATCAGCCAGCTTTCCAGCCAGGTCGTCGGCTTGCAGGACATCCTGGCCAACAAGCAGGCGCGCGGCGCCTTTGGCGAGGTCCAGTTGAACGATCTGGTGCGCGCGGTCTTGCCGCCGGACGCCTACGATTTTCAGGCCAGCGTGGGCGGCAAACGCGCCGATTGCCTGTTGAAGTTGCCAAACCCGCCCGGCCCGATAGTGATCGATTCGAAGTTCCCGCTGGAATCCTACCGGGCGATGATGGATGCCGGTTCAGACAACGATCGAACGCTTGCGGCCCGCCAGTTCGCGACCGATGTGCGCCGGCATATCCAGGCCATCGCCGAAAAGTACATCGTGCCGGAGGAAACGGCCGAATCCGCCCTGATGTTCCTGCCGTCGGAGTCGGTCTACGCGGAGCTGCACGCCAACTTCAACGCGGTGGTCGAGGACAGCTATCGCAGCCGCGTTTGGATCGTGTCGCCGACGACGCTTTGGGCGACGCTGAATACCGTACGTGCCGTCTTGAAGGACGTACGCATGCGCGAGCAGGCCGGGGTCATCCAGAAGGAGGTGCGGTCGCTGCTGGTCGATGTCGGCCGGCTCGACGACCGTGTCGACAAGCTGCAAGCCCATTTCAATCAGGCGACCGACGATGTCCGCCAGATCAAGATCTCCACCAACAAGATCACGAAGCGCGGGGAAAAGATCGACGACCTTCAGATGTCGGACGGGGCCGAGGATAAGGACCCGGTCGCAAAGGCGGCTGGACCGGTGAAGCTGAAGGACGACCGCTAGACCCACCTTAGCGTGACCAGTGTCGACGCCTACTGATAGTCGAAGCCGAAATGGAACGGGCCGATATGGAAGACGCCTGGGCCCTTATAGGCGAAAATGGGGATGCCGGCCTGGCGCGCGCGAAGGCAAAAGCTGACATCCTCGCCCCGCGGGCCGAAGCCGTCGTCGGTTCGGCCGAGCCGGCTGAAGAATCCCCAGTTTTTCACCGTACCCTCTGGCGCCTTGTACAGATCCTCGGTGGCCTGGCCGCCCTTAATCAGAGCCTCGAAGACGAACCGGCGGACCAAGAGCGCGCCAGTGCCGATCCATTCGACTTCCGAGATCGCCGACGGTATCGCGTCCTGTGGCGCCGAGCCCACGGGCGGATTGGCGCGCTCGACGGCCTGCATCAGGTCAAGACCGCTCCGCACATTGGTGGCGACGGCCGCCAGATCCAGCTTGCGTTGGGGGTAGTAGCAGCCGACCACACCGCGCTCGACGGCAAGCATGCGTTTGAAGACCCGCACATCGAGATAGATGTCATCATCCAGCATCAGGATGGCATCGGCGTCACTGGTCACGAAGCGCGAGGCCAGCGAGTTGCGGGCATCCTCCACCAAGGCGCCTGAGATCGTGTCGAACTCGGCCTCGATGCCGAGCTTGAAGCACTCCTTCTGGATTGCGAATACGCTCTGGACGAACTCGACGCGCACGTCGCCGCGCCCCGAAATGCTGCCGATGCGAAGCTTCACTCTGGGTCTCCGAAAGCGGTCATCGAAAGGGTTCGCAGCGACCGTCGCCGCTATAGAGCGCGTCGCGCGCGCATGGCCGCAACCAGCGTTCCGTCGTCGAGAAAGTCCAGCTCGCCACCAACGGGGACGCCATGGGCCAGGCGCGATATCTCAGCGCCGCTGCCGGCCAGCTTGTCGGCGATGTAATGGGCGGTCGTCTGGCCGTCGACGGTGGCGTTCATGGCGAGGATGACCTCACCGCCCCCGTTGGACCGCACCCGGCTGATCAGCTTGGGTATGCTGAGATCCTCCGGCCCGACACCGTCCAGCGCGGAAAGCGTGCCGCCCAGCACGTGGTAGAGGCCGCGATAGCTGCCGGCGCGTTCCAATGCCCAAAGATCGGCGACCGTTTCAACCACGCAGATGCGCAGCCGGTCACGGGTCTCGTCGGCACAGATCGAGCACGGGTCTACGGTGTCGAGATTGCCGCAAACCGAACACGGACCGATGGCACTGGCGGCCGCCTCGATGCTCTCGGCCAGCGGCACCATGATCTGATCGCGATGGTTGAGGAGATAGAGTGCCGCCCGCCTGGCCGAGCGTGGCCCCAGCCCGGGCAACCTGGCCAACAGCGCGATCAGCTGATCGATTTCGCGGCCGATCATGGGCGTCGGGGCGTGCGCGCCTAAAAGGGCAGCTTGACGCCTGGCGGCAGCTTCAAGCCGCCCATCAGGTTTTGGGTTTCTTCCTGCACCCGGGCTTCGACCTTGGCCTTGCCGTCATTGACCGCCGCAACGACCAAGTCCTCCAGCACCTCGATGTCGTTGGGGTCGACCAGGGCAGGGTCGATCTTGATGCGGCGCAAGAACCCCTTGCCGTCCAAGACGGCCCGGATCATGCCGGCGCCCGACTGGCCGTCGATCTCAAGATCGGCAAGCCTCTCTTGCAGCTCGGCCATTTTGGACTGCATCTCCTGGGCCTGCTTCATCATCTGGGTCAGGTTTTTCATACGCCCTCAAGGCTCCTTCAGGTTCGGCCGGTGTTGCGGCGCGTCGGCTGGGTCTGGGATCTAAAGATCGTCGTCGGCTATCTCGTCGTCCGGCAGGGCGCTGTCAACAGGCGGATCGCCGGCCCCGTCGTCGCCGACCTCGTCGTCGAACATGCGCACCGTATCCAGCCGGGCGCCGGGAAAGGCCTCAAGCACGGCCTTGACCGTGGGGTGCGCCAACGCTTTTTCCCGCGCGGCACTGGTCGCCTGCGCCTCCCTTTCTTTCAGCGTCGGCCCGCCCGGTTCGCCGCTGACCGTGACCATCCAGCGCTGGCCCGTCCAGTCACCCAGCCTGGCGCCGATGCGGTTGGCCAGATCCGCCGGGGCGGTCTCAGACGGCCGAAACTCAAAGCGTCCCGGTTCCAGGTGGACCGGATGCACGTGGGCATGAAAGGCGGCGTACAGCAAGCCGTCGGCGCGACGTTCGAACAGGTTGGCCAACTGGCTGAAGTTCGTGGGCATCGGATCGGCCGCCGGCGTGTTTTCGGCGACGATTTCCGGTGCCGCGGCAGGTGCGGGCATCGGCTGTGCCGCCTGGGGCAACACCGCAAGGCCGGCACGCGCGCCATCGCCCGAGGTCGGCGGCGCGGCGTCTGCTTGGTTGTGGCCGCCGCCGTCCGACGCTGCGGCGCCCATCCGCACCGAACCGTCCGCGATCTCGCCGGCCTCGATCTTGCGCAGCAGGTCGCCGGGCGTCGGCAGCATGCCGGCATGGACGAGCCGGATCAGCACCATCTCAAGCGCCGCCTGCGGGGCGGGCGCGGACTGTACCTCGCCGACACCCTTCAGCAGCATCTGCCAGGCGCGGGCCAGGATCGGCAGGCTCAGGCCCTCGGCCAACGCACCGCCACGGTTGCGTTCGGCCTCTGGAAGCCCAGGCCTGCTGAGGATATTCGGAGACAGCTTCGCCCGGGTCAGGAAATGGGTGAGGTCCAGCAAGTCCTGCAAAATGACCGGCGCCTCCGCACCGTTTCGGTGCAGCTGGTCGAGCGTCTCCAGCGCCTCGGTCATCTGCCCGCCCATCAGCCGCTCGTATAGGTCGAACACGACCGTCCGGTCGGCCAGCCCCAGCATGATCCGGACCGGCTCTTCGGCGACGGTGCCGTCGCCTTGCGCGATGGCCTGGTCCAGCAGGCTCAGCCCGTCGCGTGCCGACCCGTCGGCGGCCCGGGCGATCAGGGCCACCGCTTCGGTCTCGGCGGGAATGTCCTCCTTCTCCAGGATCTTGCCCAACAGGCCGATTAACTCGTCGGTGTCCAGGCGACGCAGGTCGAAGCGTTGGCAGCGCGACAGCACGGTGATCGGCACCTTGCGGATTTCGGTCGTCGCGAAGATGAACTTCACATGGGGCGGCGGTTCTTCCAGCGTTTTCAGCAGGCCGTTGAAGGCCTGCTTGGACAGCATGTGAACCTCATCGATGATGTAGACCTTGTAGCGGGCCGATGTCGGCGCGTAGCGCACGCCGTCGATCAGCTCGCGAACGTCATCGATGCCGGTTCGGCTGGCCGCATCAAGTTCCAACACGTCGACATGCCGGTCCTCGGCGATCGCAACACAGTTCGCGCAAACGCCGCACGGCTCCGGCGTCGGGCCGCCGGTCCCGTCCGGGCCGATGCAGTTCAGCGCCCTGGCAACGATCCTGGCGGAGGTCGTCTTTCCGACGCCGCGCACGCCGGTCAGGATGAAGGCGTGCGCCAGCCGGCCGGACTGGATGGCGTTGGTCAGGGTGCGGACAAGGGTCTCTTGGCCAACCAGATCGGCAAAGCTGGATGGGCGGTACTTGCGTGCCAGAACGCGATAGGGCTGGGTCGAGGTCTGGTCGTCGGGACGATCGGCTGCGGCCATGGGGGTGATCATAGACCGCCGACCACACCTGCGCCAGCCGGAGCATCGGCCGGCTGCGGGCTAAGCACGGCTTGGAAATGAAGTGGAAGGCTGAACGAACGACCCGGACCGAAACTCGTTACGGCTGCTTCCTTCCGGATCTGACCGGGTTGGCGAGGGATCCGTCCGCCGCCAGCCTTCCGAGCGGATATATCGGCGTTTTGAGATCAAAAGGCAAGTCTGCTTGCCGATCGGGCCTTGGCCGTGCCAGGGTCCGCCGCCATGCACCAGACCAATACTTTCGACATCCCCCAGTTCGATCGTGATGCGATCAGACGACGCGATCCGGACTGGTGGCGGGCCACTGCGTGTCTCGACGCAACGCGTATTCTGCCCGTCTGGCAGGGCAACGTTCTCGTTGGCCGCAACCCATCGTCGCGCGCCATCGCGCTTGATGGGTCTGCGCCATGGTGGCGCGAACATGCCGACTGGGACCGGTCGGCCTACCTAGGCGTGCAAGACGGGACGGTATGGGGCATGGCCGCGCTGAGCGACGCGGTACCCATGGAGGAACACCCGGAAATCCAACGTCAGGGCCAGTTCGTGCCGTTGCGCGCGGCGGGCATGGTGCTGCCGCCGCTGGATGCCGGCATGGTGGCCTTTGCGCGTGCGCTTGCCTGGTTCCACGATCAACACCGTTTTTGCGGCCGCTGTGGCCGTCCGACCCGCCCGGCCGAGGCCGGGCATGCGCGGATTTGCAGTGATCCGGAATGTGGCCGGACCGTCTATCCCCGTTCGGACCCCGCGGTGATCGTATTGATTCACGATGGTCATGACCGGTGCGTTTTGGGGCGCGGCCACCATTTGCCGCCCGGCATGCATTCGACGCTTGCCGGGTTCGTCGAGGCCGGCGAGAGCCTGGAGACCTGCCTTCGGCGCGAGATGAAGGAGGAATCCGGTCTGGAAATCGGTGAGATCACCTATCGGCACAGCCAGCCTTGGCCGTTTCCCCAGTCCCTGATGGTCGGCTTTCACGCCGTCGCCGCCAGCACCGACATCGTCATGGACGAAGTCGAAATGGAGCATGTGGCCTGGTACGAGCGGGACTGGCTGAAGCAGCAGGCGGCCCGGACGGAGTTTGACGAGGGCGAGTTCAGGCTGCCGACACGCATCTCGATTGCGCGGCGCCTGATCGACGAGTGGCTCGACGCCGGCTGAGTCTCTAGACGTCGACCACCAGCAGCGGCAATCGGCGCCCGGCAATGGTGTCGGACGGCGCGTCGCCGACCAATCGGGCGCCCATGCGCTGATAGAAGGGGGCGGCCCCCGGGTCGGAGAGGATCTCCAGCTTCCCGCCCCCGTTTGACCGGACCCAGGCCACGCACTGCTCGAACAACAGCCGGCCGGCCCCTTCGCCCATGGCGGTGGGTTCGACAAAGAGATGGGCGATCTCATAATCGCACGCCGACGTCGCATCGGCATCGGCGACCGAGGCGACGCCCTTGACCGCGCCTTCCACCTCGACGACCCAGACCCGGCCGGCGTCTATCGTTGCGGGGCGCACCGTCAGCGCGTCCTTGCATTGGCGCATGAACGCCTGGTCATAGCCCCAATGGGCCTTGGACCGGTGGCAAAGCGCGGTCAGAAGATCGGCCTCATCCCGCTTCGCACGTCGAACGGCCGGGCGCGGCATGCGGTCGGTCAGTCGGAACCCAGTTGCGACGGGTCCTTGCGGAACGGATGGGCCGGGTAGACGCCGAGGATATGGAAGTTCTTGCAAAAGAACTCCAACTCTTCGAAGGCGTAGCGCAGGCCCGGATCGTGGGGATGGCCCTCGACGTCGGCATAGAACTGCGCCTGGGAAAATCGGCCGCCGATCATGTAGCTTTCCAGCTTGGTCATGTTGACGCCGTTGGTGGCGAATCCGCCCAGCGCCTTATAAAGCGCCGCCGGCACCGATCGCACCTCGAACAGAAAACTGGTGATGATGTCGTCCTTGTGCTCCGGCTCTCGGACCGGCCAGTGCGGGTCGGGCGCCATGATCAGAAAGCGGGTGGTGTTGTGCTGTGCGTCCTCGATATCGGTTTTGAGGATGTCGAGATCGTAGATGTCGGCGGCCAGCGTCGAGGCGATCGCCGCCTGGCTCTTGTCGCCTAATTCCGAGATCATCTTGGCCGCGCCCGCAGTGTCCGCATGGACGCGCGCTTCGACCCCCAGATCGCGGATTTTCTTGCGGCATTGACCAAGGGCCTGGACGTGCGAATGCACGACCGTGATGTCATCGATGGTGGCACCCTTTACCGCGACCAGTTGATGCCGCACGGGTTGAAAGTGTTCGCCGATGATGTGCAGGCCGGATTTCGGCATCAAATGGTGGATGTCGGCCACCCGGCCAGCGACCGAGTTCTCGATCGGGATCATGGCCAGGTCGGCCTTGCCGTTGTGCACGACGGCGATGGTTTCCTCGAACGACGCGCACGGCAGCGTCATGCGGGCCGGAAACACGGCGCGACAGGCCATGTCGGAATTCGCACCGGGCCAGCCCTGAAAGGCGATCCGATCGGCGGTCATGCTCTCTTCATCCTTCTTGTTCCAACGCCTCACGCGCGCCGATCACCTGGCGGGCGCGGGCCAGATCCTCCCCGGTATCGACGCTGAGCGGCACCTCGTCGACGATCGCGACGTCGATCCGCATGCCCATCGCCAGCGCACGCAGCTGTTCCAGCCGCTCGCGGCGTTCCAGCACGCCGGGCGGGTGATCGACGAACGCTTCCAGCGCCGCCCGGCGAAAGACGTAGATGCCGATGTGATGGTACAGCGTGCCCTCGCCGGACGGCGCGACGACGCGTGTGAAGTACAGCGCGCGACCGACGCGTGCGCCGGGTTGCAGTTCGATCACGGCCTTGGGCACGCTGGGATCGTCGCGCTCGCGATCGTCGCGGATCGGCGTGGCCAAGGTCCCGATATCGACCGCCGGATCCTCCAATGTGGCGAGCGCCGCCCGGATCATCGACGGCGGCAGATCGGGCAGATCGCCCTGTAGATTGACGACGACATCATGAACGCGACCGCCGTCCAGGTCGTTCAAGGCAGCGCAGATACGGTCGGACCCGGACGGCAGGTCGGGGTCGGTCAGCACAGATTCACCGCCCGCGCCGATGATGGCATCGGCAATCGGCCGGTCGCCGGCCGCCACGACGACAGGGCCGATCTCGGCCGCGACCGCTTGCTGCCAGACCCGAACGATCATCGGCACGCCGCAGATATCGACCATCGGCTTGTTCGGCAGGCGCGCCGACGCCAACCTGGCCGGGATCAGAATGATCGGGTTCATCGCTTGGGTTCTGGTGTTGGGGTCGACCGACGGATAGCTTGGCCGGTTGGGTGCGCCAAAGCACGTGCGGCGTCAAGCCGCAAAACCGGGTGGGGACTTGTCAGACGCCCTCTTTGGCCCTAAACACCAGCGCTTGAACGGCAGTTTTGCCGCCAGCCGCTAAGGCGTTGACTTCCGTAGCGCCGCATCTGTCAGGCGTCCGGGGGCTTTCCTGCAAACGCCGATGAAGAGTACCTAAAAGGACCCGGCATGGAGTTAAATAAGGTCTTCGCCGCCGTTTTGGTTGCCGGCATTCTTGTCATGGTGTCCGGTATGATCTCGAACTACCTGGTACATCCGGTAGAGCTTGAGGAGCCGGCCTATTTCGTCGACACGGGCCTGGTGGCGGTCGAGGTTGGGGGCGGCGACGAGATCGAACGCATCCCGTCGATCATTCCGCTTATGGCAAATGCCGATCCGGATGCCGGTCAGGCACTGACCCGCGCCTGCACGACCTGCCACACCTTCGATCAAGGCGGCGCCAACGGCGTCGGCCCGAACAACTGGGATCTTGTCGGCCAGGACGTCGCCCACATCGAGGGATTTGGCTACTCTCAAACGCTTGAGGCGATGCACGAAACCGGCGTCACATGGACCTATGAGAACCTGAACCGGTTCCTGTATCAGCCGCGCGAATGGGCGCCGGGCACGACCATGGCCTATGCCGGCATGCGCAATATCGAAGACCGGGCCGACCTGATCGCCTGGCTGCGTCTGCAATCGGACGATCCCTATCCGCTGCCTGATGCGGAAGCGGTCGCCCAGGCGACGGGCGCGACGGCGCCGATGAATGAAACTGGGCCGGCCACGATCCCCGAACCGGAGGGCGAACTGGCGGAAGACGCCGCCGCGACCGCCTTGGAAGAGGCTGCCGACGACGGGCTGGACCAGGAGGAGGCCAACGACGCGACCGAGGCCACCGAGATCGAGCGGCAGCCCAGCGAGCCGGACAGCGATTCGCCGCAGGACGACGGATCGGCGGACGCCAACTGAAAACGGCCCGCACGCGGTCCTGTCTTGAGGCCTGCCTTGAGCGAACGGGCGTCGGATCGAACCGGATCCGGGCCCGTTTTGCTTTTGCATCGATAGGGGAGCCAGAGCCATCGCATTCGTGATTGACGACGATACGATAAGACTGGCCCACGACCTCGCGGAGGCCAGCGGCGCCGTTATTCGCCGCCATTTTCGACAACCCTTCGACATCGAGCAAAAGGGTGACGACAGCCCGGTGACCGTCGCCGACCGCGGCGCGGAACGGGAAATCCGCGCGATCTTGGGCGAGCGGCGGCCCGACGATGGCATCGTCGGCGAGGAATACGGGGCGGAGCGACCGGACGCCGAGCGTGTCTGGGTCATCGATCCGATCGACGGCACCAGAAGCTTTGTCATCGGACGGCCGGTGTTCGGCACGCTGATCGCGCTGCTGGCGAACGGCGCACCGGTCTTGGGCGTGATCGATCAGCCGATCATCGGCGAGCGCTGGGTTGGCGCGGCCGGTCATCCCACCCGCTTCAACGACAAGCCCGTACGGGTGCGCGCTTGCGCCGGCCTGGACAAGGCACATCTGGCAACGACCTCGCCGCACCAGTTCGCCGCCGCCGATCGCGCAACCGTCTTCGACCTTGGCGAGGCGGCCGCCTCGATGGTCTATGGCGACGACTGCTACAACTATGCCGGTCTGGCCAGCGGATGGATCGATGGCGTGGTCGAAGACGGCCTGAAACTCCACGATTTCGCCGCCTTGGAACCCGTCGTCACCGGGGCGGGCGGCATCATGACCGACTGGCGCGGAAACCCGCTAAACGCGCAATCGGCCGGCGATGTACTTGCCTGCGGCGACAAGAGACTGCATGAGATACTCCTGCGCAGGCTCGGACGCGCATAAAAACCACCAAGCTGCCCCATTTCCAGGACTTGATGGTACCCGAGACGTCATTACTGTTAGTCTGATGTTCGGCTCTTGGAGTGTTTGGGAAGTCGTATGAAGTGCATCGTCGGCAAGGGTATTACTCAGACAAGGTTTGCGGTTGCGGCGCTGGTCTTTGGTGCAATGGCCGCTTGGTCGGTGGCGGCGGTCGCCCAAGATACCGGTCCTGAGGAGGGTCTTACCCGCCTGTTCGCGGTGACGGAGTTTGGCGAACCGGCACTTCCCCCCGACTTTCAGCATTTTCCCTACGCCGATCCCGACGCGCTGAAGGGCGGCGCCATCACCGTTGCCGGCTTCGGCAGCTTCGACAGCGTCAACCCCGTTCCCCTGCGCGGCGAGTGGGCCCGCAGCGTGGGCTTGATGTCCGATACGCTGATGGCCGTGAACCAGAATGAGGTCGGCGCCTATTACCCCCTGATCGCCCAAAGCGTCGACGTGCCGGATGACCTTTCCTGGGCGATCTTCAACATCAATCCGGAAGCCAGATTTCAGGACGGAACGCCGATCACGGCGGACGATGTCGCTTGGACCTTCAACACGGTCATGGAGGTTGGTCGACCGTTCCTGGTTTCGATTTTCGACGATGTGACCGGGGCCGAGGCGCTGGACGACCACAGGGTCCGCTTCGACTTCGCGACGCGCGACAGCACCAGCCCGCTGGCCCGCGTCGCCGCACGATTGCCCGTCTATTCGCGCGACTGGTGGAGCGAGGAGGGTCGAGACCTTGGCGAACCGACGCTGGAGCCGCCGTTGGGCAGCGGACCCTATCGGCTGACGGATGTTCAGGGCGGCCGATCGCTGACCTACGAGCGGGTCGAGGACTATTGGGCGGCGGATTTGCCCGTCAACCGCGGCCTGTGGAACTTCGATGAGATCGACATCGACTATTACCGCGATCGCACGATCATGTTCGAAGCCTTCCTGGGCGGCGAGTACGACTTCCGTGTCGAATTCTCGTCCCGCAATTGGGGCATCGGGTACGACACGCCGGCGGTCGAGGATGGGCGCATTCAGCGGGCGGTCATCCCGGCCATCAACTATCGCGGCATGCAGGGCTATTTCTTCAACACGCGCTTGGCGATGTTCGAGGACCCGCGCGTTCGCGAAGCCCTCAACCATCTCTATCCGTTCGAGTTCGTGAACCAATCGGTCATGTACGGCCTGCGCGACCGTATCGAGAGCTATTTCCCCGGCTCCGACGACTATAGCTGGAGCGGTCTGCCGACCGGCCTGGAGCGCCAGATCCTCGAGGAACTCGGGCCGTTGGTGCCGGAGTACGTCTTCACCGAGGAACCGTCGCTGCCGGAGAGTGCCAACCCGCGCGGCAGCGGCATTCCAAGAGAGAACCGGCGGACTGCCCTTGCCCTGCTGGAGGAGGCCGGCTGGGTGGTCCGCGACGGCCGGATGGTCAATGCCGAGACCGGCGAGCCCATGGCCTTTGAAATCCTGCTGGCAACGCCCCTGCTGGAGCCCCACACCGCGCCGTTTGTCGAAGAGCTGTCACGCGTCGGCATTGATGCGAACATCCGCTGGGTCGACAGTGCCCAGTATCAGCTGCGCTATCAGGAACGTGACTTTGAGGTGATCAGTTTCGCCTACACGTTCTTTCCACCGCCTGGTGGTGAACTGCGGTCGCGTTTTCACTCCGATGAGGCGGAGATCGTCGGCTCAGCGAACCTGATCGGCATCAACGACCCGCTGGTTGACGCGCTGGCCGACCGGATCGTGATGGCAGAAACGTTGGAGGAAAAACAGGCCGCGACGCGGGCGCTGGATCGGGTGTTGTTCTTCGGTTGGTATGTCGTGCCGCACTGGACGTCTTCGGATGTCTGGGTGGCCTATTGGGATCGTTTCGGCTTTCCGGAAAGCCAGCCGCTCTATAGTTTCGGCTTTCCCAATACGATCGGGTTCCAGCCGAGCTGGTGGCTCGACCCGGAACTCGATGCGGCGCTCACCGTCGCCGGGCGCTGATAGTTAAGAGATATTCGATAGTCATAGGAGATGGTCATTTGATGCTTTCCCCCCGTCCCTTGCTGATAGCTCTCGTCGCAGTCGCCGTCTCTTTTGTCGGCTGGACCGCCACTGCCCAGGACGTCGATCAGGCCGAGATCGACGCCAACTTGGAAGGGCTGAATGTTCTGCGATCCTTCGCGGAGTTCGGCGAACCGCTTTATCCGGATGATTTTCAGTACTTTGATTATGTGAATCCGGACGCGCCAAAAGGTGGCTCAGTCCGCTTGAGCGCGTTTGGCACCTACGAGCGCCTGGACACGATCACGTTGGGTGGTCGTTGGCCGGGCAGCATCGGGCTGGTTTACGACAGCCTGTTCACCGGCTCCGGCGACGAATTGTCGAGCTATTACCCGCTGATCGCGGAGAGCGTCGCGGTGCCGGACGATTTGAGCTACGCGATTTTCACCATCAATCCAGAGGCGCGCTATCACGATGGCGCGCCGATCGTGGCCGGCGACTTTGTCTTCGCCTTCAACGTCATCAAGGAAGATGCGCGCCCGCTGTTGCGCGAGTTCTATAGCGACATCATCGCGGCCGAGGCGCTGAACGACCGTCAGGTTCGGTTCGACTTCGCCACCGCCGATGACTACGGCACGCTTGGATTGGCGGCCGGTTTTTCGCCCTGGCCGGAGCATTGGTGGGAGGCTTCGGGCCGAGATACGTCGGAATCATACCTCGAGCCGATCCTGTATCATGGCCCCTACACAATCGACAGTTTGGACCCGGGCCGCTCCATCTCCTACCGGCGGGTCGAGGACTATTGGGCTGCCGATCTGCCCGTCAATCGCGGCCAGAACAACTTCGATCAGATCAGCTATCTCTACTTCCGCGACATCAATGTGATGTTCGAGGCCTTTTTGGGCGGTGAGTTCGACTTTTGGGCTGAGAACGAGGCAAGGCGTTGGGCCACCGGCTATGACGTCAGCGTCGTTAGCAACGGCGATGTCATCCGTGACGAGAGCATCGAGATCAACACGCCGCGCGGCTATGTCGGTTTCGTCTTCAATACGCGCCGGCCAGTTTTTTCCGACATTCGCGTGCGTGAGGCGATCACCCAGCTTTGGGATTTCGAGTGGACGCGGGCGAATGTGTTCTACGGCCAGTATCGTCGGGCACGCAGCTTCTTCCCGAACTCCGATTTCGGCATTGAGGACTTTCCGATGCCGACGGAGCTGGAGTTGGAGATCCTGGAGCCCTATGGCGAGCAGATATCGGCGGCGATTTTTGCCGAACCTTTCGAGTTGCCGGAAACGGACGGTTCCGGCCGTATCCGACAACAGCTTCGCGATTCACTCGCCTTATTCGCCGAGGCGGGCTGGGAAGTCGACAACGGCACGCTGCGCAACGTCGAGACCGGCGAGCCGTTCAGATTCCAGATTCTGCTGCGCAGTGACACGTTACTGCGGGTCGTCGAGCCGTTTATCGCCAATTTGAGGCGTGCCGGCATTGACGCGCAGATCCGCACCGTCGATACGGCGCAGTATGAGCGGCTGACAGACGACTTCGACTACGACATGATTTACATCGCCGCTAACTTCTTCCCACCTCCGGGGGGTGAGCTGCGAACCTATTTTGAAGCGGCCGCGGCGGAAGAGGTCGGCTCAGGCAACTGGCCCGGCGTCGCTGATCCGGTGGTCGACGAATTGCTCGAACGGGTGATGACTGACCGCGACGACATCGAGAGTCTCGAAGCCGTGACCCGTGCACTGGATCGGATTCTGCTGCGCGGCTATTACATCATTCCTAGTTATCTGCCGGACGTGAACCGAATCGCCTTCTGGAACATTTTCGGCCAGCCGGAGACCCATCCCGTGTACGGCATCGGGTTCCCTGGTACCTGGTGGTATGACGAAGAGGCGGCCGCCAGCTTGCAACGGCAGTTGCGGCGCTAGCCGCCGGCGACGGCCCCCATGCTGGCCTACATCATCAGGCGGCTGTTGCTGATCATCCCGACCCTGTTCGGGATCATGGTCATCAACTTCTTCATCATCCAGTTCGCCCCCGGCGGGCCGGTCGAGCAGTTGATCGCGGAGCTTCAAGGCACGGCGACGGAGGCCACCGCCCGCATCTCCGGCGGCGGGGGCGGCGACTTCCAGCAGGCCGCCGAAGCCCAGACCGATCGCGGCAGCAGCCCCGCGACCACGTCCAACTATCGCGGCGCCCAAGGCCTGCCGCCCCAGTTGATCGCCGAGATCGAGCGGCAGTTCGGTTTCGACCGGCCGATCCATGAGCGCTTCTTTCTCATGATGGGCAATTTCCTGGTCTTCGATTTCGGCGACAGCTATTTCCGGGGTCAAAGCGTCGTTGATCTGGTGATCGACAAGATGCCGGTGTCGATTTCGCTGGGCGTCTGGACCACCCTGCTGGTCTATCTGATTTCGATACCTCTGGGCGTGCGCAAGGCGGTGCGCGACGGCTCCCGCTTCGATATCTGGACCTCGGGGCTGGTCATCATCGGCTTTGCAATCCCGTCCTTCCTGTTCGCCGTGATGCTGATCGTCCTGTTCGCCGGCGGGCGCTATTTCGACTGGTTTCCGTTGCGTGGCCTGGTTTCGGACAATTGGGCCGACCTGTCCTTGCCGGCACAGATCATCGATTACTTCTGGCACATGGCCTTGCCGGTCCTGGCCATGGTCATTGGCGGCTTTGCCACCTTGACCATGCTGACCAAGAACTCGTTTCTGGACGAGATCAACAAGATGTACGTGCTGACGGCCAAGGCTAAGGGCCTGACCCAGCGCCGCGTGCTGTATGGCCACGTCTTCCGCAATGCGATGTTGATCGTCGTTGCCGGCTTTCCATCGGCGTTTATTGGGGTGCTGTTTACCGGCGCCCTGTTCATCGAGGTCATCTTCTCGCTCGATGGTCTGGGCCTCCTTGGCTTCGAGGCCGTGGTCAACCGAGACTATCCGGTGGTGTTCGGAACGCTCTATTTCTTCACGCTCTTGGGTCTGATCATGAAGCTGGTCGAGGATATCGTTTACACGGTCATCGACCCGCGCATCGATTTCGAGGCGCGCCGTGTCTGACCGGGTCATAGAGCGCTCGGCTGAAGTGAACGCGCCAGCTCAGGTGAAGCGGCAGCGCGACCGCGTGCTGGGCGTGCCGGTATCGCCGATGACCAAGCGGCGTTTCCACAACTTCCGGGCCAACCGGCGCGGTTTCTGGTCGCTGTGGCTTTTCTTGGCGCTGTTCGGTATTTCCCTGTTCGCCGAGTTCATCGCCAACGACAAGCCTTTGCTGGTGTCGTACGAGGGCGAGCTGTACTTCCCGATTTTCGTTGCGTATCCCGAGACCGACTTTGGCGGTGAGTTTGCGACGGAGGCGGAGTATCGCGATCCGTTCGTACAGGATCTGATCGAGGAAAAGGGCTGGATCGTCTGGCCGCTGATCCCGTTTTCCTATCGCACCATCAACTACGATCTTGATCAGCCGGCTCCGTCGCCGCCCTCGTCCGTGAACTGGCTTGGTACCGATGATCAGGCCCGCGACGTGATGGCCCGTCTGATCTACGGCTTCCGATTATCCGTGCTGTTTGGCCTTGTCTTGACCGCCTTTTCCATGGTCGTCGGTGTCTGTGCCGGGGCCGTCCAAGGCTATTTCGGCGGCTGGACCGATCTGCTGTTCCAGCGTTTCATGGAAATTTGGGGCGGCATGCCCGTGTTCTTCCTGCTGATCATCATGGCAAGCTTCATCACCCCGTCCTTTTGGACGCTGTTGATTCTGCTGCTGATCTTCAACTGGATGGCCCCTGTCGCGGTCGTGAGGGCTGAGTTCTTGCGCGCGCGCAACTTCGACTATGTGCGGGCCGCACGCGCGCTGGGCCAACCCGACCGGGTGATCATGTTCAAGCATGTTTTGCCGAACGCCATGGTGGCGACGATTACGTTTCTGCCGTTTATCCTGACCGGTGGCATCACCAGCCTCACGGGGCTCGATTTCCTGGGTTATGGCTTGCCGCCGGGTTCTCCCTCCTTGGGTGAGATGATCCAGCAAGGCAAGTCTAACCTGCAAGCGCCGTGGCTGGGTTTCACCGCGTTCTTCTCGCTGGCGATCATGCTGAGCCTGCTGGTGTTTGTCGGTGAAGCGCTGCGAGATGCCTTCGACGCGCGTAAAGCGGTAGGGGCGGCGGCCGTGACGGCGGGCGGCACCACCGTTCAGCCGCAAAGACAAGCGGCGACCACGCCGTGAACGTGCCGGAACACTCAGCGGCCGTGACCGCCGACACGACGCCGGATACGGCCAAGCCGTTGCTGACGGTCTCCGATCTGTCGGTCAACTTCAACATGCCCAGCGAGACCGTCGAGGCCGTGCGACATGTCTCGTTCGACCTGCGCAAGGGCCGGACCCTGGCGCTGGTCGGCGAGTCGGGTTCCGGCAAGTCCGTCAGCGCGCTGTCGATCCTGCAGTTGCTGCCCTACCCGGTGGCCAGCCACCCGTCCGGCAGCATCCGCTTCAAGGGCCAGGAACTGGTCGGCGCGTCGGAGAAGGTGCTGCGCTCGGTCCGCGGCAACGAGATCTCGGTCATCTTTCAGGAACCGATGACCTCGCTCAATCCGCTGCACACGGTCGAGCGGCAGGTCAGCGAGGTGTTGTTCGTGCACAAGGGCCTGTCGCGCCCGAAGGCCAAGATACGCTGCCTGGAGTTGCTCCGGCTGGTCGGCCTGCCGGAGCCGGAGAAGCGTCTGGCGGCGTTTCCGCACGAACTGTCCGGCGGCCAGCGCCAGCGTGTCATGATCGCGATGGCGCTCGCCAACGAGCCCGATCTCCTGATCGCCGACGAGCCGACCACGGCGCTGGACGTCACCATCCAGGCCCAGATCCTGGAACTGCTGAAGGACCTGCAGGCGCGTTTCGGCATGGCCCTTTTGCTGATCACCCATGATCTGGGCGTGGTTCGCAAGATGGCCGACGATGTCTGCGTCATGAACAAGGGCGAAATCGTCGAGGCCAGGCCGGCCGTCGATCTGTTCGCCAGGCCGGAACACCCCTATACCCAGATGCTGCTGTCGGCCGAGCCGAGCGGTCAGCCCGCCCGCGCCGAGGCGGATGCAGGCACCATCGTCGAAGGCGACGATGTCAGGGTCTGGTTTCCGATCAAGAAGGGCCTTCTTCGCCGCACCGTGGACCACATCAAGGCGGTTGACGGCATCGACGTTCGCGTGCGTGAAGGGCACACCGTCGGCGTGGTCGGCGAATCCGGGTCCGGCAAGACAACGCTCGGCATGGCCCTGTTGCGCCTGACTTCGTCGATGGGCGGGATACGGTATCGCGGCCAGGACATTCAAGGGTTGCAGTACAAGGCCATGCGGCCACTGCGCCGGGAGATGCAGGTCGTCTTTCAGGACCCGTACGGCTCTTTGAGCCCGCGCATGTCGGTCGGCGAGATCATCGCCGAGGGCCTCAAGGTGCACGATATTGGCAACAACGCCGATGATCGCGAGGCGATGATCGTCGATGTCCTGAACGAGGTCGGGATCGACCCGGACAGCCGGTTTCGCTATCCGCACGAATTCTCCGGCGGCCAGCGCCAGCGCATCTCGATCGCGCGCGCCATGGTGCTGAAGCCCCGTTTCGTGGTGCTTGACGAGCCAACCTCGGCCCTGGACATGTCGGTTCAGGCACAGATCGTCGACCTGCTGCGCGATTTGCAAAAGCGCCACAAGCTGGCCTATCTGTTCATCAGCCATGACCTGAAGGTCGTCCGCGCCCTGTCGGACGAGATCCTGGTCATGAAGGACGGCAAGGTCGTCGAGCACGGCGCCGCCGAGGCGATCTTCAACAATCCGTCCACCGCCTATACCAAGGCGTTGTTCAAGGCTGCTTTCGACCTTGAAACCGTGAACGGCGATACGGTTGCGATGTAGCAGGCATAGCCGGCACCCCGACGGTGATCACGGCGATCGGTCGAGGCCGAGGGGCCGCGTACTGCCGCATCGGTCCTGACACGGCTGACATGCTTTCCCGAAACCGGATCACCTGGCCGTCAAGGCTGCCGACATCGATCCGGCCGCCCCGAACGGTCCAGTGGTCTCTAACAGGCTCGACCGCGGGCCGACCGATCCGGCCTCAACGCAGATCTTCTATTCGATCCCTGGTTTCGTCGAGCCGATCGCGGACGTCATCGAAACGATCCGGGCGATCATCCGGAGGATCGTCATCCGGGGGATCGTCGTCCGGAGGGTCATCGTCCGGCGGGTCGTCGTCCGGCGGGTCGTCGTCCGGAGGGTCGTCATCCGGCGGGCTTTCGTCGGGCACTTCGTCAGTCAGGGGATTGTCGCGGAGATCGTCGTCGCCGAACGGGTTGCCTTGCGGATCGGACCGATCGGCAGTTGGTCCGTTTGCCGCTTGGGCGAGGGCGAGGGTGCCAATCACGCGGCGCGTCGTTGCAGGCACGTTCGACATCAAGCCGGAAGTCACCGCGCCTAAGGCGTCCGGTCGCTCAAGGGCAATGGACTCGACAAGCAGATCACCGAGGCGCGGATTTGCTAGCGCAAGCGTCACGGCGGCTTGTGCGAGTTGTTGCGGCGTGGCCGTCGCGAACGAGACGCCAGGTGGCAGAGCGCCACTGAGAAGGGCTATCGTGGTCTGATTCAGCCTCGCGCCTAGATCCTCCAATCCCGGCAACGGGGCGGCGCCATCCGGAAGAACGGCAACGTCCACCTGGTCGGAAACCGCTGGCCGGTAGGACAGGCGACTGCCCGTGGGCGTGACGGTCGCGTCGTCATCGTCGTCGTCGCCGAAGACCGTCGAGCCACTGATAACGTCCATAACGACCTGGCAGTCCCCGACGGCGCGTTGGGCGCAGGAAACCTCAACCACGAAGACGGTTCCACGAACGCCGATCGTGCCGACCGGCGTGTCGATCGTGTAGTTTTCGCTATCGAGCGTTCCTGACGCAAAGCGGAAGACACCGGCCGTCAGGCTGAGGGCCATCTCGCCGGTGCCGTCGGCGGGATCGTAAATGAACCGGTCGATCAAGACCTCGCTCGACGGTCCAAGCGACAGGCTGGAATCATCCAAAAAGCTGACCCGCGTTGCACTGTCCGGGCCGGTCGCAATCCTCTCGTTGAAAAAGATCGTGTCGGTAATCCGAAGGTTGCGGGTCGTTTGCTCCAGCGTTCCCAGTGCCGTGCGTTCGACGATGTCGGTGATGCCCACTTCAACCACGTCTGCCGTGGTAAACTCTGCCGAAGCAGTCCCAAATGTGCGCACCGGGGTCGTATCGGTGCTTTGTGCGGCAGCCGGCACGGTTACCAACGCCAATGGTAACAGGCTGACCGTCGCGAGTATGCGCGCCATATGCGATTTAATCATTAAAATTTTCCTCCGTTGAGTAGTTCCGATGGTCAAGACTTTTTGGTCTTGTCACAAAGGCTCACGAACTACATCAGCACACTAAGTATACCTTTATCTCGCCGTCAGTTAAAGTTCCGTGAAGGTGGCGCAAAATCTTGTGAATGGAGTGCTACATGACAACTGTTTTGAAACCATAAAGATCTCGGCGTTGGAAATCTGGAGATTGCGCCCCGTCTTTTGCCTATTCAACCGGTCACGGTCGAACCCGGCGAACTTGCACCGGGTTGGCCGGATCGTCGTTCGGCGGTTGTTGCCGCGTGGCACGTGACAAAGCCGTCATCATCGGATAGCTGAGGTGATCTGAGAGGGCTGCCACGCATGAACCGGCCGATGAAGCGTCTCCACCGATCATGAAACGACATCTGCTGCCCGTCTCGATCGGCGTGATCGCCCTGGCACTCGCCGTCCTGTTGCGCATTGCCGATCCTTGGCCGATCGAAGCGGCACGGCTAACGGTGTTCGATTCCTATCAGCGATTGAAACCGCGTGACGATCCGCCCTTGCCGGTCAGAATCGTCGATATCGGAGATGCCTCCCTGGAACGCTACGGCCAATGGCCCTGGCCAAGAACGTTGTTGTCCGAACTGGTCGAAAAGCTGCTCGAAAACGGCGCGGCCGCGATCGCCTTTTCCATGATCTTTCCGGAACCGGATCGCACCTCGCCGGCGCGTGCCATCGCGAACTGGCCAAACACGCCGGAGGTCTCGTCCCTCGCCGAGGCCATCGCGCAACTGCCGGATCATGATGAGGTCTTTGCCGACACGCTGGCGGCGGCGACCGTTGTGTTGGGTTTCTCGGCAACGACATCGGAGGGCCGTTCGGCGCCGACCTATTCCGGCGGCCTGGCGTTTGCGGGCTCCGACCCGACACCGTATCTGCCGCGCCTGGCCGGAGGGCTGGCGAGCGTCCCGGTCATCGACGACGCGGCATGGGGCAGGGGCAGCCTGCTTCTGCCTGCGGACATCGACGGCACGGTGCGCCGCGCACCGCTGTTGCTGAACCTCGACGGCGACATTCTTCCCAGCCTGTCGGTCGAGGCGTTACGCGCGGCCCAGATGGCGTCGACCCTGGTGACCCGAACGGCGGACGCCTCCGGCAGCCAGGCTTTTGGCGAAACCGGCGGCCTGACCTCGGTTCGGGTCGGTGAGTTTGCCGTGCCGACTACGGCGAATGGCGAGATGTGGCTTTACTTCGCGTCGGCCGACGACGGCCAGTCTATCCCGGCCTGGCAGGTGCTGGATGCGGCCGCGCCGGACCCGGACCTGTCGCCATTGGTTGCCGGCCACATCGTCTTGATCGGAACATCCGCCGCCGGCCTGCTGGACCTCCACGCGACCCCGCTTGATCCCGCCATGCCCGGCGTTGCCATTCACGCCCAGGCGATCGAACAGATGATCTCCGGCACCTTCTTGGAACGGCCGGACTGGGCGGGCGGCGCGGAAATCCTGCTGCTGGTGGTTATCGGCCTGATGCTCATCCTCATCATTCCGCTTTTCGGCGTGGTTGCCGGGGCCGTGGTGGGCGCGATTCTGGCGCTCGGCAGCATCTATGGATCCTGGCTCGTCTTCGACCGGGCGGGCTTCCTCTTGGACCCGGTCTATCCGTCGATCGCGGTCTTGCTGGTCTACGTGATGGTCTCCTTCCTGTCCTATATGCGGACAGAGCGCGAGCGCGGACGCGTCCGATCGGCCTTCAGCCGCTATCTGTCGCCGCAGCTGGTCGAGCGGGTGGCCGACAATCCCAAACAGCTGCGGCTTGGCGGTGAGAGCAGGGAACTGACGCTGCTGTTTTCCGACATTCGCGGCTTCACCTCGATTTCCGAACGCATGACCCCGGAGGAGCTGACCGGTTTCATCAACAGTTTCCTGACGCCGATGACGGAAATCATCCTGGAGCGCGCCGGCACCATCGACAAATATATGGGCGACGCGATCATGGCGTTCTGGAACGCGCCGCTGGACGACCCTTCCCATGCCGAGCACGCCTGCCGAGCGGCCTTGGCCATGCGCGATCGGCTGGCCGAACTGAACGCCGAATGGCGCCATTCGGCGGAGGCAGAGGGCAAGGCGCCGACGGAGACCCGGATCGGCATTGGCCTGAACACCGGCGATTGCGTGGTCGGCAATCTGGGCTCGAACCAGCGGTTCGACTATTCGGTGCTGGGTGATGCGGTCAACTTGGCCTCGCGCCTTGAAGGCCAGACCAAGACGTATGGGGTCGACATTGTCGTGGGCGAGTCGACGCGCCAGCAGGTTGCATCGCTGGCCTTCGTCGAAATCGACCTGATCCGGGTGAAGGGGCGCAGCGCCCCGGCGCGCGTCTTCGCCTTGATCGGCGACGAAGCGCTGGCCGAATCGGATCGGTTCGGCGAGCTGGAACGGCATAACGGTCTGATGTTGGCGGCCTATCGCCGTCAGGATTGGGCCGAGGCTTTGGCCTCGTTGGCGCGCTGCCGAGAGCTGGATGACGGCCTGGTTCTCGGCGTCTGCCAACTCTATGAGCAGCGGATTGAGAGCCTTAAGGCAGATCCACCGGGTGCGGATTGGGACGGGGTCTACACGGCCGTTTCAAAGTGACGACCGCTTGGGTGAGCCCTTGATCAAGACGAGGCGCTGGCGTCGATCAGGCGTCGGATAAAGGGCACGTCGTCTCCCGACAGCGTGTCGATGACGCCTGCCGCCAGCCAGTCGCGGATCCGGGGCAGGGGATCCCGCCCATGTCGCCAGAACACGGAAAGGATCTCCGGCCGGGGCATGTGCACGCGGTTGCACAGCCCGGCATCGTGCAAGGCCTTGCCATCCTCGGGATCGAACATGCCCAGTTCGATCGAGACGGAATCGGCATCGGCCGCGCGCAGCACGGAAACGAGATCGGCATGGCGCGCATGGGTAATCAACTCGGTCCGGATCTCCGGGTCGATGGCCTTCAGCCGCTTCATGTCGACATGGTTGAAGGACAAGACCTGGACATGGTGGATTGCGCCGGCCTCGCGAACGAGTTCGGCGCAGCGTTCCAGCGCAAGCTCCGTGCGTTCCCGCTCCTTGATCTCGACCACCAGGCCCATATTCTCGCTCACCGCCCATTTCAGGACGTCGCCCAGGCCGGGCACCGGTTCGCCCTCAAAGTGCGGGTCGAACCAACCGCCCGCATCCAGCATGGCGATTGCCCGGTCGCTATGGTCCGCGACGAAGCCGTGGCCGTTGGTCGTGCGGTCCAGGGTCAGATCGTGCAGGACGAACGGTGCTCCATCGCTCGACAAGACAACATCGATCTCGACCGTCGTGCCGCCATGGGCCTTTGTCGCGTCGAACGCGGCGATGGTGTTTTCCGGATAGCGCTGGCTGAAACCGCGATGGCCGCAAGCATGGGCCCGGCCATTGTCTCGCGCGAAAAAGCTGAAAGGCACGGCGTGCGTCTCCTCTGATCGAATTCGGTCGGTCACAGCTTGCCCATCCCGGCGGCGAGCACGTTTTCCTTCATCAGCCGCTCGGCAATGAAGAAGATGATCAGCGTCGGCGCCAGAAGGATGAACGTGACCACGGCGGCGGTCGGGAAGATCAGGATTTCGCCGCCAAGATAGGACCACAGGCGCACCGACAGGGGCTGAACCCCAGGGGCGCCGACCATGAACGTCTTCTCAAAATCCTCGAACGACGAGATGAAGCTGAGCAGCCCGCCGGCCAGAAAGCCCGGCCAGGCCATCGGCAAGGCGATGCGCATCAAGGCCCGGCGCGGGCTGGCGCCCAGCGTTCGCGCCGCCAGCATCAACTCACCGGGAATGCCCTCAAGCGTCGCCGTCAAGATGCGGATCATCAGCGGCAAGGTGCCGACGGTTTGCACCAGGATCACGCCGAGCACCGTTTGCGTGAGACCCAGCCTGAAGAAGATCTCGCCCAGCGAGACGGCCACGACAATACCGGGCACGATCATCGGTGCCAGCACGAACACCTCCACGGCGCGCTTGATCCTGAACGGGAAGTGGGCAAGCGCCCAGGCGGTCGGAAAAGCCAGCGCCCCGGTCAGGAACGTAACTGTGGTCGAGATGATGAGGCTGAGGACCAAGGACCCGATAATGCCCCGGTCGGCCAAGACCTCGCGCCAGGGCTCGACGGAGTAGGAGGTCGGCACGATGTCCGGCGGATACCAGCCGACGGCGGGGTCGTAAAATGCCCATAAGGCGATCACGACCAACGGCACGAACATAACCAGTGCCAGATAGCCATAGAGGCCGACGGCCAGCCATCTCCCCTCGCGCTTCTGCCGTCGCGTATCGCTCATGACCGCGACCCCCGGCGCGCGTGGCTGCCGGTCAGGCGGCCAATCAGGCTGTAGTAGGCCAGCAAGACGAAGATGGCAGCGACGGATAGCAGCGTGCCCATGGCGTAGACGATCGGCCAATTGCCGCGCCGAAAGCCTTGCTCATACATGTGAACCGACAGGGGCAGCGGATAGGCAGGTCCCAGCAGGTTGGGGATCGCGTAGGAGCCGAGGCTGGAGATGAAGGTCAGCAGCACGGCGGCGGAGATGCCCGGCAAGGCCAAGGGTAACTGGATGCGCACCAGCACGGTCAAGCGTCCGGCGCCGAGCGTGCGTGCGGCGTGCAGGACGTCTCGATTGATCGCCGACATCGCGCCGCCGATGATCAGGGTCATGAAGGGGATGTTCTTCCAGGTCGAGGCCAGGATGGCCCCGATGCCCCATTCGTCGCGCACCATGCGCGGCAGGTCGATGCCCAGCGGCTCCGCGATGCGGCTGAGCATGCCGCCCCGGTCGAGCATGACCATGATCAGGAAGGCCGCGACAATGCCGGGAACGACCAGGGGAATGCGGTAAAGCGCGCCAAAGATGCGCCGGCCCGGAAAGGTTGCTTGCAACAGCGCCGCCAGCAGCACGCTGATGACCAGCGCCACGACCGTCGGTGCAATCGCCAGCCACAGGGAGAAGAACAGGCCATCGATGTAGACGGGTTCGTTGAACAACTCGACCCAAAGATCGAACGTAAAAGCGCCGTCCAGGCTCGTGAAACTGCCGACAACCGTTCGCAGCAATGGCAGGCCGAAGAAGAACAAGAGATACCCGGCACCCGGCAGCAAGAGCAGAAGGATCGTCCTGTTGCGCGCCCATTGATCGCGCTTGGCCATGGCGCGACGCGTGTGGTCTTCGGTGATCGCCGTCATGCCAGCGCCTCGGCTGAGCCGTGATGCCCGCGCCGCAGCAGGTGCAGGCTCTTCGGGGGGCTAAGCCGCACCGGTGTACCGATGTCGATCAACGCATTCTGCGTGCCGGCGACGTTCACGCGAACCCGAACCCCGCCTGCGTCGACGACGTAGTTCGTGCCGGCGCCGAGAAACATCCGCTCGACGATTTCGCCATGGTGATCGCTGCCGTTCGCGGTCGAGATGGCAATGTCTTCGGGCCTGATGGCAACGCCGGCCGGGTCGTCGATCGTGGAGTTTTCGACCGGACGCTCGTCGCCCCAGGGCAGACGACAGCGATCGCCGTCGAGGCGCGCCTCGATGACATTGGTGCGGCCCAGGAACTCCGCCGTGAAGCGAAAGATCGGCCGGCGATAGAGCGACACCGGGTCGCCGCGCTCAACGATTTCGCCGCTGAACATGATGACGATTTCATCCGCCAGCGCCATGGCCTCGACCTGATCGTGGGTAACGTAGATCGAGGTAACGCCGAGCCTGCGTTGCAGCGCCCGCAACTGGTCGCGCAGACTGTCGCGCAGCTTGGCGTCCAGATTGGACAGCGGCTCGTCGAACAGCAGCACGTCGGGTTCGATGACGATGGCCCTGGCCAACGCCACGCGCTGTTGCTGGCCGCCGGAAAGCTGGCGCGGCAGGCGGCCGGCCATCGCCTCCATATCGACCAGATGCAGCGCTTGGGCCACGCGCTGCTTGATCTCCGATCGGGGCAGCCGGCGCATCTCCAGACCGAACGCTAGGTTCTTGAACACGCTCATATGCGGGAACAGGGCATAGCTCTGAAACACCATGCCGAAATTGCGCCGCTCCGGCGGCATACCGTCGATGCGACGCTCGCCCAGCCAGATGCCGCCCTCCGTCGGGTCCGTAATGCCGGCGACGCTGCGCAGCAAGGTCGTCTTGCCGCAGCCCGACGGGCCCAGCAGTGTGACCAGCTGGCCGTCCGGAACCTCTAGGTCGACGCCGTCAAGGGCGCGGACCTGATCGAACGCCTTGGTCAGGCCGCGAATGGAAAGCCCAGGCATCTTCAGACTTGATCAATTGCCTTGTTGTCGAGTGCGAAAAGGGGTGCCTGCCGATCGACAGGCACCCGCACAATCGCGCTTAGTTGCCGGCCAGCACGGTTGCGTCGAAATAGTCCCGAGTGGCGTTGTAGAGCGGCCGCGGGATGGTCACCCGCGCTCGCTCGGCAAACTGGGCCGTCGGGATCAGGCGTGCGGCCTCCTCCGGCGAGAACACGGCCGTGGGGTCTATGTCGGTGCGCGCGGTGCGCGAGCCGTTGACCTGTAGCTTCTCGAGCTGGATGTCCTCCGACATGAGGAAGTCCATCATCAAGAGCGCCGCCGCCGGCGCCGTGCCGTCGGCCGGCAGGAACAGCCCGTCGCCACCGCCAACCTGGCCTTCTTCCAGGAGATATTGCCGCGTGGTCGGCGGCAGCAAGCCACGCCCCATGAAGTCATAGGCCATGTCTTCCCAGGCGGTTCCGAGATATCCGGCGCCGTTGGCAACCAGGGTCAGCGTGTCGGAGTTACCCGTGCTCAACTCCACGACCGGCAGCAGGGCGTTGTAATAGTCCCAGACCGGCTGCAGACAGTCGCTGGCGGCATAGGCCTCGGCGTCTTCCTGGGAAATGCTGTAGTTGGACAGGGCCGCGCGGCATTCGTCGCCCTCTACCATGTCCAGCATGACCGATTGCAGGAAGCCGCCGCCCGAACCGCCGCCGGACGGGGAGGTCAGGACGAAGCGGCCTTCATTGGCCTGGGCCCAGGCCAGCAAATCCTCGAAGTTGGTTGGCGCGGTGCCCTCGTCGATAAAGCGGGTGTTGTAGACGATCGACGTCTGGTTGCGGTGGAACGGCAGATAGATGCCGCCATGGTGATGGCCCTCGGTCATCGTCGCCAGGTTTTCGTCGACCGTCGCCGCGCTTGGCAGCACTTGGTAGAGCGGCAGGTTGGCCATGGCGCCCGCTTCCTCCAACGTGCGTTGCATGCTCGAACCTATGAAGTAGAGATCGGCCGGGGCGTCCGCGCCGGCATTCATGGCCGCCATCAACTGTTGTGCTGCGGCATCGCCATTGCCGCGCACATACTCGACGGAAATACCGTACTCCTCTTCGAACGCCGGGATCAGGCGCTCGCTGAACAGCGGGCCGAACGAATTGGTGAAGTCGAAGAAGGTCACCGATCCCTCCACCTGGGCGGCGGGCACCACGACATCGTAGAAATTCTCGGCTGTCAAACCGCTCAGATCGAAGGGTGTATCGACGTTGAAACTGTCGCTGCCGACGGGCTCGATCGCCTGGGCTGCGGTGGCAATCGCACAGACGGCAACGGTGGCAAGCAGGGTACGTGCGCTCATTTCTCTGCTCCTTGGTTGGGGTCTCTGAGGGGAACTGTGGTGGCGGGGCCACCGCCCCCGACCGACGGCCGGAGGGTTTGCTGCGCCGCCGGCCGCCCGATCAAGCGGCCTTCGAACTGCGACGGCATCAGGTTCAACAGCGGTTCGGCGATGGCGGCGGTTGCGGCAAACGCGGGTGCGCCCTGGCGAAGGCCGTTTTGTCCGACATAGTCGAGCGTCCTGGCGCCGGCGCAGGCGGCGATGTAGAGGCCGCCAACCGCGTCCCAGGGGTTCATGTGAGGCTCGAAATAGCCGTCGAGGCGCCCGGCCGCGACGTGTGCCAGCGATAGCGCGCCGGAGCCCAGCCGCCGGTATTCGATGCCGGCCGACACCAGTTCGCCGACGACGGAACCATTCAGGCTGCTGGGGTGTCGCTCGGAAAAGCCGAGCCCGACCACGGCGCCGCTGAGGTTCTGTCGCCCGGTGACGGAAAGCTCGCGACCGGCGCCGTCGAACGCCTTGCCGTCCGTGGCCGCAAACAGCTCGTCCGCCTCCGGGTCGCAGATCCAGGCGGCGCGCGGCTGGCCCTCGCTGATCAGCGCCAACGACACGCAATAGTAGGCAAGTCCGGTCGCGAAGTTGGCCGTGCCATCAATCGGGTCGATCAACCAGATCCAGCCCGTCTCGACGGACGATCGGCGGCTATCGAGGCCCAGCTCCTCGCCAAACACCGCGTCGCCAGGAAATGCATCCTTGATGCGCCGCCGCAGGTCGGTCTCGATCGCCGTATCGACCTCCGTGACGATATCGTTCGGCGCCTTTTCCCGTATCTTGAGGGCGGGATCGCGAAACCGGGCCCGGGCGAAAGAGGCGGCGTCGAGCGCCATGGCGCGGCCCAGCGCGAGACGACGATCGTAGGTCTGCGTCATTGGTCGCCCCGCAAGGTTGCGCGCGGCACAAAGGTTGCCGGCACATAGGTGATGTCGGCCGACGTAGGGGGTGTCCGGCCGGCCACCCGCTCCGCGACGAAGTCGACGATGCGATCGGTCATGACCTCTAGTGGCTGGCGGAACGTGGTCAGCCGGTAGGGTGTGTAGCTGGCCTCCGGCAGGTCATCGAAGCCGATCAGGGCGACGTCGTCGGGCACGCGGACGCCGAACTCGCGCAGATGGTCCATGAAGCCAAGCGCCAAGGCATCGTTCGCCGCAAACACCGCGTCCGGGCGCCGCGACCGGGGCAGGGCGAGAAATCGGGCGCCGGCCGTCTTGCCGTATTCCCGGCTCAGATCGGGATAGTGCCAGACGACGGCGCGCTTGCCGTGCTGTCCCAGCGCGTCGGTGTAGCCGGCGGCGCGCATTCTGCTGGCCCAGGCATCGTCGGGCCCGGCAATCATGATCGGCCGGCGGGCGCCGTCGTTGATCAGCGCGGTCGCGGCATGCATGCCGGCGCGATGGTTGTCGGTGGCGATCGAAAACGCGCCCTCATGGTCCGCGCCCCTGTTCAGCGTGACCAGAAAGCGGCCTTGCTTGTGCAGGGCTTCGGCAAACTCGGGCGTTACGCTGCCGACGCTAACGATAACGCCCTTGGTCTGCCAGCTCAGCGCCTCCGCCAGCAACTCATCGGTGCCGGCGTCCTTGCGCGCGTGAAAGACCAGCGGTCGCAGGGCCAGACGGTCAAGCGCCTCCAGTAGGCGTGACATGACTTGGGCCCGCCAGGCATAGCCGAGGCGCGACGTCACGATGGCGACCAAAGGCGTGTCGCCCGACACCATGGACCGGGCCAAGGCATTGGGCTGCCAGCCGAGATCGGCCGCGACCTTCAAGATGTGTTCGCGGGTTTCGGCGGCCACTCGGCCGTTGCCGGAAAAGGCGCGGCTGACCAGCGATTGGGAGACACCGGCCTTGCGCGCCACGTCCCAAGAGGTCAGCCGGGTACCGGGTGAAAGTGCTTTGTCCTGAACCAAGTCGTCACCGTTTTTTGTCTGCACATACGTATGCGCACACGCCGAGTGCAGATCTTGCGCATAGGTATGCGCAAGACGCCTGACCATATCAGGCGGACGGTTTCAGCTTTCTGGAGCTTTGGTTGCGGTTTCGTGACGTTTGCCTTCAGGACGTCGCGGCTCTGTCAGTGCTAAGTCGTGAAGTACAGACGGATCGACACGTCGGTCCCATGGGCCGACGATTCCATACGGTCGGGATAGACGCCGGTCAAAAAGTCCGCCAGGCCGTAGGAAAAGGACTCCTCCTCCAGGAAGACCCGGCGCTTGACCCCGACATTCGGCAGCGAGAGCAGGGTTCCGGAATAGCCCAGGCCGACGACCAGCGTGAAATCGTCGTAGCTGATCCGGGCCTTCAAATCGCCGGCGATCATCCGGTCGCTTCGCCATCTCGTGGTCCGCAAGTGACGTCGGCTCCGCATTCGGCCACAACCGCGTCAGTCTTGCAAACGAGCGGGCGCTCAACGCAACGTCGCAATCCAGCCCGACCGCTTGCTCGTATAGTCTCGCGGTTAACAGACCCGTTCACTCAAGGCGCACTCGATGGGATACGCGAACCAGACCGACAGTGGCGTTGCATCGGAAGACCTGATGCCGCCGGATGCGACCTGTCTGGCGCCAACCTCACAGGTTGATTGCGACCACCCGACCATCACCGAAACGGCGTCCCGGCTGACGGCCGGCTTGACCGACCGGGCGGCGAAGGCGAGCGCTTTGCACCGCTTTGTGCGCGACGACATCCGGTATGGCTGGACACCTTCCTATGATCGGGAGTCGGCCTCTCGAACGTTGCGGCGCGGCTTGGGCTTTTCCAAGACCAAGGCCGTGCTGATGGTCGCCTTGCTGCGCGCCTCGGGCATTCCGGCACGCATCGCCATGACCGATATCACCAGCGACATTCTGAAGGGCATCGTCAGTCTGCCGTTCCCATGGATCGATCATGCGCTGGTGGAGGTCTGGATCGACGACCGTTGGGTACGAACCGACAGCTATATCGTCGACGCGCCGCTGTTGGGTGCGGTCAAGGCCCGGCTGATCAATGACGGGCAGGAGTTTGGCTATGGCGTTCACCGCGACGGGACCGGCGACTGGGACGGCACGAGCGACAGTTTCGTTCAATGGGTAACCTGCGGCCCGGAAGACAGGCTTAGCCGGCGTGCGCCGGCGCCCTATCCCGACCTCAACACCTTCAACACGTTCGGTACGCCGCATCACCGGCTGGGACCGGTCGGCCGGCTGGCCTATCGCGCGTTCACGGCGCGCGCCAATCGCAAGGTCGATGCCCTGCGCAACGAGACGGCGATGGCATTGGCCTGACGCGCCTGTCGTAGCGACACCTGCGGGGAGCGGGAAAGAAGCCGCAACACTGGCAGTGTCGGCGCCGTCCCATGCTATGAGGGGGCGACCGCCCCTGATCCTACCGCAGTATTGAGCGTCTTAATGAATTTCCTGTTCGTCTCCAATGCCGACAGCGCAGAGAATTGGTCACGCGCCCTGTCGGACATCCGTCCCGACATCAAGACGCAGATACATCCCGACATCGGCGATCCGGCGGCGATCGATTATGCGTTGGTCTGGCGGCCGCCGCCGGGGCTGCTGGCCTCGCTGCCCAATCTGAAGCTGATCTTCTCGGTGGGCGCGGGCGTGGACGGTTTGATCGAGGACCCGACGCTGCCTGCCGGGGTGCCGGTCGTGCGCATGGTTGACCAGGGCTTGACCGAAGGCATGACCGAATACGTCGTCTGGCAGGTGATGAACCGCCATCGCCGGGCAGCGCTCTATCGCCAGGACCAGCATGCGCGGCGCTGGCGCCCGCGTCACCTGAGGCTGGCCCGGAACCGAACGGTCGGCGTTTTGGGTTTGGGCGAAATCGGGTGCGATGCCGCGCGTATGCTGGCTACTCTCCGGTTTCAGGTGCTTGGCTGGAGCCGGACACCGAAATCAATTTCCGGCATCGACTGCCATCATGGCAGTCAGGGGCTGAAGGCCGTCGCGAGCAAGGCCGAGATCCTGATTTGTCTACTGCCGCTTACGGCCGAGACGGCCGGAATTCTCAACCGAGACCTGTTTGCCCTGATGCCGCGCGGCGCCTACCTGATCAACGCGGCACGCGGCGGCCACCTGGTCGAGGCGGACCTGCTTGCCGCGCTGGATGACGGCGCCTTGATCGGAGCCAGCCTGGACGTCTTCCGCGACGAGCCGTTGCCCCAGGACCATCCGTTCTGGTCGCACCCCGGCATCACGATCACGCCGCACGACGCCAGCTTGACGTCGCCGGCAAGCGGTGTGCGGTCCATTGCCGAAGCGATAGCGTGTCATGAGGCCGGCCGACCGGTGCCCAATGTAGTCGACTTGGAGCGAGGCTATTGATTGATCCGTCGTGCGCCGGTGATGCCCCGACCTTCGCGTTTTTCGAGCCGGGCCGCCAGTTGTGCCACCGGTTCTTCGACGACCTGCATCGGGTCGCTGCTGGCGTTCACGCAGTCGACCGCGTTGACCATGAGCGCCACGTGGCCGGGAAAGAAGACGAGATCACCGCGCCGGAGCCCAGACGCCGGATCGATAGGCGCGCCCACCTCACGTGACTGATCGCCGCTGTCTCTCGGCGCTGCAATGCCGGCGGCCGCAAGCGACAGCTGCACCAGGCCGGAACAGTCGAGCCCGAGGCTGGACCGTCCGCCCCAAAGATAAGGGACGCCCACGAACCTCAGCGCTGTACCCGTCCAATCCGGCGCGCGCGTCTCGATCGGCGCCAAGGCGACGGCAGCCACCCAGCCGCCGCCATCGATTGCGACAAAGCCACCTCTTTCGCCGACGACGGTGACCAGACCGCTGAAGCTGATGGCGCGCAAGGGCGGCCGTTTGAAATCCGGTTCGGGATAGACGAAAGCGCGAAGGGCGGTCACCCGGTAGCTGGGCGCAGGGCCGGGCGCCAAACGGTTGGCCTCGCACCAGCCCTGATAGCCGTCATGGTCGCAAGTGCCGAACAGCCAGGCCCCGTCCTCGCGCTCAACGTGCAGGCCTTCGCCGTACAACAGCTCGGTCACCATCTCCGCTGCCGCGTCCGGACGGCGGCGCATCGGCACGATGCCGCGTCGGGCTTTCAGCTCCATTGACGTGCCTATTCGATGCCTGGGCGCGGTCAGCCGGCGAAACGGTCCGCGATCAATCGATAGGCCGCGCGCAAACCCATCGCCTCGCCGCCTTTCGGATGCCCGGGTCTGGCGGACCGGTTCCAGGCCATCAGGTCGATATGCGCCCATTTGATGCCGTCGCCGACGAACCGCTGCAGGAACAGGGCGGCCGTGATCGCGCCGCCGAACGGCGTGCTGCCCGTATTGTTGATGTCGGCAACATCGCTCTTCAGCAGGTCGTTATAGGGCGCCCACAAGGGCAGGCGCCAAAGCGGATCGCGCGCCGCTTCGGCCGCCTTTGCAAAAGCGTCGGCCAAACCGTCATCGTTTACGAATAGCGCCGGCACGTCCGTGCCCAGCGCCACCCTGGCCGCCCCGGTGAGCGTCGCGAAGTCGATCACCAGGTCGGGCTGTTCCGTGGATGCCTCCGTCAGGGCGTCGGCCAAGACCAGGCGTCCCTCGGCATCCGTGTTGCCGATTTCGACCGTCAGGCCCTTGCGGCTGTTCAGAATGTCGGACGGTCGAAAGGCGTTGCCCGAAACGGCGTTTTCAACCGCGGGCACCAAGACGCGCAAGCGCACCTTCAGGCCGGTGGCCATGATCAGGCGCGCCAGACCCAACACGTGGGCGCTGCCGCCCATGTCCTTTTTCATCAACAGCATGTTGGCGGCCGATTTCAAGTCAAGCCCGCCCGTGTCGAAGCACACGCCCTTGCCGACCAGCGTGACCTTCGGGGCGGACGGGTCCCCCCAGCGCAGATCGATCAGCCGGGGCGCATTGGCCGAGGCCCTGCCGACCGTATGGATCAGGGGATAGTTGGATGCCAGAAGCGCATCGCCTTCGATGATCTCGCAACTCGCTCCAAACGCATCGGCCAAATCAACTGCTGCGCCGGCCAGCTCCGCCGGCCCCATATCATTGGTCGGGGTATTGATCAGATCGCGGGTGAGATAGGTCGCCTCCAACGTGGCCGTGACCGTCGATCGGTCGATGCCGTCCGGCCAGATCAGTTTGGCTGGCTCGCGTGTGGGCTTGCGATAGCGTCGAAAGCGATAGGCGCCCAAACCCCACGCCAGGGCCCAGTCCGACGCGTCCACGGCGTCGTTGCCGAGCCGAAAACTGCGTTCCGGCAGTCGGTGGGCGAGATCGCCAGCCACCATCGGGTCGGTGCCGTCCCCCGCACCGACCAGAACCTCCGCACCGCCGGGCAACCACGCGATCTGGCCCGCCTTGGCCTCGAAACCGATGCCGGCGAGATGCCTGGCGATATCCGCCGGCTGGGCGTCGCGCCAGGTGCCGAACCCGGCCTTGGTCAATGGGGTCAGCGTCGCGGTATCGGCGTCGGTGGCGTCGGCAAAACAGAATAGCACGGTTGCGGCCTCGAGCATTGCGGTAAGCGGAACGGCCGTGCACCTTGCCCAACCTTGGGCCCGGTGCCAAGCCGGCAGCGGACGGTTTGAAGGAAACGATTGGCCATGACCGACTACACCATCGTGCTGGGCAACAAGGCCTATTCTTCCTGGTCGTTGCGTGGCTGGCTCGCGCTTCGACAGACGGGCGTGGCGTTCGACGAAACCGTCATCCCGCTCGATCAGCCCGACACGCGCGCCAGCATCCTTGCCCATTCGCCCAGCGGACGCGTGCCCTGCCTGCTGACCCCAAAAGGGGCGATCTGGGACAGCCTGTCGATCATCGAATATCTCGCTGAGAACCATGCCTCGGCGGGGCTGTGGCCCGCCGACCCTTGGGCCCGCGCGATGGCCCGCACGGCGGCGG
Source organism: Pseudomonadota bacterium (assembly GCA_039177555.1). GTDB lineage: Bacteria > Pseudomonadota > Alphaproteobacteria > DSM-16000 > Inquilinaceae > JANQGH01. The sequence continues at coordinate 69,571 of JBCDFV010000003.1, read as the reverse complement.
CGGAGATGCATGCCGGCTTTGCCGATTTGCGCACCGAGATGTGGATGGACTTGAAGCACAGGCGCCCAGGCGAAGGCCGCACGCCGGCCGTTGAGGCCGACATTGCCCGGATTTGCGAAATCTGGCGCCGGTGTCGCCAGGAGTTTGGCGACGGTGGGCCGTTTCTCTTCGGGCGATTCGGCGCCGTCGACGCGATGTACGCCCCGGTCTGCACCCGGTTCGAAACCTATGGGGTCGATCTGGACCCAACCTGCGCGGCCTATCGCGACGCCGTTCTCAGCCATCCGGACATGGTTGCCTGGACCAAGGCCGCGTTGGCCGAACCATGGGTCCTGGGACCCCATTGAGGCGGCGCATCTGCAAGGAACCACATCGATGATGACTGAAGCGAACCCGCGGATCGTTGTTATCGGGGCCGGCATCGTCGGCGCCTCCATCGCCTATCACCTTGCCGGGCGCGGTGCGCAGGTGACGATCATCGACAAGGGTGCGCCGGCTGCGGGCGCGACCGCCAGATCCTTTGCCTGGATCAACGTGTCCAGCGCGCTGGATGTCCCCTATGCCCGCCTGCGCGATCAGGCCCTGGGGGAATGGCATCGGCTGGCGGCCGAGATCGGCCCGGGGTTGCGGCTGGATTGGTGCGGCACGTTGTTCGCGACGACCGACACTTCCAAGACCGAACAACGCGTGGATATTCATGCCGCATGGGGCTTCGACATTCGCAAGCTTGAGCGGCGCGAGATCGAGGCGCTGGAGCCCGGACTCGTCAATCCGCCGTCGGTGACTGCCATCGCCGCCGGGGAAGGTGCCGTCGATCCCGTGGCGGCGACCGTCGCGCTCGTTGATCGCGCCCAACGGGCCGGCGCGCAAGTCATCCCCGACGGTGAGGTCCGTCGTATCGATGCGACAGACAACAGGGTGAGCGGCGTCCAACTGGCCGACCGACAGGTTCCGGCGGATATCGTGGTCGTCGCGGCCGGCACGGAAGCGCCTGCGCTTTGCGCGCCGTTCGGCGTCGATGTTCCGATCCATCCCTCGCCGGGTCTTATCTTTCGGTTCGAGACATCAGGCCGATTGCTCAACCATGTCGTCGTCACGTCGGATATGGAGCTGCGCCAGGTTTCGGACGATCAGTTGCTCGTTGGCGCCGACTATCCCGACGAGGCCGCGGGGGAGACGGTGGATGGCGTCGCCCGGCGCGTGACCAGGCAGCTCGGGACACGTCTGCGCGGTGGCGAAACCGCGACCCTGACCAGCGTCGAGGTCGGCGTCCGGCCCATGCCCTCAGACGGGTTTCCTATCGTGGGGTTCAGCGCCAAGGTCGATGGCCTCTATCTCGCCGCCATGCACTCCGGCGTAACGCTCGCGCCCGCCATTGGCCGGTTCGCGGCGACGGAGATCGTGGGTCGGACGGTGGTGGCTGCGCTCGACGATTACCGGCCGGCGCGCTTCTGAGGCCGGTCGAGCCCCAAAGGCGGCGCACAATCGCTTCGAACGGCGAACGGCCGCCGTCGCTTTACCCCTGTGGTGAAAGCAGGGCCTGCGCCTCGGCGAGCGATTCCGGCGTGTTTTCAGGCCTCAGGGAGGGCTGATCCGTGCTGCGCGGCGCCAGGCCGACCAGCCGGTAAAAGGCCTCGGCCCCGGGGTGGATGGGAATCGGCACGCCGCGCATGGCGTCGACCATGACGATGTCCCGCCCGCGCGGGTGGCTGTTGGTCAGCAGCGTCGAGGTGGTGGGGTGCCACAGCGCCCTCGTCAGCCGGTAGACGGTGTCGTTGTCCAGGGACCGCCGGACCACCAACAGCGACCCCACCCCAAGCGTGCGCTGCGCCTCCACACCCTCATAGCTCGCCCCGCTGATCCGCGTGCTGACCAGAAAGGGCTGTTGGTAAATCAGTTGTATGACCTCGGCGCCATCGACCGGGACCAGTCTGATGTCGTGCCGTTCGGCCAGGTCCGCCACCGCCAGGATCGGCGCCCCGCCGACGATCAGAAACGCGTCCAGGCCGCCGTCGGCCAACAGGTCGGCCGACTCCTCCGGTCGCAGGTACGACGCGTCCATGTCGTCCTCAGATAGGCCAAATGCCTCCAGCAGACTACGCGCCAAAACCAGGGTGCCCGAGCCGATGGGGCCCAGGGAAACACGATGGCCGGCCAGATCCGCGAACTCGTGGATCTCGCTTTGTGCGTCGACAACGACGTGAAGCTGTTCGGTATAGAGCCGGCCGATGGCGGCGACGTCGACCATCGGTGGCTGGCCGGTGAACGGGCCGGTGCCGGTGACCGCCCAGAAGGCAACGTCGGCTTGCACCATGGCGGCCTCGATGGTGCCGCTTTGAAGCATCTCGATGTTGGCCACCGACCCTTCGGTGGTCAGGGCCACGGCGATCAGGCCAGGCACCCCGCAGGTGCCCCCATGTTCACAATCGGGGGCGCCGGGCGGGCCGGAAATTGCCGAGGCAATCATGCCGCCAATCGGAAAATAGGTGCCGCCCGCCGTCCCCGTTCCGATGCGGAAAAACCTCAGTTCCTGGCCATCGGCGGAACGATCGGCAAGCAAGAAAGCCCCCAGCGCCACCAGGGCCGCCAGGATCAGGGCGCCGATGGCTTTACGTCCCGCCGCAACGTGCCGGTAGGGGTCTTGCTGGTTGTAGTCGGGCTTCAATCTGTTGCCGGCCATCGTGCTACATGCCTTCGAACAGTAACCAAGCGCCAAGCGCGGCGATACCCAGCCCGAGCAAACGGGGCACGCCGGCGGCGAAGCCCGACCCGGCCATCGCCGTCAGTCCAATACCGGAAGCCATGGCGATCAGGGTGCCACAGATCAGTCCCAGCCATCTCAGCGGCACGTAACGTGCGCCGCCCAAGAAACAGTAGCCGACAAACAAGCCGACGAGCAGCACAACCGGGATCGACAGGCCCAGCGGTGCCGGAACCGCCAGGACAATCAGCGCGCCGAGAATGATCACCGCGACGGGCATGGCCACGTCAGCGATCGGCAGCAAGGAGGGGATTACCGGGATGATGGCGCCGATAAGCAAGCCGATCAGGTAGGCCAGCGGCAGTTGCCGTGCCCGGTATCGACCCAACTGCTCGGCCCAGATGCCGCAGCCGATCATGGTCGCCAGCAAGGGCAGGATGCCGAACGGCATCGCCAAGCCTTGACCGAAATCGCCAGCCAACATCAGTTGCTCTGCCCCTTGCCCAAGCCCGCATCGTCAGCGGGCTCGGCCGGTTCATAGCGCGGATCGAGTTCGTTGGCCACGGGCGAGGTTTGGAAAATGGCAACAAAACCGCCCTGATCCTCGTTGGGTAGAGAGGCACGCTTGGTCATGCGCCAAAGGGTAAAGAGCACCAACAGCACGCAAATGGTGCCGATATAGGCGAACAGTCCCCAGGTGCCGATCAGATCGATCACCTGGCCGGCGGCAATCGGCCCGACGGCCGCGCCGATGCCAAAGCAGAAGAGCAGGGCTGCGGCCGCCGGCAGCAGCTGACTTGGTTCCATGAAGTCGTTGGCGTGGCTGAGGCTGATCGGATAAAGCGTATAAGCCAGGCCACCGAAGACGGCCAGCAGGACAAGCAGAACCGTCTCGTCCCATCCGCCGAATACCGCCATTGAGAAGGCGGTCACAATCTGGGCCAGGCCCAGGCCGAGAATGACCCGCCGGCGATCGAAGATGTCCGACAGCCGGCCCATGGGAACCTGCAGGACGAGACCGCCGGCAATGGCGGTGACCATGAAATAGCCGATCCACGCCGTGCTGGGGTCGATCGCTTGCGCATAAAGCGGCCCCATGGCGTTGAAGGCACTGTTGATCAGGCCCGCGGCAAAACAGCCGGCCACGCCCAAGGGCGAGATCTTGATGATTTCGATGATCTTGAGCCGGTTCTTGGCCAGGGGCGGCGGTGTCTCGACCCGCGAGATCGCCAGCGGCACCAGCGACAGGGCGAACAGGATGGCGACTAGTGAGAATAGCTCGTATCCGGCGGGGCTGGTGGTCAGCAACAGCATCTGCGAGCCGCCGAAAGCGGTGAAGTTGATGACCATGTAGATCGACAAGACACGACCGCGCAGCGCGTTGGGTGCCTTGGCGTTCAACCAGCTTTCGATGATCGAAAACAGGCAGGCCATGGAAAAGCCGGTGGAGATGCGCAGCAGCCCCCAAAGGATTTCGCTGACGAAGATCGGGTGAACCAACGCCGTGGCGGACGCCGTCGCTGCAAAGGCCGCAAACGCCCTGATATGGCCCACCCGCGCCACCCAGGTCGGGCCAAACCGGGCGCCGAGGACGAAGCCGACGGCATAGCCGGCCAAGATGATGCCGATATTGCCGACGTCGAACCCTTGCAGGTTCATTCGCACCGCCAGCAGCGTGCCCAGCAAACCGTTGGCCGCGATCATCAGCAGCGCGCTGAGCAATAACGGCACGACCGCGACCAGGATCACGCGCATTTCGATGTACCGCCCCGTTGCACCCGTAGCAGAAGCCGACAAGGGTATCGGCGCTGGCATCCGGGCAGACGCGCCCGGCAAGACCGTGCGCCATAAGGGTGCGTCTTTCAAGACGTTGCGCAGAGTGCCCGCGTCTGCCATAGCACTGTTATGGATCAATGCCCGCCGGCCCGCGCGCTTCGTAAGCTTTAGCGCTTGGATCGAGACGAGGCAGTTTCGCGGGTCGGGTAGGCGAGAACACCATGAGCATCGGCAACCCGTTTGAATGGGTGCGAGAAGACGTCGACCTGACGCCGGTAACCTCCGACGCGGTGAAGTACACGACCTGTTACATGTGCGCCTGCCGCTGCGGCATCCGCGTTCACCTGAAAGACGGCAAGGTCCGCTACATCGACGGCAATCCCGACCATCCGGTGAACAAGGGCGTTCTGTGCGCCAAGGGGTCGGCGGGGATCATGAACCATGTCTCGCCCGCGCGGCTGACGAAGCCCCTGTTGCGGATCGGCGAGCGTGGCGCCGGCGATTTCAAGGAGATCGAGTGGGACGAGGCGCTGTCGCTCGCCACCCAATGGTTGAGCGCGGTGCGTTCCGACGATCCGCGCAAACTGGCCTTCTTCACCGGCCGCGACCAGAGCCAGAGCCTGACCGGCTGGTGGGCCACCCAGTTCGGCACCCCCAACTTTGCCGCCCATGGCGGCTTCTGTTCCGTCAACATGGCGGCGGGCGGCCTTTATTCGGTCGGTGGCGCGTTTTGGGAGTTTGGCGAGCCTGACTGGGACCGAACCAAGTACTTCATGCTGTTCGGCGTCGCCGAGGACCATGACAGCAATCCGATCAAGATGGGGCTGGGCCGGCTGAAGACGCGGGGCGACGCCAAGTTCGTGTCGATCAACCCGGCGCGCACCGGCTATTCGGCCATCGCCGATGAATGGATCGGCATCCGGCCGGGCACGGACGGTCTGTTCGTGTTCGCCCTGATCCATGAGCTATTGCGCAGCGAGAAGGTCGATTTTGAGTTTCTCGCCCGCTACACCAACGCGACCTGGCTGGTGATCGACGATCCGGGCGCGGCCGATGACGGCCTGTTCGCGCGCGACGGCGACGGCAACCCGCTCGCCTTCGACTTGGCGGGTGGCCGGCTGGCGGACGCGCGGGACACCGACATCAAGCCGGCCATCGCCGGCGCCCGACACCTGGAGGATGGCCGGCGGGCCGTACCAGCCTTTGAGCTGATGGCCCGGCGCTACCTCTTGGCGGAGTTCGAGCCTGCCGCCGTCGCTGAACGCTGCGGCATTTCGGCTGAGACAATCCGGCGTATCGCGGCGGAACTGGCAGGCGTCGCGTTCGAGCAAGAGATCGTGCTGGACCAGCCTTGGACCGATTGGGCCGGCCGGCGGCATGATACGATGCGGGGGCGGCCGATCTCGATGCACGCGATGCGCGGCATCTCCGCCCACTCAAACGGCTTTCATACCTGCCGGGCCATCCACCTTCTTCAGATGCTTCTCGGCTCCATCGATGTGCCGGGCGGCTGGCTCTATAAAGCGCCTTTTCCGAAGCCGATCCCGCCTGGGCCGAAGCCTCACGGCAGGGCCACGGCGCCGAACACCAAGCTCGATGGTCCGCCGATCGGCAACCCGACGGGGCCCGACGATCTGATCGTCGACGACGATGGCCGGCCCCTGCGCATCGACAAGGCCTATAGCTGGGAACACCCGCTGTCCGCCCACGGCCTGATGCATATGGTCATGCACAACGCCTGGGCCGGCGACCCGTACCCGGTCGATGTCCTGTTCATGTACATGGCCAATATGGGCTGGAACTCGGCCATGAACGTGCGCGATGCGGCGCGTTACCTGACCGATCGAAACCCGGACGGCGCCTACAAGATCCCGCGTTTCATCTATTCCGACGCCTATTGGTCGGAAACGGTGGCGTACGCCGATCTGGTCCTGCCAGACACCACGTATCTGGAGCGGTGGGACTGCATCTCGTTGCTGGATCGGCCGATTTCCTCCGCCCACGGGCCGGGCGATGCCATTCGCCAGCCGGTGGTCGAGCCGGACCGCGATGTGCGCCCGTTTCAAACCGTGCTGTTGGATCTTGGCGCGCGCCTTGGCCTGCCGGGCATGTGGAGCCAGGAGGAAGGGCGACCGACCTATCCAGGCGGCTACGCGGACTACATCGTCAACCACGAACGCACGCCCGGCGTCGGCCCGCTGGCCGGCTGGCGCGGCGATGGGGACACGTACGGCAAGGGGCCGGCAAATCCGGGCCAGCTCGACACGTACATCGCAAACGGCGCCTTTTGGAACTACGACCTGCCGGCCGATCAGCGCTATCTGCGCTACGCCAACGGCCCCTATCTGGCATGGGCGCAATCGATGGGCTTCATCCCGAACGCCGATCAGATCGTGCTGCAGCTCTATTCCGAAACCTTGCAGAAGTTCCGGTTGGCGGCGCGCGGTCACGGTGCGAACCAGCCCCCGGCAGAGCATCGCGCGCGGATCGAGACTTACTTCGACCCGTTGCCGATCTGGTACATGCCGTTTGAGGAGGAGGCGGTATCGGATCGCGACTATCCGCTGCACGCGATCACCCAGCGGCCGATGCACATGTACCACTCCTGGGGTTCGCAAAATGCCTGGCTGCGGCAGATTACGGCGGCGAACCGCCTTTACATCCATCCGGAAACGGCGGCCGATCTCGGCGTCGAAGACGATGATTGGGTCTGGGTCGCCAGCCCGCACGGGCGGGTCAAGGGCCAGGTTCGGCTGATGGCCGGCACGAACAAAGCGACGGTCTGGACCTGGAATGCCATCGGCAAGCGAAAGGGCGCCTGGGGCCTGGACAAGAATGCACCGGAGGCGACCAAGGGCTTTCTCTTGAACCATCTGATCTCAGAACTGCTGCCGGCCAAGGAAGGCGGCTATCGCTATTCCAACTCCGACCCGGTGACGGGACAGGCGGCCTGGTACGATCTGCGCGTCCGTGTCGAGAAGTGCTTGCCGGATGAAGCCGGCGAGACGGCGCCCGTCGTCGACGGCCAGAGGCGGGGCCCGCTCGCGGGTGATACCCCGGCGGTCTTGAAGTACGGCCAGGCGCTGAAGGGAACGCCGTCGGGCGAACCGCCCAGCGTGCCCAAGGACTGGCTGGGCAACCGGCATGAGGTCGCGGAGACCGTCGAAGGCGTCGCGGACGGGTACGGCAGCAAAACGGACCCCAAGCCATGACCAGCCTGCCGGAACACGCGCCGAAGACGAAGCTAGGCCTGGTCATCGATCTCGACATCTGTGTCGGCTGCCAGGCCTGCGCGGTCCATTGCAAGGAATGGAACATTGCGGGCCATTCCGGTCCGCTGCCCGACAACCAGCCGTACGGCGCCGACCCGTCGGGCGTCTGGTTCAACCGCATCCATACCTTCGAACTCGTGGATGACGAGACCGGCGACAGCCGCACGGTCTATTTCCCCAAAAGCTGCCTGCATTGCGAGGACGCGCCCTGCGTCACCGTCTGCCCGACCGGCGCCTCCTACAAGCGCGAGAAAGATGGCATCGTGCTGGTCAATGCCGATACGTGCATCGGCTGCAAGCTGTGTTCCTGGGCCTGCCCGTACGGTGCGCGCGAATATGACGACGACGAAGGGGTGATGAAGAAATGCACCCTGTGCATCGACCGGATTTACAACGAGACCCTGCCAGAGGACACGCGGGTGCCGGCCTGCGTCTCGACCTGCCCGGCCGGCGCCCGCCATTTCGGCGATCTGGGCGATCCGGAGAGCGAGGTGTCGCTTCTCGTCGCGGCGCGCGGTGGCTATGACCTGATGCCGGAGCAGGGCACCAAGCCGGTCAACCAGTACCTGCCGCCGCGGCCGAAAAAGGTGCCGGCCGAACCGCTGTCGGCGCCCCGGTTGACCCGGGACGACGACCCGGGCGAGGCCGGCCTGTTGGCCCGCTGGGTCGACAAGATGTTGTCACGGTAGGACGGTCGCGTGCACCCAGCTAAATCGGTCATCTTTTTCACCACCGCGTCGGGGGCCGGGTACGGTCTGCTGTTCTGGCTCGGCCTTTACGGCAGCCTGGGTCTATTGCCGGCGGGTGCATGGTTCGCTGTTGTCGGCTTTGGCCTGGCCCTGATCCTGGTTACGGCGGGCCTGATTTCTTCGACCTTTCATCTCGGCCACCCGGAGCGGGCCTGGCGCGCCCTCAGCCAGTGGCGCAGCTCGTGGCTCAGTCGCGAGGGCGTTGCGGCGATCGTCACCTATGTGCCGGTTGGGCTTTACGGTCTGGCGTGGCTGATCGTCGGATCTGGAACTGGCTGGATGGCGATTTTGGGCTTGCTGACCGCGCTCGCCTGCGTCGCGACCGTCATCTGCACCTCCATGATCTATGGCTCGCTGAAGGCCATCCCGGCCTGGCACACGCGATGGACGCCGGCCGCCTACTTGGTGTTTGCCGCCATGTCCGGCGCCGTACTCCTGTCCTTGCTGGCCCATCTTTGGGGATTGCCGACCGTGTTGGTGACGGACATCACCGCGCTCGTCGCCATCGCCGCCGGCGCGCTCACCAAGTTCGGCTATTGGCATGCGATTGGCCGGGCGGCACCGACGTCAACGGCGGAAAGCGCCACGGGGCTGGGCACGGCGACGACGGCTACCCGTGGCAAGGTCAGGCTGATCGACCCGCCGCACACCATGGACAACTATCTGCTGACCGAGATGGGCTATCGCGTCGCCCGCAAGCACGCCACCGTGCTGCGCGACATCGTCTGGGCCGCCGCGTTCGTGCTGCCTCTGGGCTGCGTCTTCGTCGCCCTGCTGGCGGCTGGCGTTGGCGGCATGATCTTCGCCGCGCTGGCCGTGCTCAGCATGGCCGTGGGCTTGGCGATCGAACGCTGGCTGTTCTTCGCCGAGGCCAAGCATGTGGTGACGCTCTATTACGGAGAGAGCGCGGCCTGACCCTCAGGCATCGGCCACGATCATCTCCGCCGCCTTCTCGGCAATCATGATCGTCGGCGAGTTTGTGTTGCCCGACGTGATGGTCGGCATGATCGAGGCGTCGGCCACGCGCAGCCGCTCAATGCCGTGAACCCGCAGCCGGTCGTCGACCACGGCCCGCTCGTCATGGCCCATCTTGCACGTTCCGACCGGGTGAAAGATGGTCGAGGCGATATCGCCGGCGGCCTTGGCCAGCTGTTCGTCAGATTGAATGTCCGGCCCCGGCAGCATTTCGCTGGGGCGAAATGGTTGCATCGGAGAAGCCGCCAGAATTCGGCGGGTCAGTTTGATCGCGTCGGCCGCCACCTGCCGGTCCGCCGGCTCGGCCAGATAGTTTGGCTGGATTTCCGGCGCGTCCGTCGGGGTGGGCGATGTCATCCGAACATACCCCCGGCTTGCCGGTCGCAGATTGCAGACAGATGCGGTTATGGCCGGGAACTTGTGCAGCGGGTCGCCCAGCTTGTCGGTGCTGAGCGGTTGGACGTGATATTCGAGATTGGCCGTCGCCACGGATGGATCGGACTTGGCGAAGGCGCCGAGTTGGCTGGGCGCCATGCTGAGCGGGCCAGTTCGACGCAGTGCGTATTCCAACGCCATGCCCGCCTTGCCGATCAGGCTGTTGGCCTTCTGGTTGAGGGTCACGGTGTTCTCGACCTTGTAGACCGTGCGGATTTGCAAATGGTCCTGCAGGTTTTCGCCGACCCCGGGAAGATCGTGGGCCACATCGATGCCCTTGTCCTGCAGCAGCGCGCCCGGGCCGATGCCCGATAGCTGCAGCAGATGCGGAGAGCCGATCGCGCCCGCCGCCAGGATCAGCTCGCCCAAGACCGATGCCGTCTTCGCCTGACCGTTTTGCCGGAAGGCGACGCCCTTGGCCCTTCGGCCGTCCAAGATCAGCCTGTCGGTCTGGGCATGGGTCAGCACGGTGAGATTGCGACGGTCGGCCACTGGATGAAGAAAGGCATTGGCTGTGCTCCAACGCCAGCCGCCCTTCTGGTTCACCTCGAAATAGCCGACGCCCTCATTGTCGCCGCGGTTGAAATCGTCGGTCGGCGGAATGCCGGCCTCGATCGCCGCATCGCGAAAGGCGTCGAGAATGGGCCATGACAGGCGTTGCTTATCGACATGCCACTCGCCGCCGCTGCCATGCAGATCGTCGCCGCCCTTGTAGTGGTCCTCCGACTTGCAAAACAGTGGCAGCACGTCGTCCCAGCCCCAGCCGACATTGCCCAACTTGCGCCATTGGTCGTAGTCGTTTGCCTGGCCACGCATATAGATCATGCCGTTGATCGACGAGCAGCCGCCGAGCACCCGGCCGCGCGGATAGGCCAGTGAGCGACCGTTCAAGCCTTCCGACGGCGCGGTCTTGAAGCACCAATCGGTCCGCTTGTTGTTCATGGTGTAGAGATAGCCGACCGGCACGTGGATCCAGAAATAGCTGTCGCGTCCGCCGGCCTCCAGCAACAGGACCCGCTTCATCGGATCGGCCGACAGCCGGTTGGCCAGCACGCAGCCGGCGGAGCCAGCGCCGACAATGATGTAGTCGAAGCTGCCGATATGTTCGGGCCGCTCGTCGGTCATCGGCTGGCGCTCCTGCGTGGACATGAGTGTTGACCTCTATTTCAGTCGGCAGGCTAGCATTCGACAAACGTTGCGGGAATGCAGTGTTCTGGCGATAAGCTATAGCGGTCCTCGGTTTCGCTAATGCTGTGTCGCTGGCGGGGAAGCTCGACATGACAATCACCGGCCCAACCCTTGATCGTACGGTCGATCTATCACGGCTTCTCGAGGCGGGCTTGGCGCAAAAGCCCGATGCCATTGCGGTTTCCTCCATGAACGACAGCCTGTCTTGGCGCGGGCTTGAGGCACAAAGCCGAAACCTCGCCGGCAGTTACTGGGATCTCGGCCTTAGGCGCGGCGACAGAATCGTATCGCTCTTGCCAAACCGCCTGCAGGTCCTTGTGCACTACCTGGCCTGCCTCCGCTCAGGCCTGGTGGCCGTCCCACTGAACTACCGCTATCTGGCGCAGGACATCGACTACGCCATCGGTTTGACCGAACCGAAGCTGATGGTAGCCCATGCCGAGCGCGCGGACGACATTTCGCAATGCGCCAGCGTCGCTGATTTGGAACTTGGCGGCCTTTCGGTCGACGGCGCCTTGCCCGGTTTCGGTGCGTTCCAGCCGTTGACGGAACGTGTTGCCGCCACTGTGCCGCCCGACCGGCCCAGGCCGGATGATCCCGCCGTGATCTTCTTCACGTCCGGCAGCACGGGGCGGCCAAAAGGCGTCACCCACACCCAGGCCAGTCTCGGCCATATCGTGTCCTCCCTCGGTGCCACCTACCAGTTGACCGAGCACGATACGGTTTTACCGATCGCTTCGCTCTCTCATATGCTGGCGCAGATCATGTCTTATGCCGCACTCGCCGTGGGGGGCAGCGCGGTTGTCGCAAAGGACATAAGCGTCGGCGCCGTGATGCCCTTGATGCGCCACCACCAACCGACCGTGCTGGCAATGATGCCCTATGCCCTCACCGAAGTGGTTTACGCATCGGAGGATTCCGATCCAGCATTTCAGAACCTCCGCATGTGCGACTGTGGCGGAGACAAGGTGGCGACCGACCTGCAAAAGAAGTTTCAAGAGGTGTCAGGCGTGGAGCTCGCGGAGGGCTATGGGCTGACCGAGGCCGGTATCGTGACACATAACCGGCCCGAGGGTCCCATTGTTCACGGCTCCGTCGGCCCCGCCATGCCGGGAAACGAGTTTGCCGTCCGGAACCCAAATGGCGAGGACCTTGCTGTGGGGGAGGAAGGTGTTCTGTGGATCCGGTCACCCTCTGTCATGTCGGGGTACTTCCGGGATCCGGTCGCGACAGCCGAGGTGATCAAGGATGGCTGGCTCAACACCGGGGATCTGCTGCGCTTTGATGATCAAGGGTATTTCTGGTTCTGCGGGCGGAAGAAACAGATCATTATTCACGACGGCTCAAACATCTCCCCGCAGGAGGTTGAGAATGTCCTCCTTCAACATGATGCGATAGAGGCCGCCGCAGTGGTTGGGATTCCGGATACGCTGCACGGACAGAATGTACGCGGCTACGTCGTGCTAAAACCCGGGATAGGGCAGTTGCCGGCGGCGGACATACTAGGAATGGCGCGTGATCGCATTGGCTACAAGGCGCCGGAGGAAATCGTCGCCATCGACAGACTCCCCGAAAACGCCGCAGGCAAAATCGACCGGGTTGCCCTCGCCAAAATGGCTTCAGCAGATGTCTCGCCAAGTCGCGGTGCCTGACCGCTTCGGCGACAGATCCGGCACCTGGCTCAACGGAATCCGTCTTGGGCGAGAAGGGCTCTCATCTGGCCTAAAGCCAGGCCTCAGCGCGGCCTCTCCTGCAGCCTTAGCGCCTATCGAGAAATCACTCGTCTCGCGATGATGGCGCACGCGCGCTGTCGCCGCACAACCAACTCGACCCGAAGGAGCCCAAATGTTCACTGAAGCTCGATATCAGCAATACATCCGCGACTTCAATTCAACGTTTATCGGCGGGATGACGTTAGAAACCTTCTTCGACAAGTACTACGAGCCCGATGCGACGTTCGAGTATGTGCCACAGGCCCGCAAGAACATAGGGCGCGACCAGGTGCTTGCCTTTTGGCACGGCGTTGGCGGGAAAATGCAGGAGACAATCCTCAATCACACGCATTTCCTTGAAAATGAAACGACGGTTGCTTCGGAAGCGCCGATTGATTTCCTCTGCAGAGAGGATGTCGAATGGAACGGTGTTCCTTACAAGGCTGGTTCCAAGTTTCGCCTGATGATGTGCGCCTTCTACGACGTCAGTCCGAACAACAAGTTCACCTATGTGCGCGTCTATTCGATCTACAATCCGAACTACAAACCAGATAGCTAAGGCCGGCTCTGGACCTGGCGACTTGGATTGAGGGGCGATCCAGGATTTCCATTAAAGAAAGCCCTGATGAGTGAATTGCTGTGCTGAGCGCGTGCCAGACGGCGCCGCTGCCTGAGCCTGCAACGACGGCTTGGCGCTCTTGCTGGCCGCGCGATACGTTGACGGTCATGGCGGCAAACCGGTCAATGAGCATAGGGCCTCCATCGCACCCTCTTGTTTGCTCGCACGAAAAGCGTCCATGGTGTTGTCATAAGGTGAGCGGGGGATCACACCGGCATGTCGTCAACGGAACCGACAGCAACGCCGACACGTTCTGGCACCAGCGCCGTTCTGGCCATGACGATGATCTGTATGCTGGTTGTCGGTTTCAACACGACGGCCGTTGCAACAATCCTACCCAACATCAAGGCCGAACTCGATCTCACGCCGGCTGAACTGCAGTGGGTTATGGCGATCTATACGGTTGCCAGCGCCACATTCATCTTAATTCTCAGCCGTCTGGGCGACATAGCCGGCAAGATGGGCGTATTCCTTTTTGGAATAGTGATTTTCGCCCTCGGTTCGGCTTCGGTGCTGGTCTCGGAAAACGCACTACTGTTGCTCGTCGGACGATGCGCGCAGGGCATTGGCGGGGCTGCATTGTTTGGAACCTCGCTGACGGTGCTCACTGCTGCGACGCCGGAGGAACGGCGGGGCGCAGTGATTGGGTTTTGGGGCGCGGTTGCGGGCCTATCGCTCAGCGTCGGGCCGATCGTGGGTGGTGCATTTGCAACCTATCTCAGCTGGCGGGCGATATTCGCCGCCGATCTGGTGTTGCTTGCCGCCGCCTTTGTCATCGCCTTGCATGCTCAAAGGCGGCGTTACGTGCCGGATACGCGCATGCCGGGGGCGAAACTCGACAAGGCGGGGGCAATCGCCCTGGTGTTGCTTCTAGGCCCGCTTTCGTTTGCCTTGAGCAGCGGCGAGAACCAGGGTTGGACAAGCATGCAGACGCTTTTGCCGCTGGTCGTCTCCGCCTTTGCGGCAGTCATGTTGATCTTGACCGCGCGAAGAAGCGACGACCCCTTGGTTGAACTGCGCTACTTCCGGCATCGCCGATACGTCATGGCCGGTGCGGGTATGTTCATTGCCGGGTTTGTGCTGCTTTGCTTCTTTGTCTTTTTTGGTGTCTTCGTCCAGTCGCCGGACGCCTTTGGGTATAGTGCCATGCGTGCCGGGTTGGCGGCTGCGCCGCTGAGCGCAGCCATATTCATTGCCTCCTTCCTCGCACCCCGCCTGCTGGCGCCTTACAGTTTTCACTGGCCAATTGTCCTTGCCATGGTGGCGATGGCCCTTGGTTCGTTTCTGCTGTCCATGACCAGCAGTACGGCGAGTTACTCTGAGATTTGGTGGAAGCTGGTCATCATCGGAGCCGGGCTGGGCATGTGCTTCTCGCTTTTGCCGCGGCTTGGGATGCGCCTCTTGCCCGATGAACATGCCGGGCAGGGGTCAGGCGTTATCAGCGCATTCCTCTATTTCGGCGCAACCCTGGGAACCGTGGTCGGCGGTGTCGCAGAGGCGGTTACAACGCGGTCGGGGCTCTCTGAAGTCATTGCCGCGCTGCCGCAAGGGTCAACGCAACGTGCGGATCTTGCGCACGCTCTGACCCACGGATCTCCAAGCACGGTGCAGCATTTGATCTCCGGCCTTGACGCTGGCAGCGGAACGACCCTCGCCAGCGCCTTGCGCGACCTTCAGACCAGTGCATTCGACAGCGCAATGCTGGTCGCTGCGGTCGGGGCCGCCATTGGCCTGCTTCTTGCCCTCTGGCTGCTGAGGGGGCCGGTGCCGCCCCTGCGTGACGCCATGAGGTTCACGCAAAAGGGCTGATACCAAGGATCAACCTCCAGCAGCCGTCCGATCCCCTCGATCAAGCCTGGTCGAGGTAGATTTTGATGATCTCGTCCAACATCGCCAAGGCGTCGTCACGCGAACGCTGAAAACTGTTGCGCCCGATGATCGAGCCGTTGCCGCCGCCGTCGCGTATCGCGCGGATATCGTTGTAAAGCGCATCCTCACCCTTCTCCGCCCCGCCGGAGAAGATCATCAGCCGCCTTCCGTCGAAGGCGCATTGCACGATGTGGCGGATGCGCGCCGTCGCCGTGGAGATATCGACATTGGCGGCCTCGTAGGCGGCCTTCGACTCCGGCTGCTCCAGATGATCGGTCGGGATCTTCACCTTGATGATGTGGGCGCCAAGCAGGGCGGCCATGTGTGCGCCATAGGCCACGACGTCGATTGCCGTTTCGCCCGCCTTCGACAGAATGCCGCCGCGCGGATAGGACCAGACGACGACCGCCAGCCCCTTGGCCCGCGCCTCTTCCGCGGCCGCCCGCACCTCTTCGATCAACTCGAATTGGTGTTCGGAACCGGGATAGATCGTATAGCCGACCGCCGCGCAACCAATGCGCAGGGCGTCGTCGACCGTCGCGGTGATCGCCTGGTCCTTTTCGGTCGCCAGGCTGTTGCTGCTGTTCGCCTTCAGGATCAGCGGAATGTCGCCGGCAAAGCTATCGGCGCCGGTTTCCAGCAAACCCAGCGGCGCAGCCAGGGCGTTCAGGCCCGCGTCGATGGCAAGCTGATACAGGTAATGCGGATCGTAGGCCGGCGGGTTGCCGGCAAAACTGCGCGCGGGTCCGTGCTCAAAACCCTGATCGACCGGCAGGATCAGCATGCGACCCGTACCGCCCAACCGACCCTGCATCAAGATGCGGGCGAGGTTGGTCTTGCTACCAGGATTGTCGCTCTCGTAATTGGCCAGAATGCGCTTAACAGTGTCCGTCGGCATGTGTTCGACCTCGTCCCCCAGTGAATGATTGCGCCGATACCGCTGATCCAACACCAGCATCGGGCGAATTCAGGCGAGGATACAGCCGCGCTACGCGTCTGTCTAAGACAGTTGTCTTTCCGCCTACACCGAACCGGCCGTTTCATCAGGATCAAGACAGTTTGCCGCATCGGGTGCCCCGACATTGGTTGATCGATAATCGGCACGGATGGGGTCGCCTTGCTCGTGGTCAGCAGCCTTCAATCACGCGATCGGGTCGCCGCCCTTGGTTGCCGCCGACGAAATTGCCCCCACTAGAGATTTTATTGTGGAAATTTTTCCCACAAGGCGCTATTTCGTTTGGATGTCTGAACGACCGGAAGCGGACGAAGAGCCCATTGGCGACGCGCTGAAGATGTTGTTGCGTCCCCTGGCAAGGCTGATGATCACCAAGGGTGTCACGGCGCCGGCCCTCTATGCCTTGCTGAAAGAGGTCTGTGTTGAGGTCGCCAGCGACGATTTCGGCCTCGATGGCAAGCCGCCGACGGACAGCCGGGTCAGCGTTCTGACGGGTGTTCATCGCAAGGATGTCCGGCAAATTCGCCAGGAGAGAGATGAGGCCGACCACGTCGCCGATCGGTCCGTCAGCCTTATGACGACCGTGGTCGGCCGATGGCTCGCCGGCCCAAAGACCGTCGCTCGTGACGGCAAGCCCATGCCGCTGCCCCGAAGTGCCGAGACGGGACCGTCGTTCGACGCGCTCGTTCGGGACGTCAGCACGGATGTTCGGCCGCGCACCGTTCTTGACGAACTTCTGCGGCGCGATGTGGTGGAGTTGGACGAGGCCGGCGATCAGGTCAGCCTGCGGGTCGAGGCGATGGTACCGCGGGCCTCAGACGACGAGCGCATGCATTTTCTCGTCCGAAATGTCGGCGATCACATGGAGGCGGCCGTTGCCAACGTTATGAGCGGGGAGGGCGCCGCGCCCTTCCTGGAGCGCGCGGTATTTTACAACAATCTGGCCAGCGCCTCGGTTGACGAGATCGAGGCGCGGTCGCGGATCCTGGCCACCGAGGTGCTTACCAAGCTGAATCGGCTGGCTTTCTCGCGCCAGAGCGCCGATAACGCCGCCGATGCCTTTGCACGCGACAGCACGTCCAACGAGCGCTTTCGTTTCGGCATCTACTTCTACCGGGAGGATGAGGCGGGTACCGGCGATGAACGAGACTAGGGGGGCGGCATGACCGGGTTCGTCAGCCGGCGCGCGATGTTGCTGGGCACCGCCGCGCTCGCGCTCGCGTCGTGTGCGCCGGCCGGTGTTGGGCCGCGTGAGATCGAGGTCGCCGATCGACCGTCGGAAGGCGGCATCGGGGGCACCGGGATCATCGGCATCCTGAACGATCCGGCGACCTTGTCGATCAACGGTCTCGACCTTGCAGCGGCGCCTGATCTTGAGGTCCGTGACGTCTTCGGACAAAGGCAGCTGGCCGATCTCGCCGCCGGCCAGGCACTGAATGTCGAGGCGTACAGCGACGCGGACGGCAGGCTGGTCGCCCGGTCAATCGGCGTCACCTATCCGCTGATCGGCCCGATCGATGCGGTGACGGATAGTGGCTTCCGTGTCCTCGGTGTCGAGGTGGAGGTCGAGCCGGGCGCCCCGATCATGGGTTCTGATGGCATCGAATTCGTGCCGGTGCCGGGACAGCAGGTTGCGGTTTCCGGTGTCTGGCGTGCCGATGATGTGGTCGCGACCAGGGTCGATCTGCTCGATACGACCACCACGCCCGTCGTCATCGCCGGTGAGGTCAAGCCCGGACAGACGCCGGATAGCGTTCGTCTCGGCACCGTGGAACTGGCCTTGGCTGCGGACACACCACTGCCGAGGGTCGGCAGCTTCGTGACGGCCATCGGTGAACGGCAAGGCGACGTGTTCGGTGTTGAGCGGCTAGAGCCTGGCCGTTTCGCGGGCAGCGTCGCGCCCCTCACCCGGCTGTCGGTCGAGGGCTATCTGGAACCGACAACGGTCGCCCCCGGATACGCCATCGCCGGCCTGGGCCACAGTTTCGACGATGAGGCGGTGCTCGATGCCTTGGCGTCCAGCCGCGCCCTTTACATCGGGCCGTATGACGGCGATTTCCGCGTCGCCCTGGGCCTGCGGCTGCCCGAGGGTTTCGACGCCAGGCGGGCCCTGCTGGCGAGCCTGAACGACGGCTTCGCGCCGGGGGCGGGCATCCCGACCCGCTAGACGGTGCCGACCGACAATGGCGTTTAATAGATCGCCTGCTCGCTCTCCGGATCGAACAGGTGCAAATGCGCCAGATTGAAGCCGATGGCCGCCCTGTCGCCGGGCGCCGGCAGATTGCTGTCCACCGCCTTGCCCGTAATCTCGCGGTCGCCGATATCGAGCATCAGCAGGCTTTCTGAGCCGAGCGGTTCGACGACGCCGACGGTGGCGCGCGCGCGCCAGTCTTCCGGCAGCGCCGCCAGGGCCTCGCCGGCGACGACATGCTCCGGACGAAGGCCCACCGTGACTTTCCGCCCGTCGGCCAACGCGCCGGAGCCGTTGCGCGGCGGCACGGGCACATCGATGCCGCCCGGCATTTCCAGGCGCGGCTGGCCGTCCTTGTGGCGGATCGTGGCCTCGATCAGGTTCATTTCCGGGCTGCCGATAAAGCCGGCGACGAACAGGTTGGCGGGCTGGCGGAACACTTCCAAGGGCGTGCCGATCTGCTGGATCACCCCGTCGCGCATGATCACGATCCGGTCCGCCAGGGTCATGGCCTCGACCTGGTCGTGCGTCACATAGATCACGGTCGTCTGCACCTTCTGGTGCAGCTTTTTGATCTCCACCCGCATGGAGCTGCGCAGCTTGGCGTCCAAGTTCGACAAGGGCTCGTCGAACAGAAACACTTGCGGGTCGCGGACGATGGCCCGCCCCATGGCGACGCGCTGGCGCTGGCCGCCGGACAGTTCGGCCGGGCGCCGCTCCAGCAGCTCTTCCAGGCCCAGGATCCTGGCCGCCTCGCGCACGCGCTGTTCCTGTTCCGCCTTGGGCAGCTTGGCCGCGCGCAGGCCGAAGGCGATGTTGCGCGCCACGGTCATGTGGGGATAGAGCGCGTAGTTCTGGAACACCATGGCGATGTTGCGGTGCTTCGGCTCGACATTGTTGACCACCCGGTCGCCGATCCGGATTTCGCCGGACGTGATGTCCTCCAGCCCTGCGATCATGCGCAGCATGGTCGACTTGCCACAGCCCGACGGGCCGACCAGCACGACGAACTCGTTGTGCTGCACCTCAAGATCCAGCCCGTGCACGACCTGCACGCTGCCATACCGCTTTACAACATTGCGGATCGAAACCTGTGCCACGTGCTTTAACCCCCCGCCGCCGCGCGCCGGTCCGCCGGCTGTTTGGCGATCACATCGTCTGCCAGGCGCCGCCGCAGAGCGTTTGCCGCCTGCCGCCTCTCCCGGTCCGCCGCAAGGGCCGCCGCTTGTTGATCCAGCGAGTGGCGATAGCCCGCCAGGCTGGTCGCCAGCGCCTTCGGCCCCGGACCGCCCGGCCTTTCGCGCACGCCGACAAAGTGCTCTGGCGATATGAACCTGGCAAAGTCACTGGCCGTCAGTTGGGTCTGCCTGCCGGCCGCGTCCTGGAAGAGGCCCTTGAAGGCATCGAAGCCAAGACCGGACAGGCCGCCCCCTTGGGCGATCACGGCCTGACTGACGGCGGCCGCCACTTCGTGCGCCTCGCGGAACGACAGGCCCTCGTGCCGGACGAGACTGTCCGCCAGTTCGGTGATCGTGATGCAGCTGGCGTCGATCAGCCGGGCCACGGCGGCGTCATCCACCTCCACCGCGCCGACAAATCCACCGAACAGGCGCAGCATGCGGTCGCCGGAGGCAAACGCGTCGTAGCCGGCGTTCTGCACCTCGCCCTCGCTGTCGTTCATGTCCATGAACGGCGTGTTGCGCATGGTATCGACGATCATGTCGCAGCGCCCGATCGTCAGCGAGGCCAGCAGGCGCATATGTTCCACCGGCACCGGATTACGCTTTTGCGGCATGATGGAGCTGATCTGGACGTACGCGTTCGGCACATAAAGCTGCGCGGTCTCAAACGCCGTCCAATGGGCCAGTTCCTGCGTCACGCGACCCAGATTGACGAACATCACCTTGATCGCGCTGTAGACGGCCAGCACATAGTCGACCGCTGCGATGCAGCCATAGGCGTTTTCCTTCACCCGCACAAAGCCCAGCAGTTCGGCCATGCGCGGCCGGTCGATCGGAAACCCGGTGGTCGTGATCGCCGCCGCGCCCATCGGGCAATCGTCCAGGCCGTCGCGCGCCTGCGCCAGCCTGTCCCCGTCCCGCAACAGCATCTCGATCACGGCGCCGAGAAAATGGCCCAGCGTCGGTGGTTGGGCCGGCTGGCCATGGGTGAAGGCGACGATGATGGTGCCCGCCTCGGCCTCAGCCTTGTCCAGCAGGCGGTCGATGGTCTCGATCAAGCGCCCGCGCAAGCCGTCCAACTGCTCGGCCAGGCGCAGCTTGAACAGCGTATGGTCCATATCGTTGCGGCTGCGCCCGGTATGCAGCCGGCCGCCCAGCTCCGGCCCCAGGCGGCGCTTCAGTTCCGCCTCGATATGGAAGAACAGATCCTCGACCTCGCCGGTGTATGTCAACGCATCGAGGTCGGTCTCGGCCGCGATGGTGTCGAGCGTCTGCAGGATCGCGGCGGCCGACGCCTCGTCCAGAATACCGGTTTCGGCCAGCATGATGGCGTGGGCCTGGTTGATCGCGGCCAGGCCGTCGGCGAACTGGCGCTTGGTAATGTCGAACAGGGGTGCGAGCACCGTGTCTTTGTAGACCGGGGCCGGGAACACGCTGTCGTCGGTGCGGGTCATCCGATCAGCCCTTCAAGCCGGTCAGCACGACACCGCGGATGATGTAGCGCTGGAAGATCAGGAACACGATCAGGGTCGGAATGGTCGCCAGGCTGGCGCCGGTCATGATCAGTTCCCAGGCCACATCCGCCTCGTCGGCGAAGGACGATAGGCCGACGGGTACGGTGTAGAGGTCCGCCGTCGAGGTCGCGATCAAGGGCCAGATAAAGGCCGTCCAATTGCCCAGGAAGACGAAGATCGCCAGCGCCGACAGTGCGGGCGTGACCAGCGGCATGGCCACCTGCCACCAGATCTGGAACTCGTTCAAGCCGTCGATACGGGCGGCATGGATGAAGTCGTCCGGCACGCTTTCGAAGAACTGGCGCATCAAGAACGTGCCAAAGCCGGTCATCATGCCTGGAAACATGATGCCCCAGTACGTATCCAGCCAGCCGAACGTACGTGCCATGTTGTACCAGGGGATGATCAGCATCTCGGTCGGGATCATCAGGGTCGACAGGATGGCAACGAAGACGATCGCCCGTCCCTTGAAGCGGAACTTGCACAGCGTGTAGCCGACCAGACTGTCGAAGAACACGACCGACGCCGTGGTCGCGATGGCCACGATCAGCGAGTTGATGAACCAGCGATAGAACCGGCCGTCGGCCAGAACGTAGGTGTAATTCTCCAGCGTCGGCTCGTTCGGGATCAGGTTCAGATCGTAGATTTCGTGCGGGAACTTCAGCGAGGTCGACAGCATGAAGACCAGCGGCATCACCATCGCGATGCCGCCCATCATCAAGATCGTCCAGGCGACGATGCGGCCCGGCCGTATGGGCTTGTCGCCACGGAACAGTCCGACCCGCGTCGAGCCGGCTGCCCCGGCACCAATGGCGTCGGCGGTCATCGTCCCCTCAACAGCCGAAGCTGGATCAACGTAATGATCAGCAGGATCAGGAACAGGATCACCGTCTGCGCGGTCGCATAGCCCATGTTGAACGCGTCAAACCCTGTCTCGTAGATGTAAAGCACAATGGGCTTGGTCGAGTTCAGCGGCCCGCCGTCGCCCTGGGGTGTCATGTTGAAGACCTGGTCGAAGATGCGGAGAAAGCCGATCGAGCTGATGACGACCAGGAAGACAACCGTCGGGCGCAGCAGGGGGATCGTGATCTCGGTCAATATCTGCCATTTGCCGGCGCCGTCGATGCGCGCGGCCTCGTAATAGCTGCTGGGGATGGCACGCAGCCCCGCGAGGAAGATGACGATCTGAAAGCCCAGACCCGCCCATATCGCAGGCGCCAGAATGGCGGGCAGGGCCTGGGTGGTCGAGCGCAGGAACGGCTGCTGCGCAAAGCCCAAGGTGGCCAGGATGTTGTTGAACGTGCCGATCGGTACCGGTTGGTAGAACCAGCGCCAGACCCAGGCCATGGCCACCGCCGTCGTCAAAAACGGCAGGAAATAGAGCGCCCGCATGAAGCCATGCATGAAGCGCACCTGGTCCAGGTAGTAGGCGACCACGAAGGCGATCAGCAGGCTGATCGGGGTGCCCAGCAGCAGATACATGAACGTGTTGCCCAGGACCTGCCAGAAGACCGGGTCGTTCCACAGCCGGACATAGTTCTCGAACCAGATGAGGTTCGGGTCCGATAGGACGTCCCAGTCGGTCAGCGAAATCGCGAAGGATTCAAAGGTCGGGTAAAAGCGGATGACGCAGTAGAACACCACCGGCACGGCCAGGAAGCCCCAGGCCCAGATCGCCAGCTTTTGGCCAACGGTCAGACGGTCACGCCAGGCGAACACTCAGCACGTCTCCAATAGGCGCCAGCTCATCTCAGAAATGGCGGCCCCGGATCTTACTCCGGGGCCGTCGTTCAACAACGCCTAACCGCCGTAGAACTCGTCCAGCAGCGCCTGCTCCTGCTCAGCAGCGACCGCCAGGCTGTCCTCGACGCTCATGCCTTGCAACAGCACCCGGTCGACCATGTCGACCATCAACTGCCGCTGGGCGGACTCGTTCACGAACTGGGTCGCGTTCGCGTATTCCAGGCCGCGGACGAACGGCCCGAATTCCGGGTGCGCCGTGTTTTCGTCCGTCAAGGCGGCGGCCTCGCGGGCCGGCAACTCACCCACCGTTTCCAGCCACAGCTGCATGGAATCCGGGGTGGTGATGAATTGCAGGAAGCGCGCGGCGGCGTCGAATTCCTCGCCCTGCGGCGTGGTCGTGATGCCGTTCACCCAGTAGGACGAGAAGTTATAGCGATCGCCGTCGGCATTGGCCGGTAGCTCGCCGACGCCCCAGTCCAGCCCGCGCGTATCGCGCAGCGCGCCCAGGCGGAACGACCCGTCGATATGCATGCCGCCGCGTCCGGCGCGGAAGGCCGCCTGCGGCTCGTCCATGAAGCCGATGTCGCTGACGCCATGGTCCTGGATCATGTCGATGTAGTACTGCAGCGCGGCCGCCCCGGCCTCGTCATTGTACGTCACCGTACGTCCGTCGTCCGAGTACGGCTGTCCGCCGAACTGGCGCACCAGCACTTCGCGCCACCAATGGTGATCCTGGCCGGTCATCGCCATGGTCAGGCCGACGGCCGTCAAATTGCCGCCGCCATCGCGCTCGGTCAGCGCGACCGCATAGTCGACCATCTCTTGCAGCGTAGCGGGCGGCGTTTCGGGATCGAGGCCCGCCTCCTCGAACATGCGCTTGTTCCAGAACAGCGCCAGCGAGCGCACGGCCGTCGGCACCGCATAGAGCTGGCCGTCATAGACCATGGCCTGGACGATGTCGAAATACTCGTCTTCAAGCTCTTGAAGCGGGAAATACTCCTCCGGCAAGGGCTGCAGCAGGCCGGCTTCGAGGTAACCCGGCACCCAGCCATAGAACATCTGGATGACGTCCGGCCCTTCGCCCGCCGGCACCGCCGCCGCGATGCGCGTGCGATAGTCCGCATAGGGGAAGTGCGTGTGGTTGACCACGATCCCCGGATTTTCGGCCTCGAACTGCTCGATCAGCGCGTCGATGGCGTCGACGCGGCCCTGGAAAAAGTATTGCCAATACTCGATCTCGATCGGGTCTTGTGCCATCGCCGGCACGGCCATCCCCATCATGACGGCACTGCCCAACAGCGCCGCGACATACCGTTTCATCGCCTACCTCCTTAAAGCCCGTGTCCCTGTTGCCGCCGACATTCCAGAGCCCCTGTGGTTGCTTGTCAAACGGGAATGCCGGCAGACCGGTCCGTCATCGATCAGGACTCTCTTCGCCTTCCCATGTTCATCGCTTGGTTCGTTCCTTGTCAATAAATGAATTGGCTTGAATTAATAATTCGGACGGCTTAGGCCTTTGGCAGCAATCCGAAACAGCACGCTGGCGATGGAACCTGGCTCGGCATGATCGTGAAGGGCACCAATCGGGACCAGACACGCCCCTACAACCGGCGGGTGGTACTGGAAACCGTGCGCCTGCGCGGCCCGCTCAGCCGGGCCGACATCAGCCGCCTGACCGATCTGACGCCGCCGGCCGTCAACGACATCACGCGCGAGCTGGAAAAGGCCGGCCTGTTGCGCGCCGAAGGCCGACGCCGCACGGCGCGGGGCCAGCCGCCGGTGGACTACATCATCAACCCGGAGGGCGGCTATTCGATCGGCCTGCAGCTTGATCGCGACCGGCTGGTCGGGGTGGTGCTGGACCTGGCGGGCGACAGGCGGGCGCGCACCGAATGCCGGATCGAAGACCCCAGGCCAGAAGCGGCGTTGCCGCCGATGATCGAGCTTAGCCGGCAGCTGATCGGCGCGGCCGGGATCGAAATGGCCGATGTCATCGGTGCGGGCCTTGTCCTGCCCGGGCCATTCGACGCCGACGAACCCGACGATCCGCTGCGCCTGCCCGGCTGGCGCAGCACCGATCCCGCGAACGCCTTGATGGCGGCGATCGACCTGCCGGTGATCGTGGTGAACGACGCCAATGCCGCCGCCGTCGGCGAAAGACTGCACGGTGCCGCGCGCGATCTGGCGACCTTTTGCTACGTCTTCCTCGGACACGGTCTCGGTGCCGGGCTTTTTCTCAATGGCGCGCCGTTCGAGGGCAGCCGGGGCAATGCTGGCGAACTCGGCCATATGGTGGTGGACCTTGCCGCCGAAGGGCCGGCCCGACGCTTGGAACACCATGTCTCACTGCATGCGCTGGGCCGTTGGTTCACGGACCGTGGCCGGCCGCCGCCGCGGCCGGAAGACTTGGCGGCGCTGGTCGCGGCGGATGACGCGGACCTCCATGACTGGCTCGACAGGGCGACCGATATGCTGGGGCCGGCGCTCACCACGCTGGCGGCACTGCTCGATCCCCAGGCCATCCTGATCGGGGGCTTTGTTCCGACGCCGTTTATCGATGCGCTGCTGGCGCGCCTGAACGGGGTCGGCGGCGGTCATCTGGAGCTTGTTGCCGCGACCGCCGGGCCCGATGTCGGCGCGCTTGGCGCCGCCGCATTGCCGGTGTTCAACCATTTCGTGCCCGGATCGGCGCAGTTGACCAAGGACGTGTCGCCGTCAAACGGTGCGGGTCGCCATCCGCTGACGGCGATGTGACATGGACCACCCCAACGGACAGAGATGACCGATGACGCCTGACCAAGTCCGCCTGATGCAGCAGGCCGCGACCAGCGGTGCGATCAGCCTTTGGCGCGCGCTGCTACCGTTGAAGTCAGTCGCGACCGTGTTGCAGACCGGGGCACATCCGGACGACGAAACCAGCGCGCTGTTGGCCCGTCTCAGTCTCGGCGACGGCATGCGCGTGGCTTTCGCCTGCGCCGTGCGCGGAGAAGGCGGCCAAAATGCCATTGGGACGGAGGCAGGGCCGGTTTTGGGCGTGCTGCGCACGGCGGAAATGGCCCGCGCCGCCGACATGTTGGGCATCGAGCTCTACTGGCTGAACGAAGCCTATGACGGCGCGATCGTCGATTTCGGCTTCTCCAAATCCGGCGAAGAGACGTTCGAGCGTTGGGGGCACGACCGGCTGCTGGAGCGCCTGGTTCGGGTGATCCGAACGGTCAAGCCGGACATCGTGCTGCCGACCTTTCTGGATATTCCGGGCCAGCACGGCCACCACCGTGCCGTGACCATCGCAACGGAGGAGGCGTTTTTCGCCGCCGCCGATCCGGATGTGTTCCCGCAGCATCTGGCCGACGGGCTGACCTTTTGGCAGGCCCAGAAATACTATCTGCCGGCCTGGTCGGGCGCGGGCGGCTCTTACGATGACGAGGAACCGCCGCCGCCGACGACGGTCGAGGTCGAGGCCGGTGGTTACGATCCCATGTTCGGCGCGACCTACACCCAGATCGGGCAATGGTCGCGCGCCTATCACCAGACCCAGGGCATGGGACACTGGGTGGATGAGAAACCGCACGCGATCCCGCTGCATCGAAAGCAAAGCCTGATCAACGACCCGGACGGCGAACGCGGCGTTCTGGAAGGCCTGCCGGGCCGGTTGCGTGATCTGGCGGACGGCCTGCCCGGCACCGCCGGTGTAGCCGTGGAACGCGCCGACGCAGCGATTGATGAGGCTTTCGCCGCCTATCCAGACGGTGCCCGGATCGCGCCGAGACTGACCGAGGCACTCTCCAACGTGCGATCGGCCCTCGACGAGATCGCGGGCAGTCAGGACCATACGGCCCATGCTGGTCGGCTGGAGCAAAAGGCCCATCAACTAACCAACGCGCTTATTCAGGCGACCGGCCTGGTGGCGCGCGCGGAAGGTCCGGACCAGCAGTTGGCGCCGGGCGAACCGGGACAAGTGACGGTGCATCTGTTCAACGGCGGCGGGCGGTCCGTTCGCTTGGACCAGGCCCGCGCAATTACCCCGGATGGCTGGTCGAGCGGTGATCCAGCGGGCACCGCCGCCATCGACAGCAGCGGACATGAGATCGCGCTCGATTTCGCGGTGCCAACCGACGCCGATCCGATCCATCCCTATCGTTTCGGCCATGCGGCGTCGGCGCCGACCGATCCCGTACGCGCGCGACTGGACCTAACGGTCGACGGGGCGGCGCTGCAGGTCGATATCGCCGCCCGCCAGCCGGTTTGGGTAACGCCGGCCGTCTCAGTCAGTCTGCCGAGCGCCAAGACCGTTCGACCGCTGAACGCCATGCAAGAACCGGTCGCTCTGCTCGTCGAGGCCCGATCGACGGTCGACCGTCCGGTCGATGCCGTTCTGCGCCCGGCCGTTCCCGACGGCTGGTCAATCGATCCGCTGTCGGCGACCGTGCACCTGGCGGGCCAGGGCAGCATCGAAACGGTGGCGTTTTCTCTAAGGCAGCTTCAGCCTGCCGCTGCCGCCATCACCGTGCCGATTTCGATCACGGTCGACGGCAGTACCACACCTGCCCGCACTGTACGCAAAATCGACCACCCGCACATCCGACCGCAAGTCATGGTTACCGACGCGGCTTTTGATCTGGCCGTGGTCGATGTCGCCATCGATGACGGCCTGCGGGTCGGCGTTGTCGAAGGCGGCAGCGATAGTGTCGCCGACTGGATCGAACTGCTCGGCCTGCGGGTGACCCGGCTCGGCGCCGACGACCTGACCACCGGCGATCTCGGCCGCTTCGACACCATCATCGTCGGCATCATGGCCTACGGCACTCGGCCGGATCTGCACGAGGCGGGTGAACGGCTCAGGCAATGGATTGAGGACGGCGGCAATCTGGTGACCCAGTACAACCGCCCCTGGGACCGCTGGGACCCGGACAGGACACCGCCGCGACGCCTGGAGATCGGCCAGCCCAGCCTGCGTTGGCGGGTCACCGACCAGAACGCCGCCGTCACGATGCTGGAGCCGGGCGACCCTCTGCTCACCACGCCGAACCGGATCGGCCCCGCCGACTTGGATAAGTGGCACAAGGAACGCGGCCTCTATTTCGCCAAATCGTGGGACGCGGCCTACACGCCGCTCTTGTCGATGGCCGATCCCGGCGAGGACCCGCATCTCGGGTCATTGCTGACCGCTCGGATCGGGCGCGGGCGGCACACCCATGTCTGCCTGATCCTGCACCATCAGATGAATCATCTGGTGCCGGGCGCCTTCCGGCTGATGGCCAACCTGCTGACGCCGCCCGACAAGGCTTGATGGCGGACGTCGACAGGACGGAAGAGCGGCATTCGGCGGCGCCTGCCAACGTACTGGCCCTTGGCTGGCTGTTTGCCGACCAGGTGATCATGATTGCCAGCCTGTCCGCCGTGAAATGGCTGGACGGCGCCTATCCCAGCATCCAGCTCGTCTTCCTGCGCAGTCTGATCGGCCTGATCGTGATGGCGCCCTGGCTGATCCGAACCGGCCCCGCCGCCCTGCGTACCAGCCGCCCGGCCTTGCATCTGCTACGTGTCATCCTGTCGACGGCGGCGCTGACGGGCGGCTTTTACGCGGTGGCCCATTTGCCCTTGGCCGACGTGATGGCCATCAACCATGCGCGGCCGCTGCTGTTGACGGTTTTGGCCGGCCTCATTCTGGCGGAGCGCATCGATGGCCGCCGCTGGTCGTTCACCTTGATCGGGCTGGTTGGTCTGATGGTCATGGTCGTCCCGGAACTCGGTTCCGGCGGCGACGGGCCGTTGCTGGCCTATGTGGTCGCGGTGCTGGCGGCCTGTGCCGGCGTCGGCGCCGTGATCGTGCAGAAGATCCTGACCCGGCGGGACAGCGAACCGGTCTTGATGACCTACTACATGATCGCCATCACGTTGGTCAGCGGGGTACCGGCGCTGTTGGCATGGCGGCCAGTCGCGCTGGCCGACTGGCCGATCATCTTGCTGATTGGGCTGACGGCGCTGGCCGGCCAGTACTGCTTCCTGCGCGCCTATCGCTTGGGCGAGGCCTCGTTTCTGGCGCCCTTCGGCTATTTCCGCATGGTCCTGGCGGTCGCGGCCGGCTGGTTTCTGTTTGCCGAATGGCCGGACGCCTGGACCCTAGCGGGGGCCGCTATCATCATCGTCGCGGCGGCCCTGCTGGGCGCGCGCTGGCGCCGGACCGCGTCAGGCTGACAGCCGTTCCTCCGGCGCGCCGAGGGCGACCAGCGCCTGCCAGCTTGGCGTTTCGACCGCACCGCCCGGCCGCTGCACGGTCCATGCGCCCAGCGCGGTCGCCAGAAGCAGCGCTTTTTCCAGCGGCCAGCCACGGCTGAGCGCGAACAAAATACCAGCGTTGAAGGCGTCCCCGGCCCCAGTCGTGTCGACCGTTTGAACCGCCGGCGGTGCCTGCTCGACGATGCTCGTCCCCTTGCAGGCGACAGCACCCCGAGCGCCGTTCTTGACCACGACCATGGGTCCCGCTTGGGCCAGTCGGCGTGCCGCGTCGACAACACCCGCCGGCGTTTCGTCGCTGCCGCAAAGAGCGGCCGCCTCCGATGCGTTCGGCAAGAACAGATCGACCTGCGGCAGCAGCTGCCAGATCGTGTCGCTGCGCAGCAGATCCGCGTGCCAGCCACAATCGAAGGCGATCATGAGGCCGGCATCTTTGGCTTGCGCCACCAGGTCCGGAAAATCCTCAAGACTGTTGCCGTCGGCGATGTGCAGCCAGCGGGCGCCGCTGCCTGTCAGCGCGGACGGCCAAGAGCCGCCGATCGGGGCCGGGGTCGCGCGCGTAACGAAGGCACGATCGCCGTCGCGGACAATGGCGGCGGTTACGCGCGGTAGAGCCCCCGCGACCTTCGTGATCCATCGCTGATCGACAAACGAGCGATCCAGCGCCTTCGCAACCTGGTCGGAAAACGGGTCGGTGCCCAGATGGCTAAGCAGCGAAACGCCGGCGCCCAGGCCCGCCAGATGGGCGGCGGTGATGAACGCGCCGCCGCCAGCCGCGACCGCCAGATCCTCCGCAAAGCTCTCGCGGCCCAGTGCCGGAAAACTGTCGAGATCGAGAAAAAGCAGATCGCAATAGACCCGGCCCGCCACCAGAATGTCGATCGCCTTGCCCGTCACGCCTGTTGCCTCTCGCTCATCACCGAGTCTTTTACCAACCATGCCCGATGCGGGCCGGGCGGTCGAGACGCTTCCTTATCCGGCCGCTTTGGACCGCCGATCAATGGCGACTGCGCGACGATTGGTGGGGAAACTGGAAGGGCAAGTCCGACGACTGAAAAGGCGATCTGCGGCGTTGGGCGCGGAGGTCACGCCCGGTTGGAAGTTCGGGATGAAAGGGCCGGTCGCCACGCGCCGCCCTGAGCGTTTGACGGCCGCCTGACGCTGGTGTCTAACAGTCCGCTAACAGCCTTGTTCGACGATGACCCAGGGATCGAAAGTGGCCGGCAACGACGATACGGAGCTGTCGCGCCTCTCCGCTGAACTCGTCGCGCTGACGGCGCGCGATCGTTCGCAACTGGAGGCCCAGATCCGGGCTGCATCGGACAAGATGCGCCGCATTTCCGCGCCTCGTAGACGCTGGCTATCGAAACTGATCGGCGCGGGCCCAGGCGTTTTTGATGAAGCTGATTTGGCCGCGCTGGACAAGGAGTTGGATGAGGTCGCCTCGCGCATCAAACAGCTGGGTGAAGCTGCCCAAGGCCGGGCCATCGTGTTCCGCCGGCTCGCGGAAAAAGCTGCGGGGATGAAAACAAATACCCATATTTCAGAGATGAATGCATCGTTCATCAAGGCAGCGGCCGCAAAGGCAGCGGTCGCGGAGGACGTGGCCGCCGACGCTGCGGATCGCTTCCTTCAACAAGCCCTACCGCTGTGGCGGATGACGCGTGTGCACGGCAACAGACAGATGCGCCAGGCGGCAACCGCTATCGGGGCTGCCCTCGATGCGCTTGGTACGTCGATCGATCAGAGCCGCTCTGCGTCAACGCCTGTTTCGGTTGAGCGCGCGGACTGACCCCGATGCTTGACTTCTTCCTCATGGCCGGGATGCAGCCCTTTACCGTGGCCTTCGTCTTGTTGCTCGCAATCCTGGTGCTCGAGATCATCGGCGCACTTGTGGGCGCTCCGTGGTCGTCGGCGGGCGGCGATACAGACGTGGATGTTGATTTGGGCGTCGACGCCGAAATCGATATCGATGTCGACGCTGATCTGGACGTTGACGCTGGCATTGAAGGCGATGTCGACGGGGCCGCGGACGGGGTGGGCGCCGTCGCAGGCGCGGTGTCTTGGCTGGGTCTTGGGCGCGTTCCCTTCTTGGTCTTGCTGGCCGGCTTCCTGGCGGCCTTCGGCATCGCGGGCACCATCCTGCAACAGGTTGCGAACGCCATTGCCGGACCGTTTCCCGGCTGGCTTGCCGCGCTGATCGCCTTGCCACCGACGCTGTTCGGCACGCGCTGGTTCAGCATCGGTGTTTCCCGCATATTGCCCAAGGAGGAAACGGCAGCCGTCTCGTTGGACGCTCTCGTTGGTGCAGTCGCGCGCGTTACCGTGGGCACCGCGCGGTCTGATCTGCCGGCCGAGGCGCGCGCCCGTGACCGGCTTGGCCACGTCCACTACATCCGCGTGCGGCCGGAAGACCCGTCGGCCGCCTACCCCTCAGGTACGCGCGTCGTGCTCGTTGCCCGCGACGGCACTTTGTTCACCGCCGTGCCGATGCAGGATAGGCAATCCGCCATACCTAGTGCCGGCTCACCGCAATGAAGGTGGAACCACTCATGCAAAACCTCATTCCAATCGTCGTGATCGTCGCCATCTTACTGGCCCTGTTCCTAGTGATCGGGCTTGTTTTCGCACGGCTCTATCGTCGATCGTCGAAGGAACTCGCCTTTGTCCGAACCGGCCTCGGTGGCTCGAAAGTCATGCTGGACGGTGGCGCGCTGGTCCTGCCCGTGTTTCATGAAATCGTCCCCGTGAACCTGAAGACGTTGAAGCTGGTCGTTAGGCGGGCCGAAAACGAGGCCCTGATCACCCATGACAAGCTGCGCGCGGATGTCACGGTTGAGTTCTATGTCCGTGTCCAACGGAATCGGGAATCGATCGAAATGGCCGCTCAGACGTTGGGCGACCGGACGAATGACACGGCCGCACTGAAGGAGCTTGTCGAAGGCAAGTTCGTCGACGCGCTGCGGGCCGTCGCGGCGCAGATGACGCTGGAGGATCTGCACCTTCAACGCTCCGACTTCGTGCAGCGGGTCCAGGGGGTGGTGGCTGAGGATTTGCAGAAGAACGGTCTTGAGCTGGAATCGGCCTCCCTGACCGGTCTCGACCAGACCGATCAGAGCTTCTTCAACCCGGAAAACGCGTTCGATGCCGAGGGCCTGACCAAGCTGAAGCAGCAGATCGAGGAAAAGCGCGAGCGCCGGTTCGTCATCGAGCAGGAGACCGAGGTCGCGATCAAGACCAAGGAGTTGGAGGCGACGGAAGAGAAGCTGAGCCTGGGTCAGCGCACCGAAGAGGCCAAGCTGAACCAGGAGCGCGAGATCGCCATCATGCAGGCCCAGCAGATGCGCGAGATCGCCGAGAAGCAGGCGGTGGCCGAGCAACTGGCCGAGTCCGCCAAGATCGAGGCCAACCGCAACATCGAGGCAGCGCGCATCGTACAGAAACGCGACCTGGAGATTGAAGATCAGAAGTCCCAGATCGACATCGCCAAACAGTCGGAAGAACGGGTCGCCGCCGAGGCGTCAGCCGACCAGGCCAAGATCACGGCCAAGAAGGCGGTCGACACGACCCAGATCGAAAACGACAAGCAGGTCGAGTTGAGCCGTCAGCTGTCGGACATCGCGATCGCCGAGCAGTCCAAGCAACTGTCGGTCGCCGAGGCCGAGGCGGCGCGCATCGAGGCTGAGAAAGTCCGTGAAACCGAGCGTGTGGCGACGGCCAAGGCGGTCGAGGTGGCCGATCGGCACAAGCAGGTTGAACTGGTCCAGGCGCGCCAGGAGGCCGAGAAGCAAGCGGTCGGCGTCACCGTGGCGGCCGAAGCGGAACGTTTGGCCGCAGATGAGCGGGCGGCGGCGTTGCGCATCGAGGCCGAGGCGGACGCCGATGCCGAACGCATCCGCGCCGACGCCAAGTCGCGGACCTATGAGGTCGAGGCCGCCGGTCAGCAGGCGCTGAACGATGCCCGCAATGTCCTGTCCGAACTGGCGATCGGCTTCGAGGTCAAGATGAAGCTGGTCGAGAACCTGCCGGAAATCGTCGAGCAGATGGTCAAGCCGATGGAACAGATCGACTCCATCCGCATCGTCGACATGGCCGGCCTCGGCGGTGGCGCCGACGGTGCCAACGGCGAGGCCCATGCCGGCGCCGGCAACCTGGCCGACAACGCCATCAACGCGGCCCTGCGCTACCGCACCCACGCGCCGGTGCTGGACCGGCTCTTGGCGGAGGTTGGCCTTAATGGCGATGGGGAGGGCCTCGGCGGTCTGCTGGACGCCGCCACCGGTCTGGCGGCTGCCAAAGGCGGCAGCGAGACGAAGGCCTTACCCGGTGACAATAGCGCCGCGCCCAAACCGGCTGCGCAGGCTAAGAGTGGCGTCTGAGGCGCCGTCACACGGCCGGGCTCGTTCGGGCCCGGCCACTACACAATCGGCCACCACACAATTGGAAGGGATCTATCGGGCCTATGCGTAGCAAAAACGGATCGTCGATGCCTGGCGCGAAGCTGGTTGCGGTTATCGTGACCGTGCTCGCTCTGTTCACGGTGCCCGCGTCGGCGCAATCCGCCGATCAAGATGTGGATGCCGAGATCCTTGCCGCACTCGACGGCTGGTTCGGTGCGGTCGCAAGCGGCGATCCCGCGTTGATCGCCGACTATCTGGCGCCCGAATACCAGATTCAGCGAGCCAATGGCGACGGTTACGACCGCGAAACCTACCTAACGAGCAATCTTCCCCTGATCGCTGACGTCCCCGCGATCGAAGGGCTGGTCCTGACCGCAAACGGCGATCTGGTGGTCGCGCGCTATGTCCTCGTCGTCGACGAAATCATCGATGGCGCGCAAGTGAACCCCGTTGCGCCTCGCTTAACGGTACTCAGGCGCGACGGCGACGATTGGTTGATCGTCGCCCACGCCAATTTCAGCAACCCGAATTGAGGCGGGCGCTTAATCGGCCTGCGTCAGGTCGACGCCGAACCATTCCTCGCTGAGCGCCGTCAGGGTGCCGTCCGCGTGCATGCCCTCGACGATCTCGGCGATTTCGGCGGCGAACTCCGCGTCGCCCTTGTCGATGGCGATCGCCAGTGGCTCATAGAACACCGGCTCGCCGACGATACGGAACGGCAGGCCCTGGTCGATGGCTTCTTGCGCGGTCGGCAGGTTGGTCAGGACGGCGTCCAACCGCACGCCATCGCCAAGCCGCAGATCGTCGAACGGCAGGCCCTGGCCGGCATAGGTGCGGATCTCGCCGGGGTCGACCTGATACTCAAACGGCGGTGCGCTGACGGCGTCGATCACCAGCGTGTGGCGCAGATAGTCTTCGTAAGTGCAGGCGGCGCATGAGCCGATGACGAGGCCCGACAGGTCGGCGGCCTGCTCAACGGTCGTATTGTCCTCATGTACGATGAAGACGGCCGGCGTGTAATAGTAGATGGCCGGGAAGTCCAGGACCTCCGCGCGCGCCGGCGTCGGCGTCATCGACCCGACGGCGATGTCCCACCGGTCGGCCCAGTTGCCGGCCACCTGCGCCTCCCAGGACGGCGTCACGATCTCGGCCTCCAGCCCCATGCGGCCGGCGATGATCTCCAGAACGTCGACGTCGAAGCCGTCGAACTCGTTGTTTTCGTTCAGAAACGCCACCGGCGGAAAGCCGTCCGCCGAGGCGCCGACCAAAACGCCGGATGCCATGATCCTGTCCAGGGTTTCGCCCGCCAATGCGGTGCCCGACATCAAGGCCGCCGCGCCCAAGGAAACTCCGATGATCATCGTCCTCATGTCACGCTCTCCCAATTCGCCTGCCACTTGATGAGGATGCTACCACCCTCGCGATCTGGCCGCATTTCACACCGCGGCCGACGGCCTGTCCAGCCAGATGACGGATTTCTTGCGGCCTGCCAAAGGCCGGTGTTTGCTGGTGCCAATCGCCCTCGCTTTTCGATCATGGTAGTCGCCGATGTCAGAGATCCTCGCCCACAAATGGCTGCGCCGCTTTTTCGCTGTGATTGTCCTGACCGGCCTTGTCATTTGGTCCGTCAATCTCGGTTCCCTGCTGGGGTTCGAAGGCACCGGCGCGACGCTGATCCGGATTGTCGGCGGGTTTGTGATTGCCGTGCTGCTGGTCGTCAATGCGCTGGCCGTCAGCCGGCTGCCGTTTCGCTATCAGGTGCCGGTGGTCTGGGCCGAGCTTCTGGTCCTGTTTTTTGGCTTCTTCGCCAGTTTCGACCTTTCTTACGACTTCATTGGCGATCGGCTGCCGTTTTTGCTGGGCCTGCGGCTGAACAACGGGTTCTTCCAAGGCGCGGCGATGACCCTGTTCATCAGTCTGGTCAGCATCGCCTGCGCCAGCACGATCGCGCTGATCGCGGCTTATGCCCGCTTGTCATCCAGCGGCTTGGCCTTTGGCATCGCGACCTTCTACGTCTCGTTCTTTCGCGGCACGCCGCTGCTATTGCAGGTCATGCTGATCTATCTCGGCCTGCCGCAGATCGGCATCGTGCTCGACGCCATCCCCGCCGGCATCATCGCCCTGTCGCTCTGCTACGGCGCCTACCTGGCGGAGATCTTTCGCGCCGGCATTCTCAGCATCCCGCGCCAGCAAAGCGAGGGCGCCATGGCCCTGGGCCTGACGCCGTTCCAGACCCAGCGTCTCGTCATCCTACCGCAAGCGCTGCGGGTGATTGTGCCTCCCACCGGCAACATGTTCATTGCCATGCTGAAGGATTCCGCGCTGGTCTCGATCATGGGGGTATGGGAACTGACCTATCTGGCCCAGACCCATGGGCGCAGTGAGTTCAAATACATGGAAATGCTGATCGCGGCGGCCGTGATCTATTGGATCCTGTCCGGCATCTTCGAGATGGTGCAGTCGCGCATCGAAAAGCGCCTGGGCCGCAGCCACCAGGTTTCGACCGGCAGCGGGCCGACGCGCGGACAGGTTTGGATGGGCCGAACGGTCTGACCTAGGAGCCCGCTCGCAAAGCCTCGAGCCTGTCGCCCGGCACGG
Source organism: Pseudomonadota bacterium (assembly GCA_039177555.1). Taxonomy (GTDB): domain Bacteria; phylum Pseudomonadota; class Alphaproteobacteria; order DSM-16000; family Inquilinaceae; genus JANQGH01. The sequence goes on along the minus strand of JBCDFV010000003.1, from coordinate 33,456 downwards.
CGGCCAGCAGCCGCTTGGTGTAGTCGTGCGCGGGGTTGCGCAGCACGGAGCCGGTCGGCCCGGTCTCGACCACCTCGCCGAAATACATCACCGCGACCTGATCGCAGACATGGTTCACCACCGACAGGTCGTGGCTGATGAACAGGTAGGTCAGGCCCAGCCGCTGGCGCAAATCGGCCAGCAGCTTCAGGATCTGCGCTTGGATCGAGACGTCCAAGGCCGAAACGGGCTCGTCAAGAATCAGAATGTCGGCCTCGGTGGCCAGCGCGCGGGCGATGCCGATGCGCTGGCACTGGCCGCCGGAAAACTCGTGCGCATGCCGGTGAATGAACTCCGGGCGCAGGCCGACCAGGTCCATCAGGGCCTCGACACGGTCGCGCCGTTCGGCCGCCGCCATGCCGGTCAGGCCGATCAGCGGCGCCTCGATCAGCTGGCGAACGGTCTTGCGCGGGTTCAGGGATCCCAGCGGGTCTTGAAACACCATCTGGATGCGCTGGCGCGCCTGCCGGTTGACCGCACGGTCGCCGGCCCAGACCCTGTGGCCGTCGATGTTGATCGTGCCGGCACTGGCCTTGGTCAGCCCGACCAGCATGCGTGCGAGCGTGGACTTGCCGCAACCGGACTCGCCGACGATGCCGAGCGACACGCCCGGTTGCACCGACACCGAGACGTTCTTGACGGCTTCAAGCACCGGCGCCTTCTGCCACGGAAAGGCGCGCCGGCCGGGAAAGCGCTTGGTGACCGCCTTGGCCTCGATCAGCGGTGCCTCTGTCATGAGGCCTCCGCCAGTGCGGCGCCCGGTGCATGGATGCAGCGGGCCGCGTGCAGCTCGGAGACGCGACGCAAGGTGATGGTTCCTTCGCGGCACGCCGCCTCCGCTTCTTCGCAGCGATCGGCAAAGGGGCAGCCGGGCGGCAACCGATCGACCGCCGGCGGCAGGCCGGGAATGGCCTCGATCGCGCGATCGTCCGTCAGGCTGGGCACGCAGTCGAGCAGGCGCCGCGTGTAAGGATGGCTGGGATTGCGGAACAGTTCGGCCGAAGGCGCCCGTTCCACGACCTCGCCGGCATACATCACCTGCACCCTGTCGCACAAATCGGCGATCACCCCGAAATCGTGGCTGATGAACAAGAGCGCGGCGTCATGCTCGCGCCTCAGCTCGTCCAGTAGCTCCAGCACCCGGCGTTGGGTGGTCACATCCAATGCCGTGGTCGGCTCGTCGGCGACGATCAGATCCGGCCGGTTGGCCAGCGCCATGGCGATCATCACCCGCTGCCGTTGGCCGCCCGACAGTTCGTGAGGATAGGCGTGCGCCTTTTCAGCCGGTGTCGGCAGCTTGACCATATCCAACAGCCGAACAGCCTCGCGCCGCGCATCGGCCCAGCCCATGCCTTGATGGACAACCAGGGTTTCGGCGATTTGGAAGCCAACTTTCAACACCGGATGCAGTGCGGTCAGCGGGTCTTGGAAGATGTAGGCGATGCGGGAGCCGCGTAACCGCTGCAGGTCCCGGGTCGGCAGGCGTGCGAGATCCATCGGCCCGCGCTGGCGATCGTTGAACCAGATCGCCCCGTCGGTGATCACGCCGGGCGGTGAGGCGACGAGGCCGAGAAGGCTGAGTGCCGTTACGGACTTGCCGGAGCCCGATTCGCCGACCACGCCGAGCGCCTCGCCGCGCCTGACCTCGAAGCTGACATCGTGGACCGCCTTCAGTGTCCGGCCGCCGACTTCGAAAAACGTCGACAGGTTCTGGACCGACAGGACGAGCCGTTCGTCCATCGCCGGCGTTCCGGTCGCGGCCGGCAGGCGGCGCTTGGTCGCCGCTGCCGGGCGGGTCAGTGCGCCGGATTTCAGCCTGGGGTCCAGCACGTCGCGCACGCCGTCGCCGACCAGGTTGATGCCGATGGCCAGCAGCAGAATGACCAGGCCGGGCAAGAGGGCAACCATCGGCGCCCGATGGATCAGATCGCGCCCGTCGCCCAGCATGCTGCCCAAATCGGCGGTCGGCGGCTGGGCGCCGAGACCGAGAAAGGAGAGGCCGGCGGTTTCCAGGATCATCCAGGACAGGGTCGACGACATGGTGACGATCACGACCGGCAGCACGTTGGGCAGGATCTCGGTCAGGATGATGCGCGCGTCGGAAAAGCCACTCAGCCGCGCAGCGGCGACATAGTCCTGGTTCTTGATCGCCAGCGCCTGCCCCCGCACCGCCCGCGCGAAGAACGGGATGTTTACGACGGCGATGGCCATCAGGGCGTTCAGCAGGCCCGGCCCTAACGCCGCCACGATGGCCAGCGCCAAGAGCAGGTAGGGAAACGCCATCAGCGTATCGATCGAGCGCATCAGCACGGCGTCGACCCAGCGGCCGTAGAACGCCGCGACGAGACCGATGGTCGATCCCACAAGCGCCGCCGCCAAGGTGGCGGCCAACCCGACGGCGACGCTGACCCGGGTGCCCCAGATCAACCGCGACAGCAGATCGCGGCCCAGATGGTCCGTGCCCAGCCAGGCGCCCGGCGAGAACAGCGGCGTCAGGCGCTCCGACAGAGACGTCGCGTTGGGGTCTTTGAGTGGCAGGATCGGGGCTGCGAGCGCCAGGCCGCACAGGATGGCCAGCAGGACGAGGCCGATCACCGTCAGCGGATTTGCCACCAGGCGCGACCAGGCGCCGCCCGATCGTGCTCGCCGTTCCGGCATGGTGGTCGCGGTCATCGGTCCCGCACCCTGGGGTCGAGCATCGACTGGATGACGTCGGTTGCCAGGTTGATCAGCACGAACGCCGTCGCGATCAGCATGACGCCGCCCTGGACCAGGATGATGTCCCGCTGCGAGATGGCCCGCACCAGCATCCGGCCCAGGCCCGGCCACTGGAACACTTCCTCGATATAGACCGCGCCGCCCAGCACGAACCCGGCCTGGATGCCGATGATCGGGACCAGGCTGCCGATCGCCGCGCGCACGGCATGGCGCGAGATCACCAGCCGTTCGGGCAGGCCCTTGGCGCGGGCGGTGCGGACATAGTCCTGGCGCAGCACCTCCAGCATGTTGGCGCGGGTCAGGCGGGCGACGACGCCGGTGGCCACGACCGCCAGCGTGATGGCGGGCAGGGTCAGATGCCAGATCAGGTCGCCCAGGCCGCCGCCACCGAACAGCGAATACATGTCGCCGGTCGGGAACCAGCCCAGCTCGATCGAAAACAGGACGATCGCCATCATGCCGAGCCAGAAGGACGGCGTTGAAATGCCGATCAGCACCAGCACGCTGATGATCCGATCGGTCCAGCCATATTGCCGCACCGCCGACATCGTGCCGGCCAAGAGGCCAAATATGGCGCACAGCACGAGGGCGGTGGCGGCAAGGATAAAGGTTGGAAAGATGCGCTCGCCCAACTCATCAGCGACCGGCCGGTCGAGCGCGAAGGAGACGCCAAAATCTCCCTGCAGGACGCCGCCGAGCCAGGAGAGATACTGAACCGGCAAGGGCCGGTCGAGGCCCAACGCCGCGTTCACCCGCGCGACATTCTCCGGTGTCGCGAAGGCACCCAAAATCGCCGTCGCCGGGTCGCCCGGGATCAACGAGATCACCAGAAAGACGATGATCGAAATGCCCAGCAAGACCGGGATCGCCTGCAACAGCCGGCGGACGATGTAGCCGAACATGGGCGGAGGCCGTCAGGTGGTCGGCCGGGACATGAGCGCTGCCCCGGCCTCGTCCATCAGTTCTTCGAAACCCCGTAAAGGTCCAGCAGGAAGGACGGCTGCAGCGCGAAGCCGCTCACCGCGTCGGTACTGACGGCGTTTTGCTGCCAGTTGGCGACGAACACCCAGGGCGCGTCCTCATAGACGATGGCCTGGACCTGGCGATAAAGGTCCGCCCGCTCGCTCTGGTCGGTCGAGACGCGCGCCTGCTCCAACAGCGCGTCGACCTCGGGATTGGAGTAATAGCCGGAGTTGAAGCCGCCCTCCTCGGGGAAGGCCCCCGTGCGCAGGGCCAGGAAGGGCAGGGTGTCGGGATCGTTGGTCATCCAGGCCATTTCGGCCATGTCGCCGCGCCCTTCCAGGCCCGGATTGACGATGCCGAGGAACGTGTTCCACTCGTAGGTCTCGATGTTGGCGTCGATGCCAACATCCGCCAAATCGGCCTGGATCGCCGTGCCCATGGCGACCGGGTCCAGCATGCCGGAGCCGCCCTCGGTGACGAGGAACGTGACCTCGGCGCCATCGCCATAGCCGGCCTCGGCGATCAGCTCACGCGCCCGGTCGGGGTCGTACGGGTAGGGCTGCAAGTCTTCGTTGTAGGCCCAGGCGAAGGCCGGCGGGATGGGGCTTGCGGCCACGGTCGCGGTGCCTTGCAGCACCTCGTTCACGATCGCTTCCTTGTTGATGGCGTAGTTCGCCGCCTGGCGCATGCGCTGGTCGGTGAACGGGCCCTCGCGCAGGTTCAGGATCAGGAACCACAGATGCGGCCCCGCCTGCTCGTACATGGTGAAGTCCGGGTCCTCGTCGAACTGGGCGACCATGTCCGGCGGCACCTCGACCATCAGGTCGATGCCGCCGGCCAGCATCTCGTTCACCCGCGCATTCGCGTCCGTGATCGGCCGGAAGACCACGCCGCGCAGTTCCGGCGCGCCGCCCCAATAGTCCTCGTTGCGCTCCAACGCGACCTGGCGATTGGCCTCCCAAACCGCGAACTGGAACGGTCCCGTGCCCGATGGATTGCGGCCATAGTCGGCGCCATGGTCCATCACGGCGGTCGGCGAGACGATCAGGCCGGTCGGGTAGGCCAGATTGGACAGCAGTGGCGCATACGGCTCCGCCAGGTGAAAGGCGACCGTACGGTCGTCGATCACCTCAGTTTCTTCGATGGCGCTGAAGAAGAAGGACAGCGGGAAGGGCCCCGTGTCGTGATAGGGGTGGTTCTCGTCCAGCATGCGGTCGAAGTTGAACTTCACCGCCTCGGCGTTGAACGGCGTGCCGTCATGAAAGGTGACGCCGTCGCGCAGCGTGAAGGTGTAGGTGGTGCCGTCCTCGCTGATCTCCCAACTGTCTGCCAGGGCGGGCTCAACCTCCAGCGTGCCATCGGAGAACCTCACCAGCCCTTCATAGAGGTTGACCAGGATTCGGAAGTCGTTGACGGCCGTCACCCGATGCGGGTCCAGGGACAAAGGCTCGGCGATCTGGCCGACCGACAGCACGTCTTGCGGCACCTGGGCCGTTGCCATGCCGGTGACCGCCAATGACGTGCCCAACACCAGGGCCGTCGCCAGCGCCTTCAAACCGTTCGATTTCGCGCCCCAATTCATTGCCAAGCCTCCTGTCTTGATGGCTGCGACACGGAATTTCCGAACCGCTGTCACAGCCGGTTGAATTGGTCCGAATTCTGGCCGCAAGCGCAACATTGAGTCAATCTATTTATCATGATAAATATGAAAAATAGGACGAGAGGAATCCATCCATGGCGCATCAAGAGCCGGAGCCGCCGGCCCATTCCGCCCGCCCACGCTTTCAGAAGCGGTCCGATGTCGTCGCCGAACGGCTGAAGCGCTGGATCGTGGACACCGAACTGCAACCCGGCGATCGCTTGCCTCAGGAAAAGCAGTTGATCGACGAGTTTGGGGTTTCGAAAGGCACGGTCCGTGAGGCCCTGAAGGCGCTTGAGGTCCAGGGTCTGATCACGGTCTCGACCGGGCCAAAGGGCGGCGCGCGCATCGCCAAGGTGCCGTTGGAGACGGCCGCGCGCCTGCTCGACAACTATTTCTTCTTCGAGGATCTGTCAGTCGACGATCTTTATCGCCTGCGCCTGATGGTCGAACCGGAACTCGCTTACATCGTTGCGCCCTTGATCACCGACGACGATCTGGAAGCGCTGGAACGGGTGGTGGCCTTTTGCGACTGCGTGCCGGTCGATCCGGCCGTCGAGCGCGATCAGAGGATGGCCGACCTCGACTTTCACGACATTCTGGCCGAGCGCTGCCCCAACCCGTTGATCCGGTTTTCCTGTCGCTTTATCAACTCGCTGATCAAGAAGGGATTCGTCTATCAACAGCTCTTCGACTCGGTGGATGGACGCGGGAAAATCGACAACATGGAAACCATGGTCGCCGACGGCAACCGGGCCCATCGCGCCCTGATCGCCGCGTTCCGAAACCGCGATGCCGATCAGGCACGGACGCTGATGCTGGACCATATGCGAGAGGCGTACGCCCATTTGCGCCGCATGGAGGTTACCTTGAAAGGCGGATTTCTTGACAACCCCTAGCCCCGGAAAACCGCGTGTCGACGCGCTGATCGACGGCGAGCGGCTGATCACAAGGCTGCGCACCCTGGCCCGGATCGGCGCCCGAGCCGATGGCGGCGTGAACCGCCAAGCTCTGACGCCGGAAGATGCCGCCGCCCGCACGCTGGTGGTCGGCTGGGCGCAGGAGGCCGGCCTTGCCGCCGAGACCGATCCGATTGGCAATCTCTATCTTCGCCATACCGCCGCCGGGGCCGACAAAGCAGAGCCCATCGTCTCCGGCAGCCATCTGGACAGCCAGCCGGCCGGCGGCTGGCTGGACGGCGCCTATGGCGTGATCGCCGCGCTGGAGGCGGTACAGTCCTTGAAGGAGAACGGTGCCGCGCTCAACCGACCGATCGAGGCCGTCGCCTGGACCAATGAGGAGGGCAGCCGGTTCATCCCCGGCGTCATGGGCTCGTCCTTCTATGTCGATCGGCTGTCGATTGGTGAGATCGAGGACAAGCTGGACCCCGACGGTGTTCGATTGGGCGATGCGCTCGCCGAACTCCTGGCCGCAACGCCCGATCTTCCAATTCGCGAGCAACCGCGTCCGATCGCAGGTCTGGTCGAGGCCCATATCGAGCAAGGGCCGATCCTGGAGGCGGAGCGGTTGACAATCGGCGTCGTCGAGGGCGTTCAAGGCATGCGCTGGATGGAAATCACCGTCCGGGGACGCACGGACCACGCCGGCACGACCCCCTTGCGCCAGCGCCGAGACGCGGTGATGGCCGCGACCGCGATGGTCCAGGCGCTTGCCGACGCGCTTCACGATCCCGACGACATCATCCGCTTCACCGTCGGCCGATTTATCGCGCGGCCGGGCGCCCCGAACACGGTGGCGGACGAGGTGACCTTCACCATCGATCTGCGGCACCCGGACCAGGATGTGTTGGAACGGTCGACGGAGACGATCCGACGCGTCGTGGCCGAGAAAGCCGGTGCTTGCGAGGCCGAAATCGCGCTTCAGGAGGCGCTGAAACCGGTCCGGTTTGACCAACGCATCGTCGAAACGGTTGCGTCCGCGACCTCGGGTCTGGGCCTGCCCGCCCGGCGCATGGTCTCCGGCGCCGGCCATGACGCGGCCGTCCTGGCGCAGCGTTACCCGTGCGGCATGGTCTTCGTCCCCTGCCACAAGGGCATCAGCCACCACCCGTCGGAGAATGCGGACGAGACGGACCTGATTGCGGGTGCAGCCGTGCTTGCGGAAACGCTGAAGCGGTTGGCCTCAGATTGAATCCGGCACCGGACAGCGTGGCGGGTCGCCGTTGAAGAAGCGGGTGACTTCGTCGGCCGCCAGCTTCTGAAGGCGCCCGATCGACGTTTCCGAATACCAGGCCGCGTGCGGCGACAGCAGCAGGTTGGGCGCGGCTCTAAGCGGCGAGCTCTCCGGCAGCGGCTCGGTCTCGAAGACGTCCAGCCCGGCGGCGCGGACGGTTCCACTGTCCAGCGCGTTGGCCAGCGCCGCCTCGTCGATCAGATCGCCCCGGGCGCAATTGACCAGAACGACCCCTGGCTTCATCGTCGACAGGCTGTCCGCGTTCACGATGTGCCGCGTTTGCGGCGTCGAGGGCGCGTGCAGCAAAATCGCGTCGGCCGACGACCAAAGATCCGCCAAGGGCGCTGCCTCTGCGCCGAAGCCGGCTGCGCGTTCAACATCGACCCTGGGGTCGGTGATGACGAAGCGGAAGCCAAAGGGCCGCAGTCGGGTCAAGACCGCCTGGCCAATCCGGCCCAGGCCCAAAAATCCCACGGTCGTCTGGTCGAAGGGCGGCAGCGGTCTGGCCGCAAGCGCCGGCGCCCATTCACCGCTGCGAACGGACCGGTCGAGGATGGGCAGCCGTCGCAGCAAGGCCAGCAGCAGCGACGAGGTGTGATCGGCGACCTCGTCAATGCAATAGTCCGGCACGTAGCAGACCCTGATACCACGCGCCTTCGCCGCTTCGATGTCGATGTTATCGAAGCCGACGCCGTAGCGCACGATGATCGCCGGATCGTCCAGACGGTTGATCGCCGCCGCATCCATGGGCGCGAACTGAACGAAGACGGCCGACGCGCCCTCGACCAGGTCGCCGACCTCTTCGGCGTCCTTGCATTGACGGCTGGCGAACGAGGCCCCGGCCGCCTCGGCGGCCGCCTGCTCGGCCTCCAGGGCGTGAAAGTTGTAGTCGGTGACGACGACCTTTCGGGCTTGATCGGCTGTCGTCACGATCCGCTCTCGGGCAGGCCTGCGCGCCGGCGCAGGTCGGGGTCGCGAACGTCGAGTTCCTCACCGGACAGGTCGTCGGCCGCGCCGCTGGCCAGGTAGGCGACCATCTTCGCCGGTTCGTCCGGATGGGACAGCGCCGACCGATCGAGCTGGCTGACCGGGTTGATCCCGGACGCCCGGATCTGCGCCTGCATGTCGGTGTCGACCAGGCCCGGCGCCAGGCCGAACGACCGGATGCCGTCATCGGCATGATCGCAATGGATCGTCCGGGTCAGCATCGCCAGGCCGGCCTTGGACGCGCAATAAGCGCTCCAGCCCTCCAGCGGGCGGTGTGCCGCCCCGGTGCTGATGTTGATGATCCGGCCGCCGCCGGCCCCGATTAGGGCAGGCAGCACGGCGTGGATCATGCAGTAGGCGCCGATCAGGTTCACGTCGACCGTCGCCGCCCAGATCTTCGGATCCGTGTCCGCCAACTTCGCGATTGGCTGGATGGAGGCGGCGTTGTTCACCAGGATGTCGATCTGGTGATCGGCCGTGATGCGCTTCATGTCGGCGTCGGGATTGGCAACATCCAGTGTCGTCGCGACGGCTGAGCCGCCTTCGTCACCGATCGCTTCGACGACTTGCCCGGCGGCTTCGGCCGACCGTGCGGTCACCACGACATGGGCGCCGTCTCGGGCCAACATTTTGGCAATCGCGGCGCCGAGCCCTTTGCCGGCGCCAGTCACCAGCGCTGTTTTTCCGGAAAGTGTGGCCATGCCTCAGTCCATCCGCCACTGACGGGGCAACAGGTAGGGAAACTGCGTCGTCGGATCGACCTCGACGCGCATGATCGGTGCCATCCACTCCGCCCAGCGTTTATTGACCGGGCTTTCCGCCAGCGCCTTGCGCGTACGGTCCAGATCGTCGGTCTCGAAATAGCCGAACAGGGTCAGCCCGTGGCGAAAGATGTTGTAGTTGCGGATGCCGGCTTCGCTCAACGCCTCGACCATTTCGGGCCAAATCTCGTCATGGCGCTTTTTGTATTCCTCTTCATATCCGGGCCTTACTTCCAAGACCCAGGCGTAGTGGCTCATGCCCCCATCTCCCCCTTCTTTGCGTTTTCGTCTGCCAGGTAGTCGTGAATGATGTCACCCGGCACCAGCGTGAAATCGGCCCGCCAGTGAAAGCCCTCGATCGCCTCGATCACGGGCAGGCGGTAGATCGGCGCCTGCACATGGGGCCGCAGCTCGACCGTGCAGGGGCCGCGCCAGCACTCATGAATCGCGACGTCCGACAGCCTGCGCGCCGTGATCTGGCGGATCGCCGGACTTCCGTCGATATGGTCGATGGCTTTCAGGTTCAGATTGGTGCGGAAGTCAAAATGCTCTTGCAGGGCGCCCAGGTCGCCTGGCCGCTGTTTGTACGGCGCGGTCAACGTCACGACATCGATGCCATCGCGGGCGATGCGGCCAACGACCGTGTCCCCGGTCGTGGTCAGGCTCGGTTCGGCGTACTTCTTCGGCTGACCGTGCACTTCGCGGCCTTGCACGATCCCGACCGGGTGGTTCAGGAACAGGTAGGGCGAATAGCCGCCGGAAATGCCGCTGCCAGGCATTCGTGCGCCGATCATGACATTCGATTCGCCATAGGGTCCAAGCCAATCGACATCGCCCATGCGATAGATGTGGATCAGCACCGCGTCTGAGGTCGGCTCCAGGGGCGGTGGCAGCAGGCGTGCGATCGCGTCTGGATCCGTGCGATAGACGGCGGTCAGTACCTCGACATTCCGGAAGGTGAACGGAAAGGGCGGCGTCATCGGCGCGTCCCAGGGCGTCGAGAAGCCACCCGTCCTGATCTCGGCCTCGGTCGGCCGGGTGGGTTTGTTCGTCGACCCGCTCATGTCGGGGTCTCTCTGGCGGGTGCTGAGAAAGCATATCCGCCGAAACCGCCCGTCACGTTGATCATCTCGCCGGTGACGAAATCCCCATCTTCGGACAGCAGGTACGCAACAGCGCCCGCCACGTCGCGCGGCCGGCACCAGCGGCCCAGCGGAATGGTGCCCAGCACCTGGCGTTCGAATGTCGGCCAGTCCAGCCCGAGGGTCTCGGCCTTGGCCCGAAAGGCAGCCTCCATGCCGGTGCCGGGGCCGACATGCCCGGGGGCGACGGCGTTCACGGTGATGCCTTGGCCGGCCAATTCGACCGCCAGGCATTGGGTCAGCGCCCAGACCGCGCTCTTGGACGCCATATAGGCCGACGAGAACGGGTTGCCGAAGCCCAGCTTGGTCAGGATGTTGACGATACGGCCATGCCCTTGGCGCGAAAACAGCCGTGCCGCCGACCGGCACATCAGAAAGCCACCGCGTGCGTTCACCGCCATGATGCGGTCCCAGTCATCGGCGGTCATGTCGATCACCGCCCGCTGCAGATGAATGCCGGCATTGTTGACCAGAGCGTCGAGGTCCGTCGGCAACATCGCGAACGCGGCATCGATGGAGGCCTCGTCGGCGATGTTCACGGCGACGAAGTCAGCACCCAGGTCGTCCGCCGCCTTGCGCCCGGCGGTCTCGTCTCGATCGGCGATCGTGACCGACCAGCCGTCGCCAGCCAGCCGCTCGGCGATGCCATAGCCGACACCGCTGGCCGCGCCCGTGACGAGCACGCGTTTCGATTTGGCTGCCACCTGTCTCGTCAACCCTTCGACCAGGCGCGGAACTTGTCGCGCAGGCCGATGGTTTCGGTCAGCACGTCGTCATAAAGCGTGTCCATGTAATCCTGATGGACATATTCGAGGGCGAGATAGCCGTCGAAGCCGGCGTCGCGCAGTGTGGCGAACTGGGCCTCCATATTGATCGTGCCTTCCGCGCCCTTGGTTTGCAGGGCGCCGGGGCGGGCCTGGCGCAAATGGACGTGGGCGGCGTGCGGCGCCAGCACGTCGACCTCTTCCTGGCGATAACCCAGGCAGGCGAAATGGGCGTAATCCAAGGTCAGTTTCAGACCGGGCACGCGGTCCAGCAGTTCCAGCACCAGGGACGGGCTTTCCAGATAGGAATGCACGTGCGGCTCGATGGTCACCGTGACACCGACCCCGCTGCCGATCTTCACCAACTCCGCCAGACCGTCGGCCGACACGGCCAGCGCATCCTGCCGGCTCTGGCCCGGATTGACGACACCGGGCAGGACGAAGACGGTGGGAATGTCGGCGGCCTTCATGAACCGGCAGATCACCCGGAAATCCGCCCAGTTGCCCGAATGCTGGGACCGGTCGGCCATGTTACGGCCGGACAGGCTGTCACCGAACAAATGGTAAAAGCAGGGTACGGGGATGGCCAAGTCGCGCACCTTGGCGGCTTCGCCGTCAGGGTCGGCGAGGATGGCGTCGCGGCTGAGTGCGGGTCCGTAGAAATAGCCGAGATCAAGCGCGCCGATGCTCAGCACATTGGAGAGCCCGACTGCCTCTTGTAGGGAACAAGCGCGCAGTGACCAGGATGTCAGGGACAGTTTCATGGGCGTTGCTCCCCCTCAAGAAGCCGTTTTCGCGACCAAGTCGACCGGCTGTTCGCCGCTGGTCTCCATGGCCTGTAGCGTCGTGCGGTGAACGTTCTGCATGTGCTGCACCATGGCCGCCGTCGCCTGTTCCGGCGATCGCGACTCCAAGGCCGCCACGATCGCGATATGGTCCTTGTAGCTCTGGCCCAAAACCCCGGGCGTCTCAGACGCGATCCGACGATAGTCCATGCCCAGGACGTTCAGGGATCGTGCGACGCGCTCGATGAACGGGTTGCCGGACGCCTTCCAGATGATGGAGTGAAACTCCTGGTCGGAAACGCGGAAGCCGATCGGGTCCTCGATCAACCGTTCCTGGGGACCGAGCAGAGCACGCAGGCGCTCCAGATCCGTCTGCTCCAGCCGGTCGGCAGCAAGCGTCGCAACCGTGCTCTCAATCGCGATGCGCGCCTCGTAGAGCGAGTCGACCGTTAGGCGGTCGAGCGTGATGTAGAATTGCAGCGGCTCTAACAGGTCCGAGGCGTTGAGCGACGAGATGTAGGCCCCACCGCCTTGCCGGGTCCGCACGACGCCCAGAATGCTCAAGCCGCGCAGGGCTTCGCGCACGCTGGGCCGGCTGACCTGCAGCATGTTTGCAAGCTCGCGTTCCGGCGGCAACTGGTCGCCGGGCTTCAGATTGCCGGCCTTGATCAACTCCAGAATGCGACCGGCAACCTTCTCCGCGACGCTTTCGCGCGCAATCGGCTCGAAATCCTGCGTCGCGCCGGACATGCGTCTACTCGCCCGCCGCGCGGGTGCGCACGATGTCCAACGCCACCGCCAACAGCAGGACCACGCCGCGCGTCACGTCCTGCCAGAATGAGGACACGTCCATCAGGGTCAGGCCATTGTTCAAGGTGCCGAGGATTAGCACCGCCAGCAACGTGCCCCACACGCTGCCGCGACCGCCGAACAGGCTGGTGCCGCCCAGGATGATGGCGGCGATCACGGTCAGCAGATGGTCGCTGGCGGCTGTCGGTGCGGCCGCACCCAGCGTGGCGCTGAGCAGTATGCCCGCCACCGCGCCGCTGAGGCCGGAAATCACATAGAGAATGATCTGGGTGCGGGCCACGGGCACGCCGATCAGTCGGCTCGCCTCCGCGTTACCGCCCGAGGCGTAGAGGTGGCGCCCGAAGCGGCTGAACCGCATCAGCCACCACAGGATGGCAAAGACGATCAGCATCAAGATCAGCGGCACCGGCACTTCGAGAAAGCGCCCGCTGCCCAGCCAGTTGAAGCTGGGGTCGAACAGGGGCCGGCTGAGGCCGCCGGTCAAGACCAGCGCGAGCCCCGACACGATGCTCATCATGCCCAGCGTGACGATCAGCGGGTTCATCTTCAGGCCGGTCGCCAGCGCGCCGTTCAACAGGCCGATGCCGGCGCCGATGAACAGTGCCACCACGACGCCGCCCCAGATCGGCACGCCGGCGGCGTTCAACAGTGCGACGATTACACCGGCAAGCCCGGCGATGGCCGCGACGGACAGGTCGAGACCGCCGGCGATGATCAACGGCGTCCCGGCGGCCGCCATCAGGCCGATGAAGGCCATGTTGGTGCCGATGCTCATCATGTTGTTGAACGACAGGAACCAGGGCGACAGGATCGAGAAGGCGGCCAGCAGCACGATGTAGAACACCAGCAGCATGGCCACGCCCGCCCAGGGCTTGCCCATCAACTCGCCGAAATGGCGGCGCTCCGCCGGCCGGTCCAGGCTTTGCGTCGTCATGCCCCTACCTCCTGCGCCGCGTCGTGCGACGCGGCTTCGTGGAACGCCATCGCCATCAGGGCCTCCGGTTCCTCGGGTGTCTCGCTGCGCCCGACCACCTGGCCGCGATCGAGCACGATGGCGCGATCGGCGATACCGGCGATCTCTTCCACATCCGACGACAGCACCAGAATGCCCAGGCCCTGATCGGCCAGCGTCCGTAACTCGCGATAGATCTCTTTACGCGCACCGATATCGACGCCGCGTGTGGGTTCTTCCAGGATCAGCAACGCCATGCCCTCGACCAGCCAGCGCGCGATGCAGACCTTTTGCTGGTTGCCGCCAGACAGAAAGCGGATGCGCTGTTCCGGCCCGCGCGCGCGGATGCCCAGCGCCTCGATCCAATGTCGCGCATGGGCCTTTTCTGCCCCGACATCCACGCGCACGGCGGACCCGAAACGGTCAAGAAATGGCAGGCTCAAATTCTCTCGCAAGGTCAGGTCGGCGACGATGCCTTCCTGCTTGCGCTCCGCCGCCACAAAGGCGATGCCGGCCGCCTTTGCGGCCCGTGGATTGCGCGGCCGATAGGCGCGCCTGGCGATCGTCAGGCTGCCGTCATCCAACGGCCCGAGCGCACCATAGATGGCCCGTCCCAGGCTCTCGACACCGGACCCGACCAGGCCGAAAACACCGAAGATCTCGCCCTTGGCAATTGAGAAGCCAACGTCGGTCAGCAGCGCGTCGACCGACAGGCCCTCGACCGCGAGCAGCGTCTCGCCCGTGGCCGTGCCGTGCTCGGGATAAAGCTGTTCGACCGCCCCGCCCAGCATGGCGGAAAGAACGGCGTCATGGTCGCTGGTCTCGGTGTCAAAGCTGCCGGCATTGACGCCGTCACGCAGCACCTCGATGCGGTCGCAGATCTCAAACACCTCGTCCAGATAGTGCGAGATGTAGATCACCGACACGCCTTGTTCGGACAGGCGGCGTAGGACCTGGAACAGGCTCTTGGCTTCCTGGTCGGTCAGGGCGGCCGTCGGCTCGTCCATGATCAGAATGCGCGCATCGCCCGCGACCGCGCGGGCAATCTCCACGACCCGCTTTTCCGGCACCGACAGGCTCAGCACTAGGCGGCCGGGGTCGATATGGTCAAAGCCGAGTTGTTTCAAAACCGATCCGGCGCGGCGTGCCATCTCGCCGCGATCGACCGCCGGCAGGCCCAAGAGGCGGCGCATCGGCAGGTCGCCGAGGAAGATGTTCTCCGCGACCGTCAGATCGTTGTGGACGGACAGTTCCTGGGGCAACAGCCCTACGCCGTGGGCGATGGCGCTGCGCGGCCCGTCAATGCGTACCGGATCGCCATCGATCGCGATCTCGCCCTTGTCGGCGCTGTAGGCGCCCGACAGGATTTTCACCAGGGTCGACTTGCCGGCCCCGTTTGAGCCGAGCAGACCGACGATCTCCCCAGCAGCAGCAGTCAGCGCGACATCGCGCAAGACCGCGACGCTGCCGAACGACTTCCAAACGCCGCGCATCGATAAGCGCTGCTGCTCACTGCGCGCTGAGGTCTCAGCCATCTTCCTACCTGATACGCCCGACCGAGACAGCCGCCCCGGCCGGGCCGTTTCCAGCTTAGTTGCTGGGGATCAGGGTTTCGAAGCCCGCCAGGTCCGGGTCTTCCCGAAGCGCTGACAGATGGGCCTCAAATGCCTCCGTCGGGAAGCTGTAGTCGAAGGCGATCGCGTCCGTTTCGCACGTCCGGTCCGGATAGTAGTCGCAGACGTTCGACGGGCTGATCATGACGTGGTTCATCAGCACGGCGGGCGGCAGGTCTTGCCCGGCCAAGGCCATCAGCGACATCGGCACCAGATAGTTGCCGTACCGTTCCGGGAAATAGCCGACCGAGGCGATCATCCGGTCCTCGCCCATCAGCGTGTCGAGCTCGTCAGCGCCCATGCCCACGGCAAGCGCGACATCCTCACGTCCCGCTTGCTGCACCGCGCGCAGCATGCCGGTGGTCGACTGATCGTTAATCGCCGTGATCATGATCGGCACGCCCTCGGGGATGCGTCCCAGCACGTTGGACATCTGCTCAAACGAGCCCTGCAGCGTGTTGGAGGTATCGATCAGGATGATGTGGTCCTCGGGAAAGCCCTCGGCGACCGACTGGAAGCCGGCGATCTGGCCGCCGGTGCGCATGGCCGGGATCGCACCCGATTGCGGCAGTTCGCCGACGACGAAATAGCCTTCATTGACCTGGTCCGCGCCCCATTCGGCGATCGCAGCCTGGGCCAGATAGGCACCGCCCATAAAGCCGGACCGCGGGTTGTTGGCACCGAAGAAGGTGGCGCCGGGCATCGGGATGTCGATGGCGATCACGCCGATGCCGGCCTGGTCGAACTCGTTCATGACCGTCGGGCCGAAATTGACGTCGGTTTGGAACTCGATCACCGAGTCGACGTCGCGCCGCACGAAGCTCTGCGCGTTTGCCAGTGCCGTCGGGCCATCCAGCCGATTGTCGGCGATCACCAGTTCGACGCCTGCGGAATCCGCATTGTCCACAATGCCGTTTTCAACCAGCACGCCGAAGGCGATGTCGCGCTGCAGATTGGCGAAGGCCAGCACGAACTGCTCGCCATTGTTCGGCGGCGACGCGGCCTCCGCATCCGCCACCATGGCCGCCAACTGATCGGCCGACATCATCGAACCGTCATGGCTGGACGGGTCAAAACCGTGGAAATCCTGGGCATTGGCCATGCCGGCCAACAGCACGGCGACGGCGGCGGCCGTCCCGAAGGTCACGCGCTTCATGGGATCCTCTCCTTGTTCTTGGGCGCGTTGGCCCATTTGCAAACTTATATAATTGGCCTTACCATTTAACGATGTTGACCAATCAAAGGCAAGCCCTCAGCCAAATCTTGGGTCAACATCATTGCCAGGGGCGGTATCGATGAAGCTGAAGAAGATCGAACCGATCGTGCTGCGCTATCCAGAGCCGAACGATTTCAACACTCTGCGGCATACGGTGCTGGTGCGGGTCACGGCCGGGGACGGCACGGAGGGCTGGGGCGAGGCCATCGCCATGTGGCCCGAGGCGTGCAAGGCGGTCGCCCATCTCATCGAGGACGGGCTGGCGGACGCGGTGCGCGGCATGGACATTGCCGAGCCCCCGGACGCCTGGCAGGCGCTGAAGCGTCACACCTGGTGGTATGGCGAGGGCGGCCTGACGACCATGGCCCTGTCGGCCATCGACATGGCGGTCTGGGATTGCGTCGGCAAATCCACCGGCCGTTCGCTCAGCGACATGCTGGGCGGGCGCGTGCGAGAGACGCTGCCGGTGATCGCCAGCCTGCACGTCAACCATCCGACGATCGACGACAGCGTCTCCGCCGTCGCCGGCTACGTCGCGTCCGGGTTCCGCGGCGCCAAGCTGGGGTTCGGCAAGAAGGGCCCGTCAAAGGTGGGCCAGGACCCGGCCTATGACGTCGATTTCGTGAAGGCCATGCGCGCCGGGATGGGGCCGGATGCCTGGCTGATGATCGATATCGGCAATGGCGTCCGCTGGGACGTCGATACCGCGATCTGGGCGACCTCGCGCATGGCGGAATACGACATCTCCTGGATCGAAGAGCCGCTGCACCCAGACGATTGGGCCGGCCTGGCTGCCCTGAAGCAGGCGGTCGCCACGCGCATCGCGACCGGCGAACTCGAATGGACCGTTGCCGCCTATGACCGGCTGATCGGGACCGGTTCGGTCGATGTCATCGGCGTCGATCCGGCGCGGGCGGAGGGCATCACCGGCTTTCAGCGGATCGCGCAACGGGTCGAGCAAGCCGATGCCGTGATCAACGCCCATGCCTGGAGCACGGCGATCACCAGCGCCGCCAGCCTGCACCTGTCCGCCGCAACCTCAGCCTCGGAAGTCTTCGAACTCAAGCCGATCGAAAATCCGATGCAGCATGAGCTGGTCGAGACCCCGATCTGGCACGAGAACGGAGAGGTGCGGGTGCCGGTGGGACCGGGGCTTGGGGTGGTGCCGCTGGACGCCGTGATCCAACGCTACCGACTGCCGTATTAGCGGGCGCGGCGCTAGGCGATCTTGCGCAGCAGGTAGGCGGGCGGCTTGAAGTCACGCAGCAGCTTGGAGAGATCATCCTCCTCGACCATTTTGGCCGCGTCGGCTGGTTTGACCATGCGGGCCTCGCGCTCGCCCTTTTCCGGCCAGCTATGCACCTGCTTGGTCACGAGAAAGGGGAAGACGGCAACCTTGCAGGGAATCGACGAGCCATCCTCGAGAAGTTTGAGGTATCGGTAGTTTCCCAGCGATCGTCGACCGGCGATGCCCATCAGCCCGGCCTCTTCATACGCTTCACGCGCGGCCTGCTTGGGCGGTGAACGGGCCGGGTCCGGCCAGCCCTTTGGGATAATCCAGCGGCCCGTCGCCCGACTGGTTATGAGGATGATCTTGAACCGCTTTTTGAATGGAACGAAGGGGAGAGCGGCAACCTGGTCTCTTGGCTTCATGGCCATGACTATGCCCTCGCGGCGCGGAAGCCACAACGGGGTGGCCAGACATGCTGGTGCGCGTTGACCAGCCCGTGTGAACGGTGCGAGTTTAGCCAAGCTGGCCCGTGGCTTTGGAAAGGCCCATGAAGATTCTGCTTCTGGCGGATCTGCATTACGATTTGAAGAAGTTCGACTGGGTGGCGCATTTGGCCGGCCATTTCGACGTCGTGGTCATCGCCGGCGACCATCTGGATCTGGCATCGATCGTCGACCGTCCAGCCCAGGCGGTGGTCGTCCAGAAATACTTCCGCCGCATTCAGCAGCAGACCGAATTGCTTGTCTGTTCCGGCAACCACGATCTCGACAGCCGCGATGCCAACGGCGAGTTGATTGCGAAATGGCTGACCAGGGCCAAAGCCGTCGGCATCCCCGCCGACGGTGATAGCGTCGTGCACGGCGACACGTTGTTTTCGCTATGCGCCTGGTGGGATGGCGACAACGCCCGCGCGCGGATCGGTGAGCAACTGGCGTCCGATGCCGCACGCGCGCCAAAGCGCTGGATCTGGATCTATCACGCCCCGCCCAGCGAATCGCCGACCAGTTGGGGCGGCCGCCGGTCCTATGGCGACCAGGCCCTGCACGATTGGATCGAGCGTTATCAGCCCTACGCCGTCTTTTGCGGCCATGTCCATCAGTCGCCCTTTGTTTCCGGCGGATCGTGGGCCGACAGAATTGGCGACACCTGGGTTTTCAACGCTGGTCACCAAATCGGTCCGATGCCCGCCCACATCATCGTCGACACGGATGAGGCCGTGGCCTATTGGCTGTCCTTGGCCGGCGGCGAGACGGTCCCGTTGGATCGGCCCCTGCAACGGCCGATCCATGCGCTCGAGGAGGTCCCGGATTGGCTTAGAGACGTGGGTCGCGCGGCAGCTCGTCAGCTGGCGTGAACTCTTCGTCTTGCTGGTGCGTCAGCGATTCCAGCACTTCGTCGACCATGCCGAAATGGTTCTCAAAGCCCTGAAACTGCTGCTTCAGATTGACCAGATAGGTCGTTGCGGCCTGCAGCCGTCTGGCCAGCAGCTTCGCAACCGGTAGGGCGATCTCCGGCCTGGCCCGCAGGAACGCCTCAGCATTGTCGACCACGAACGCGCGGGTCGGGCTGGTGGCCCTGACGCTGGCCGTATGCGGCAGGTCCAGCAACATCGACATCTCGCCGAAAATCGACCCGGGTTCGCTGATGCTGGCGATTTCGACTTCGCCACCCTGTTCGTCGGCGCGGAACACGTCGACCGTTCCGTCGACGAGAACGATCAGTCGGCCTGTGCTGGTGCCTTCTTCCATCAGCAGTTCGCCGGCCGGAAAATCTTCGGCCTCCAGTCCCCGGAAGTCTTCGAGAATCGATCGCATCGTGTCCTATGCCGCCGTTCGACGGCGCTCACCCGTAGTCAGTTTGCCCGTAGTCAGTCTGATGGCGCGTTCTCATCACGGCGGCCCAGTCGTTCCCCCAAGTTCCATGTCAGACGGTCGGTTGCCACGGCCCTTCGACGGGAATCGCTTCATTGGCGCCAGGCCAGGGCGGGGTCGCAACAGCCACGGCCTCAAGCGGGTCTGCCCCGTCGCAGCGGAACTGGAACCTGGTGCCCAACGGCAGGCTGATCGAAATGCCGGGCCTGAGGTCCGCAACGTCGTCGGCGTCGTCAAACGAGAGCCACATCCGGCCCGTGCCGGCCATGATGTACCAGACCTCGTCGATCGTGCGATGCCGGATTGGTTTCGTAACGCCACCGGGCGCCAGCCGAAAATGGGCCATGCTACCGCCGGACGTGTTGCACAGCATCCGGACCTCCGCCCCGTCCGGTGCGATGGCGTCCGGCTCGTCGTTGATCTGCTTGAACTCGAACATGCTGGGCGATCGTCCTTACTGGCGAAGCTGCAAGCGGACGATGTTAGCAGCCGGTGCTTCGCCCGACCATCTCAGAAATGGGGCGGCCCGTGCTATCGTGCGGTGATGCTGGATCCGCACGATCTCCAACGGTTCGTCGACGCGCAACGATCGGTCTACGGTCGGGTCGTGAGAGAGTTGGGCGAGGGGCGCAAGCGCAGCCATTGGATGTGGTTCGTGTTTCCCCAGGTCGCCGGGCTTGGCAGCAGCGCGATGGCCCGTCGATACGCCCTGGCCGACCTCGCCGAGGCGCGCGCCTATCTGGCGCATCCGGTATTGGGGTCACGCCTTGTCGAGTGCACCACGCTTGTCCTGGCGGTTGACGGGCGCTCGGCGCACCAGATTTTCGGCAGTCCGGACGATCTGAAGTTTCGCTCGTCCATGACCCTGTTCGGCTGCGCCGCGGGCGATCGTGTCCCGGGGAGTGTCTTTCAACGGGCCTTGGATACCTATTTCGATGGCGCGCCCGATCCGATGACGCTGGCCCGGTTGGATGCCGGCACCGCAGTGTGAGCCCACCCCTTTGGCAATTTTCTAGGTGGCGAACGGTTCCCGCATCCCTATTTTGGACGCGGACGACGTCCCGTCGCCCGTGCCCCCGCAAGTCATCTACCCACAAGGAAGCGATCCATGGCCGCAGCCGTTCCGTCCGCTCAAACGCCCGAAGACTTCGTCTTGCATCCTCACCCCGTCGTCTCGCTGCCGGTGACGGGAACGGACAAGCGGTTTCCCGTGCATCGGATCTACTGCGTGGGCAGGAATTACGCGGCGCACGCGGTCGAAATGGGCCACGACCCGGACAAGGAGCCGCCATTCTTCTTTCAGAAGAACCCTGACAATCTGGTGGTCGAGAGCGACCGGTTTCCCTATCCCGATGCCACGACGGACGTGCATCACGAGATCGAGCTGGTGGTGGCGTTGGCCAAGGGCGGCACGGATATCCCCGTCGACCAGGCGCTCGACACCGTCTACGGCTACGCCGTTGGCCTGGACATGACGCGCCGCGATCTGCAGGGGCAGGCCAAGAAGCAGGGCCGTCCCTGGGAGGTGGGCAAGGCGTTCGAACACTCAGCACCGTGCGGCCCGATCACGCCGGCCGCGGAAACCGGTCACCTTGACCGGGGCGAGATCTCGCTGACGGTCAACGGCGAACGGCGGCAGGAAGGCGACCTCAACCAGTTGATCTGGAAGGTGCCGGAAACGATTGCCTACCTGTCCGGCCTGTTTGAGTTGGCGCCGGGCGACCTGATCTTCACGGGCACGCCCGCCGGCGTTGGGCCGGTGGTCCGCGGTGACGTGATGGTCGGCCATATCGGCGGGCTCGGCGACCTGACGGTCAAGGTCGCTTAGGCCGATGCGTCCTTGTCAGACGGTCCGCGGGGGCCGGCCGTTGTTCTTCGCGACATAGGCCCCCCATTCCAGCAGGTTCTTGCTGCAGTCGTCGCGGTCGATGGTGACCTCGATCAGCACGGGGCCATCATGGCTGAAGGCCTCGCCGATGGCGCGTTCCAGCTCGCCGACCGTTGAGGCCTTCAACCCCAGCCCCGTGCCGTCCTCGGCATTGAAAACCGACACGAGACCGGCATAGTCCCAGTTCTTGATCACGTTGTAGGGGCCGTCATGGATTTCGACCTCGATCGTGTACCCGCCATTGTTGATCAGGAAAATGATCGGGCGCAGGCCGTACCGGATCATCGTCGAGACCTCTTGGGCCGTCATTTGGAACGACCCGTCGCCGATCAGGGCGATAACGCGCCGTTGCGGCTGGCCGAGTGCATAGCCCAATGTCGCGCCGACCGACCAGCCGATCGAGCCGTATTGCATTTGGATCTCGAACCGCGATCCCTTCGGCAAATCCAGTTGCATGCCGTTGAACCAGGAATCGCCCGTTTCCGCGATAACCGCGCTGTCGGCCGTCAACATGCGTTGAACGCGGTCGAAAAGGGTGCGGGTTGTCACGGCATCGTCGGCGGCGCCCTGGCGCGGTGCGGGCCTTTCCTCGGCAATTCGGCGGTAGGCGATCAGAGAGGCGTCGTTGGCGCGCAGCTTGGGCATCAACGCTTCCAGAAAATCGGCAAGCGCGACGTCGTTATAGGTCCTGTCGGGCATGATCACGCAGTCCGGACGGGCGAGAATCATCTTGGCAGGATTGATCAGAGCGGAATGCCCGACCGTGGTGTAGTCCGTGAAGGTCGTGCCGGCATAGAGGCCCAGGTCAGCCGATGAGATGATCTGGCCGCAGCCGGGTGAGCCCACCGATCCCCAATAGATGCCCATATAGTTGGGGTGTGCCTCGTCGAAGAACCCCTTGGCGTTGGGCATGGCGGCGACGGCATACGAGCTGGCGTGGGCCAGAGCATCGAACGATGCCTCCGCGCCGGTCGACCGCAACTGTGCCCCGGCCACCAATACCGGCTTGGCGGCTGCGTTCAACAGCCTGGCGGCATGCTCCACGGCCGCTGCCAGGCTTTGCGGGTCACTGGTCTTGCGCGTCGCGAACGTCATCTTGCAGGGCGGTGAGATCGGCGACCTGGCGATGTTGGAGGCCACCTCTATATAGACCGGCTTGCGGTGTCTCAGCGCCTTACCGACGGCGTCATCGATTTGGGTAGGCGCGTCAAAGGGGTTGGTGATCTGGACCGACTCGACTGTTATGCGACCGAACACCTCGCGCATGTAGTCATAGTCGATCTTGCCCAGCGTGTGGTGCAGCAACTCATACTCGGCGGCGGAGTTGGTGTTCGGGCCACCCGAAATCGCGATGACCGGAAGGTCTTCCGCATAAGCGCCCGCGATCGCATTGCTCAGGCTCAGGCCGCCAACGGAATAGGTGACGCAAACCGCCGCGGGACCGCCGGTGGCGCGCGCATAGCCGTCAGCGGCATAGCCGGCGTTAAGCTCGTTACAGCAGGAGATCATTGCCAGGTTCTTGTTGGACAGCAGCTCGTCCAGCAACACCAAGTTGTAGTCACCGGGCACGGCGAAGTAGTGCTTCAGGCCGATCTGCTCCAAACGGGCGGCGAGATAGTTTCCGATCGTCGAGCTTGCTTTATCGGGCATCGGCTTTTTTCTCCGTTTGCGTCGTGGCCGCGTTAAGTCTGCAATTCTTCAGCGATAGACAGTCATAGCGTGCGAATCCTACGCTAACATGAACGCAATCGTCGCAGCGGACTAGACGCATGACCTGCTGTCGGCATGAAAGAGAGTGGGACTGGTCGAATCGACGGCCCGTAAAACAGGAGGGGACATGAACGGGGCGACGACCGAGACCAGCCATCGTGGGCTGGGTTGGCGGCATGGCTGCCTGACGGCTCAGCGGCTTGGTGCCATGCTGGCGCCGGTTACGTTCGTGCTGCCCGGCGGGCGTCAGGTCAGCCCGCTCCACATCGCGCCGTGGGCCGACGATCCCGGTAGTGAAGAATTGCCCGGCATCCTGCGCCGGTTGCGCGGCGAATGGCCCTGCGTGCCGTTCGGCTACACCATGCCGCCGGAGGGCTTCACGGCGCGATGGTCGGAGATCATGGCGCCGGCGGAGCCGGACGAGGAGGCGCATGGCCATTCCGCCAACAGCGATTGGGCTTGGCAGGCTGCCGATTCGGGATCATTGCGGCTGTCGCTCGACTATCCCGAGGCCAGCCCTGTGCGCCGCGTCGAACGGATCGTCAGGCCCGATGACGGCGCGCCGGCGATCGATCTGGAATTCCGGATCGAGGTAAAGCGCCCCTGCCGGTTGCCTTTGGGCTTGCATCCGGTGCTGCGCTTGCCGGTGGAGCCGGGCACGGCAAGGTTGGAACCGGGCGGTTTCGATCATGGGCTGACGCATCCCGGCACGGTGGAACCCGGCGCGGCCCTGTTCGCCCAGGACCGCGCGTTCGACAGCCTTGAGCGGGTGCCGTCGCGCGAAGGTGGCGAGGTCGATGCTAGCCGGGTGCCGCTGCGGCCTGACATTGAGGAGTTGCTGCAGTTGAACGGCGTCGACGGTCGATTTGCCCTGGCAAACCATGCCGAGAACTACCGCCTCATCCTGTCTTGGAATCCGGATCACTTTCCCAGCCTGCTGCTGTGGTTTTCCAACAGGGGTCGCAAGATGGCCCCTTGGAACGGCAATCACGTCGCGATTGGCGTCGAGCCGATTTGCTCGCCCTTCGGTCTTGGCCCTGCGACCGCGCGGGCGGACAACCCGATCTCCGCGTCGGGCACGCCAACCGTCCTGTCGTTCGAGCCCGACCGGCCCTTTGTGACCCGCTATCGTATCGAGGTGGAGCCGCTGTAGCTGTATGTGGAAGGGCGGCGCGAATGCGCGCCGTCCTTCGAGGCCTCGCTGAAAACGGAGCTTGCGGCTATGGTGATTGCCTCGCCGGTTTCAGCCTAGTCGTCCACAAGCATCACGAACGTCATGTCCGAGCCCGTCATCCTTCCCCGCACACCCTCCTTCCGACTTGATGGTCGCAAGGCCTTGGTCACTGGTGCCGGCCGTGGCATTGGCCTGGCGGCGGCCGCCGCGCTTGCCGAGGCCGGTGCCGACGTCATGTTGGCGGCGCGAACGGCCCACGAAATCGAGGCGGTCGCGGCCGCCATCAGGACGGCCGGCGGTACAGCCTCCAGCGCGGTGCTGGACGTCACCGATACGCAAGGATTGCGCGACTTTCTGGCCGATCACGGACCCTTCGAGGTTGTGATCAGCAATGCCGGCACGAACCGGCCCGCCCACGCGGTCGATGTCACCGAAGAGGACTATGATGCGATCATCGACCTCAATCTCCGGGCGGCCTATTTCCTGGCTCAGTCGGCCGGCAAGGCGATGATCGATGCGGGCGTCAAGGGGTCGATCATCACCGTCTCGTCGCAGATGGGTCATGTGGGCGGCGAGCGCCGGTCGGTCTATTGCGCCAGCAAGCACGCCCTTGAAGGCATGACCAAATCCATGGCGTCGGAATGGGGCAAGCATGGCGTGCGCGTGAACACCCTGTGCCCGACCTTCATCGAAACACCCATGACCAAGCCGTTCTTTGAGGATGCGGAGTTTCGGGCCGCCGTCTTGTCGAAGATCGCGCTTGGCCGGCTGGGCACGGTCGAGGATCTGATGGGCGCGATCGTCTTCCTGGCATCCGACGCCTCCGCCATGGTCACCGGTTCCGCGCTGATCGTCGATGGCGGCTGGACCGCGCTTTGACGATCTAGCCCGCGAGGGCTTGCAGCCTTTGTCTTGTGTCGGGCCAAAGCGCTTCGGGCAACCGGTCAAAGGTTTCTTCTTGAGCCTTCTGCCACAGCGGGCTGGCCCTTTTCAGCAGAGCTCGCCCCTCGTCCGTCAGGGACAAGAGCCGGACCCGGGCGTCATTTCGGTCCGGCGAATCGGCCAGTAATCCGCGACGGATCATCGGGCGCAGGTTACGGGTCAATGTGGTCCGTTCCATGCCCAGCCCGTCGGCAAGCGCACCCAGCGGCACCTGCGGTTGCTGAGACAGGGCAATCAGAATCGAGAACTGGCCGGCCCGCAGGCCGACCGGGCGCAACGCCTCTTCGTAGCGCCGGGAGACTATCCGGGCGGCACGGCGCAGATTGAACATCACGCAATCGGATGGAACGCTCGAGAAATCATCCAGCATGGCCGATAAGTATGCATATGCACTTATCGAGTCAAGAAAGTGGCCCGACCGCTCGATGCGATCGGGCCCTTGAGAAAACCTCAAAGAGTATCGATTCGCTAACCCGTAATCACAGCTTGAATATCCTCTGCGGTATCCAGCTCAAGTATCCGGTCGGCCAGGTCCCGGGTCTCCGCTTCGGGCCGGGCACCCAGTTCCTCGCTCAACAGATGGGCGAAGCCGTCGAAGTGCTCCAGCGCCCGCTGCCGGCCGTGCAGCGCCAGATGGGCACGCATGGCGATCCGCTGGGCCGGCTCGAAGAACGGATCCTGCGCGATCATCCAATGCGCCCGATCCAGGGCCGCGAACGGCTTGTTGACGCGAAGATCGGTCCTGGCGGCCGCCAAGTTCAGGCTGAGCTGCAAGTCCATGATCCGTCCCCGCTCAGAGGCCAGCCAGTCGTCGAACACCGGGTCCAGGCCGTCCAGCCCGTCCAGGAACGGGGCGCGATTAACGGCCTCCAAAGCCAGGCCCGCCTCGACATCGTCGCCGGTCGCCGCCGCGTCCATGAGGCGCTGCACGTCGCAGGTCACGACATCGTCGCGGCGCTCGATCAGGCGGGTGCCGACGGTGAAGGCCTTGTCAAACGCCGGGCCGATGGACTGGCGCAGGGCGTAGAGCGCCTGGCGCAGGTTGGCCAGCGCGTCCTTGTCCTCCTTCGTCGACCACAGCAGGGTGGCGAGGCGATCGCGCGGCCAAGAGCCGGCACCGTCGGTGGCAAGGAAGCCAATCAGGGCCTTCGCCTTTCGGGTCAGGCATTCGATCTTGCGGCTGTCGTTGCCGACCACCGAGAAGCCGCCAAGCAGGCGCAGCGACAAGATCGACTTGGCTGTTTGTTCTTCGGTGCGATGCACCCAGCCGGCCCGTGTCCTGGCCACTAAGCGAACATCATTACCGTTGGCGGGTTGAAGCGCGTTTGCCGCCATAAAGGCGTCAATCGGCTGAGGCGCGGTTAGCTGAATCGTCATACCCATTTTCTTGAACGTCCTATCGTCAAGCGGATCGGATATGACGGTTCTAGAGATGGCGGCCCGGGCTGGCTGTGAACCGGTTCACATCTGCGCGGGACGGCGGCCTTTTTCAGCGCCGCAGCCTGTAACCGGCGCCAAGACTGGTGCCGTCGGCAAGCGCGACGGCATCCACGGGCGATGAGAAGCCGGCAAGGGTCAAGGGCTTTGCGAGCGCGCTGAGCTTGACGGCGAGATCGGCGGGCAGCCGGTCGCGCACCGTCGGGTCGGCAAGCAGGGGCACGCCGGCCACACCGGCGGCCGCCATCAGCCGGGCGGCCCGGTTGACGGTCATGCCGGTCGCGGTGATATGGCCATGGCCGCCGCCGCCCAGCCGGCTCACCACCACCGGCCCGGCGGTGATGCCGATCTTCAACCGAATGGCATGGCTGCGCACCTGCGGCACCCCGGGCAGGCGTTTCAAAATGTCCAACGCGGCTTTGAAGGCGTTCAGCGTATCGTTCGGTTCCGGTTTCGGCAGGCCGAACACGACCATCATGCCGTCGCCCAGCCAGCTTGAGACATAGCCGCCGGTCGCATTGACCGCATCGGCGACCTGGCGATGGAAGTCCGACAGCAATGCCTGGGAACCCTCGGCCCCCAGCCGGTCCGCAAGCGGCGTGAAACCGACCAGATCCAGAAACATGATCGTGGCGTCCTGATGCCTCGGTTGGTCCAGAAAGGACGGGTCCTCGGCCAAGGCCCGCGTAATCACGGGCGATTGCAAGGCCCCGTATGCCGTTGCCGTTCGCCCCAGCCGGCCGCGATCGCGCCATTCCAGCGTTTGGCGAACCGCCAGTGCCAGCAGTGCCGCCGGAACAGCGGCGGCAACGGGAAAGGCGATGGCGAGCCACCACCCCGCCCAGGCAAAGGCCAGGGCGGTGGCGGCCAGCCAAGCGATCAGCACGCCGAGGGTGGCCACCGGCCCGATCCAGCCGGGCGTGGCCAGGACCAGCACCACCGCGATCGCCGTCAGCGCGAACGCGCCGCCGACGTCAATCCAGCGCACCGTCATGTCGCGCCGCAAGGCCGTGCCATCCATCAGGTTGGCAATCGCCGTGGCGAGAACCTCGACACCCGGCAACCTGGCATCATAGGGCGTGGCGAACGCGTCCCCGGCACCGGTCGCCGTCGCGCCCATAAGGACGAGGCTGTCCTCGATGTCGGTCGGCAGACCGTCGCGCCACAGGGTCGCCAGTGATCGGGTTTCGATCGTGCCCGTGGGGCCGAGAAAGCGCATCGCCAACTGTGCATTCAAGTCCAGCGGGACGGAACGCCCGCCAACCTCGATCGCGTCGGGGCCAAACCGTACATCTGAGTAACCGGCCGCGACGGCCATGGCGACGACGAAGCTGGGCGCCACGGTCGCGGGCGCGTCGTTGGGCGTGAACAGCAGCGGCGCGTGACGTGGCGTGCCACTGCCATCGACCACGACAAGCGCTGGCGCGTCGACGGCGTTGTCCTGAAACCGCGGCAGGGGGCGGGCCAACCGGGTCAAGGACGGAAAGCTGGGGGCGCTTTGATCGGCGGCAGGATCAGGCGCGCTCGTCCATTCCGGTGAAATGATGAATGGACTGCCGGCCCTGCCGCCGGCGGCCAAGACGACGGGGCGGTTCCGCAGCGCCTGTTCCAAGGCCGCGTCGTTCTCCTCCGACGTCGGGTCCAGCAGCAAGACGTCGACGCCGATGGCCGCCGCCCCGGCCTCGGCCAGCGTTTCGACCGCGCTGGCCAGCCTATGGCGTGGAATGGGATAGCCGCCGGCCATGAACACGGCCTGGTCGTCGATCGCGTAAATGACCATGCCATCGGGACGGCCCGGCATGGGGGCAAGTACGTGCCGCCAGTCCAACGTGACGGCCTCGGCGCGATCGAGGGGGCCAACCTCGCCGCGCAGGTGCCAAACGCCGAGACCGGCAGCCCAGAGCAGCGACAGAGCCAGAACGGCCCAATGGGCCGCGCGCCAACGCATCGAGACCGCGACTCAGTCGGCCGGAAAGCGGGCCAACAGCGCCTCGGCCCGTTCAGCGCCCCAACGAACCGGTCGCAACGCCTCCGCAGGTATTGACTCCGCCAGCCCGCCTCTGCTTGCGGGCGGTGCGGGGGCCGCCTCGTCGGCACGATCGGCCGGTGGCTGGGCCGCCGCCGGGGCCGCAACATCGACGCCAAACCCCGGCGTTAGAACCACGCCGGTGTTGATGGCCAGGTCGGTGACCTGAACCTCGCCTGCGACCACGAACACCTCCGTGCCGGTTTCGGACAGCGCGGTTGCCCAATCGGTGCCGCGCACCGACACGATCGCCTGGCGCGTGCGGATCTGGAAATGCGTGGGCCCGCCCGTCGGTTCGACCCGCGTGCGTACCGCGCCCGTGTCGAGGTCGAGCGTGTCGATCACGCCGTCACCGCTGCTGTCGGACAAGGAGTAGGCCGCATCGGGGTCGAGGCTGACGCTGACATCCGGCCGGCATGACAGCACCTGCCAACCCGGCTCCTCGACGTCGGCGACCAGTTCGCAGACCTGCTGACCGCTGGCCGCGCCCGTCAACGCGATCGCGAACAGCCAGGCGGCCAACAGACTGCCGTGAAATAGCCAAAAAAGGCTGATTGATCGATAGCCCATGTGAGGTTCCCTTGAACGGCTCTGACCATGGCCGTCGCCCGATCAACACAGCCTCTGCGACGTAAAGGCTGCGTCAATTCCCCGGTTTCGAGCGGTCGGCCGATTCCTTGCCGTTATGCTTTGCCAACCTGGTTCGAAAGGCATAGTACCCTAGAGTTAAGGGCGCTGATAACGCCCGATCTGATGACGCTGTCGGCTCGGTTTTGTCGGCGACTTTGTTGGCAGAGGCAACACCCGTACCCCCGGGTCGGCGTCAAAACAGATTTGCCGGCCAAGTGTTGCAATCGCCATCACAAACGCCTCGGTCGTCGTGCTCGGGCGCCGTTGGAAGCTGCGACGATCTGCAGGCGAGGAAGGCAGGCTGTATGACGGAGGCCGAACAGGTAAGGCGGTGGTTGACCCGCTCCAGCCTTTTTGGAGATCTGGAGACAGGTGATCTCGATCCTTTGGTGTCGCTGTGCCGGCGCCGCGAACTGGCGCGTGGCCAGATGCTCTTCAACCAAGGGGACGAGGCGGACGGGCTTTACATCGTCACCGAAGGCATTCTGCGGATCGTCCTGGTTGCCGGCGACGGCAGAGAGTTGACCTTGAACCTCATGGAGCCCGGCGACGTGGTCGGCGAAATCTCCTTGCTGGATGGTTTGCCGCGCAGCGCCGGCGCCATTGCGCTGACCGAGGTCAGCTGTCTGGCCCTCAGCCGGACTGATTTCGAGGCCGCCATGGATGAGAATCCGGGTCTTTCGCGCCAGATCATCTATGCGCTCTGCGAGCTGTTGCGGCGAAACACCAGCATCATCGGCGACCGGGCGTTCCTGGATCTGCGCGGCCGGCTGTGCCGATTGCTCAGTGCGCTTGCCATCGGCCATGGGCGCCCGGGCGATGATGGCGCAACCGAAATCGCCGTCCCGATCACGCAGAGCGACCTGGCGACCATGTTGGGGGCCACCCGCGAGGCCGTGAACAAGCAGATGAACGCGTTGGCGAAGGTCGGTCTTGTCCGGTTGGCGCATGGCCGCGCCCTGATCCTCGATCGCGACGGGTTGGCGGAAATCACCGAGGAACAGGCGGCCGGTTGACCTACGGGCCGACAACGCCGGGCGCGGCATCGGGGCCCTATGACGTTGTCATCGTTGGCGGCGGCCTCTCCGGCTGCCTGACGGCGTACCGCTTCTCCATGCGCGGACAGCTTAAGATCCTGCTGCTTGAGGCAGGGCCGCGGCTGGGCGGCAATCATACCTGGTCGTTTCACGAAACTGATGTTTCAGCGGGCGTTCGAGACTGGCTTGCGCCCTTTGTCGCCCACCGCTGGTCTGGCCACGACGTCCGTTTCCCTGCCTACCAGCGCACGCTTCAGGGTGGCTATTGGTCCGTGACGTCCGAGCGGCTGCGCGCGGTGATGGCGACGGCAACAGACCTCGACGTTCGGCTGGATGCCGCCGTGGACGACGTTTCCGTCGGGTCGGTAACGCTTGCCGACCGAACCATGCTGCGGGCCGGGGTCGTACTGGATGCGCGCGGCGATCGTGGCGCCGGCACGATCATTCGCCGCTATCAGAAGTTTCTCGGTCAAGAGGTGGAACTGGCGTCGCCGCACGGCCTGACCCGGCCGATCCTGATGGACGCGTCGGTTGGCCAGGCGGACGGCTATCGTTTCATCTATGTCCTACCGTTCACGGACACCCAACTTTTGATCGAGGACACCTACTACGCGGACGGGCCCGACCGTGACGCCGACCTGTTGCGCGGCCGCATCGCCGAGTATGCAAGAGCCCAGGGCTGGTCGATCGCCCGCCTGATCCGCGAGGAGGCCGGCACCCTGCCGATCGCGCTGGGCGGCAGGCCGCCGCTGTTCGAAGACGATCAACCCCCGTCGATCGGGTTGCGCGCCGGCCTCTTTCATCCAACGACCGGCTATTCGTTGCCCGACGCGGCATCCCTTGCCGACCATCTGGCGCGCCTCGACGCGCTTGACGCCGATGCGGCACGGCGTGCCATCGCGGATTGGATGGCCGGGCGATGGCGGCGGCGCGGCTTTTATCGGCTGCTGAACAGAATGATGTTCCTTGCCGGCCGGTCGCAGGATCGGTGGCGGGTCATGGCCCGCTTCTATCGCTTGCCGGAGCCGCTGATCGCGCGCTTTTACGCCGACCGCTTGACGTTCGCCGACAGAGCCCGACTTTTGATCGGCAAGCCGCCGGTTCCTATCCGGGGCGCCCTCTACGTCGTTTCGGAACGTTCGCTGACGTCATGAGTGCTTCTGTTAGTAGTCCAGGTACGCGCTCCGCCGCTGTCATTGGTGCGGGTTTTGGCGGGCTGGCCTTGGCCATCCGCCTGCAAAGCGCCGGCATCGCAACCACCCTGATCGAACGGCGGGACAAGCCGGGCGGACGGGCCTATGTCTACGAGGATGGCGGCTACATTTTCGACGCCGGCCCCACCGTTATCACCGACCCCACGGCGCTGGAGGAACTGTTCGCGCTGTCGGGGCGAAGGCTGGCCGATTACGTCGACCTGCTGCCGGTCGCGCCGTTCTATCGCCTGATCTGGGACGACGGGTACGCGTTCGACTATGTCAATGATCAGGCGGAACTCGACCGGCAGATCGCGGAATTGTCGCCGCGCGACGTCGAAGGCTATCGCAGGTTCCTGGCGTATTCGCGGGCCGTCTTCGATGAGGGGTACCTGAAGCTCGGTACCAAGCCGTTCTTGCGCTTTTGGGACATGGTGCGCGTCGCCCCGCAACTGGTGCGCCTTGAAAGCCATGCCAGCGTCTATGGAAAGGTGGCGCGCTTCATCGGAAACGAAAAGCTGCGCCAGGCGTTCAGTTTCCATTCCCTGCTCGTGGGCGGAAACCCGTTCGCGACCTCCGCCATCTACGCGCTCATCCATGCGCTGGAGCGCGAATGGGGCGTGCACTTCCCACGCGGCGGAACCGGCGCCCTGGTCCAGGGCTTGATACGCCTGTTTGAGGATTTGGGCGGTCGGGTCCTGTTGGATGCACCGGTGGCCAGGATCGATGTGCGCGACGACCGCGTGTCCGGCGTCGAGCTTGAAAGCGGTCAGCGGATTGACTGCGATATCGTGGCCAGCAACGCGGATCTGGTGCACACCTACGGCACGCTGTTGGCCGATACCGAGCGGGGGCGGCGCGAGTCGGCCAAGCTGGCCAAGCGTCGCTTTTCCAACTCGCTGTTCGTGGTTTATTTCGGCGCGGCGAAGATCTGGCCGGATCTGGCTCATCATACCGTCCTGTTCGGGCCGCGCTATCGCGGCTTGATCGAGGAGGTGTTCAAGGGTCCGACCCTGCCCGACGATTTCTCGCTCTACCTGCACGCGCCGACGGCGACCGATACGTCTCTTGCCCCGCCGGGCTGCACCTCGTTTTACGTCCTATCGCCGGTTCCCCATCTCGGCGCGGCGGAGATCGATTGGTCGGTCGAAGGGCCACGCTATCGCGACCGCATTCTCAGCCATCTGGACCGAACCACCGTGCCCGGTCTTCTGGAGTCCATTGAGACGACACGCATTTTCACCCCGACCGACTTCCGCGACACGCTGAACAGCCATCTCGGCTCCGCGTTCTCCCTGGAACCGATCTTGCGGCAGAGCGCCTATTTCCGCGCCCACAATCGTGACGACCAGATCCGCGGGCTCTATTTCGTCGGCGCCGGCACCCATCCGGGCGCTGGCATTCCCGGCGTCGTCGGTTCGGCCAAGGCGACGGCCGGCCTCGTGCTCGAAGACTATGCGGTCGCCAGCGCCGCCTAACGCGGATTGACCGGGAAATGAACAGCGAACTGGTCAGGCTCAGCGAGCGTGTTATCGCCGAGGGCTCGAAGAGTTTAGCGGCACCACGCGTAGAGCAGAACCGCCGATTCCCGGGCGCGGCGATCCAGCAGACGCGACGCCGCCGCAAAACTCTTCGAGCCCTCGGCGATAACACGCTCGCTGAGCCTGACCAGTTCGCTGTTCATTTCCCGGTCAATCCGCGTTAGGCGGCGCTGGCGACCGCATAGTCTTCGAGC
>JBCDFV010000002.1:0-211896 GCA_039177555.1 Pseudomonadota bacterium | reverse complement strand
CTATGCGCTGATACTCGTCCGACATAAGCCTGTGCCTAGGAATATCCCTAAGCCTCCTTGCCTAAGCCAACGTGTCCGGTCGAAATCGGGGCCAGTTCATCATCAAACGTCGGGCATAGTATCCTTTTATGGGCATTCACCACCTGGCCTCCTCGGCGATAAGTCGTACACCTAAAGCACCAAGAACACCGCCAGCAAGCCGATCAAACCATTTCTTACCGCGCAAATAGGCGCCTTGCGGTACGGGGTTCGAGAAGGCGACCGCCACAAGCGTGTACCAACCAAACTCAAGCAACAACACGGAAATTGGCAGCATCACCAGAAGGGTCTGCGAGGGCTCGGACGGCAGTAGAGCTGCGAAGACGCTAGCGTAGACTACCGCTGTTTTCGGATTTGCCAGCTGTGTCGCAAGGCCCAAAAAAAACGATCGGCGAAGCGAGTTGCTCGTTGGCCCTTGTTCTCTGGGATCTAAAACAAGCGATCCTCTCGCATGCCGCCAGATCCGGATACCGAGAAAGACTAGATAAAGACCGCCGCAGATCTTCACAGTTAAGTATAACCATTCAACTTGTTGTAGAAGTGTAATCAAGCCGATCAAAGCCAGTGCAGCGAAGATCGCTCCTCCGACCCCCATTCCCAATGCTGTCGAAACTCCATCACGTCGCGATCCGGCAATAGCGATCTTGGAAACAAGCACAAAACTCGGACCCGGACTCATGGCTCCGAGAAGCAAGGCGCCGAGAATTCCCGAAAGGACCATCAAGCTCGTCATTGTCTACCCCTCATGTTTGCCCGTCTAATTGAGCGATCTACTGGCCCGGTGTTCAGTGCACTTATCGATCAAGTCGCTCGATGTTGTAACTACAGCACACTCCCCGCCGTCTTCGCCCAATATCAAGGACGCATCCATGACCTTAGGCCAGAAGCTAAGCAAAACCGGGCAGCGCTGTTATTCGAGAGGCCGGAGACATCGCGGTGGCTCAACGTAAACCGAAGGTACAGCCACACTGCGTGCTGGACAATCACGCGGGGGAACTGATGGCGCTCGTATGAAATCAAAGACATCGATCGATGCTGACAGCGATGCCGCCGATCGCCGCGCGACTCACATAAGGCCGCCACCGGCAAACCCGGCGCGGTTCACTCTGTTGGCGCTTTGTGTCAGTGATCGTATCGAGTCCGACAGCTATCGCAGTGCCCACCTTAGTATGAGTACAGCGTTTTCGGGCCTAGTCGTTGAGCAAGCCGATTTTCTTGGCATCTTCCTGGGCCGTGGCCCAGTAGTCCGGTGCCATTGATGGAAAATTCGCTTTGACCAATTCCCAGTTGAAGTCTCCAGACAGTCTTTGCGCCTTATCCAGGGGCACTCTTGCATCGTCTGTGCGGTTTTGCCGTGCAAGCACAAGTGCAAGGAACACGTAGGCCAGAGGTGCGATGAAGTGACCGTGTTCGGCACGCGCCAAGTGTTGCTCCGCCTTCGTGAACTCGCCAAGAAAGTAGTAGCAAATTCCCTTGGCGAAATCCCTAACCCAAACAAACGGATCTCGGGGACTCAGCCGTAACGACTTGTCGATTGCTGTCAAAGCGTCGGCCGCTTTACCTGCCCAAAGCAAGTTCATGCCAAGCTGGAAGTATCCCAAAGCAAAACTGGGATTGAGTTCGACGGCCTCCTGGCCCTCGATGAGCGCATTTTCGTGTTCGCCTGTCAGCGAATAAATGCGACCGAGAACAGAGTGCGCGAGGCTGCTGCCTTCGTCTTCCCTGACCGCGTCGAGCGCGAATCCCAGAGCCCGGTCTATTACTTCCGAAGTTGCTTCGGATGAACCGAACATCAGCTTTCTGAGTTCGAGCAGAGCGAGCACAGAATAGGCTTCCGAGAATGTGGGGTCGATTTCGAGCGCTTGCTTTAGAAGACCTCCCGCCTTCTCCGAATCCTCCAGATTTCGGCGCATGAACAGCGCCATCGCCCGTTGAAACACTTCCCAAGCGCCATAGACACTGTGCTTTCGTTTGGCTAACTGGCGTTGGTGGCGCTTCAGATTGGTGTCAACATTGCCGACCACGGACTCCGAGATTTCGTCCAGAACGGCAAAAAGCTCGTCTTCAACACCGGTGTAACGACGGGTCCAGATTTCACGGCCATCCGTTGCATCCAAGAGCTGGGGGGTAATACGCAGTCGACCTTTGACAATGGTTACCGTACCGTCAACTACGTAGTTAACCCCCAGATCACGACCAATAATCGTGGGATCACCCTTATTACTCTTGTAAGTGAAGGTTGAACTGCGCGCGATTACGTTTAACCAGTCTATGCGGGACAGTTGTGTGATTATTTCAACGGAGATACCGTCTGCGACGAACTCTCGGTCCGCATCGCTACCAAGATAATCGAAGGGCAGCACGGCAATTGTCGGATGTTGGGGGAGTACCACGTGCCGGTTCTGACTGATTGGATCTGCGCTAACTTTTGCGGGCGTGGAATTTGGCCTTTGGGTCGGAGCGGATGCCGTACGATTTGCGGTTCCGTTTCCATGCCTGCTGCCTGGTTCAGCAAGAAGCAGCGGCCCGTTTCTCGGCCATTCAATTGCCTGGAGCCGCAAGTAATGCTTCAGATAAAATGCGGCATACAGCAGAGCCAGCCGTCTTGATCCGACAGCAATTCGCTTGTTTGCGAAATTGAGCCCGGCGGCGACCCGAGCCAACAAGTATTGGCTTTCCATGTAGGGAAGCCGATTAGGTTCACGGTTGTCTATCCACGCATAGAGACCTTTACGCAAGGCGCTGACCAGTTGAATCAGTCCCAAGTCATCGGCTCTGAGAGAGCCCATCTGGCTGGTGGCTCGATGCTCTCTGAAGTGTTCGAGAACGGTCAGCCAATATGCTGGATCACTAGCATTGCGCTCCTTTAGCAAGTGGGCAATTTCGAAGTAGGCATGATCGAAAAACAGGTAGTTGCCACCTTCGTACATTGCCAAATCGATCAGCGAGTAGGCCGGACTGCCCCCGGTACTTGTCCGTACCAACACGTTCAGCCCGTGAAGATCAAAGTGACAATTGCCCATTACGGCGCGCAAACTCGTCCGGTCTGGAATAGGATGTGCCCCGGCGGCGAAGGCGACCGGATTGGGATACCACCTGCCATCGAAAGAGAATGTCGGCTCGTCCGCTTCAATGCCGCACTCGTCAGATAACAGCCCGAACAGTCTACTGGATTCGGGCTGGATGCGATGTTGGAGCCACCCTCGGATCAACTCCTGCGGCGACCGCAGCCCAGCCGACAGCGTATAGGTCCTGTTCCAGCTTTCTAGGAGGTCTGTGGAAAGGTCGGTTACGATAGCCAATTGTTGGTCAAACGAACAGTTTGACCAAGGCTCAACATACTCGAGCCCCTTACCTGCGATGGTCGATATCAGTGCGACCTTGTCTGCGTCAAACGAGGCATGAATCAGACGTTCGATGTGTCTGGCGGCGAAGTCGGGTTCGGCATCTACCGCCTTCTGGTGGCGTCTAAATTCCCTATCATTCGTCTGGTTTCCGCCGTCGACCTTATCGAATTTGAGGATCGCCTGTCCGGCAAAATCCCGACTGTTCAAATCGACAGCATAGACCTGAGCGCCCGATTTTCCGCCACTCAGCATTCGGTGAAAATAGATGTCGCCTTCGATACCCCACTCTGACAGAATCTTTTCTCGCAACGACAGATAACTCTCTGGCCATGTCAACCCGGATGCATCGATTTTGTTGTCATCACCGCAATCTGTTGTGCTCACGTTACCTCATTAATCTCGCAGCCAGCGTCTGAACGCTCTTTAAAATTGGCTATCCTCGTGCGATTTGGCTGTGTCGAAAATTCGCTGTAGTTGAAGGTCGATCGATACCTAATTGATTGCGGGGTTACACGGCAATGCCGCTGACGCCTTTGCCATTTCTATTGGCAATTGTATAGGTATTTCAATGGCTCTTGCGTCAGGTGGATTTGGTGCATACAGGTATCTGCGGGCGCACTGATCTCTGCTCTGGTCCTCTATCCCTCTCGTCTTGTGAACGCTCGTTCGAGATCGAACATCCGGTTGAGCGCTTTCGCCGCGACTGCCGCCTCTGTCTGTTGGAAAAGCTGGCTCCGAGCGCGGATCCGCCTTCCGATGATCCGCTTGTACCGGAAGTGGTGCTCTCTACCAGGCCGCGCCGTTTGTACCCGGTGTTTGCCTCCCAGGCCGCACTGCCACGCTCTTCAATATGAGCGATATGCTGATCGCACTGTTTGAGTTTATCGAGCGCATTTGGAGTGTTACCCGCTCTCATGCAAAACAACTACCGCGCTATATCCAAGTCACTTTGCTGTAGCGCAAAGGCGGAACGAACGGCGGAGATTCGACGCGTTTTTTTGACAACGTCCAACGTACTCCTCTTCGTTGGTGGCGCCTCGGATAATTCTGCATAGAGATATTCAGATATTTCGCAGCCGGTTTTTGCGGCACGCCTGCAAGCATGAGCAAGTTGACCTTAGTCGGGTTTACTAGCGAGACTTGCAATGCGCATGGGTGAGGGGTCTGCGTAGGCTGTGAGATGATGATGCACTGCGGCTCGCTCTAATCCGGCGGGCAAAGCAGTACGGTCGATATGGCTATCGCAAGATCACTGAGCTGCTTCACGTTTAAGGCTGGAGGGTCAACCACAAAAAGGTTGAGCGGCTTTGGCGTGAGGAAGGTCTATTGCTCCCACAGCGCCACAGATAGCGCAGGAGACTCCACCACAAAAACAGTTCGGTCATCCGCTTGAGGCCAACGCATCCGAACCACGTCTGGGCGATAGACTTCGTGCACGACAAGCTCAGCAACGGTCGGAGCTATAAGATGGTGACGGTCCTACACGAGTTCACGCGGCAGGCATTGGCGGTGACGGTCATGACAAATATGGGAGCCGGCGACGTCCCAGAGGCGCTCTATCCAGTGCTCCTAAGACACGGAACTCCGAAGTACGTCCGCTCTGACAACGGCCCTGAGTTGACAGCAGAGGCAATGCACGACTGGCTACGACGCGTTGGCATCAAGCGGATGACTGAGCGTGCTGAACAGGGGAAGCCCACCTCCTGCGCTCGATATTCGGACTCATCGATCTGGCGGAGACAGTACATTGATCCACCCATCAACGCCTGCAATGCGGATCGATCCTTCGTTGCATGCATTCGAGTGGCTATGCGGCCAGCCACTGCGGAGCGATCTCCACGCCCCCGCCTAGGACATAGCCAAACTGGATGTTCATGAAGCCGATTGGCTCGAGGTACCGAGCGTTCTTTAGCCGGCCGGCGTCGCGAACGGCTAGGCCAATGTCGGTCGCGATGGACTTGACCACGCTGCGGGCGCCCTCATCGTCCGACGCAACAAAAGTCTCCAATGGCTTGCCGCCGATCGTGAGGCCGGTGTCGTAGTGACTCGCAAAGATGGTGTTAAACGCTTTAACAATGGTCGCACCGGGCAGCAGCTTTGCAAGCTCTTCTGCGGCGGACGTCTCGTGCCCCACCTGAAGCCCAGAGAAATCCGCCGTCACCGGGTTGGAAACACATACGACCAACTTGCCTGAGAAATCAGCCTGCTTGGCCACATCGGCATATGCGTCGTAGAGCGTGGAGAGGATAACGACGTCGGCACCCTTCACTGCGGCCGCCAAATTGTCGCCGCGTCCCGCGCCAGTGACACTATGTGACGTGTTTTGCAGTGCGCCAAACAGTCCTTTGCCGACATTGCCCATTCCGACAATGGTGATCTTCAATTCTCTATCCTTTCTTCAGGTCTGGCCGACGAGTGACGGCTTCGACGAGGCAAAGACTGGGTATTGCTGACTGCCGACAAAATGACGAATAACGGGTATGACTATCATCATTATGTTCGCAATCGGATGGGACCGTGGACCTCGTTGACCAGCTCAGGGCGTTTGTAGCGACAGCGCAAACCGGCTCTTTCACAGCGGCGGCCGACCAGCTGCGCGTTTCGAACCGGTTGACGTCAAAGTACGTTGGCGAGCTAGAGGCTCGTCTCGGCGTGCGCTTGTTCCAGCGCACTACGCGGAAGGTGGGTCTGACGCCGGCTGGATCCCAACTCTTGGCGCGTGCCCCGGCCGTGCTCGACGAACTGGATGATGTGTTGGCCGGCGTCTCGGCAGGGTCACGGGGAACATCGGGGATTATCCGGATCGCTGCGCCGGTCACTTTTGGAGAGACCTATGTGGCTGGAATGCTCGGGAGATTTGGCGCCAAGTATCCGGATCTGGTGCTCGACCTTCGCCTCAGCGACCGGCATGTCGACCTCGCGTCGGACGGTATTGATCTGGCGTTTCGCATCGGGGTCACCGAGACGCTTTCGGTGAAGACCGTCAAGCTTGGAACGACGGAGCTCCAAGCCGCCGCCAGTCCAACCTATTTGGATGCGTGCGGCGTACCGGAGGTGCCTGGGGATTTGACGGCCCACACGTGCATCATCGACACCAATGGCCGATCGCCCAAACGCTGGACCTTTTCCAGAGGCGGACAGGATTTCAACATTCCGATCGCCGGGCGCTACCTCGTAAACTCCGCCCGCGCTGCTTGCGACTTGGCGACAGCCGGCCACGGGATCACCTGCAGCCCAAGATTCGCCCTTTCTTCAGCTTTGAATGCCGGTCGCCTCTCGCTGCTGCTTCAGGATTACGGAGGTGAGACGATCCCATTCACCGCTGTTTACCTGGAGGGGCGGACGCTGCCTCGAAAAGTGCGCAGCCTGATTGATTTTGCAAAGGACGATATCCGTGACCAAAGTGCGATCTAGTCTCGAGGCGCCGCGCTCCAGGCTTTTTCTCTCAGCAAGGGTCGCTCCCGCCGTCGCTCGCCGACAGGTCACGATCCGAACGTTGCGCTCTTGGGAGGTGTCCACGCACAAGGATGCCTGCGGCTCACGGACAGCCGATATCTTTACCCACATGCCGCACCACAGAACCTCAGAGCTCAGCGAACGCCTGTTCCTGGCCGCGGGCCACATGCGCTTGCGTTCGTTCGGTATTCCGCTCTCCGCAATGGGACGCGGCCGTGCCCGTCTGATGTGTTTGACCTGACCCAATCTCAATGACCTGGCACAGATGTCAGGAAAGCCGACGAACCCGACGTTTGCCGCGCTCACACCGACGGCTGCTTCTGTGACAATAACTGTTCCAAGAGTGCTTCCCTCAGAGCATCGTATTCACGTTGAGGGATGCCTTTCATCGCTGTGTCGCGGTCGGACAACTCATCATCATAGTTTTCCGGTGCAGGAAATAGGGCTCCGGGTCTGTAAAACTGACTATCTGTAAGGTCACATCGCTTCCCGTCTAAATTGTTGTAGTAGTGCCAAACGGTCGGATATCGCGTGCGCAAAACCTGTCCTCCGAACAGGTCATAGACTACAGCGCTGGTGACATTGCACTGACCATTTGCGGGATTCTCCTTTGACCATTGTTTTGCAGTGTCAAGGGACCAAGCTTTTTCAAGGGCTGATCTAACCCGATCTTCGTTGAACTCCATCGACCTAGTGCTCCCATATCATTTGCTTAGCTTTGGCGAAAAGCTACACCCTCAAGCCAAAACGCAACAGCTGCCGTTCGATGCCTCGAGCTATGCGCAGGGGTGCAGCATTCCTCCCAATCCCAGACTCCTTCTGCCATCCTTCAGCCTATCGACGTGCTCTCTCTGTCAACGGCGTCGCCGTTCTCCGCTGCGCTGCGAACCGTTCCGGATGACTGCCGATGCGCGCGCCGATCTTCTGAATGCGTCGGCTTTGCGATCGTAGACGAAGTCGATCGCTGGGAACGCGCCATCCTTGCGTTCAGATTTGTCAGAGACAGGGATGTGTGGCTCGATCCCTTCGTCCTCAACGAGCCAGCCCGGCATATCCGCCGACCCATGTCCGTCGTCAGAATGAATGGGACGGCTCAACTGGTTACGTCAGACGGGGCTGGCAGTGGCGTGCATCGCGCTGGACTGAGCAATGAATCGGGATAACGCTTCGCGCCGTGCGGTGCGATCCAATGCGTAGGTGGTCCGCTTGAACTCGACGCCAGCAAGTAAGCCTTGGATGTACCCGGACACTGTGTCCGCTGCCATGATCAGAACGCTGTCGAGCGAGTGAATGTACTTGCTCGTGATCGATCCTGAGGAATGGCCGACAAGCGCCGCGATTGTACTCTCCGTGAAACCCAGGTCATTCGCGGTGCTAGCAAAGCTGTGACGAAGGATGTGGGCCGTGAAGTCAGGAAGTTCGTCGCCGGCGAATATCCTGTTCCACTTATTGGGGAAGCTGCCGAAGGTCTCCGATCCACGAACGCCCGGAAACACGAATTCACCCTCTACTGCCTTGCGCCGTTCTTCGAGAAGCTCGATGACCGGCAAGCCGACCGGTCTTGTGGAGGCGCCTTCCTTTGAATCTGAAAGGCGCAGGCAGCTGTTCTCAAAATCGACTTCCCTCCACTTCAGTCCGAGTATCTCGCCGCGTCGGCAGCCGGTAAGCGCAAGCAACCGCGTGGCCGCGATTGTAGGAGCGAGTTCAGCATCCTGGCTGGCCTCTCGGAGCATCTTGCCAAGTAGACGATATTCGTCCTCGCTCAGTCGACGATCCCTTACCTGATCCTTCGGCTTCCGAATTCCATGGGCGACGTTGTGCTCGATGATCCCCATGCTGATTGCATAGGTAAGCATTGATCCTGTGAGGCCGACGCACTTGCTCGCCGTCCCACAGCCGCCGCGCAGGACAGAGACACCTCGCTTCTTCTCGGTCCTTCTAACAGCGCGCGTCTTCCCTGCAATGACGTCGTTCATCATCTTCGTCACATCGGCCTTCGTCAGATCCTGGACCCGGCGCTGCCCGATGAGCGGGATGATATGGCCGTTCAACGCGCCAATGTTTGTGTAGATGGCGAACGGCCGTTTCGGACGCCCGCCCTTCCCCATGATCAACCCGGCCTTCATGGCCTCGACGTAGTGTTCGGCCAACTCCTTCACGGTCATGGCGTTGCGATCGAGCTGGCGCTGTTCGGCGGGGTTCTCTCCGCAGGCAACCTTGCCCAGTTGCGCCATCGCCTCCTTACGCGCGGTCTCTGCCGTCCACACTCCATGAAGGCCGATCGCGTAGCGCCGCGAGCGACCAGCTGCGCGGTATTGAATGACGTAGCTGCGCTTGCCCGACGCGAACACGCGCAAACCGAAGCCGGGCAGATCGTCGTCCCAGACGACGTAGTCCTTGTCGCGGATTTCAGCCGTGTCGACGAAGCGTTTGGTAAGCTTTGGCATCTGAAGGCGAGCCTTTCCGATCGGCCCTCAGCCCTGCTTCTCACGTAAGCACCACGTAAGCAGCAGAGAGAAAGCTCCGACCTGTTTCCGGGTAGAAGCTTCGGAGCGGCGATCTGAAAAGACAAGGCAAGTCAGATGTTTATCGTGCTCCGTCGCACTCTGTCGTGCATATAGGAAAGGTATCGATACCTCCTCCGAAGGCGGAGGTCAGAGGTTCGAATCCTCTCGGGTGCGCCATTTCTCTCAATAAATCAATATCTTAGCGGGCGGCACTTTTGAGTGCTTGGTGCTTACGCGGTGATTTTGCGTAAGCAGTCGGGTCACTGGGGCCGGCTCAAACGACTGCCGAACCGTGAAACCTGCTGCGTCTGTGGGTTCGAAGCTCGCGTGCCCCGCCAAGCGCGAAAGCGCAAAGCAATGATGGCAATCCACCGCTACAATCAGCATTTGGGCGGTCGTCGAGCTGAGCGGGCTAACTGATCCGCTCCCCTTGTTAGGACCGCCGGAAGCTAGAGTTTTCCGGCTATGATCAGGGTGACGGGCTGGCTGCGTCTCCTGATTTTGTCAGCATGATCGGGACTTTATTGCCGATCGCGCCGTGGGGTCGTTCCTCATTGTAGTATCGACGCCAATCCTCCAGCTTTTCGCGGGCATCTTCAAGGCTGAGGAACCAATGCGCATTGAGACACTCGGTCCGGAACCTACCGTTGAACGCTTCGATGAAGGCATTGTCCGTTGGCTTTCCGGGCCGGGAGAAGTCCAAGATCACATCCTTCTGGTAGGCCCACAGATCCATGTCCCGTGAGATGAATTCGGAGCCCTGATCGACCCGGATCGTCTTAGGGTAGCCGATCTGGCGACAGACCCTTTCCAACGTTTCAACCACATCCTCGCCGCGATAGCTGAACCGAGGATCCAGTACCGGCGCGTAGCGCGAATAGGTGTCCATCACCGTCAGCACACGCAGCTTCCTGCCGGTCGCCAACTGATCATGGACGAAGTCCATGGCCCAAACATCGTTCGGGCCGACGGCAAGCTGCCGATCGTCGCGCAGCTTTGCCTTCACCCGCCGCTTGGGCGTCTTGTTCCTGAGCTGCATGCCCATCTCCCGATAGATCCGGTAGGTCTTCTTGATGTTGATGTCCAAGGCATCGCTGGATCGATTGGCAGCGCGTCGCAATCCAGACGATCGAACAAGGATGCCTTAGTCGCGGCGCGAT
This sequence comes from Pseudomonadota bacterium, assembly GCA_039177555.1. Taxonomy (GTDB): domain Bacteria; phylum Pseudomonadota; class Alphaproteobacteria; order DSM-16000; family Inquilinaceae; genus JANQGH01. The sequence continues at coordinate 201,387 of JBCDFV010000002.1, read as the reverse complement.
AGTCGGCTGACGGCTCGGCCTGCTACCGGGCTCAGGCGCGGCGCTTCGACGCTGGTGTCCTTTACCGCTTCCAAGGACACGTAGGTCGAGGTGTTGGCGACATGGGGCAGCGCCGACAGCTTCTCGCCGAGCACCCGGCGATAACCGGAAATGTCACGCGTGCGCACCTTCAAGAGATAGTCGAACGGCCCGGCGATCATGTGGCATTGCTCGATTTCCGGCAGCGCCGCCGCTGCGTCGTTGAACGCTGCTAGGGCCGGTTCGGTCGTATCGCTCAGCTTGACCTCGACGAACGCAACATGCTCACGGCCGATGCGGCGCGGATCGATCACCGCGCGAAAGCCGCGGATCACGCCGCTTTCCACCAGCCGCTTCAGGCGCACCTGGCAGGGTGTCTTGGTCAGACCGACGCGGTCCGCCAACGTGGTCACTGGCATGCGGCCGTCAAGGCTCAACTCCTCAATGATCCGCCAGTCGAAACGGTCCAGATCGGCTTCTAATGGCTCATTCATAGGCATTAATTCTAAGCTTAACCCTAAAGTTCATTGTAATTGCCTTTTCTTGGACGAGCAAAGGGCAACATGACTGACCGCCCAGCACTAAACTGCGTCAATGCCCGACGCAAAACCCCCATCAACTGCCCCATTGCCCCAGTTACGCGACCGCATCAGCCGCCTGCATCTGGCCAATGAGGCCGATGCTCTGGCCGAAATGGCCACAGCAGGCGGTATCGACGCGGCGCTGCGCGACACCGCCCAACGCCGCGCGACGGCCCTGGTGCGCGACATCCGAAGGCTGGACACACCAGGCATGATGGAGGTGTTCCTCGCGGAATATGGGCTGTCGACCGACGAGGGGATCGCGCTGATGTGCCTGGCGGAGTCGCTTCTGCGCGTGCCCGACGCTGAGACGGTGAATGCCCTGATTGAGGACAAGATCGCACCGTCCGCCTGGGGCGAGCATCTGGGGAAATCCGCCTCCTCGTTGGTCAACGCGTCGACATGGGCGCTGATGCTGACCGGCAATGTGCTGCGCGAGCCGCCATCGGGCGGTTTCGCGTCGGTCATGCACGGTGCCGTCAAGCGTCTAGGCGAACCGGTGATCCGGACGGCGGTCAAGCAGGCGATGCGCGAACTTGGCCGGCAGTTTGTGCTCGGCCGCACGATCGGCGAAGCCATGGACCGCGCCACCGGCATGGAGAGGCAAGGCTACACCTATTCATACGACATGCTCGGTGAAGCTGCGCTCACCATGGCCGACGCCGACAACTACTACACCGCCTACGTCGCTGCGATCGAAGCAATTTCGAAAGCCGGCGGCCACGGCGCGATCAAGGACGGCCCGGGTATATCGATCAAACTCTCCGCGTTACACCCACGCTATGAAGAACTGCAGCGCGCCCGTGTGATGGCCGAACTCGTGCCGCGCGTGCGCCAGCTCGCACGCCTCGCCGCCCGTGCCGGCATCGGCCTGAACATCGATGCCGAAGAGGCTTCACGGCTGGACCTGTCGCTCGATGTTATCGAAGCCGCCATCGCCGATCCTGAACTGACCGGGTGGGACGGGTTTGGCGCCGTCATCCAGGCCTATGGCAAGCGGGCCTTGGCGGTGATCGACTGGCTGCACGCACTCGCCGGACATCACGATCGCCGCATCATGGTGCGCCTGGTCAAGGGTGCCTATTGGGACAGCGAGATCAAATGGGCGCAAGTTGACGGCCTGGCCGGCTTTCCGGTCTTCACCCGCAAGCCCGCCACCGATGTCGCCTATCTGTACTGCGCGCGGCACCTTTTGGACCTGACCGACCGCATCTATCCGCAGTTCGCCACCCACAACGCCCACTCCGTGGCGACGATCCTGGCAATGGCGGCGCCGCGCGACAGCTATGAGTTCCAGCGCTTGCACGGCATGGGCGAGAGCCTGCATGCCCGGGTTCTGGAGACCGAAGGCACACGCTGCCGCATCTACGCGCCCGTCGGCGCGCACAAGGACCTGCTGGCCTATCTCGTCCGGCGCCTGCTTGAAAACGGCGCCAATTCCTCGTTTGTCCATCAGATCATCGACAAGGCCGTGCCGCCCGAGATCGCCGCCGCCGACCCATTCGACGCGCTGGCCAAAGCGCCCGAGCGCACAGTGCGACGCCCGGCGGACCTTTTCGCGCCCGAACGGCGGAATTCCAGGGGCTTCGATCTCACCAATCCGGTCGACATTGACCGCATCGAGGCGGCTCGGACGCCGTTCAAAGACCTGCTCTGGCAAGCGGCGCCGCTGCTGGCGGCAGAACGGCAAAACGCCGCCGGCGAGCCGCTTGCCATCATCAATCCCGCCCGTGACGATGACCTGGTCGGCACGGCGCACCACGCGACCGCCGCCGATATCGAGGCGGCATTGGCCGACGCTGCGTTGTGGGAGGCACCCGTCGGCGCGCGCGCGGCTATCTTGAACCGCGCCGCCGATCTTTACGAACGGCATTTCGGTGAGTTGTTCGCGATCCTGACGCGCGAGGCCGGCAAGATTACCGAGGACGCGATCGCTGAACTGCGCGAGGCGGTCGACTTTCTGCGCTACTACGCGGCCCAAGTGGTCAAGACGCCCGATGCTGTGCCGGTCGGCACTTTCGCCTGCATCTCGCCGTGGAACTTTCCGTTGGCCATCTTCACCGGCCAGATCGCGGCGGCGCTTGCCGCTGGCAATGCCGTTATAGCCAAGCCGGCCGAAGCGACGCCGCTGATCGCCCACCGTGCGGTCGAACTGCTGCGAGCGGCCGGCGTGCCGCGCGCCTGCCTGCAATTGCTGCCCGGCACCGGCGGCACGGTTGGTGCCGCCATCACATCCGACCCCCGCATCGGCGGCGTCTGCTTCACCGGGTCGACGGCAACCGCGCAGACGATCAACCGCGCCATGGCGCACAACCTTGCGCCGTCGTCCCCGCTGATTGCCGAGACCGGCGGCATCAACGCGATGATCGTCGATTCAACCGCCCTGCCCGAACAGGCCGTGCGCGACATTATCGCCTCAAGCTTCCGATCGGCCGGTCAGCGCTGTTCGGCGTTGCGCGTGCTCTATCTGCAGCAGGACATCGCCGAACCGTTCCTCGCCATGCTGTTCGGCGCGATGGACGAATTGGCCGTCGCCGACCCGTGGACGTTGGCAACCGACATCGGACCCGCAATCGACGCTCGCGCCCATCAAGAGATTTCCACTTACATAGATGCCGCAGAAAAGGCCGGCAAGCTATTGAAACGACTTGCCGTTCCCGATATGGGCCATTTCGTGGCGCCGACGGTTATCAAGGTGGCGGGCATCGAAGAGGTGACACGCGAAGTGTTCGGCCCGGTGCTGCACGTCGCCACCTTCCAGGCAGCGGATATCGACCAGATCACGGCGGCGATCAATGCGACAGGCTACGGGCTGACATTTGGCCTGCACACGCGCATCGACGACCGCGTCGACCAGATCGCGTCGACGATCCTGGCCGGCAACATCTATGTCAACCGCAACCAGATCGGCGCCATAGTCGGCTCACAGCCGTTTGGTGGCGAAGGCCTGTCCGGGACCGGGCCCAAGGCCGGCGGGCCGGACTATCTGCCACGCTTCCTGAAACAGGCACTTGTCGTCCATCCTGCAGCCGCCGGCCCAATGGCAAGGGCGGCCAAGGTGCAGCAGAAGCTGGCAGCACTGCGCAGCGAGATCGCGACCGGGGCACGAAAAACCCGTGACTTGCCCGGCCCGACGGGTGAATCCAACCGCTGGTCGACCCATCCGCGCGGGCTGATCCTGTGCCTCGGCCCGTCGCCGGAAGATGCCGTGGACCAGGCACGACAAGCGGCGCAGACCGGCTGCGCGGCGCTGATGGTCGTGCCCGGTGCCGACGGCGCCAATGCGCTGGACGGCGTGCTGGACCCGGCCGATCTCGGCCAGCTGTCGGGCTTTGATGCCGTTGCTTACTGGGGCGACGAAGCGACCGCGCGCGCCATGCGCGTGGCCCTCGCCGGCCGCGACGGCCCGATCGTGCCGCTGATCACAGCCGGTGACCTGACGTTGCACTGCATCACCGAACGCCATGTCTGCATCGACACGACGGCCGCCGGCGGTAACGCCAGCCTGCTGGCCGAGATGAGTTGACCGCATCTGCCCGGCGATTGTGAACCGCCGCGGCCTGCTTGCCGAACGGTGTCCCCGCAAACGGCGGCTTTGGTCGCTGCATGCCAAGGCAGACATATTCGAGCTACAGGTCAGAGGTTCATCGGCTGATGGGTTGTTTGTACCGGGCACTTGAAACGACCGGGATGCCCGGTTGGGATCGCGGCCTACACCGTTTCCGATAAAGAGTGATAGACCAACTATCTTGGGCTCTTGCTTTCGGCCCGGTTTGCGAATGCGCCACCGTAATTGAGATTGGAGAAACCTGATGGCAGATGGTGGAATTGTCACCTATGCGGGTGTCGCCCATTCCTGGATGTGCGACACGATGGGTCATCTCAATGTCCGCAACTACTTGGCCATGTTCGACGATGCCAGCTTCCAGCTTCTGGGCCGGATCGCGGGCACGGATTTCGACGCGACGCGGCTCGGCTGGGCCGACGCACGGCTGGAGTTGGACTACGTCCGGGAAGTAAGGGCCGGAGGTCTGGTAACCGTCAGGTCGCATGTCGAAAAGGTCGGCTCGTCTTCGCTCGTCGTCGGCCACGTCATGACTGGCTCGGTGGACGGTTTGGTGCATGCCCGCGCGCGCGTGGTCACCGTTCACTTTGATCTCGCGGCACGCCGAAAGCGTGTCATCCAGGGCGCGCTGCGCAAACGTGCGGAGGATCTTCTTGCCCAGACGGCCCCGTCCTGAAGCGTCCGTCTCACCGGCGACCGCTTCCCGCACGACGGCAGTCAAGACAGCGGCGCGACGCCGGCCCGACCGCCCGCGACGAAGGCGCTTGGGCGGCTGCCCTGCCGTTAAAGGGTGGCCGTCTGGCCTGAGATGATGCGTGCCGTGAAATCGGCCGCGTCGTCTATGTCGGCGCGCAAAGCCGCCGCCGCCGCAGCCGGGTCGCTTGCCTGGACGGCGCGCAGGATCTCGTCATGGTGGTTCAGCATGCCCCCCTCGTTCAGGCTGGGCCGGAGATAGTTCAGGTATGGTCCGGCCTGAAGCCAGAGGCTCTCGATCGCTGACATCAGCACCTGCGATCCGGCCAGCGCGTAGAGGCGAAAATGGAACTTCTGATTACATTCTAGCAGCTTTTCGATATCGCCGCGACGCGAGGCGTCGAGCACGGCCTGATTGATCTGTGAAAGCTCGGCGACATGGGCGCTGCCGGTGGCGGTCACCGCCCATTCCACCGCCGTGCCCTCGATCATGGTGCGGCACCGGCGCAGGTCGGCAAGCCGTTCCAGCGAGATCGCCGGAACCCTGATTGTGCGGTTTCCGCCATGTTCGAGCGCCTTCTCCGAGACCAGGCGCTGCAGCGCCTCGCGCACCGGCATGGGCGAGGTGCCGAACTCCTGCGCCAGGGTGCGGATGATCATCTCCTGCCCGGGCGAGAACCGCCCTGCCATCTGCGCGCGTCTCAGGGCGGCATAGACCGCGTGGTGCATGGCCTCGCCATCCGCCTCGGCCTCCGCGCTCAGCGTGCCGATGACACTCAGCTCGGCCTTGGGCCGCCCGCGAGGCCGCGCGCCCTCGGAAGAGGCATTTCGTCTGCCGCGGATGTCCTTCACCAGTCGGTCTCCGTGCGCATCATGGTGCTTATGCAGGTGCTCATGCTTCGACCGCCAAGCTTGGAACCTGCGGTTTGCACCGCACCGCCGCAGCCGTCAATAACCGTCCGCTCACCTTGACGTGGCCGAAGGCCGGCCTCATCGCGGTGCGGGCAGGCCGAGGATCGCACGTGCATCGGCGGGTGTCGCCACGGTTCCGCCAAGGCTGGTCACGATGTCGACGGCGCGTTCCACCAGTTGGCGGTTGGTGGCGGGGACCCCACGCGCAAGATAGATGTTGTCCTCAAGGCCGACGCGGACATGGCCGCCCATGAGCATAGCTTGGGCCAAGACGGGCATCTGCTGGCGACCGACGCCGAACGCCGCCCACACCGCGCCTTGCGGCAGTATGCCGACCATCTGTTCGAGTGTGCGGTTGTCTGCCGGGGCTGCGCCCGGCACACCAAGGGCAAACTGGAAGAAGGGCGGCGGGGCCACCCTGCCCGCATCGCAGAGCGCGCGTGCCGCGAGCACATGGCCCAACTCGAAGCATTCCAGTTCAGGTTTCACCCCCAGTGCCTTCAGCCGGTCCGCCATCTCCTCCATGGTGCCGCGCGTGCTGACATACAGCTCGTGCGGCTGGCCGGTATTGTAGCTGCCGCAGTCGAGACTGCACATTTCGGGTCCGAGTGCGATGACGTGTTCGAGGCGCTTCGGCGCGCTGACGAGATCGGATTCAAGCTCGGCCGGCAATTCGCCGTGTGCGTTCAGCAGCAGTCGCCCGCCCATGCCCGCCGTTAGGTTCAGCACAACCTCGCTGCCAGCCGCGCGCACGCGCGACACGACCTGCCGGTAAAGCCCCAAATCTCGGCTGCCGCGCGTGGTGGCCGGGTCGCGGACGTGGATATGCACCACCGCAGCGCCCGCCGCAGCCGCTTCAAGCGCGTCGTCGGCGATCTCCGCGGGCGTCACCGGCACGGCCGGGTTCCTGCCGCGCGTGTCGCCGTCGCCGGTTAGCGCGCAGGTGATGATCGTAGCCTTGGTCATGGGGTGACTGCCCTTCCCTTGTTTGTGCGCGGACGCGAAGAAATCCCGTTGCACCGCCCGATCTGGTATGTATATTTATTGTGATCACAAAAATGCAACGGGAGATCTCGATGTGGCGGGTCGGAGTAGATGTCGGGGGGACTTTCACGGATCTCTTCGCGTGGCATGAGGGATCGAACGAGCGCCGCACGGCCAAGGTTCTGACGACGAAGCAAGATCGCAGCGAAGGCGTGATCGGCGCGGTGACCAAGGCCGAAATCCCGTTCTCGGACATCGGCACGCTGGTTCACGGCACAACGACGGCGACGAATGCGCTGATCGAGCGGTCCTACCCGGACGCCGCGCTGGTCACGACCGAGGGCTTTCGCGACGTGCTGGAGATCGGCCGCATGCACCGGGAGTTCCTGTACCGGCCATACCAAACCAAACCGAAACCGCTGATCCGGCGGCGCTACCGCTATACCGTCGACGAACGCCTCTCCGCCGCGGGCGAGACGATCCGGCCGCTCGACGAAGACGCCGCGAGGCTTGTGGCCACACGCATCGCCGCCACCGAGATCCGCTCGTTGGCGGTCGGTTTCATCAACGCGTATGTCTCGAGCCGTCACGAGCGGCAGATGCGCGATATCCTGCTCGAAGCCATGCCAGACGCCGAGGTGATCTGCTCGGGCGACCTGCGACCGGTCTTCCGTGAGCACGGGCGCTTCACCACCGCCGCGATTGCCGCCTGCTTGATGCCGGTCATGCGCAACTACTTCGACCAGTTGGAGCACCGGCTCGCCGGCAGCGGCTTCAACGGCAGGCTGCTTATCCTGAAGTCCAATGGCGGCATGATGTCGTCGCGGTTTGCACGCCAGCACCCGGAGGAGTTGATCGAATCCGGCCCCGCCGGCGGTGTCGCCTATGCCGCTCACCTGTGCCGGTCGACGGGTTACCGAGACATCCTTCACACCGATGTCGGCGGCACCAGTTTCGACACCTCGATCCTGCCCGACGGCGAACCGCTGGTCACCCGGCAGTATGAGTTGGAGTGGGACGTGCCGGTGATGGTGCCGATGCTCGACATCCACAGCGTCGGCGCCGGTGGCGGTTCGATCGCCTGGGTTGACGACGGCGGCTCACTGCGCGTCGGCCCGCGCAGCGCCGGCTCCGAACCCGGTCCCGCATGCTACGCCCGCGGGGGCAGCGAACCGACCGTGACCGACGCCAACCTGCTGCTTGGGCGCCTCAACCCCTCGCTCAGCGGCAAGTTTACCCTCGACACCGCGGCCGCGGAGCGCGCGGTCCAGAAGATCGCCGACGCGATGGGCATGTCGCTGCTAGAAGCCGCCGAGGGCATCGTCCGTATCGGCTGCGAAACCATGGCGCACGCGGTGAAGGCCACGATCAGCGGAAGGGGGCGCGACCCGCGAGACTTCGTCCTGGCCAGCTTCGGCGGCGCCGGCCCCATGCATGCGTGCTTCGTGGCACAGGCGCTGTCGATTCCCAAAGTCGTCGTGCCTGCTTATGCCGGTGTCGCATCGGCGTTTGGCGCGACCGCGATGGACATTCGCCACGACCTTGAGGTGTTCCACTACACGCCGGTGGAAACGGCGGACCCACAGCGCATCGAAACACTCCTCCGCGCGCTGGAAGAGGACGGCCACGAGCGCCTGGCGGCCGACGGCATCGCAGCGGATCGCATGCGCTTCGTACGCTCTGCGCAGATGCGCTACATGGGCCAGACCTACGAGGTCACCGTACCGCTGCCGGGAGGAGGCCCGCTCGACGCGTCTGGTCTTGAGCGGCTGGGTCGTGACTTCCATGACGCCCACAAGATCGAATACGGCGTCTCTTCCGACGATTTCAGCCCGGAAATCGTCGCGCTGGGCGTAGCGGCCGTCGGCGTCATCACGCGCCTCACCGACAGTGCCACAACGCCATCCGGGGCGAAGGCCAACGGCAAGACGCGGCGGGTTTTCTTCGACGGCGCGTGGCACGACACCGACGTCTATGACGGCGACGCGATGGGTGCGGGTTCGGACGTCTCGGGTCCGGCCATCATAGAATACACCCATGCCGTTGCCATTCTGCCCCCAGGGTCGGACGGCAACGTCGACCATGAGCAGAACCTGATCGTCACCCTGGCCTGAACGGAGCCCGCCATGAGCCAGACCATTACGGCAGAGACCGGCCTGTCCGCGACGCCCGACCAAGTCGATCCCGTGACCTTCGAGGTCTTGCGCAGCCTCTTCGACTATGCGGCCATGCGCATGTCGAGCATCCTGCAGCGGTCATCTTTCTCGCAGATCCTCGCCGACAACGTCGATTTCTCTAACGCCATCTACGATTCGGAGTTGAGACTGCTGGCGCAGGCGGCCAATTGCCCCGTGCACCTTGCCGCCATGCACTTTTCGGCGCGCGCCGTTGCCGACAAGTTTGGCCTCGACCGGCTGGAGGAAGGCGACATCGTCGTCGTCAACGATCCCTACAGCGGCGGCACGCACGTCAACGACCTCACCTTCATGATGCCGATCATCCATGAGGGCCGGCGTATCGCCTTCGCTGTCAGCAGGGGCCATTGGATGGATCTCGGCGGCGGGGCTGCCGGCGGGTTGGCGGGCAGCACCCATGTCGCCGCCGAGGGCCTGCGCCTGCCGCCGCTGAAGATCTTCAAGGCGGGCAAGCCCAACGAAGACGTGTTCGACGTGCTGCTGGCCAACAGCCGCACGCCCCAGTTCATCCGGGGTGACCTTCAAGCCCATCTCGGCGCGCTGCGCGGTGCGGAGCGAGAGATGCAACGTGCGGCGGAGCGCTACGGCTCCGACCTGCTGCTCGCCGCGATGCGCCAGCTGATCGCCTATACCGAGCGCATTTCGCGCAAGGGCATAGAGGCGATTCCGGACGGAACCTACGAGGCGGAGGACTGGGCCGACACCGACGGCCAGACCGACGATCCAGTGAAGGTGAAGCTGGCGATCACGGTCAAGGGCAGCGACATCACGGTTGACTTCACAGGCTCCGACAGCGCGGTGGCCGGGGCGATCAACTCGCCGGTCGCCAACACCGCGGCCGCCGTCTACTACGCGCTCCAGTTCTTCGTCGGCCCGGACGCGCCGCCCAATGCCGGCATGTTCGCGCCGGTCAGGATCGTGTTGCCGGACGATTGCTGGCTCAACGCCAAGTGGCCGATGCCCGTGGTCAACTGCACCTGCATCACCGCCGGGAAGGTGGCGGCCGCCGTTTGGCAGGCGCTCGCCAAGGCCATTCCGGACCGAATCATCGCGCCGACCTTCGCCGACGCCAACTGGTTCATGGCGACCGTCACGACCAATACCGGCACCACGCTGTTCACCGACATCCTGTCGGGCGGCTGGGGTGGCACGCCGTTCAACGACGGCATGTCGGTGACGATGGACCCTCTGGGTAACTGCCTCAATACGCCGGCGGAATCGGCGGAGCTGATGCACCGCATCGTCTATGAACGCTTCGACCTGCTGCAGGATTCCGGTGGCGCGGGCAAGCAACGGGGCGGGCTGGGCTCGGCCTTCGAGGTCCAATTCCTGGGCGTCGGCACGCTGGGCATCGAGACCTCGCGGACACGCTCAGGCTCGCCGGGCGTGCATGGCGGCTCGACCAGCCCCGCGCAGCGCATGCTGCGTGTCGGCACGGCCGGTGCGCAGGTTATCGGCGGGCTGACACCCGACGGTGACTGGCAGAACCCGATCAGCAGCACGCACGCCTTCAATGCCGGCGACGTCTTTCGCTTCGAAGCGACCGGCGGCGGCGGCTGGGGCGATCCGCTCAGCCGCGACACCGCCGCCGTGCTCGACGATGTGCTCGACGAATACATCAGTCGCGAGGCGGCGCATGAGCAGTATGGCGTTGTCCTAGCGGCCGACGGCATGAGCGTTGACGAGAAGGCCACGGCTTCGCGCCGGGCCCGAATAAAAGCAGAGAGGAAAACTGAACATGCCTAAGACCAAATTCCTTCTTGACCGTCGCTTGCTTCTGGCCGGGGCAGCCGGCGGCACGGCGCTGCTTGCCGCCCCCGCCATCGTGCGCGCCCAGACTCGGCTGCGGTTGACCATCGCCGCAGGCCATGGGGAGGGTTTCCTTTGGGTCAAGAACCTTAATGATGCGTTCATCCCCACGGTCGACGCGGCGCTCGCCGGCTCCGATATCCAGATCGATTGGACCGAAGCCTATAGCGGCACGCTGGCCAGACCCGGCAGCGAACTGGAAACGATGGAGCAGGGCATCTCCGATTGCGGAGCGGTGATGACCGTCTTCCACGCCGCCAAGATGCCACTTATGAACCTGACCTTCGCCGCGCCGTTCGGCCCGACGGATCCGGACGTGGTCATGACCGCGATGGACGAGTTGCACGCCACGGTACCCGCGTTTCAGGAGGCATGGGAGCGCAACGGGCTCTTGCACCTCGCCTCCGTGGGTGTCGACAACTACACCATGTATCTGAAGGACCCGGTGAACTCGTTCGCCGACCTGTCGGGCCGCAAGATCGGCGGTGCCGGACCCAACCTGCTCTGGCTGGGCGGCAGCGGCGCGGTAGGCGTGGCCGGACCGGCGCCGGAGGCCTACAACAACATCCGCTCTGGTGTGGTCGACGGCTACATCCTTTACGACACGGGCGCCGCACCGCTGAACCTGCAGGAGGTCGCGCCCAACGCGCTGTTGGTGGACTTCGGCGCCATGTTGGTCGGCGCGCTCGCGGTAAACCGCGCCCGTTGGGACAGCTTTCCCGAACAGGTCAAGGACGCCTTCCGCGCCGGTGCCGCAGCCTACGCTTCGGCCTACGCCGCCGACTTGAATGCGCGCAGCGAGGAGGCACGCGCCGAACTGCTCGCCGGCGGCATGACCTATGGGAGCCTGCCCATGGCCGACCGCACCGGCTGGATCGACGGCATGCCCAACCCTGCGATCGACTGGGCCGCCACGGCGGGCAACGATGACGGCGTGAGCGCCCTGCGCGCCTATTACGGCAGCGTGGCAGCGACCGGCTTCACCTTTCCGCGCGATTTTGCGGCCGAGTTGTGAGCAGCGCCCCTGCCGACAATACAGGCGGGCCGCGTGGACCTCTCCCTTTGCTGGTGCGCAAGCCGCTCGCCCTCGCCGATCGGCTGCTGGGGCTGCTGACCTCCTGCGGCAGCGCGATCGGCACCGTCTGGATCGTCGGGCTCATGGTGCTGATCAACGCCGACATCCTGGGCCGGGTGCTGTTCAACGCACCGCTCACCGGCACGCCGGAGTTGGTGACATTGTCGATCATCGGCATCGTCTTCCTGCAACTGCCGGACGCCGCGCGCCGGCGTTCTTTGACCCGCTCGGAATCGCTGATGGACTTCGTGATGGCGCGCGCACCGCGGACGGCGCAGACCATAGCTGGCGTTTACGAGCTTATTGGCCTGGCGCTGTTCGGCATTCTCGCCTGGGTCACCTTCCCCCAAGCGGTCGAGGCCTGGGTGCGTGCCGAGTTCATCGGCAATCCCGGGCTGCTGACCGTGCCGACATGGCCCCTGCTCGGCCTTATCGTGCTTGGTTCGGGCCTGCTAGCGGCGCAATTCGCGGCAAATGCCTGCCGGGCCTTCCTGCTGGCGTTTCGTTCCGCGGCAGGTAGTGATGTTCGCTGATTTGGCGCCGCTGACGATCGGCTTCATCGCCATCGGCCTGCTGCTGGTGCTCGTCTATGGCGGGCTCTATGTCGGGGTCGCGCTGACCGCCGTCTCCTTTGTCGGCGTCATGATGCTTCGCGGCGATTTCGGCATCGCCTCGCAGATGCTCTCGATCGCGGCGGCCGACTCCATAGCCTCCTATATCTTCGGCGTCATTCCGCTGTTCGTCCTGATGGGAATGCTGGTCGGGATATCAGGCATCGGCGAGGAATGCTTCGATGTCGCCGACCGCATGCTGCAACGGCTAGCCGGCGGCTTGGGCATCGCCACCGTGGCGGCCAACGCCATCTTCGCCGCGATTACCGGAATCTCCATTGCCGCGGCGGCCGTCTTCGTGCGCATCGCCGTGCCGCAAATGATGCGGTTCGGCTATCGTGCGAAATTCGCGGTCGGGGTGGTGGCGGGCTCCTCGGTGCTGGGCATGCTGCTGCCGCCAAGCCTGCTGTTCATCCTGTTTGGGATCATCACCGAAACCTCGATCGGTGATCTGTTCTTGGCCGGGGTGCTACCGGGCCTGGTGCTGACCGCCGTCTATTGCGCCTACATCATGCTCGCAGCCCGCTACCGGCCGGGCCTGATCTACGAAAGCGGGCTGGTACCCAGCCTGGCCACCCGCCGGATGGTCGTGCGCCCGGTTGAGGTGGCGCGGGCGTTGAGTCCCGTCGCCCTTCTGGTGCTGTTCGTGATTGGCGGCATCTATGGCGGGTTCTTTACGCCGACGGAAGCCGGCGCGGTGGGGGCGCTGGGGGCGTTCATCATCACCGCCTTCCGCGGCCGGCTCCAGCGCTCCGCCTTCTGGAAGGTGCTCGTCGACACGGGCCAGGTCACGGCGTCGGTCTGCCTGCTTTTGATCGGGGCCAGCCTGTTCTCGCGCTTCCTTGCCCTGTCAGGCCTGCCGACCGAGATCGCCGGCCTGTTCCAGCAGACGGGCCTCGGCCCGGCTGGCTTCATCGCCGTTTATGTTCTGACGCTGGTCGTGCTCGGCTGCATCCTCGATAGCTCTTCGACGCTGCTGATCCTGGTGCCGATCGCGTTCCCGGTCAGCCAAAGCTTCGGGGTCGACCCCTACTGGTTCGGCGTCATCACGGTACTGACCGTCGAGATCGGGCTGCTGACGCCGCCGTTTGGCCTGTCGGTCTTCGTGGTGCGCGCCTCGCTCGCGAGTGAATCTCCGATCACGACGAACAACATCTTCGCCGGCTCATTTCCCTTCGTGCTGCTGATGACCGCCACCCTGTGCCTGGTCATCGCCTTTCCGTGGCTGGTGACGGCTTTGCTGTGACTGGTGCGGCTAAGGGAACTCCAACCTCCGGGACAGGCGGATTTTCCACCGATCAGACAGACCTGACCGGCAAGCGCCGGGTCAGTCGGGGGGTGTCGGCTTGAGGCGGCAGTCGATACTGCCGATTGGGCTGGCGATGATCGTGTCCGCATCATCGGTTCTGGTGATGGGGCGAATGGCGCAAGCCATACAATTGGGAGCAGCCAATGACTGAACGGAAGTCCTCAACCTTCGATGTGCTCTGTGAAATGGAGGCCAACGGGGTCGGTAAGATGCGCTGCGAGGTTGCCGGTGACTTGATCGTTGGTGATAAGGCTGCGCCCAGCTTCGAAATGTCGTTCCAGATGGCCTCCGATGAAGGCAAGTTCCATGGCGGTGACGATACCGGGCCACCTCCCTTGGCCTTCTTTTGTACCGGTCTGATTTCGTGCCTGATGACCCAAGTGCGCGCCTTCTCAAGGCGCCTCAAGACCCCGATTGGCAACGTGACGATCATCGGTCGAATTCTCTGGCGTGCGGAACAAGCCGGCAGGGATCCGTATGTGGCCAGCCCGATTTCGTTCGAATTGGACGTCGATCTCGATTCGAGTGCGTCGTTGGCAGATCAACGGCAGTTGATCAACGCGGCGAAGAAGGGGTGCTTCGTTGAAGCCTCGCTGGCCGAAGCCGTTCCGGTTGCCCATCGGGTAAAGTCAAACGGTGACTGGCTGCCGGCCTAGGCTGCCGATCGATTGACGGTCAACGCCAGACCATGACGGCCACGGCGCGCCCGACAGCGGAGCGGAACTCTTCAAGTTGCTGCGCAAGATGGATGGCCTTGACCGGCCATCCATGAAGGCGGAGATCGGCGCCCTGGCGGGTCGCAAGCATGTGCCGGCGCCGGCGGGCGCACCCGTCGTGGGCGGCCAAACGAAGAAAGCGGCCCGCAGGGGCCGCCTTTTCGAGCACCTCTTGGGTGCTGGCGACAATAGTTGCGGGGCAGCTCAACCGTCGACAGCAGCATGGCGAAAGTCAGGTTCGATATTGTTGGAAAAGGACGTGTTGAGGACTATCCCTGTTTTGCCATGTTGAGATCATCTAAAATCAAGCGGAAACAACTGGTACGCCGGGGCTTTGGTGCATCCAACTATCTCCATGCGCAATGATCTCTACCGGTCCCTCCGACGAGACCGAAGGCAATCCCACCTGGAGCTTCGAGCCTCGACGGGACAAGGTCGTGTGGTCAGGCACTGGCAGGTCGATCCCCATGATGCCAAACAGCGACGCTACAAAACCCTCCGCTTGGCGCAACGGCAAGCGAAACACCGACCGGATGGTGAGCACTGTCTCGATCGCAAGGTCGGCATAGACCGGTTTCCCACCAGCATGCCGAAGGCCGCTTTTCAGCCATCCTGACACCGCGGCGCCGGACATCCAGACCGTTACATCGCCCCGCCTGCGCAAAGCGCGGTCGTAGCAAGGCCAATTGGCAACCCGGTATCTCGGCTTGGGCGGTCTCGGCATGGTTTCACTGTCTACAACATTCAAAGAACCACTATTCTTGGAGACTGTGCGTCCATCACAATCGCACCCATGCACCAAAGCCGGTGCAGGCGAGGACCCCGCGCCTGTTTGTGGGCAAGAGGTCCCCACCTACAGCAGCTGTTGCTCCGCCAGGCGATAGAATTCCCCTTTTCTCGCCATCAACTGATCGAAGCTTCCGCTTTCGACGATATGGCCCTGATCGAGCACCAGAATTCTGTCCGCATGGCGGACCGTGCTCAGTCGATGGGCGATGATCACGCGGGTCACGGCCAGCTTGTCCAGACTGTCCCTGATAACCGCCTGCGTACGGTTGTCGAGCGCGCTTGTGGCTTCGTCGAAAAGCAAAACAGCCGGTTTGCCAACCAGCGCGCACGCAATGACAACCCGTTGGCGTTGGCCGCCCGAAAGCGATCCGGAGTCCTCTGAGATAAAGGTCTCCAACCCCATCGGCAACTGGGCGATGTCGTCCGCCAGACCTGCCTGGGCCGCCGCAGCCATGACATCTTCGTCCTGCAGGATTGAAGCACCGGCGATGTTCTCGTAGAGGCTGCCCGGCGTCAATTTGGCGTCCTGCAGCACGGCACCGATCTGCCGCCTGACAAGGCGTATGTCCAGCAATTTCATAGCGCGACGGTCATAGAGAACCGCGCCGTGCTCAGGTACTTCGAAACCCAGCAGCAAGCGCACCAAGGTCGACTTGCCAGCCCCCGACGGTCCGACGATCGCCACGAATTCACCCGGTGCGATGCTGATATCGATGCCTTGCAAGACGAAGGTGCCATCTCTGCGATAGCGAAAGGAGAGATCCCGAACCTCGATCCGCCCCGTCAACTCGCCCGGATCGTCCTTCGCTTGATCGACCTCCGGCTTTGCCTGCAGCAATGGTGCTGCGCGACGGACCAAAGGCGCCACGTCGACCACGAGGCTGAGCGACAGCCCAAGCACTGCGACGGCGGCAATGAATTGGCCAAACGCGGCGTTGAAGGCCGCAAAGGCGGCAAGGTCAAGTGTGCCGCCATGGGTTCCTGCAACCACGATCATCCCTAGAATGCCGATCGCGGGCACAACGGCGGTAAAGACCAGGTGAAATGCCCGGACCCGCCCGCTCTTCCAATTGGCTCGTTGCTGAACGGCGAACGCGTCAGCCCAACGCGCAAAGGCCCGTTCCTCCGCCGCCGCCAGACGCAGCTTGTTGATGCCGGCCAAGGTGTCGACGACACGACCGGTGACGCGCCCCTCTGCCTCGCGGAAGTCATACAGGTTGGTGAGTTGCCGGCGCACGATTGCGGCCATCACAGCCAAGACGGCCAGGGCGAAAGCCAGACCGTAGACCGCCAATGCCGCGTCGTAGAAGAACATCAGCACAAAGCTGATACCGGCGAACAGGCCGCTTTGCAGTCCTCCGAGGGCTGATAGGGTGAGGACTTGCCTTGCTTCCTCCACGCCGAGCGCGCGGCGAGCCAGATCACCGGTCGAATAGAGCCTGAAGAAATACGCCGGCAAGCGCAGCACACGGTCCCAAATGGCCGCTTGCAGCCGGGAATCGGCAACGGTGGTCGCCCGAATGGTGGCAATAGAACGGGCGACCCCAAAGGCCGACGTGCCAATCGCGGCGGCGACGACCATGATGCTCATTTGCAGCGCCAGCCCGATCCGGCCCTGCGGTATTGCGGTGCCGACGATCACACCGGTCGCCACCGGGACCAGCAAACCGATCAGAACGGCCAGAATGCCGCTTCCAACGATACGGCGGAGTTCTGGCCCCAGACCGGAGAACGTGAAACTGATCAAGGATTTCGGATTAAGCGCGCCGGGCAGAGAGGGATAGAACATGAACCCGTTCGGCAGCAGGTCGGCCGCAAGCGCACGGTCAATCGCTTGGCGCTCGCCGCTGATCGGATCCACGAGTTGATATCCCGTCCTGTCCCAAACCGCCGCGAGCGGTTGCTTGTTTGCCTCTCGCCAGACCAACAGGGCCGCCCCCTCCTTTTGCCACCACGTGCCTTGGAGAGCGACCTCGCGAAATCGAAAACCCGAAGCCTGAGCAATCAATCGCAGTCGATAGTCCGTGCCGTGGCGGACATCGTCGGAACTGATCGTGCGAACATGGATCCCTTCGGTTTCCGCTACCGCCGTAACCGCGGCAAGCAACGGATCGGAGCCCGGTCTGACCCTTTGAAACTGCGGTTCGGCCACCGATGCAAGGCTGCGGTAGGCAGTGCCCAACGCGTCGGCATCCGCATCGGCTGCGTTACGGACCCTTGCTTCCTTGACGCTTCTCAATCCGGCATCCCAGGCCGCAATCGAAGCTGCAAGCCGGCGAGCGGCACCGTCCGTATCGGAAGGTCGACCTTGGAACTCGACGCTTTTCAGATCATCAATCGTGTCAGACAAAGCTGCCGGGACGCGGCGCCACGCGTCGAGAGCCTCGCGGTCTGGTCTGACGAGATCTAGGATCGGCAGCGCGTGTGCCGGATCGCGTGGTTCCAGTTCGAAGACCACTCCGTCCGCCTGAAGCGCCGGCACATAACACCCCGACGGCAACTCAGCCACGAACCGGCGCGGCGCCGAAAGTGTCTCAGTGCCAGCGGGACGAACATAGAGCCGTGCCGGTGCAGTCAGCACGCCAGCCTGGGCAACGGGCTCAGCTGTTGCGGCATTCCCGCCCGGTCGGCTATCCACGCCGGCTTCGATCAAGGGGCGCCGCCGTCCGCTAGCAGGGCCGCATAGGTGCCGCCGGCCTGCACGAGACCTTCATGTTGACCGCGTTCAACGACCTTGCCCTGGTCGAGCACGATGATCTCGTCGCACGTTCGGACCGTGCTCAGCCGGTGGGCGATGACGATGCAGGTCAAGCCCCGGCGACGCAATGCCCGCATGATCGCCGCCTCGGTCGGCGGATCGAGGGCGGAGGTTGCTTCGTCGAGTACGATCAGGGCCGGTGAATTCACCAAGCCTCGCGCAATTTCCAAACGCTGACGCTGGCCGCCGCTCAAGTTTTGGCCGCCTTCCGTGAGCACGGTGTCCAGCCCGTCGGGCAGTGATTCAACGAACCCGGCCAGGTCAGCATCACGAAGCGCTTCAAGAATCTCGCGGTCGCTGATCGTCGTGTCCCAAAGGTTGATGTTTTCGCGCAAAATCCCCGCGAACAGCGCGATGTCCTGGTCGACAACGGTCAGCAGCAGTGCAAGCCGGTGGCGATCAAGACTGGTCAGTTCGCGTCCATCCAGCCGGATATGGCCGCCCCAGGGCGTGAACAGTCCGCTGATCAATCTGCCGATGGTTGACTTACCGCTGCCCGACGCGCCCACCAGCGCGAGCCATGCGCCGGGCTGAACCGTCACCGAGAGGTCTTCAATCAGCGGCGGATCGAAGGCGCTGTAGCCGAAGCTGATCGAGTCCATGACCAACCCGACACCGGCCCGCTCTGGTTCGGTCTTGCTGTCCTTGATGGGCTGGTGGCGCCAGTCGACACGATATTTTCTGACGTCATCGAGGCGCGCCAAGTCGGCGGCGACTTCCTGGCTGCGTTCCGCCGTTGTAACAAGCTGGTGGACTGGTGTGACAACAAATGACAACAGGATCTGGTATGCCAGCAAGGCACCGACAGTCAGCACACCATCCATGACCCGGACGGTGCCGATCGCCAACACAAATGCCATGGTCAATAAGACAATCATCGGCGGCACGGCAGCCGAGACCTGGTTGAGACGCGACAACCGTTGTTCGCTTTGCAGCATGCGGGCGTGATAGCCGGACCACTTGCTGAAGAAATCGTCTTCCGTTCCGGACGCCTTCAGGCTTTCGATTGAGCGCAGGCCGACAACGGATGTTGCAAACAGTTTGCCCATGTCGGTCTGCAGCCGTATCGAAGTATCCAGTCGCGCGCGACGCAGCATCCGCAGCATCACCACGTTAACCGCCGCGCCTGCAAAGGAGATGGCGGCCAAGACCGGATCGAGGATGGTCATCAGCAGATAGATCACCAGCGCGGTGAACACGTTGATCGCCGCCCCACCAAATTCGCTGGTGACCAAATGGGCGACGCGTTCGACACTGGTGATCCGACTGGCGATGTCACCCAGATAGCGCATGGCGAAAAACGATGCGGGAAGACGCAAGACCGTCCAAACAAAGTCGGCGGAACGCCTCAGCGCCATTTGGGTTTCAAGCCGCAGCAGCCCTGATTCCTTGATCCAGCCGAGACAGAACTGGATCGCGATCGCGCCGATCATCAGCAAGATCAAGACTTCCAGCCAGCCGTCCAGCCCCCTGATAAGCACGTTGTTGACGAACACCGCCGTGAGACCCGGCACCACGAACGTCGGTATTGCCAGCAATGCGCCGACGAACAGAACGAGCCCGAGCGTCCATTTGAAAGCGAGTGCTTGCCTGATGAGCCGAGCGAAGACTTTGGGCGGCGTGCCGCTTGGCTCAAATTCCGCCGCTGTCTCAAACGTCAGGACAATACCGCTGTAGCTGATATCGAACTCGTCGCGCGTGACAGTACGCCGGCCGAGGGCTGGGTCGTTGAGGAAGATCTGATCGCCCCGACAGCCCTCGGCCACAAGAAAATGGTTGTAGTTCCAAAACACGATCGACGGGAACGGCCCGTCGAGCGTCGCTTGCGTGTCCCGTCGATAGGCCTTGCCGTTCAGCCCGTAACGTTTTGCGGCCGCCATGACATTGGATGCCTTGCTGCCGTCGCGCGATACGCCGCAAGCCGCGCGCATGTCCTCCAAGGGCACGAACTTGCCAAAGTAGCCAAGGACGATGGCAAGGGCCGCCGCGCCGCATTCGACGGCCTCCATTTGAATGACGGTCGGCGTGCGCGCGAAGACCGCACCATGGCGTTTGTGCCTGCCCGACAACGTTGCGAGCCACCTGATCACTGACCAATCAGTGTCCGCATCATCGGCAGCACCAAGGCCAGTGGTCGCTGTTCGGCGACGACAACATCGACGGTGGCGAGGGTGCCGACCGAGATCGCGAATGGCGGGCCCGTGCCTGACCACCATTGAAGGCCACTTGGCGTATCGGGGTCCGCCACAAGCGCTATCCTGGCGAGATACGGGCCGCCGGCCCGGGTTAGTTGCTCCGCCAGTTCGGGGTTGTGAAGCCAGGCATTGATAGACTGCTGCGACAATGGGTGCGGGGCGACGTAGGTAATCTCACCGCGCAGGCTGCCATACTCCTCTTGTGCGATGGTGGAGGGCGCCACATGGGCCGGCATGCCTTCGGCAACCAGGCGGGCGTGATCCGGTTCCAGGAATGCCAGCACCTCCAAATGTGAAACCGGACGATGGACAATCACGACCCGATCACCCGCTCGAACGACTTCGCCGAGGCTGACGGGTACTTGGTAAACGATGCCCGCCATCGGGCTTCTAACCGCTGCCGCGGCGGCGTGGCGAGCTTCCAGTTCGGCCAACGCGGCGGTCAACGCCGCAACACGTCTCCGATCGTCCTCAAGCTGGTCATTGAGCCGGAGCCTGAAATCATCAAGCTGCATTTGGACGCGCGACGCCTCAAGTCGCAGCGCCAGATCCTGGTTGTCCGTATCATCGCCTGTGGTTGCCTCGATCAGATCCAACCGGCGTTCCGTCACGCGCTCCAGATCGGCGAGATCGGCGCCGAGCTGGCTCGCGCGACGCGACTGACTTTCCGTGGCGTCTTGAAGTGCTTGTCGGGCTGAGCGCAGGTCAGCCTCCAACTCAGGCAGACTTAGAGTGGCAAGGATCTGGTCGGCCGCGACCGTGTCCCCGACCTGGACCGCTATGCTGTCGATGGTGCCTGTTTCGGCGGCGGATACGATGTGCAAACGATCGTCGGCCGGCATCAGGATGCCGTCACCCCGCACGGTCGTCGGCACAGAACCCAGCCAACCCCAGGCAATCACAACCAGAAGCAAGAGCGCAACGACGCCGATCACCAGCTTGTGCGCCCTTGGGATCAGCGAGACTCTAGTGTCGAGCGCCTCCTGCGATCGCCGGCGCCGCGCGCTGGTGACCGGTCCTTCCATGCCCTCAAGTCCATGCTGAATTGCGATGGCGTTGGATCGTTACCAAGGAAACACAGGCTCTTCTGTTGTCGGGAATCCATATGAAGAGCCATCAGGCCGCCCTCACCTTGCCGGCTTGAAGGCGATGGCACCAAGCCATCCTCATCGACCCTGGCTGCGTCGATCGATGCTGAGACGTGCGGTCCGCGGATTCGTGCTTTCGAACGCAAAAACCTGCGACGACCGACCGACGCAAGTCTTCTTGCGTCTTTCGGCCGAGCTATCGCTATCCAGGATGCCCCGGAACACGATCGTACAGAAATCCCCCGGCGACCTTCTCCAACTCGTCCACCGAGACCTCACCGGCCTCGGGCGGGGCCACCGGCAACACCAGGTGCTGCGTGTCGGCGGTGTTCTCGATCACCTTGACGGTGATCCCGGCGGGAACCTCGACACCGGCCTCAGCGAGGGCGGCACGGGGATCATTGATCAGCCTGGCTTTGTAGTCCGCGTCGGTCCAGGCGCGGGCGATGGCTCTTGCAGTCATGGTGTGATCTCGTTTTCGGCGGCTGCAGGTCCGATGAGGCCGGCTGCATGCGGACAGGTCAGTCAACTACCAAGGATTCGTCTCAAACTCCCCCTGTCTCACAGACCCTGGCGGTCCATTTCCTGGGGTGTTATGCCGCCCGCGACCTTCTCCAGCTCCTCGGTGGCTAACTCACTGGCATTACTTGGTGCCAACGGCAGCACCAGGTGCTGCATGTCCGCGGTGTTCTCGACCACCTTGACGGTCACGCCAGCAGGAACCTCGACACCGGCTTCTGACAGGGCGGTACGGGGATCGCTCACAAGTCTGGCCTTGTAGGCGCCGTCGGTCCACGCGCGGGCAATGGCCAATGAAATACTCATCGAATACCTCCCTTATTGGTTACCGGCTTAAACGCGGTTTTGCTTGACGCCGTGGGAACAGCTTCCGATCAGCCCAACACCCCGGCCTGGTTGGCACGCCGAGTTTGCTTGGGCAGACGCTCGTTCGCTTTGACCTCGTCTCCTCCACCATCAATCGGGCACATCCAGTTACGCCGCAACATGACCCGAACGTGGCGACGAGGCCTTCAGCAGATAGGACGAAAGCGATTGTATCCGCGACCTGATATCATAACGGTTTTTGGTGTTCGGGCCAGTTGCGTGTCAATTACTCGTGGCAGTCGACAATCGGGAACTCACTGCTCTGGCTCCAAACCCTTAACGCCCGAAGCCGCACCGCCGCGAGAAAGGCGGTTGCGTTCGCCTACCGGTTTCCGTTAGCTAATATAAGCGATCAGCCGCTTATATTAAACTGGAAGCCATGGAGGCCAAATGTGTCCGATCCCGCGTTGATCGAACTTCGAGACGTTTCAAAGCGCTATCAGCGGCCTGACGGTCCGTCGTTCGACGCCCTGAAGAGGGTGACCTGCGCGATCCCGGCAAGCAGCATGACCGCGATCGTCGGCCGCTCGGGCAGCGGCAAATCCACATTGCTTCACCTGATCGCCGGTCTCGATCATCCCAGTGCCGGTTCGGTGGACGTGTCGGGCGTTTCACTAAGCGGGCTCAGTGAAGACCGGCTGGCGAAGTGGCGCGGCGCGCAGGTCGGCGTCGTCTTCCAGTTCTTTCAACTGTTGCCCACCTTGACCATCCTGGAGAACATCCTGCTCGCCATGGATTTCGTCGGGGCTGTCGCGGCGCGGGACCGCCGCAGCCGCGCGCTCGCCTTGCTCGATCGCGTTGGCATCGCCGACCAGGCCGACAAGCTGCCCGGCACGCTCTCCGGCGGCCAGCAGCAACGCGCGGCCATCGCGCGCGCCATCGCCAACGATCCGAAGCTTCTCGTCGCGGACGAACCAACGGGCAATCTGGACACGGACTCCGCCGCCACGGTCATGGGCCTCCTGACCGCGCTGGCCGACGACGGACGCGCCGTCATCGTCGTCACCCACGATAACGACGTCGCGGCACGCGCCGACCGCCTGATCCGCCTGTCCGACGGCATGATTGTCGAAGACACCTTAAAAGCGGCGGCGCAATGAGACCGCGTATTAAGAAGGTCGTCGGCGATCTGCCAGAGCAGCCGGGGCGCGCGTTCCTCGTCTTCCTCGCCATCGCGCTCGGCGCGGCGGCGCTCACCGTTGCGCTCGGCGCGCGGTCTGTTCTGCTGCGCGAGATTCCCGCCAGCTTCGCCACGGCCGAGCCGCCCGCAGCGGTGTTCTGGCTTGAGGATGTGGACAGCCAGGTTCTCGAAGGCGTGCGGGCGCTGCCGGGCGTCGTGGACGCTGATGCACGGCGGCTGGTGCGCGCACGGGTCGAAGTGGCGCCGGGGGACTGGCGCACATTGCTCCTGTTCGGCGTGCGGGACTTTTCCGATCTGCGCGTCTCGGCGTTCGAGGCGCTGGAAGGCCAATGGCCCCCGGAGCGCGGCGCGATCCTCGTCGAGCGATCCGGGCTTCCGGTGCTGGGGGCCGGCCCGAACGCCAGTGTCGGCGATACCATAGCCGTGCGGGTCCCTGGCGGCAAGTCCGCGTCCCTGCCGATCCGGGGCGTCGTGCACGATCCCGCCCTTGCGCCCGGTTGGCAGGACAACGCGGCTTACGCCTATGCCAGCCGCGAAACCCTGGCCGACCTCGGCCTCGGCGGTCATCTGGACGAACTGCGCATAACCGTTGACGGCAATCGCTCAATTGCCGGCCGCGTCGCCGATGACACGGCGGACTGGCTCGCCGAGGCCGGATACGACGTCCTGCGCGTCGAGGTGCCGCCGCGACGTCATCCGCATACCGATCACATGACGACGATGCTGCTGCTCTTGAGCGTGTTTAGCGCGCTGGCGCTGGTGCTGAGCGGCGCGCTGGCCGCCAGCGTTATTGCCGCGTTCCTGGACCGGCAGGCGCGCCAGGTCGGCGTCATGAAGACGATCGGCGCGCGGTCGTGGGGCATCGCCGCGATTTACCTCGCCATGATCGCCGTTCTGGCCGTACCGGCCATCGCCATCGGTCTCGGCGCCGGTTTGCTCGGCGCCCGGTCTTTTTCGAACTATGCCGCACAGCAGCTCAATCTCGATGTCGCCAGCTATGCGGTGGGAACCGCGACCGTGCTGGCGATCGTCGGCATCGGTCTGGCCGTGCCGTTTGTCGCTGCCGCGATCCCGATCGCCCGCGCCGCGCGCATGCCCGTTCAGAAAGCCTTGCAAGACCCCGGCATCACGCCCCCCAGGAGACGCAGGCGCTGGTTTGGCTTACTCAAAGGCCTGGGGCGGCCCACCGTGCTGGCCGTGCGTAACAGCTTTCGCCGCCCCGCGCGGCTTTGGCTGACGCTGCTCGCCCTGGCGCTTGGCGGTGCGGCCCTCATGACAGCCTCGAACGTCTATGTCAGCCTGATCGCAGCCGTCGACCGGTCGCTGGACCGTCGGGGCGATGACATCGACGTCCGGCTTCTAAGGCCCGTCGACGCCGCAGCCATCCTCGCCGACATCAGCGGCCTGCCGGGTGTCTCCCATGCGGAGGCCTGGGGCGGCGCGTTGGTTGCGCTGAACACGCAACAGAGCGCTGACCGAAGTCGGGGGCGATACGGTCTTTTGGCGCCACCGTCGGACACCGCATTGCTGGATGTGCCGATCATCGAAGGACGATGGCCCGAGGCGGGGCAAATCGGAGACCTGGTCGTCAACCGCAACCTTCAGGCCATAGAACCGGCACTGGTCATCGGGGCCGACGTCCAGCTCGCGCTCGGCCCGCGTTCGGTGCGTGGGCGCATCGTCGGCGTCATCGAAGAGGTCGCCGAGCCGTCGCTTTACACAAACCCGCCCACCTTCGCCGAACTGGCGGGCGCCGACGGCCTCGCTGGCGTCATCCGGATCGTCACCGATCCCGGCGCTGAAGGCCGCCTTGCCAGCCAGATCGAGCAGGTGATCGTGGACGCGGGCTCCATCCCGTCACTCCTGTTCACGCGCCCCGCCTTGCGGCAGGCCATGGTCGACCACTTCGCGATCCTGCTGGCGCTCTTGTCGACGGCCGCGCTCGCCGCCGTCATCGTCGGCGGATTGGGCCTTGCCGCGTCGATGGGTTTGAACGTCCTTGAACGGACGCGGGAGATCGGCGTCATCCGCGCCGTGGGCGCGCGCCCGGCGGCCGTGCGCAGGCTTATCCTCACCGAAGGCTACGCCATCGCGCTCGCCAGCGTTGTCCTCGCCGGCGTCCTTTCCGTCCCCTTATCGATGGCCGTCGCTTATATTGTCGGGAATCACGGTCTTCATTTGACCTTGCCGCTGGTGTTTTCGCCGACAGGCGTTCTGGCCTGGACCGTGCTGGTCGCGGTGCTGACACTGATCGCCTGTATCGGCCCGGCGCGGCGCGCGATGAGGACGCCGGTTTGTGACGCCATCGCCTATGAATGAGGCCTGCGGGTAACGCCAATGGGACGAGTACGCACCGTCGAAGACGAGGATATTCTTAAAGCGGCCCGCCTGGCGTTTCTCGATCGTGGCCAGCTCGCCACGACGCGCGAGATCGCCGAGGCGGCCGGCATCTCGCAGGCCGTGCTCTATCAGCGCTTCGGCTCCAAGGACGATCTCTTCTTCGCCGCCATGGCGCCGCCGCCGCCGGACCTTGACAGCCTGCTCGGCGACCCGCCGCGAGAGGCCGAGGAAACGGAAGCCTATCTCGCCGATGTCGCCGAGCGCCTGTACCGGTATTTCGAAACCGTGGCGCCGCTGTTCGTTCAACTGGCGACCCACACGGCGTTCCCCTCGGATCACCTGGCCGACGCACATGGGCCGATGATGGAGTCCGGCTTGGTTGGTGCCCTTAGCACACGGCTTGGCGACCTGGTCGAAAAGGGCTGCCTCCGCAAAGGCGACGGAGGCGCCATGGCCCGGCTTCTGATTTCGCTCGCGCACGGAGAGGCCGTGTCGGCCGCCCTGCTCAAGACGCCGCCCGACGCGAACCGCCGGCGCGAAACGATCAGGCTGATCTGGCACGGTCTGAAGCCGACCGATACCCGGGACTAGGCATCGCGCATGGGCCCATGGAACCGCCGGCCATCCCGTTGCGCCGGTCTGTTCAGCTCCGACCCGATGGCGACGACCTGCGGCACGGTGAGAAGCGGCCGCACACTGTCGCATTCTGAAAGTTTTACGTGACCATTCTGAACGCCTGGCCGACCATGCGGACGAGGGCTGTGACTTGGCATTTCTCAAGCCTTGTTTCGGCACGATTTCCGGCCGAACCGGCGAATTGTCTTAGGAGTTATCGATGACCTTGGCCGACGCGCTCGCACTGTTTTTGATCATGGGTTTCCTGGCGGCGATACCGAGTTCGAGTGTCCTGCTGGTCGTGACGCAGTCCACGGCCTTCGGCCTGCGCAACGGTGTGGCAAGCGCAGCCGGCGTGGTCGCGGGCGACCTGCTGCTGATGGCGATCGCGATCCTTGGCATGACGACCCTGGCCCAGCAGATGGGCGCCTTCTTCGTCATCGTCAAATACCTGGCCGCTGGGTATCTGATATGGTTCGGCATCGGACTGATCAGGAGCTACCGGCGGGGCGCCAACACCGGTCGACCGGCGGTTTCGTTCCAGAGGCTGAAAGGTCTGCCTGTCAGTTTCGCTTCCGGTCTCCTGCTCACCCTCGGCGACATCAAGGCGATCTTCTTTTATGCCAGCCTGCTGCCCGCCTTCGTCAATCTGGCGGAGCTGTCGACATGGGATGTGCTCATCGTCTCCGGCATCACGATCGCTACGGTCGGCGGTGTGAAGGTCGCCTACGCCTATGGGGCCGGAAGAGCGATGCGTCTGGCCCGCGGTTTCACCTATGAGCGGGAATTGAAGGCCGTGTCCGGCGGTGTCCTGTTCGGGGCCGGCGTGTACATCCTGTTGCGCGACTGACAGCCCCGACGTTGGATACAACGGGCGGTAACACCAAGGACCGATGATAATGGCCCATGGTGGATCTCGTCGGTCGCATCCGGCCTAGACGCCGCGCGCAATCTCCCTGTCCGACGGCCAGCGCGGGTGCAGATCGTCGATCACATAGGCGTGGCTGTGACGGGGGCCCGCGGCGATGTGCGGATGGCCGGCCGGAAGATCGTCGTGGGTGTGCGCGATCTCCACGGGGTCCGGACGGGGCCAGAGCACGAGGCCGGCCCCCAATCCGATCAGACTTAGGGCGGCGAGCGTCAGCATCGCGATCACGCTGCCATAGGCGGCCTGCAGCCAGCCCGCCAGCGGATAGGTGATCAGAAAGCAGGCGTGGGATAAGGCGAACTGCGCCGCGAACAGCGCCGGGCGGTCCTCGGCATGGCCTGAGCGGCGCAGCAGCCGCCCGGATGGTGTGATCGTCGCCGAATAGCCCAGGCCGACCAGGAACCAGGCGATCAACAGCCAGCCCCACCGGACACCCCAGAGCGCGCTTGCGGCGCCCAGAAGGCCAAGCGCCACGGTCATGACCGCAGTGCCGGCCAGCATGACGCGCCGGTCGCTCTGAACTTCCAGCAGGCGCGGCAGGCCAAGCGCCGCAACCATCGAGCCGCCGCCGAAGGCGGCAAGCGCCAGCGCCAGCGCCTCGTCGGTGAGGCCAAGATCCTGGCGCACCAGGACCACGGTGTTGACGATCACCATCGCACCGGCGGCCGCGACGGAGAAGGACAGCGCCAGCAGCGCCCGCAGCCGCGGCGTCGCCAGATAGATCCGGCTGCCGCGGGTAATCCGTTTCCAGACACCGCGCTCTTCGGTCGGCTTCGGCCAGGGCAGCGTCACCGACAGCACCAGGGCCGCCGAGCCGACAAAACCGATCACCGTGCCGCCGAACAGGACCGGAAAGCTCACCACCGTCAGAAGCGCGGCGGCCAGCATCGGCGACAGCAGGCTTTCCAGGTCGTAGGCCAGCCGCGACAGCGACAGCGCCTTTGTGTAGTCCTCTTCGTCGGGCAGCACGTCGGGAATGGTCGCCTGAAAGGCCGGCGTGAAGCCCGCCGATGCCGCCTGAAGCAGGAAGATCAGCAGATAGATCTGCCAAACCTCGGTCACGAAAGGCAGCGCCAAGGCGACGCCGGCCCGGATCAGGTTCAGACCGATCAGCAGGGTGCGCCGCGGCACCCGGTCGGCGAACGCCTGCGCCACCGGCGACAGTGTGACATAGGCCAACATCTTGATCGCCAGCGCCGTGCCGAGAACCTGACCGGCATCGCCGCCGGCAAGGTCCCAGGCCAGCAGCCCCAGCGCCACGGTGGCCAGCCCGGTACCGACAAGGGCGATGACCTGTGAGGCGAACAGATGACGGTAGGTGCGGTTGGAAAGAACGCTGAGCATGGGCGGGCTAAAGCAGTTTGGCCAGCGCCTTCATCTCGGCGAGATCGGTCTCTCCGCCGGCGCCG
Organism: Pseudomonadota bacterium; assembly: GCA_039177555.1. Lineage (GTDB taxonomy): Bacteria > Pseudomonadota > Alphaproteobacteria > DSM-16000 > Inquilinaceae > JANQGH01. Next base: position 172,771 of record JBCDFV010000002.1, on the reverse strand, counting down.
AGGCAGTGGTCGATATGATCGTGAATCAGCGTGCGCTTGGCGGCGGTCACCGCCTTTTCCACGGCCTGGAGCTGCACCGCGATGTCGGTGCAGGCCCGGCCCTGCTCGATCATTTCGACGACATGGCGCAGATGGCCGTCCGCGCGCTTCAGCCGCTTCACGATACCGGGATGGGTTGCGTGCCGATGAAGATCTGTCATAAACACAAGATATCCCCCAGGGGGGGATAAAGCAACGTGAAGCGAAGGCAGTACATGGGCGAGACGCCCCGCCATCACCGGACCGGGCACGCGGCCCGCGGCATGATTGCCCTCACGATCGCCCTCGCGCTGCTCGTCGCCCCGCTCGTCGTCCTCCTGACCCATGGTCCCGTGGCCCAAGCGGGCGCCGCCTCGATGACGGCGGAGATCGCCGATGACGTTGGCGGCCACGATCACAATCACGGCCATACCCATGGCGATGGGGAAGACGATCGTCCGGGCGGCTTGGTCGGCGGACATAACGCGACGGATCACGATCACCCGCTCCACGCCTTGACCTGCCAACCGACGAACGCGCCCACACCGCGTGCCGACAAGGGGCCGGGCGCGTTTGGCGACATCTTTCGACACCTGACCTTCGAAGGGCCGATGCGACCGCCCCGATCCGTCTGAACAGGACCTTAGAGAGCGCCGCACAAGGCGCTTCACCAGACTGTTCGGACAAGGATCGTTCCATGACATTTCTACCGGCCGCGTCGCGCGGGCGGGGGCCTTGCGCGCGCCGCGCCGCCATGCTCCTGCTCGCCGCCGCGCTCTCTCTCGCCTGGGTCGAGACGGCGCTCGCCCATGCCGTGACGCTCGGCGACAAAGGCTACATCCAGGAGGTCACCGGCGTGCACCTCCTCCCGTTCCTCTATCTCGGCGCCAAGCACATGGTGACCGGCTACGACCATCTTCTGTTCCTCTTCGGCGTGATCTTCTTCCTTTACGGGATGAGACACATCGCGGCTTACGTCTCGCTGTTCGCCATCGGACATTCGACCACCATGCTGCTGGGCGTCTGGTTCGACTTCGGCATCTCCAGCTATGTCATCGACGCCATCATCGGCTTTTCGGTGGTCTACAAGGCGCTCGACAATCTCGGCGCGTTCCGGCTCTGGTTCGGGTTCCAGCCCTCGACCAAGGTCGCCACCCTGTTCTTCGGCTTTCTGCACGGCTTCGGCCTGGCCTCCAGGCTGATCGACTATGACATTTCGCCCGACGGGCTGTGGCCGAACCTGATCGCCTTCAATGTCGGCGTCGAGGTGGGCCAGCTTCTGGCGCTGGCGGCGATCCTGGTGGTGATGCGCTATTGGCGCGCGACGCCGTCCTTCGCGCGGCAGGCCTATGCCGCGAACGTCCTGATGATGACCGCCGGTTTCGCCCTGATGGGCTTTCAGATCACCGGCTATTTCGTGGCCGCTTGAGCGGCGGGAGACCTTTAGACATGACCAACCACCCCTATGATGGCCGCGGCCCTTATGACGACGCTGGCGAAGACCTGCCGCCACTGCAGGCCGACCGCCGCTATGCGACCGACCCCCAGCACCAGCCCTATGCCCAGCCCTATTCACACCAGCAAACCCAGCCCGCGCCGCCATCCGCCGGCCATATCGAGGGCGTCGAGGCGACATCCGGCGGCCTTGTGCGGGCGACACTCGGCTCCCTGGCCGCCGCTTTGGCCATTCTGATCGTGTTCTGGCTGCCCGCCGAATACGGCTTCGACCCGACGGGGCTGGGCCGCGTCATAGGGCTGACCCAGATGGGCGAGATCAAGCAGCAGCTCTACGCCGAGGCGGCGGAGGAAGACGCCGTTCTCGCCGCCCAGGCGGCCGCCGACCGGGTCTCCGCCGACCCCGCTCTGATCGTCAGGCTCGACAGGTTGGAGGCGCAGCTTGCAAGCATCACCACCGTGCTGGGCATCGCACCGCTGCCTGCCCTGACGGCGGACGCGGTGGCGCCTTCCGAAGCGATCGCGCCACCCGCTGAAACGGCGGCATCAACGGAAGATACGCCGACGCCCCCGGTGGCGACCCCGGCACCGGAACCCGCGCCGCCCGAATGGCGCGACGAGGTGAGCTATACCCTCGCCCCGACCGAAGGCATCGAAATCAAGCTGGTGATGACGGAAGGCGCCATCGCCGCGTTCGAATGGACAGCCAACGGGTCGATCCTGAACCATGACACCCATGGCGATGGCGGCGACCGACGCATCACCTACGAGCAGGGGCGCGGCGTGCCCGGCCAGTCCGGAGAACTTGTCGCAGCCTTCGACGGCAATCATGGCTGGTTCTGGCGCAACCGAACCGACGCGCCGGTAACCTTCACCTTGCGCACGCGCGGCGACTACGCGCGCATGACCGCACCCTAGCAAACGGTCCCGCGCCGGTCGCTGGTCGGCTGGCGCGGGCACGAACGGTATCCCTCACTCCAGATACCGCAACGGATTGGTGGCCTTGCATGTGCCGCGCCTGGGCCGAGCAGCGCTGTCGGTTCTGTGGAACCAGACTGCGGCGCCTGGTTTACCGCATTGATTTCACGATCGTCATAAGGGCTTTGACACGCTCCGGATCGACCGGGTTCTCGAACACGCCGTCATGTTTGAAGAAGGTGCCCACGACCGCGCCATCGGCGATGCTTAGCTGCTCGCGCACATTCCGGTCGTTGACACCGGTATTGACGAAAACAGGCGTGGTGGGCGCCGCTTCCTTCACGATCTTCAATGCTGACGAATCCGTCACGGCCCCTGCCGTCAAGCCGGACACGCAAATGCCGTCGGGCCTCGCATTGAACACGGTCGAGCGCACGATATCGGCAAGCTGTCGCCCGCCCAGATAGGACGCCGCCTCCGGAACCACGTTAAACAGGAGACGAACACCGCTTGCCGAAACACGGGTCCGGTGGCGTGCGGTGGCGCCTACCTGCGTATTCCAGAGGCCAAAATCGCTGGCGTAGACGCCGGTGAAAATCTCGCGCACGAACGCCGCTCCGGTGGCGGCCGCCAGATCGACTGACGCCTTGCCGTCCCACAGCACATTCACGCCGAAAGGCCGATCGATCCTCGAACGCAGTTCGCCGACGATCCGTGCCATGCAAATGGCGGTGATCGGCTCGGTGCTGGTGAGGTAGGGCAGGCTGAATTCGTTGGAGATCATCACGGCGTCGACCCCGCCTGCCTGAAGGGCGTCGAGATCCTTGCGTGCCCAGTCGATCACGTCGGCCAGCCCACCTTCCTCATCATAGCCGGGGTCACCGGGAAGGGCACGCAGATGGAGCATGCCGATAACGGGCACGGTCCCCCCAAATACCTGACGGATCCAGTTCATCTGTCTACCCTCTTTTCATCATCATCGCTCTATCGCCGACGACGCAGCCTTTCGCCGGCGTCGCGGCCGTTCATTCACCGGTGTTCATTCAGGGTGACGCCGCAGCCCTGCGCAGGCTTGCCACCGCGGCCTCGAACGTCGCGGCCTCCCAAAGAGCACTGCCGACCACGCAACGCCCGGCGCCCGCTGCGAAGACCTCAGAGATATTGTCCGGCCGGATCCCACCATCCACCTCGATCTCGATGCGCCGATCTTGGCGTTCAACCAACAGCGAAGCCTCGCGGACCTTGTCGGTCATCAGCGCGATCCGCTGCTGACCGCCATAGCCCGGCTCCACGGTCATAACAAGAACCAGGTCTACGATGTCCAAGTGCCAACGCGCCAGGTCAACGGGGCTGCCCGGCGACAACGCGACACCGGCTGACAGTCCGCGTTCCTGGATGCCCTGCAGCGTTCGCCGTGGGTTCTGCAGCCAATCGGGATGCACGATCACCGTTTGGCATCCGGCCTCGGCCACTTGATCGACCAGCCCGTCCGGTTGATTGGTCATCAAATGGGCCTCGAACGGTAGGGCGGTGTGACCCCGGCACGCGGCGATGACATCCGGCCCGAACGACAGCGACGGCACCGCCAGACCATCCATCACATCCCAGTGGATACCGTCGACGCCGGCCATCTCCAAGCGTCGGCACTGATCGCCCAGGGCTGCAAGATCGGCGGTCAGCACCGATGCCATGATCGCCTGCCGATTTGGGCGGCGGTTCATCGCCATGGCACGGCGCCGGCGATCTCGCCGCTCATGCCGACCAGCAGATCCATCAGCCATTCCAGATCACGTACGGAACAGACCTCGACCGGGCAATGGGTGTAGCGGACCGCGACGCCGACCTCGATCGTCGGAATGCCGTCATTGAGGTGCAGCGCGAAGGCACCGTCGGTGATCACCCCGACCACGCTGGCGCGCTGCAGCGGTATGTCGGCGGCGGCGGCGCTGGCCTCCGTCGCCGCCACGATCCATTCCGGCGGCAAAACCCCGCCAAGCGTGCCGCGGCCGTGAAAACTGTGCAGATTCATGACCGGACCGGCGCCAAGCGCGATATCGCTGTGGCCGGCCATTTCCGGCGTGTCGGTCGCCGGGCTGACATCGACCACCACCAGCGCGTCGGGATCCAGGCGCCGCACGGTCGGCACCAGGGCGCGGATGCTGAATTCCTCCTGGACGCTGGCGATGACTGAGACTCTGCCGGTGGCCGGTGTCCCCAAGCGGTCCAGCAGGCCGGACAGCGCCGCCAGGCCAAGACGATCGTCCAGGGCGTTGGCGAAAACCCGATCCCCGGCAACATGCGCGTGGCGCTCGTAGACACCGAAATCGCCCACCCTCAGACCGAACTCATCCGTCACGGCCTGCTTGTCGGCTGCGCCGATATCGACCCAGACGTCACCGATCGGCCGTACCCGGTACTTCTCGCCATCCGGCGTGAAGTGGTGGGGGTAGGTGGCGAACACGCCGGTGACCGGGCCGTCGGCCCCCAGCAGCAGGATGCGCTGACCGGCAAGGACGCGTTCGGGTATGCCGCCCAGGCGATTAAGGCCGATGAAACCCGCCTCGTCGATGGTTCGGATCACAAAACCGACCTCGTCGAGATGGGCAACAAAGGCGACATGCGGATCGCCTTCCCCGACGGTTAGGCTGAGATTGCCGAGACGATCTTCGTTCACCCCCCCGAAGGCCTGCCAACGCTCGCGCATAACCTGGGCGATCGCGCCTTCCCGTCCCGATGGCGCGGGTATCGCGGTGAGTCGGAGAATGTCGTCGATCAATCCGGTCATCATGGAGCCTCCGGCGCGGTATCCGATGAGGCGAAGAAATCTGCCGTGTTCAGCGCGTCGGCCGCGTGGCGCACGCGCGCGATGCGGTCGAGCGCCGTCTGATCGACCGCGCGCGCCTGGACAACGGCCCCCTTGGCGACATTCCAGCGGCGGGCGACATCCACCGCCGGCTGCCCGGCCAAGAGTCCCGCCGCCTGCGCCGCCGCGCCCCAGGCCACCAATTCGTCGGCCCCGGGGATCACCAGCGCGCGGCCGGACAGCCGCGCGACCGTGTCCTGCCAGATTCGGCTCCGCGCGCCGCCGCCGATCAACAGGATCGGGGCGTCGGGCGCAATTGGCGACGTTTGCGCCGCCAGGACGTCGAGCGAACGGACCAGCGAATAGGCGACGCCTTCGTAAGCCGCGAGCAGAACCTCGCCGCCGGACGTCGCGTGATCAATGCCCAAGATGCTGCCCCGCGCCAACGGATAGTCGGGCAGCCTTTCGCCGCTGAGATAGGGCATGACCACGACATCGGTGCGTTCGGCAACGGCATCACGTGCCAGGCTCAGGAGGCGGGCCATATTGTCGACGGCGAGGGTGGCGTTCAGCGTGCAGGTCAACGGCAGATGATCGCCGCTCGCCGAGGCGTCGGCGAACACCTGTCCGGTCGGGTCGGCCGGCGCCCTGTCCGCGCGCATGTAGGCGGTCCCGGACGTGCCGAGGCTGATCACAGGTTCGCCCGGCTCGATGGCAAGGGCCAAGGCGGCCGACATGTTGTCGCCCGTGCCGCAGGCCACGGGAATCCCGGCACGCAGACCGGTCCATTGCGCGGCCATCGGCGTGACCTGTCCGGCAACCTCGTCGGCGGCAAGAACGCGCGGCAACATCGACGGCTTCAGGTCGACGATGGGCAGGTCGAGAACTTCCGGCACATAGGCTTCCCGCCTGCTGGACCACCAGCCGGTGCCGGAGGCATCGCCGCGGTCGGTCACGCCGTTGCCGGTCAGCCTTTCGGTCAGGAAGTCATGAGGCAGTCTGACATGGGCCGTCCGGCCTGCCGTCTCCGGTTCGGCCTCGCGCAGCCAGACCCAGGAGGCAACGGTGAGGCCGGCCACGGGCTGGGTTCCCACATGCCGGGCCCAAGCCTGCCGCCCGCCGAGCGCGGTCTGCAGCCTTTCGGCGGCATACGCGGACCGCGTGTCGTCCCACAATACGGCCGGCCGCAGCGGACGATGGTCGGCATCGAGGGTCACCAGGCCCAGCTGCTGTGCGGCGATCGAAACGGCATCCACCCGGTCGGCCAGGCCCGTCGACGATAAGGCCGCCGCCAGCGCCCGCCACCAATGGTCCGGGTCCGTTTCGCTGATCGCGCCCTGGCGCAACACCTGGTGGGCGGCACGTCCCTCGGCGACCCTGTCGCCTTGATCGACATCGACAACGACCACCTTGGTGGCCTGGGTGGAACAGTCGACGCCGGCGACAAGTCGTCCGGTCATGGCGGCGCGTCAGGCCGGCGGAACATGTGCCGGTTCACGACGCGGCGCTGACCGGCGTCTTGGCGCCGGTTATGTAGGTCACGACCTCTTCCGGCGAGGTCTCCGCCTTGACCAGTGCGGCCACGACCCGGCCATGACGAAGCACGATGATCCGATCGGTCAGACGGAAGACGAGGGGCATGTTGTGCGCAATGATCATCATGGCCAGGCTCTTGCCGCGCAGTTCCTGGATCATGCGCTCGACCTCGTCCTGCTGCTTGACGCCGAGCGCCGCCGTCGGCTCGTCCAGCAGCAGGACCTTGCGCCCCCACATGATCGACCGTGCGATCGCCACACCTTGACGCTGGCCGCCGGACATGCGTCGAACCAGCGTCTCGTCGATATGCGGGATGGGCACGCGCAGGTTCGCGATCGCATCAGCCGCCTGCCGGCGCATCGCCTTGCGATTGACGATGCCGAGCGTGCGGCCGATACCGCCCGCCCTGATTTCGCGCCCCAGAAACATGTTCTCCGCGACGTTCATGTCGTCCACCAGGGCCAAATCCTGATAGACGGCCTCGATGCCATTGGCGCGGGCAACCCCTGGAGCGTCGAAGGTGACGTCCTTGCCTTCGACCTCCAGGGATCCGCCGTCGGGCTGATGCACCCCGGTCATGACCTTGAGGAGCGTCGACTTGCCGGCGCCATTGTCGCCGACAACCCCTACCGTCTCGCCGATATGGAAGTCGATCGAGACGCCGTCCAGAGCGGTCACCGCGCCGAACCGCTTGCTGACATTCCTGACCCGAAGGACGGGATCGCCCTCCCGGCTTGAACTGACCTGGCTCGAATTCGGCGACACGTTCGGATCCACTCCCTCGTGGCTGGGTGCTAACGCAGACGGCACGATCAGCCGGCCGGCTGCCACTGGCCTTCGTTGAGGTTTCCTCGGAAGGCCGGATTGTCCAGCATCTCGACCGGATAGAAATCGAAGATTTCCTCACACGTGTTCACGGTGATCTGCGGCGCGTAGTTGATCTCGTCATAGGCTTGGTCTTCCAGATGGTCGATAACCACCTGGCCGGCCTCCTGCCCCTGACCGCGCGGATTGCGAACGCCGGCGGTGAGGATTTCGCCACGGCAGATGGACGCAAGTTCCTCCAGCTGACCGCCTATGCCCGTGACATCGATCCGGTCGAGCATGCCGACGGTCCGCAGACCTTCCATGATGCCCAGGGCGGTGTTGCTGTTGGCGCCGAAAATGATGTGGATATCGGGATTGGCGGTCGCCACCTGTTGGGCGAGTTCGAAGGCGCGCTCACGATTGAAGTTCGCGAACACTTCGTCGACGAACTCGACGCTCTTGCCACACTCGGCCAATCCGGCGACGAACGCCTCCTGGATACCGTCCATGCGGTTAATGCCGATCTCGGAACTGGCCGTGCCGTGGAACAGTGCCGCGGCGACGGTATCGCCTTCGAAATCGGCGCAATAGTGTGCGGCGGCGGAGGCGCCGGTCACACGGCCCGATTCCGTATGGTCCGTGATGGCCCAGGCAAAAGGGCTAACGTCGCCGGCATTTTCAGGGGCGAATTCGACCACCATGAGGTTGACGCCCTCATCCTGCAGGGCGACGAGGCGGTCTTGCACCGTTTCCCAATGCACGACGATGAACAGAAGATAGTCAGGCGCGATCGTGACCATGTCCCGCAGGATCGCGTCCATGCCCAACTCATCCTCCATCCCGCCGGACGGGGCGTAGTGGGCGATGGATATGTTGGCTCCATCGTAAGCTTCCAGCGTGTCGATCACGCCGGCGGAGAACTGGCCGTCGAATTGGGTGATGTCGGAGATGCCAGAGACAATGGCAACCTCGATGTCGCTCTGTGCCGCCGCTGTCGCGGAGCCGACCAGAACGGCCAGTGCGGCAACGGATGCGAGACGTGATGTTTTCATCTTACTCTCCCTGTTTTCATGAGGACCAGACCGTCGCGCCACCGGGCGCCACGGCCACGACATCGTTCATTCGACGTCACGCCGTCGGCGCTGCGCCAACTGGGCGGCAACGGCGGCGATCAGCAGGATGCCGAGGAAGATTTGCTGGACGAAGAAGCCGGCGCCGGCCAGCACCAGACCGTTCTCAAGTACATCGATCAGATACATGCCCAACGCCATGCCGCCGATCGAGCCATAACCACCGTAAAGCAGCGTGCCGCCGAGGATCGTGCCGGCGATGATATGCAGCTCCAGGCCCGTGCCGATCGAAGGATGCGTGGCGTTCAGCTGACCGAGATAGACAATTGCCGCAACGCCGCAGAGCATGCCCTGGACGGTGAAGAACACGACTTTCCAGAAATTGACGTTGATCCCGGCGCGCTTGGCCGCCTCCTCATTGCCGCCTATGGCAACCGCATAGCGTCCGAAAACGGTGAACCTGTAGACCAGGATGCCGGCCACCACGGCAATCGCGGCGACGATAACCGGCACGGGAATGGGACCGACCATCCCTTGCCCGAGAAACACGATCGCATCCGGCATCCGGCTGGCGGTTTCGCCATACATGTACTGATTGAGGATGCCCCGATAGGCGACCAGCGTCCCCAATGTCGCCAGCAAGGCCGGCACCTTGAGCGCGGTCACCACGAAACCGTTGATGATCCCTAGCAGGGCGCCTGCGGCCAATGCCATGAAGATGGCGATGGGGACCGGCACCCCGTACCATTTCATCGCCGTGCCGGCGACCGCCATGATCAGGCCAAGCATCGACCCGACCGACAGGTCGAGATTGCGCGAGGTGATGAGAAACGTCATGCCGACACCGATGATCGTCGTCACCGATGCCGCCCTGGCGACATTGAGCAGGTTAACGCTTGTGAGAAAGCGATCATGCATGAGGCTGAACGCGATCATGAAACACACAAGCGGTATGATCAGCAGATGCAGGCGCCTTAACTGAGCCCAGACCGCCCGGGCCACCCGTTCCGAATTCCCGCCGTCCGAATCGGGCCTGTCTTTGCCGGCGGCATGAAGATCGTTTGGCTCGCCTATCTTGGACGCGTCAGACATCGGCGCCCACCTTCTTCCTCTCGTGCCCCATTCTCGATGCACCGCCCCCCACGGTCGACGTCAGAATGTTATAATCCGCTCGTACTACAGCGGAGTTCTGAGAGATTATGTTTGATATAACTCATAGTCAATCACGAAAGAAGATGGAGGTCGCCAGGTTTGTTTGATAATGTGATTATTGAGTTCCCCACGGATCAGGAATGCGGTGAAGGCCAGGCCATGAAAACGGACCGTCGGCCAAGTGAATTGCGCCTCGAAATGCTGCGCAATCGCGTCACGGAAAGAGGTTTCGTCTCGGTTGCCGCGGCGGCGCAGGAGTTCGGCGTTTCCGAAATGACCATTCGGCGCGACCTCGACCGCCTTGAGCAACAGGACGTGGCTATTCGCACCCATGGCGGCGCGATCGCCAAGAACGGAGTGTTGGGGCGAACCGTCGACGTAGAGGAGCCGGCCTTCGATGGTCGATCGCGAACCAATGCGGACGCCAAGGCGGCCATCGCCCGGGTCGCCGCCGCCATTCCGCAAGCCCGTCAGACAGTGGGGCTGGATGTCGGTTCAACGACGCTTCAACTGGCGCGCCATCTGGACGATGCCAAGGAACTCAAGGTCTTCACCAACAGCCTGCGTGCCGCGATGGCGCTGAGCGACACCGGCCATCAGGTCTATCTGCCCGGTGGGCAGGTGCGCGCCATGGAGAATTCCGTGTGCGGTTCGATTGCCATCAACCAGCTTCGCAACTATTGGCTGGACCACGCGTTCATCGGCGTGTCGGGCATCACCGAAGATGGCTGTTTCGACTATTCGCTGGAGGAAACCGAGGTCAAACAGGTTTATCTGGAACGCGCTTCCAACGTCGTCGTGCTGTGCGATTCGAGCAAATTCGGGCGCCTGTCGCTGGTGCAGGTATGTGAGCTTAAGCCCATTGACGTGCTGGTTACCGACGCCCCGCCGCCGCCTCGATTGGCCGCTGCCCTGACCGACGCTGAGGTGAGGACCGTGCTCGCCTAACCAAGAGAGCACATTGGGCGCCCGAAAAGCCTCAAGACGCCATGGGCGGGAGTCCGGCTTCCCCAGCGGCCAGCGTCGGTTCGCCGACGCTTCGTCGCGAAGAGGCCGTCTCAAGAGCTGAGCTGCCAGGGCCAGCTTGCTTGAGGGATGATTCACCAAACGTGGCTGTCCCGCGTATTGTACAAGGTATTCGAACACTCCAACGCCGAAGCTCTCCCATGTCCATTCGCCGATTGCGCACCTTGATCGCCGTTGCGGAGACGGGCACCTTTTCGGGCGCGGCAGAGGCAATGTTCGTCTCGCAGTCGGCGGTCAGCATGCAGATGCGCGCGCTTGAAGACGATTTGCGGATGGAGCTGTTCGACCGCACCAGACGACCACCGGCGCCGAACGCGGCCTGTCGCGCGGTTGTCGAGCGCGCGCGGGCCATCGTCGCCGCCTATGACGCGCTGGCCTCCGCCGACGACTTGGCGGGCCAGTCGTTGGAGGGCGAACTGGACATCGGCGCGGTGCCCACGACCTTGACCGGGCTGGTGCCAAAGGTGGTGTCGTCGCTGCGTGCCGATCATCCAGCCTTGCGTATTCGCATCGTCTCGGCCCTGTCCGCCGATCTCTTGTCCCAGGTCAGCCGACGTATGCTCGGTGCCGCGATCATCAGCGAGCCGATCTACATGCCGCCGCGCCTGGGCTGGCACCCGTTTGCGTCGGAGCCGCTGGTATTGGAGGTTTCGAGCGAGATTTCCTCGAACGACCCGGAGGCTCTGTTGAAGTCCCAGCCCTTCATCCGGTTCAACCGGCAGGCCTGGGTCGGCCGGTTGATCGATGACTGGCTGCAAAGGCGACGCATCGAGGTGCGTGAGGTGATGGAGCTCGACACGTTGGAGGCGGTGTCGACCATGGTGTCCTATGGTCTCGGCGTTTCGATTGTGCCCCTGCGCTGCGCCGCATCGTCATTTACGCCGCCCGTGCGTCGGTTGCCGCTCGGGGCCGGCGCGGTGCCGCGGAACCTCGGCCTGGTTGTCAGCGAAACATGGGCCAACCGGCCCGTCATTGACCTGTTCGTTGACCGGCTGCGCAGCATCGTGCGCGCCGAGGCCATCGTTCCCGTCGTCGACGGCGCCCCGACCTAACATCAGTGACCTAACATCAGTTTTCCTGAAGCAAGACGTAACAATTCCGCGCTTTGTCAGGGTGCGGTTAATGATAGTGTCGGCTAAATATGGATAGTACCAACAGTGGATCTCAGCCAGCAGTGAACGGCAAGCTTGAGATCAAGATCTGGCGCGGCCGCGCCAGTGACGGCGCATTCAGCGCCTATGAGGTGCCGGAGCAAGCGCACCAGACCGTCCTAGACGTTGTCACTTACGTGCAGCGTCGCGTCGATGCGACGCTCGCCTATCGGTTTGCCTGCCGGGTGGGCATGTGCGGTTCGTGCGCCATGACGGTTAACGGCGTGCCGCGCTGGACCTGCCGGACTGACGTGAAGACCGTGGCGCACAAGGGCCGGCTGGTGATCGAACCGCTGCGCAATTTGCCGGTGGTGAAGGATCTGGTCACCGACATGGCGCCGTTTTTCGACAAGTGGCAAGCGGCGGAAGGCCGGCTTCACCCAACAGCCGACCGGGGGACTGAGGTCGCGACCATCGACCCGGCCACGCCCGACCGCAAGGCGGCCGATGCCGGGGTCGAATGCATCAACTGCGCCGTCTGCTATTCGGCCTGCGACGTGGTGACGTGGAACCCCGACTATCTGGGTCCAGCCGCGCTTAACCGGGCCTGGACCTTGCAGAACGACGAACGGGATGGCGGCAAAGCCGAACGGCTGCGCGCCGTGACCCGTGATGGCGGTTGCCAGAGCTGCCATAGCCACCAAAGCTGTACCGAGCATTGTCCGGTTGGATTGAGCCCCACAGCCTCGATCGCCGGGCTCAAACGCATGGCCGCGCGCGCCGCTTTTGGGCGAGGCCCCCGATGATCGGCCCGCGCCTTTGGCTGTTGCAGCGCGCCACGGCACTGGTCATGGCGCCGTTTGTGCTGGTTCATCTCGGCTTGATCATTGTGGCGGTACAGGGCGGCCTGGATGCCGGCGAGATCCTGGCACGGACGCAAGGCAGTTGGGGTTGGGCCCTGTTCTACGTCGCTTTTGTCCTGGCCGTCGCGATCCATGCCGCGATCGGCCTGCGGGTCGTGATCGCGGAAACGTTGCGGCCGCGCCGATGGGTGCTGGACCTGACGGCCTGGGTGATCCTGGTCGTCCTCGCGGTCCTGGGCCTTCGCGCCGTCTATGCGGTGGTTGCGTGATGATCCGCGCGCCCAGAAAGACGGCACTGTGGTACGCGGCGATGATCCACCGGATCTCGGGCGTCGCGCTGGCGCTGTTCCTGCCGTTGCACTTCCTGGTGTTGGGGCTCGCCATCGAAGGGGAAGCGGCGCTTGACGGCTTCCTGATCTGGGCTGAGTTGCCGATCGTGAAGATCGCGGAGTTCGGCCTTGTGTTCCTGCTGGCGGTGCATCTGTTCGGTGGCCTGCGGGTCATGGCGCTGGAGTTCCTGCCGTGGAGCCCGCGCCAGAAGACCTATGCCGCCGCCGCCGTCGGGGCGTCATTCATGGCCGGCGTCGGCTTTCTATTGAGCGCGGCGTCATGACCATCGAACGCCACGAAACGGATGTCCTGATCCTGGGCGCCGGTGGTGCCGGTCTGTTTGCGGCCCTGCACGCGCTGCAAGCCGATCCCGATCTGCGCGTCACCATCGCGGTGAAGGGGCTGTTGGGCAAGTGCGGCTGCACGCGCATGGTCCAAGGCGGCTACAACGCCGCCGTGCTGCCGGGCGATAGCATCGAGCGGCACTTCATGGACACGATCAATGGCGGCAGGTGGCTGCCGAACCAGGATATGGCCTGGCGCCTGTGCACCACCGCGCCCGAACGCATCCGCGAGTTGGAGAACGAGGTCGGCTGCTTTTTCGACCGCCAGCCGGACGGCACACTGCACGGCAAGGCGTTCGCCGGGCAGACCTTCGACCGCACCATCCACAAAGGCGACCTGACCGGCATCGAGATCGTGAACCGCCTGATGGAACAGGTGCTGGCCCGGCCGGTCGTTCGGCTGGAGGAGCATCGGGCGATCGCCTTGATCCCTGCCGAGGATGGCAGCGGCATCGCCGGCTGCCTGCTGATCGATGTTCGCAATGGGACATTTCGGCTTGTTCAGGCGAAAGCCGTCTTGCTGGCCACCGGTGGCGGGCCGACCATGTACCGCTATCACACGCCATCCGGCGACAAATCCATGGACGGGCTGGCCATGGCGCTCGATGCCGGCCTGGGCCTGCGCGATATGGAGATGGTCCAGTTCCACCCCACCGGTCTTTTGGCCGGCGAGGACACGCGCATGACCGGCACGGTGCTGGAGGAAGGCTTGCGCGGCGCCGGTGGCCATCTACTGAACGGTGCCGAACACCGCTTCATGTTCGATTATGACGAACGCGGCGAGCGGGCCACGCGCGACATCGTCAGCCGGGCGATTTATGCGGAGATGAGTTCCGGCAAGACCACACCGAATGGTGGCGTCTACATCCGCATGAGCCATCTCGGCCCGGCGGACGTCGCCAAACGGTTCAAGGGCATGGTCAAGCGCTGCGCGGATTGTGGTTTCGACCTTGCCGGCGGCTTGGTCGAGGTCGTGCCGACGGCCCATTATCTGATGGGCGGCGTGGTTTGCGATGCGGATACACGCACCGCCATGCCCGGCCTGTTCGTTTCCGGCGAGGATGCCGGCGGCGCGCATGGCGCCAACCGGCTGGGCGGCAACGGCGTCGCCAACTCCACCGTCTTCGGCGGCATTGCCGGCGACACGATGGCCGCTTACGTGAAAGGGATGAACCGCGCTGCGCCGCAACTGGATGAACGGACCGTCGAAGCCGCGATGGACGCGGCGCTGACCCCGTTCGACCGGCCGACCGGTGATCTGAACGCGCTGCGCGAGCGGCTGCTGACGTTGATGTGGGACGATGTCGGCGTGTTGCGCGATGAAGAGGGCCTCAGACGCGGCATCGCCGGGCTGGAAGCCTTGCGCGGCGATCTGATGGCGACGGGCCTCGCCGATGCCGGCCGCGACTTCAACCTGACCTGGCACGATTGGTTGAACCTGAAGAGCCTGATCGATGTCAGCGAGGTCATCGCCCATGCGTCCTTGGCCCACGAAGGATCGCGCGGCGCCCATTTCCGCACCGACCACCCGGACGAGGGCGACTTGGCGTCGACGCGCTTCACGGTTGCCCGGCGAGCCGGCGAAGCTATCGACATCGCCCTGGACCCCGTCAATTTCTCCATCATCCGCCCCGGGCAGTCTTTGATCGAAGATCCGGAACTGCTGCCGGCCGCTGAATGAGGACATCGCCTATGATTGCCATGGACATCATCGAATCCTCAGCGCTGACGCTGATGCAGAAGGCCGCGATCGAGATCCCCGACGATTATCTCACGGGACTGAAACAGGCTGCGGCGGCCGAGGATGGCGATCTGTCGTCCTTCGTTCTGCAGGCGATGCTGGAAAACTACGAGGCAGCGAAAGAAGACCGCCGGGCGATGTGCGCGGACACCGGCGTGCCGCGCTGGTTCGTCAAGTTCGGCAACGACGCGCGGATCGACGGCGGGCCGGTGGCGCTGGAGGCCGCGCTGCGCCGGGCCACCGCCAAGGCGACGCATGACGTGCCGCTGCGCCCCAACCGGGTGCATCCGCTATGGCGGACGGACCACAACAACAATGTCGGCATCAACGCGCCGGAGATCGAGTACACGTTCGAGCCGGGCGGCGACTGGATCGACCTCACCACGGTCCACAAGGGCGGCCTGTTCGGCACAGACTACCGCATGCTGTTCCCGGGCGACGGCATCGACGGCATCAAGAAGTTCTATCTCGACACGCTGATCGGCTTCGGCAAGCGTGGCCTGGCCTGTCAGCCGGCGATCATGGGCATCGGCCTTGGCGGATCGAAGGACATCTCCATGACCTTGGGCAAGCAGGCCGCCTGTCTGCGGGTGGTCGGGGACGAGAACCCCGACCCCAAAATCGCGGAGTTGGAGCGCGAGTTCAAGGAACTGGGCAACTCCATCGGCATGGGCGCCATGGGCTTCGTCGGCAAGTCGATGGTGGTCGATTGCCATATCGAGGTCGGCTATTGCCATACCGGCGGCCTGCCGATGAGCGTCCACGCCTTCTGCCTGTCGTCGCGCCGGGCCACGGCCCGGATCTTTGCCGACGGCCGCGTCGAGTACCGCACCGACCCGAACTGGTTCACGCCTTACATGCGCAGGGAGACCGTCGAATGGCCGATGGCCGAAGATCGCTTAGAAAAGTCCGCCTGAGCACCAAGCCGGACGAAGCATCGCTGAGGGAGCTGGCGATCGGCGACGTCGTCTATCTGGACGGCGTCGTCTACACGGGTCGCGAGGGCGTCTACAAGCGTGCGATCGCGGAAGGGCACGACCTGCCGGTCGATCTGCACGAGTTGAGCTGGGTGAACTTCCACTGCTCCCCCGCCGCCAGTGTGAACGATGATGGTAGCTTCAACCTGAACGCCGTGACCGGAACGGCGTCGTTCCGGTTTTCCCAATGGCTGGAGCGATGGTTTGCGCTGTCGGGCGCCAAGATCATCATGGGCAAGGGCGGGATGGAGAGCGCGGACTATCGGCGCTACTTCGTGCCGAACGGCGCCATCTATCTAACCACCGTGGGTTACGGCACCGGCGCCCTGTTGGGCCGCGGCATCAAGCGCGTTGCGGCGGCGCATTGGCTAGAAGAGCTGGGCATCGCCCAGGCCATGTGGGTCTTGGAGGTGGAGAATTTCGGCCCGTTCATCGTCGAAAGCGACCTTGACGGCAACAGCCTGTTCGAGCGCGAAAACGCGAAGATCGAGGCCGGGCTGGACACGGTCTATGAAGGCACACGGCCAGCTATTCTACGCCGTTTCGGCGAGACGGACGACCGCAAGGACGAGCTGATCTAACGGCCCGTCCTGTGCTGCCTCAGTACAGCCAGATAAACTGAACTAAACTTCTGCGCGCCCGCAACAGTCGGCGTGCTGGCGTTGCACGAACATTCCATGCGGCACCGCAGCATTTCAAGGCGTATTCTTTCGTCACAGCGCTCGAATTGATCCAATAATTCCATCTACCGGTTGACGACTCCCTCCGCGCCAGTTTAGTAAACTAAACCGCGATCATAAACTCGCCTGCCGTTCGGAACTAACGGCGAGCAGCAAAGGATCCGCCGAGCGCGATCCGATAATGAAGAGGGAGTGTCCAAATGCGTCGTTTTGCTTTGTTTGCCTCCGCCGCCGCGATGGCCCTGACCGCCAGCGTGGCGAGCGCGCAAGACTCCATCACGGTCGGCTGGGCCGCCTGGGACCCGGCCAACGCCCTGGTCGAACTGTCGCAAGACTTCACCGAAGAAACCGGCATCGAAGTTGAGTTCGTCTTCATCCCCTGGCCGAACTTTACCGCCGAAGTGTTCAACGAGTTGAACGCCGGCGGCGACACGTTCGACGTTCTGATCGGCGACAGCCAATGGATCGGTGCCGGTGCCGAGCTTGGCCACTATGTCCAACTCAATGAGTTCTTCGATGCCAACGGCATCTCGATGGACGATTTCCTGCCGGCCACCGTCTATTCCTATTCGACCTGGCCGAAGGGCGAGCCGAACTATTGGGCCCTGCCGGCCATGGGCGACGCGCTGGCCTGGACCTATCGCCGCGACTGGTTCGAGCGCTTTGGCGACGAGTTCGAGGCCGAGTACGGCTACCCGCTGGACGTGCCGCAGACTTGGGACCAGTTGAAGGATATCGGCGAGTTCTTCCAAGGCCGCGAGATCGACGGCCAGACCGTCTATGGCATGGCGATCAATACCGAGCGCGGCTCTGAAGGCATCACCATGGGCGTGACGGCGGCCATGTATGCCTGGGGCATGGAGTACGACAACCCCGACAATCCGTATGAGATGGAGGGCTACTTCAACGCCGAGAACGTGGTCGAGGCGCTGGAGTTCTATCGCGAGCTTTACGAATGTTGCACCCCGCCGGGCTGGGCCGATGCCTACATGCAGGAAAACCTGGACGCCTACACGTCCGGCCAGGTTGCCATGCAGATGAACTGGTACGCCTTCTTCCCCGGCATCTCGCGCCATCCGGATGTCGGCCCCGTGACCGGCTTCTTCTCCAATCCGGGGCAGGAAGTTGACGCGGCGACCTTGGGTGGCCAGGGCATGTCCGTGGTTGGCTATTCCGACAATCAGGACGCGGCCTTGCAGTATCTCGCCTGGTTCGCCCAGCCGGAGGTCCAGCAGCGCTGGTGGGATTTGGGCGGCTATTCGGTGCATAACGACGTGCTGTTCAGCGACGAGTTCCTGGACAGCGCCGTCTACGCCCAGGGCTTCCTGGACTCCATGCAGATCGTCCAGGATTTCTGGCAGGAACCGGCCTATGCCGACCTGATGCTGGCCATGCAGGAGCATATCCACAACTACGTGGTGGCCGGTGAAGGCACGGCGCAGGAGGCGTTGGATGCCACCATCCAGGAGTGGCAGGAGATCTTCGAGGACGAAGGCATCCTCTAGTCTGCGTCACGTTTGATCGTGAGAACGGGGCCGGTTCGTAGCCGAGCCGGCCCCATTTCGCGCCCACCCCTACCCTAGCGCCTCGGAATCCACCCGTGCCCGACACAAGCACAGATGTGATTGGCCAAGCGCCGGCCGCCACGACCAAGCCCCCGACGGGTGGCATGGTCAGGCGCGTGCGCGGCTTGTCCGACAGGGCGATCGCCTGGATCTTCGTCACGCCGACGATCCTGCTCTTGCTGGCGATCAACATCTATCCGCTGGTCTGGACGGTCTATCTGTCCTTCACCAACTACCGCGCCAACCGGCCCAACCGCGAGATCGAGTGGGTCGGCACGCGCAACTATGAACGCATCCTTTCCGACGAGGGCGTCTGGGAGAACCTGCAGCGCACGGCCCACTTCGTCACCTTTACGATGCTGTTTCAGGTGCTGCTCGGATTCGGCCTTGCCCTTCTCCTGCACAAGCGGTTCAAGGGCCACGGGCTGTGGACCACGCTGATCCTACTGCCGATGATGCTGTCGCCGGCCGTGGTCGGCATGTACTGGAAGTACCTGTTCGACCCGCAGATCGGCATCTTCAACTATCTGATCAACGGGATCTGGGATTTCGGCACCTTCTCCATGACGTCCGAGGTTGGGCTGGCCCCTTGGGCGATCATCATCGTCGATACCTGGATGTGGACGCCCTACATCATGCTGCTGTGCCTGGCCGGCCTGCGCTCCGTCCCCGACTACCTCTACGAGGCGGCCGAGATCGACCGTGCCTCGACCTGGCGCAAATTCTGGAACATCACCCTGCCGATGGTGCTGCCGTTCCTGATGCTGGCGGTGATGTTCCGCGCCATCGAGAACTTCAAGATGTTCGATCTGGTGTTCGAACTGACATCCGGCGGCCCCGGCAATACCACCCGCCTGGCATCGATCGACCTGAAGGAACTGGCCTTCGACCGCTGGCAGACCGGCCGGTCGTCGGCGCTGGCCATCATCCTGTTCGTCACCGTCTTCGGCGCGATGAACGTGTTCGTGAAACTGATGAACCGGGTGAAGGCACGATGAGCGCACCTAAGGTTCTCACCCCAACAGAGTCTTCGACCCAGCTCAAATGGTTCGCGGCCATCGTGGTGATCGGCTATGCCGCGATCTCGCTGATCCCGATCGCGTGGATCTTCATGACCGCGTTCAAGGGCACGGCGACCGCGATCTCCTACCCGCCGGCGGTGTTCTTCGACCCGTCGCTGGAAGGCTTCGTAAACCTGTTCACCACCCGCAGCCGGCAGTCGGCGGAGTATCTCGCCCAACTACCGCCGCCGGAAACCTGGTGGGAGGAGATCGTCCGGCAGAACGACCAGGTGATCGCCGGTCCCTCCCCCTTCTTCGGCCGGTTCTTGAACTCGGTCATCATCGGCTTCGGCTCGACCTTCATCGCCATCGTGCTGGGCACCATGGCGGCCTACGCCTTCTCGCGCTTCAAGATCCCGCTGGCCGACGATCTTTTGTTCTTCATCCTGTCGACCCGGATGATGCCGCCCGTCGCCGTCGCCATTCCGATCTTCCTGATGTATCGAGAGCTAGGCCTCAGCGACACCCATGCCGGCATGATCATCCTGTACACGGCGGTGAACATCTCGCTGGCGGTCTGGCTCTTGAAGGGCTTCATCGACGAGATCCCGCGCGAGTACGAGGAAGCGGCCATGGTCGACGGCTATACCCGCTTCCAGGCGTTCCGCAAGGTCGTGCTGCCCCAGGCGGCAACGGGCATCGCGGCGACCACGATCTTCTGCCTGATCCTGGCCTGGAACGAGTACGCCTTCGCCCTGTTGCTGACCACAAACCGCGCCGAAACCGCACCGCCGTTCATCCCCAACATCATCGGCGATGGCGGGCTGGATTGGGCGGCCGTCTCGGCCGGCGCGTCACTGTTCCTGCTGCCGGTCTTGATCTTTACCCTGTTCCTGCGCAAACACCTCTTGCGCGGTATCACCTTCGGGGCGGTGCGCAAATGACCGACCCCTACACAGAGCAGATGGTCGAAAAGCCGCGCAGCCTGATGCGTCGCATCTTCCGGCGCAGGCCATGGGAAATCGCGACCATGATCCTGATCGCGCTGGGCGTCGTCATGCTGACCCAGCCCTTCTCGCTGTGGCTTTATAGCTGGAGCCTGACGCCGTTGCTGATCGGCACCTTCGGCTTCGTCATCGTCAGCCATTTTCCGGACTGATCCGATGGCCGAGATCCGCATCGAAAAGCTGCACAAGGCCTTCGGCGATTTCGTCGCGGTGCGCGATTCGACCATGACGATCGAGGATGGTCACTTCTTCGTCCTGCTGGGGCCGTCCGGCTGCGGCAAGACCACCACCTTGCGCATGATCGCGGGGCTGGAGTTCCCGACCTCCGGCAACGTCTTTCTGGACAATGAGGACGTCACCTACCACCGGGGCCGAGAGCGGGACATCGCCTTCGTCTTTCAGATGTTCGCGCTCTACCCGCACATGAATTGCTATCGCAATCTGGCCTTCCCCCTGATCACCCAGGGCACGCCGCGCCGCGAGGTGCGCGAACGGGTGATCGAGACGGCGCGCCTGCTGCGCATCGAGCATCTGTTGAAGCGTCCGGTCGGCGGTCTTGCAGCCGGCGACCGCCAGCGCATCGCGCTCGGCCGCGCCATCATTCGGCGGCCCAAGGCGTTCTTGATGGACGAGCCGCTGGGGGCGCTGGATACCGAATTCCGCGATCTGATGTGTCAGGAGCTGCGCGGCCTGCACAACCGCATCGACGCCACGACCGTTTACGTCACCCACGACCAGGTCGAGGCCATGTCGATGGGCGACATGATCGCGGTCATGCACCAGGGCGACCTGCTGCAGGTCGCCCCGCCGCAGGAACTCTACGACAATCCCGCGACGCTGTTCGTCGCCAACTTCATCGGTAGCCCGCCGATGAACTTTCTCGATGTCGAAGGCGGGTTGAAGAGAGACCCCGGCAAAGCGCGTCTCGTCGGCGGCACCGAGGTTGCGATGCCGACGCTGGCGCAGCGTCCGACCGATAACGCCATCGTCTATGGCATCCGGCCGGAGCATATCCTCATCGACGACCACGCGCCGTTGCGCGGCAGGGTCTTCGGCGTCGAGTATATGGGTGCCCGGCAAGTGGTGACGGTGGATACCGATGCCGGGCGGCTGAAGGTGCGCACCGGCGGCTCCGTAAGCGCCGTCGTCGGCGAGACCGTCGGCCTCGACATCATCAGCGCCCGGGCCGTGATCTTCGACCAAAAGACGGAACGGGCGCTCACCCGGGACACCTCTCCGGCGCTGGCCGAGGCCGCCCATGGCTGACATCCGGATCGATAGGGTCACCAAACGGTTCGGTGACGTTACGGCCGTCAATGCCCTTGATCTGGCCATCAAGGACGGCGAGTTCGTCGTGCTGCTCGGGCCGACCGGGTCGGGCAAGACGACCACGCTGCGTCTCGTTGCTGGCCTGGAGAAGCCCGACGAGGGGCGCATCGTCATCGACGGCACGGATGTGACCAAGGCCCAACCGGCCGAGCGCGACGTCTCGTTCGTGTTCCAGCAATACTCGCTCTACCCGCACTACACGGTCTATCAGAACCTCGCCTTCCCCGTAAAGTCGCCGCTGCTGAAATGGAGCAAACAGGAGATCGATGCGCGCGTGCACGAGGTCGCGGGCATGCTGCATATCGAGCGCAAGCTGAAGAACAAGGCGACCGAGCTGTCCGGCGGCGAGATGCAGCGGGTGGCTATCGGCCGCGCCCTGGTGCGGCGCCCGGCGGTCTATTTGATGGACGAGCCGCTGTCGTCGCTGGATGCCAAGCTGCGCGCGGAGTTGCGGGTGGAGCTGAAACGCATCTCCGTAGAGCTCGGTGCCACGATCCTCTACGTCACGCACGATAATGTGGAGGCCATGACCATGGCCGACCGCATCGGCGTGTTGAACCATGGAAGGCTGGAACAGATCGCCACGCCTCGAGACATCTATCAACAGCCGGACACTATCTATGTCGCGCAGCGGCTTAGCTCCCCGCCGCTCAACCTGGTCGACCCAAGCCTCTTCGGGATCGAGGCGCCGGCGGGCACGTCGACGGTCGGCGTCCGGCCCGAGGACATTACCATCGGCCAGCCAAGCGGCGTCGAGGGAAGCACGACGCTGGTCGAACGTCTGGGCGCCGAAACGGTTGCAGTGCTGCAGGTCAACGGCACTAAGATCCAGGCGCTGGTTGACCCGCAAGCAACCGTCGGCGAGGGCGAAACGGTCCGCGTTGGTGTGGTCGAAAGCGCCCCGATGTTCTTCGATCGCGACGGCAGGCGCATTGATGTCCCACGGGCCGGAGGGTAACCCATGGCGAATGAGCAGCTTTCGGCACTGATCGACGCGACGAACACCGCCGTTCAAGGAACCAAGGACGAGCTGACAAAGCTCGACCAAGCCATCGGCGATGGCGATCACGGGCTGAACATGGCACGCGGCTTTGCTGCGATTGAAGAGGACCGCGACAAGATCCTGTCGAAACCACTGGGCGCGGCCCTGCAAGCCGCCGGCATGACGCTGGTCATGAAGGTCGGCGGCGCATCCGGGCCGCTGTACGGCAGTCTGTTGATGGCCATGGGCAAAGCCGCCCCCGAAGGCGCGCCGGACCGGAAAGTGCTCGCCGACATGCTTGGCGCCGGCGTCGAGGCGGTGAAGAAGCGCGGCAAGAGCGACCGCGGTGCCAAGACCATGCTGGACGTGCTGATCCCGGTACACGACGCCTTGGCCGATGGCGCCGATATCGCCAAGATCCGCCAGGTCGCCGATGACGCTGCGGAGGCCACCATCCCCATGGTGGCAACCAAGGGGCGGGCCTCGTATCTTGGCGAGCGCAGCGCGGGGCACCTGGACCCCGGGGCCGCGTCATCCCGCTTGTTGATCCAGACAGTCTGCGACGTCATCGAAGGATAGGTTTCATGAGCCAATCGCTCCCCACTGTTGGCCTAGTGATCGTCTCCCACTCTTCCGACGTCGCGCGCGGCACGGCCGAGATGGCCCGCCAGATGGTCGGCGACGAGGTGACCATCGTCCATTGCGGCGGCGACCCGGACGGCGGGCTGGGCACGGACGTGTCCAAGATCGTCGAGGCCATCGACCAAGCCTGGAGCGAGGCCGGCGTGGCCATTCTGGTCGATCTCGGCGGTGCTGAGACCAACAGCGAAATGGCCTTGGAGATGCAGCCGGCGGAACGCCAGGACCGCATCCGGATTTTGAACGCGCCCGTGGTCGAAGGCGCGGTTATGGCGGCTGCGGAGGCGGCCGGCGGTTCCTCCCTTTCGGCCGTCCAGGCCACCGCCGAAGAGCTGATGGGCCAGCCATGAGCGTGCAGCCGACAGAACAAGAAGCCATCGAACGCAGCGTCTTGCTGACCCATGAGGTCGGCCTGCATGCCAGACCGTCGGTCAAGCTGACCAAGCTGGCCAAGCGGTACACGGCCGTCATCGCGATCAAGCCCGATGGCCGCGAGGACTGGACCGACGCCAAAAGCATCGTGAAGGTCATGGCGCTGAAGGCCAAGCAGGGCGTGACGCTGCATTTCAAGGCCGAAGGCAGCGACGCTGAAAGCGCGCTCGACGCCATGGTCGGGCTGGTCGAACGGAACTTTGACGATGACGGAGACTGAGGACCAGATCCTACGTTTGAAGGGCAAGCGCGCGTCCGGCGGACTGGTCGTGGGCCCCGCCCACCTGCTCGGCGACATCATTGTGCGCGATCAGGCACCGGCGGGCACCAGCGACGACGAGGTTGCAAAACTACGCTCGGCGATCGCCGCCGCAAGCGAGGCGCTCGAAACGCTGGCTGCAACTTCAGGGGATATGGGCGGCGAAATCCTCGGCTTTCAGATCGCGCTGTTGGAAGATGATGCGCTGATCGAGCCCGCAATCATCGAGATCGAGGCCGGAACCTCCGCGGTCAAGGGCTGGCGCGACGCGTTGGATGAACAGATCGCTGATTACGCCGCCTCCGACGACGACTATTTCCGCGCCCGTGCGGAGGATCTGACCGATCTGCGTGACCGGGTCCTGGCGATCCTGACCGGCGCCGATTTCGGCGATGGCAGCATGCCGGACGGCGCCGTCGTGGTCGGCCGGGAACTGACGCCGTCGCGGTTTCTCACGGTGGACTGGCATCGGGCAGGCGGCCTCGCACTGGCCGGCGGCAGTCCGTCCAGCCATGTTGCCATGCTGGCCCGGGCACGAGGGCTGGCGATGGCCGTCGGCCTGGGTGATGGCATCTCCGCCCTGCATGCCGGCGAGCCGGTGGTGCTGGACGCGGATGCGGGCCAGGTGGTCAGCGGTCTCGGGCGGGACGCGCTGGAACAAATGCACCGGGACGTCGCCGCACGTGCGCGTCAGGCGGAAGAGGCCAAACGCCTGCTTCCGCTGCCGGCAACCACACCTTCAGGCCAGCGCGTGATCACCACGGTGAACGTCGACGATCCGGGGGTTCTGTCGGAAATCCCCGTGGCTCACTGCGATGGCATCGGCCTGACGCGCACCGAGTTCCTGTTTCACGACCGCGCCAACCTGCCGGGTGAAGACGAGCAAGCCGCCGTCTATCGCCGGCTTCTCGACTGGGCTGATGGCCGCCCGGTCACGATCCGCACGCTGGACGCGGGCGGCGACAAGCCGATCCCCGGATTGACGCTCGACGGCGAGGGCAACCCGTTCCTGGGCCTGCGCGGGCTGCGCCTCTCGCTCGCCCGGACGGATGTCTTCGAGGTTCAGTTGCGGGCGCTGGCGCGCGCGTCGGCCCATGGCAATCTGAAAATCATGTTCCCCATGGTCACCGCCCCTTGGGAGCTCGATCGCGCGCGCGAACTGACGGAAGCGGCCCTTGCCGCCGTTGCGAAGGACGGCGCCCCGGTCGGAAAGCCGGCCATCGGCATGATGGTTGAAGTCCCCGCCGCCGCGATTGAGATCGACAGATTCGACGCCGACTTCTTCTCGATCGGCAGCAACGACCTGATCCAATATGTCACCGCGTCGAGCCGGGACAGCGCCGAGGTCTCGAACCTTTACGACCCGCTGAACCCGGCCGTTTTGCGCCTGATCACGCGGATCGCCGATCACGGGCTGAAGACCGGTAGGGAGGTCAACGTCTGCGGCGACATGGCGGCGGAAGCGGCCACGCTCACGGCACTGCTGGACTGCGGCGTTCGGTCGGTCTCGATGGGTTATGCGGCGCTGGCGCAGGCCAAGGCAACCATCGCCGACTATGTGACAGAGCCATGAGCGTCGGGATGCAGGCGGATGACGACACCGACGGGGCCAACCCGGTCAGCACCTACAAGCAGTTCCTGCGCGACCTGATCGACCGGCGCCCCTCGGGCACCCGCCAGCTTATCGCCGTGGCGCTGGGCAAGCACAAAAGCTTCGTCACCCAGATCACCAACCCCGGCTACGGCGTGCCGGTGCCGGCCAAGCATTTGCCAACGATTTTCGACATCTGCCACTTCTCGCCTGCCGAGCGTCGGCAATTCGTGGCCCTCTATGAGACCGCTCATCCGAACCGGCAGGTCGCGGCGGCCGCAGAGGCGTCAGCAGCCGGCAGCGGCGGCATGAAACGCATCGTTGTCGAGGTGCCGGTCCTGCGCAATGCCGGGCGGCAGGAGGAGATGGAGCAGCTGGTTCGCGACTTCGCCCGCCGGGTCGCCGCACTGGCCGATCGCGGTTAGCAGCCCCACCGCAACGCGGCCGTGTGCACCGGCGCGTCCCACAGGCGGATCATCTCGCCATCCAAAGCCGTAACGGTGAAAGAGCAGCCGGCCATCTCAAGCGAGGTGACATAGTTGCCGACAAGAGACCGGCCGATGGTCAGGCCGTGATCGGACAGCAGCTTGGCGCCGGCCCCATACATCAGGTCAAGCTCCATCAGCGGCGTGCCGCCAAAGCCGTTGACCAGAAACAGCACCTGGCCGCCGGCGGCCGGCGCGAGATCGCCGAGAATGGCCTCCATCATCTGTCCAGCAATGGCATCGGCCGTGCCCAGCGGTTCGCGGTGGCGGCCCGGTTCGCCATGGATGCCGACACCCATCTCGATTTCATTGTCGCCGATGTCGAAGGTCGGCGTTCCGGCGGCCGGCACCGTGCAACTGGTCAGCGCGACACCGAACGACCGGGTCGCCGCGATCACGCGGTTGCCGAGCGCGACGCAGACATCGAGATCGGCCCCCTCCTCCGCCGCCGCGCCGACAATCTTCTCCACGATCACGGTGCCGGCGACACCGCGCCGTCCGGCGGTATAGGTGGAGTCCTCAACGGCGACATCATCATTGACGAGCAGGGACTGCGAACCGTCGACCATCTCCGCCGCCATCTCGAAGTTCATGACGTCGCCGGAATAGTTCTTCACGATCCAAAGGACGCCTACGTCGCTGGCGATTGCTTCCGCAGCAGCCATCATCTGGTCCGGCGTCGGCGAGGTGAAGACCTGGCCCGGGCAGGCGGCATCCAGCATGCCGGTGCCGACAAAGCCGGCATGCAGCGGTTCATGGCCGCTGCCGCCGCCGGAGATCAGGGCCACCTTGTCACGGCGCGGGGCCGCGCGGGTGACGACCATCGGGTCGTCATGGACGGCGACGATATCTGCCTGCGCGGCACCGAAACCACGCAAGCTTTCCGACAGCATGTCGTCGACAGTGTTCAGAAACTTCTTCATCGCTCCGCGCTCCATCCCTTGTCGTTCCGCGCCGATTTATCACGCGTTGACAAGAGCTTGGTCGCTTTGGCGGCACCCTGTCAATCGGCGTTTGGGCCAGC
The DNA here is from genome assembly GCA_039177555.1 of Pseudomonadota bacterium. GTDB lineage: Bacteria > Pseudomonadota > Alphaproteobacteria > DSM-16000 > Inquilinaceae > JANQGH01. The sequence continues at coordinate 145,646 of JBCDFV010000002.1, read as the reverse complement.
CTCAGGCGATCTTGGAGTGGCGCGCGCCTTCGACGTTCAGGTAGGCATCAAACACCGACGCGACCGCCCGCATGACCGGCCGCCCGGCCTCGGTGATCGCCACACATCGGTCGGAGATCACGACCAGACCATCGTCCTGAAGATCGCTCAGGCGTGCCATCTCCGGTTCGAAATAGCCTGGTTGCGCGCCAAACCGCTGCGCTTCTTCCACAAGGTCGACGTGCAGGTCGCACATCAGGCGCTCGATGACCGATCGGCGCAGGCGATCGTCGTCGTCAAGCACCCGACCCTTGACGACGGGCAACACACCGTCGCGTACCGCCCGCGCGTAGGCGCCGGTCTCCACGACGTTCTGGACATAGCCCTGCGGCAGCGCACTGATCGAGCTTGCCCCCAGGCCGATCAGTGTCTCGGCGGTATCGGTCGTGTAGCCCTGGAAATTCCGGCGCAATCGCGCGGGCCCAGCCATTGGATCGCCCGGCAGCGCAAAGTGATCGAGGCCGATGCGCCGATAGCCGTGAGACACCAGCCGTTCAGCCGCCACCTCGGATTGCTCCAGCCGCTCGGCCGCACTCGGCAAGGCGTCCTCCGGGATCATCCGCTGGTTTTTGGCCATCCAGGGCACATGAGCGTAGCCGAACAGCGAAATCCGGTCCGGGCGCAGACCGACCGCCATATCGACCGTCTTGGACAACATCGCCGCCGTCTGAAAGGGCAGACCGTACATAAGGTCGAAGTTGATCGCCGACACGCCCGCGTCCCGCAATCCGGCCGTTGCCCGGGCAACCATCGAGAAGGGCTGTTCGCGGTTGATGGCCGTTTGAACCTTCGGGTCGAACTCCTGGACGCCGAGGCTGGCGCGATTGAAGCCCTCACTGCCTAAGACGGTGACCAACGCGTCGGTAAGCGTGCGCGGATCGATCTCGATCGCGATTTCCGCATCGGAGAGAATGGCGAAGCGACGATGCAGCGTCTTCATCGCCATTGAGAGGTCGTCCGGCGACAAGACGGTCGGCGAGCCACCGCCCCAATGGACATGCGCGACCGGCTGGCGACCAGGCATCACCCCAGTCACCAAATCGATCTCCGCCAGCAAGCTATCGAGATAGTCGGAGACCGGACCGTAGCGCCGCGCCAACTTCATCGAGCAGCCGCAATACCAGCACATGCGCCGGCAGAACGGCACATGCAGGTACAGCGAGATCGGCGCCGCCGCGTCCTGTCGGGCGAGCCAGGTGCGGTAGGTCGCCTCCGGAAAGCCCTTCTGGAAATGGGGTGCGGTCGGATAGCTGGTGTAACGCGGCGCCCGGGCGGTCGCGTATTTCATGGCAATCGAACTCATGCCCCACGCGTTAGGCCAGCGATGCGTGGCCCGCGTTGATCGATGTCAAACCATGGCCCCACTGACATTGACGGGGCGCAGCATTCGATTCTATGTTAAGTTATGACTTATCATAATGCGCTCTCGGCGCTGGCGGACCCGACGCGGAGGAGCATTTTTGAACAGTTGCGCGGTGGCGAGCGCGCGTTCGCGGTCATCGCCGCCAGCCAGCGGGTCAGCAAGCCGGCCGTGTCCCAGCACCTGAAGGCCTTACGCGAGGCCGGCCTGGTTGCCGTCCGCTATGAGGGCAAGCGCGGCTTTTTCCGCGCTAATCCAGAAGGGCTTAGTGCGCTTCGCGACTATCTCGATAGCTTCTGGACCGACGTGCTGGACAATTTTGTCGGCTACACCAAGCAAGAGGGAGAACGATCATGATCGACCCCGTGATGAAGACTGTTTTCGCCGCCTGCGGGCCGAACGAAGCCTTCGACATCTTCACGGCCCGCATCGACGCCTGGTGGCCCAAGCACAGCCATTCCATCGTCGCCTCGCAAAGCGGCGGTGCGCCCCGGTTCGTCGTCTTCGAGGCGCAACCGGGCGGCCGCATCTATGAGGTGTGCGAGGACGGCACGACCCATGATTGGGGCCAGGTGATCGAAGCCGAACGGGGCCGGAAGCTGTTGTTTTCCTGGCATGTCGGCCGGCCCGCCGATGAGGCGTCGGAGGTCGAAATCCGCTTTGAGGGCGCCGGCGATAAGGGCACAAGAGTATCCCTCGAACATCGCAATTGGGACCGTTTTGGCGCCGCAGCGCAGGCAACCCGCGACGGCTACGATAGCGGCTGGGACTTCGTCCTCGGTGAGTGCTACCAATCAGCGACGGTTCGCGAGACGGCGTAGCGATTGGCGAGGGCGGGATGATCAAGGTTGGCTTCATGGGCGCCGGCACGGTTGCCGGCCTGCACGCAAAGGCGCTGGCCGAAGGCGGCGCCGGTCAACTGGCCGGCGTGTGGAGCCGATCCCATGCCAATGCGGAGCGGTTTGCCGACCAGCATGGCGGAACTGCCTATGACAGCGCCGACGTGCTGCTCGCCCAACCGGACATCGAGGCAGTCTTCATTTTGAACGCCAGCCAGGCCCATGCCGACCTGGCGGTGCGCACCCTGGAGGCGGGCAAGCATGTGCTGATCGAAAAGCCGATCGGCGTCACCCGTGCCGAGGTGGGGCGTATTCGCCACGCGGCCAGCGCGTCGGACCGTGTCTGCATGCCCTCACACAACTACATCTACGCGCCCGAGGTCCGGCGCATTCACGCCCATCTCACCTCCGGCCGGCTGGGGCGGCTGAACAGCTTCTGGGCACTCTACAATCAACGACTGCCGCCGGAGGTCGGGCGCCCGGACCCCGCCATGGGCGGCCTGACCATCCATCACGTCTATGCCCTGCTCTACTTCGCCGGACGGCCGGCCCATGTCAGCGCCACGGCCTCACGGGTGCACTTCACCAATCCCGACACGATCGACCAGATCATGATCACGGCCGGGTACGAAGACGGCATTATCGCCAACCTTTGGGCGTCGTTCTCAACCGACGATTGGTCGCGAGACCCCTGGACGGTGAAGTTCAAGATCCTGGGCGCGCGGGGCACCGGCGTCGCGTCCTGGGATCAGATCAAGGTCGACGAAGAACCCGGTGCCGGCCAAGACGATGCGGCCTATTGGGACAGCTTTCTCTACACCCAGCTTTATTTTCTCAACGACTGCGTCGCGCAAGGGGCCAGGCCGTTGTCGACGGTGGACGACGCCTACGATGCGGCCTGCGTCATCGAGGCCGCCGACCAGGCATTGCAATTAGGCCGCCGCATCGACGTCGACTATCGGGATTGAGGGGGTGCCGCAAGCCGGGCCGAGACGGCGGCCACAGTCCCGTTGGGCTAATCGCCCCCATGATCGCCGACAAGAACCTCGCGCTTGCCGACATGGTTGGCTTTCGAGACCACGCCCTCGGCCTCCATGCGGTCGATGATCCGCGCGGCCCGGTTGTAGCCGATCTGCAGATGGCGCTGGACGAAGCTGGTCGACGCCTTGCGTTCGTGGGCGACGAGCGCGACCGCCCGGTCATAGAGCTCGTCGCCTGAATTGCCGCCGCCCGGCGCACTGCCACCGCCGAGCATGGCGTCGATGGCGGCGGCCTCGTCTTCGTCCTCAAGCACGCTGTCGTTGTATTCGGGCTCGCCCTGGGCGCGCAGATGGTTGACTACGGACTCAACCTCGCTGTCCGAGACGAACGGACCGTGCACGCGGGTGATCCGGCCGCCACCGGCCATGTAGAGCATGTCACCCTGGCCCAGCAGTTGTTCCGCCCCGCCCTCGCCCAGGATCGTACGGCTGTCGATCTTGGACGTGACCTGAAAGCTGATCCGGGTGGGGAAGTTGGCCTTGATCGTGCCGGTGATAACGTCGACCGACGGCCGCTGCGTCGCCATGATCAGATGGATGCCGGCCGCCCGTGCCATCTGCGCCAGGCGCTGGATGGCACCCTCGATATCCTTGCCGGCGACCATCATCAGATCCGCCATCTCGTCGACCACGACGACGATGTAGGGCAGTTCCGTCAGATCGAGTGGCTGGTCCTCGAACACCGGCTTGCCGGTGTCGGGATCGAACCCGGTCTGGACACGGCGCATCAGGCTCTCGCCCTTGCGCTTGGCCTCGCGCAGGCGCTGGTTATAGCCCTCGACATTGCGCACGCCCATCTTGGACATGGCGCGGTAACGATCCTCCATCTCGCGCACCGCCCATTTCAGGGCCACCACAGCCTGTTTGGGGTCCGTGACCACCGGCGACAGCAGGTGCGGGATGCCGTCATAGATGCTGAGTTCCAGCATCTTCGGATCGATCATGATCAAGCGGCAGTTTTCCGGCGGCAGCCGGTAGAGCAGCGACAGGATCATCGTGTTGATCGCCACCGACTTGCCGGAACCGGTGGTACCGGCCACCAGCAGGTGGGGCATGCGGGCCAGATCGGCGATGACCGGCTGTCCACCGATCTCCTTGCCCAAGACCAGTGTCAGCTTGCCCGACGCGCGGTCATAGACCGGGTTTTCCAGGATCTCGCGCAACAGCACGATCTCACGCGTCGCGTTCGGCATTTCGATGCCGATGACATTGCGGCCGGGCACCACGGCCACGCGGACCGAAACCGCGCTCATCGACCGGGCGATGTCGTCGGCCAGGCCGATCACCCGGCTGGACTTCGTGCCCGGCGCGGGTTCCAGTTCGAACAGGGTCACGACGGGGCCCGGATTGACCCGCACAATGGAACCCCGAACGCCGAAATCGCCCAGCACGCTTTCCAACATCGCCGCCGTTTCCTGCAGCGCCGCCTCGCTTTGCTGGGCCGGGCGGGTCGCCGGATCGGCCGCGCCCAGGATGTCGAGTGGCGGCAGCTCGTATTCGGCGCTCGGCGCCAACTCCAGACGCGACTGGCGGCTGTCGGTACGCGGACGGCGCAGGGTCGGCGCCGGTCCCGGCGGCGCTTGCACGCGGATCGGCTTGGCGGCGACGGCGGCCGACGCGTTCGGCGGCACGACCTGCGGCTCCGAACCGGACTGGTCGTCATCGGAAGGCATTTCGATGGGATCGATGCCTTCCGGCTCGGCGCGATCAACCGGCGGCGCCTGCTTGGCGCGCCGGCGCTGAAGCATGCTTTCAGCCCCCCGCGCTGTGAACGCACCAGCGGCAACCAATCGTGGCCACAGCCAGGCGGCACCGATCCTGGTGTAGTACCAGCCAAGCGCCAACAGCCACCAGCCATAGCGGGCGCCCCAGGCGATGCCGGCGCTGCCCTGCCGGACGAGATAGACGATGATGCGACGCCACTCACCGAGGCCAAGGCCGAGCGCGATCAGCACGAGGATCAGGGCCGGCACGGCAAGCATGGCAGAGAACCATTGGGGCGAGATCCAACCCCAATACGGCATGGCCTGTTCGGCCAGCCAGCCCATCACCATGGCGCCCAAGGCCCCACCGAGACTGAACACGCCGATCCAGCTGGCCGGCGCAGCAAAGGGCGCAAGCATGGCGGCAGCGACGGGCGCCGTCAGGGCCAGTCCCGCGACGCGCAGCCAGGCCGGCCCGACCGGCCGAACGCGAAGAAGCCGCCAGCCCCAAACCAGCGGCACCAGGGCAAAGAGATAGCCCGCACCGCCCAAGGTCTGGATCAGCAGATCGGCCGGATAGGCGCCAAAGGCACCCAGCCAGTTCTGGGTGCCTTCAGTGCCGCCGACGCGGTTCCATGACGGGTCTGTCGAGCTGTAGCTCGCCAAGGCGACAAAAAGCAGCACTGCCGCCGTCAGCAACGCCAGCCCGCCGATCTGCTTTGCTCGCTGGCCGACAAACAGGGCGACACTTTCCGGCAGTAGCGAGGAACGGGTTTGGGCCCTAGATCGTGCCGAGGTTGACCGCCCCCGCTGGGGGCGCCGTCGCGTCGATTGCCCGCGCGATGCCTGGCTTCGCGGAAGCCGGCCGGTTGCCGGGGATGCAGCACGCGCCATCACAAACCTCCGGCACGCTCCAGGCGCGCCTCATCGTTGCTTGTCGTCGACAGATCGGCCACCGCCTTTTCCCGCGATCGGGCCAGGATCGGCGCGGCACGGCGCATCGCCTCGGCGATTGTTTCCGGGTCGTGCACGACGGCGATGCGCACATAGGGATCGCCCACCGAGCGTCCGTCCGGCCCGGCCTTCGACAGGAAAGCACCTGGCAGCAGCCGGAGCCCTGCTTCTCGCCAAAGGGCGGCCGCCGCCTCCATACCGTCGCCCACGTCCAGCCAGAGAAAGAAGCCCGCCTCGGCCCGCTGATACGGCAGGTGGGGCGCCAACGCCGCACAGGCCGCGTTAAAGCGCTGGCGATAGCGGTCGCGAACGCCGGCGACATGCGCGTCATCGTCCCACAAGGCGGCGGCGGCCGCTTGAACCGGCAGCGGCATGCAGGCGGTGGAGTAGGACCGCAGGCGCCGCTGCGGCTCGATCAATGCGCGATCACCGACGACGAAGCCGGCCCGCAGCCCCGCGGCGTTGGACCGTTTGGACAGCGATTGGAACAGCAGGAGACCGGTCAGATCGCCGTCCGCGGCCTCCAACGCCCCGATCGGTTTGCGATCGCCGTAGATCTCGACGTAGCATTCGTCCACGGCAAGCACGAAGCCATGCTGCCGGGCAAGGCCGATGAGCCGAACCAGGTAGTCCCGCGGCACGATTACGCCCTGCGGGTTGGTCGGGCTGCACAGAAAGAACAGGGCCGTTCGCGCCAGCAAGTCCGGCTCAAGTGCGTCCAGATCCGGCAGAAAGCCGGTTTCGGCGCGGCAATCCAGATAAACCGGTTCGGCCCCCGACATGACCGCCGAGCCTTCGTAGCCGGCGTAATAGGGGTTGGGCAGGCAGACCACCGGTTGCCCGCCGGCCTTTCTTTCCGGCACCAAGGCCTGCGCGGCCAGAAACATACCCTCGCGCGTGCCCGACAGCGGCAAGACCTGATCGGGCGTCAGCCTGTCGGCAACCGCGCCGAAACGCCGCCGCAGCCAACCGAGACAGGCCTGATTGTGGGCCGGCGTGCCACCGACAGGGGGGTAGCGGTTCCAATCCGCGCGATGCGCGTCCAGGATGCCGGCGACGAAACCGGGACATGGATCCTGCGGTTCGCCGACCGACATCGATATCGGCTCGCGGCCTTGCGGCGGCTGAATGCCATCAAGCAACGCGCGCAGACGCGCGAACGGATAGTCCGTCAAACGCTCCAGCCGCTCCGCCACCATGGATTCCGCACCAACCATCGAATCAAGCGATTCCAACTGCCACCTGATTCCAAAATACCCGCCAAACGGCCTGGATACAAGGTATCGCCGAAAACAGAATATTTCTGAATCAATTGCTTGCCGGCAGATACTTAGACCTGACCTTGGCGGACAGCGCGATAGGAACGTCTGGTGAACAGCAAAGAGAAGGCCCCGAACGGCAAGCCATTCGGGGCCAGAAGTTGGGCCCCGGCCGAAGCCAGGGCCCGTCATGGGAGCCAGTTAGGCGCGCTGGGAGCCCTGTCCGAATTCCGGATAAGCCTCCATGCCCAGCTCGGTCCGATCGAGGCCGAGGACCTCGTCCTCCTCGGAGACGCGCAGCCCGATAACGGCCTTGATGATCAGCCAGACAATCGCGCTAGTGATCACGACGAACGCACCAACTGCCGCAATGCCGATGATCTGCACGCCCAGATTGCCACCGCCGAAAATGCCGACCGCCAGCGTTCCCCAAATGCCCGCAACGAGGTGGGCCGGAATGGCGCCGACGACATCATCGATCTTCAATCTGTCGATGATGGGCACCGCCAGAACGACGATGACGCCGCCGATCGCGCCGATGATGATCGACATGAAATGGTTGGTCAGATCAGGACCGGCGGTAATCGAGACGAGGCCCGCGATCGCGCCGTTCAGCGCGAAAGTCAGGTCGATCTTCTTGAACATGATCTGGGTCATGATGATGGCCGCGACCACGCCACCGGCAGCCGCCAGGTTTGTGTTCACGAACACGCCGGCCATGGCCGCAGCGTCAAGCGCTGAACCCAAGGCAAGCTGTGAACCGCCATTGAAGCCGAACCAGCCCAGCCAGAGGATGAACGTCCCGAGCGTCGCCAAGGGCAGGTTTGCACCCGGCATTGGGTTGATCGAGCCGTCCTTGTTGTACTTGCCGCGGCGCGCGCCGATGATAAGAGCGCCAGTCACTGCTGCCCAACCGCCGACCGAGTGGACGATGGTCGACCCCGCGAAGTCACTGAAGCCCATCTCCGTGAGCCAGCCGCCGCCCCAGGTCCACGAACCCTGGATCGGATAGATCAGACCGGTCAGCACGATGATGAAGATCATGAACGGCCAGAACCGAACGCGTTCGGCGATTGTTCCTGAAACAATCGAGGCTGCGGTCGCTACAAAGACCATCTGAAAGAACCAGTCGGACATGACCGAATAGCCGTTGCCCACAACCGCCGCGACCATCTCATTGGTCGGCTCTTCGGCGGCAAACAGCGCCAACTCCGCCTCCGACGTGTTGTAGAACAGCGAGAAGCTGCCGATGTAGCCACTCACGTCGGTGTACATAAGATCGTAGCCGATCAGGTAGTACATGATGCCGGCGATCGAATAGAGGGTGATGTTCTTCAGACATATCGCGGCGGTGTTCTTGGTCCGCACCAGGCCCGATTCCAGCATGGCAAAACCGGCCGCCATCCACATCACCAGCGCACCGGAAATCAAGAACGAAAAGGTGTTGAAAACGAAAGCCGATTCAGCCGGCACGCCCATTTCCGGTATCGCTTCTGCGGCAGCCTCGACGGTTTCGGCCGCCGCCTCAGCGGCGGTTTCGGTTTCCTGTGCCAGCGATGGCTCGATCATCGCCAAGCCGACCAGGCCGAGGGCGCCTGTTGCGAGCGCCAATTTCTTCAGCATGTCAGTCCTCATTTGATTACAGAGCCTCCGCGTTGGTCTCTCCGGTGCGGATGCGCACCGCCTGCGCGATGTCCATGACGAAGACCTTGCCGTCGCCGATACGGCCGGTATTGGCCGACTTCTGGATCGCCTCGACCACGCCATCCAGCATGTCGTCGGCAACCACGACCTCAATCTTCACCTTGGGCAGGAAGCTGATGGAGTACTCAGCGCCCCGATAGATTTCGGTTTGCCCCTTTTGTCGGCCAAAGCCCTTGACCTCACTGACGGTCAAGCCTTGCAAGCCGAGCGAGGTCAGCGCCTCACGCACCTCGTCCAACTTGAAAGGCTTGATGATGGCCATCACCAGTTTCATTGCTCAGTCCCCTGATTCAGTCCGAATGACCCGGTTTCTTCATGACCGGGGTGCCTTGCTGCCGTGGAAATACAGCTTCGACACAAAACTGACTCAAAAACCGTGCCAGTTTGGGTGCACCGCGTCATTCGGCTCAAAATCGGGGAATATCCGCCCAATCGCAGCCATAGACGCCGAATTATTAGGCAAACGGGAACTGTCGCCTATAAATTAGGCAAGTTAGTGTGCTGTCTTGTCCCTGGACAAGCATCTGATCGGGGCGGAAAGTCCTCCGATGACTACGACAAAAAGCGCGACACGCGCGCGAGACGCCTCGCGCCGAAAGAACGGGACACTAAGTTGCCGTGTCTTGATCGTCGGCGGCGGCCTCGCTGGCTTAACGCTTGCCGCCAGATTGGGAAAAGCCGGCCTGCCGGTGATCGTCGCCGATCGCGAGAGCAAGAAGGCGCGTGCGGCCCTGCCGTTCGACGGCAGGACGACGGCGATCTCCTTCGGCTCACAGCAGGTGCTGAATAGCGCCGGCCTTTGGCAGCCCTTGTTGCCGGATGCCGAGCCCATCTTGGACATCAGGATTGCGGACGACCGCCAGCCGCTGTTTCTGCATTTCGACCATCGCGAGATGGCCTCGGAATCCGACGGGGCGCCGTTTGGCCATATCGTCGAAAACAGGCTGATCCGTCTGGCACAGTTCGCCGCGCTCAACGATCTGAAATCCGTAACCCATCTGGCGCCGGCGACCGTCACGGCGATAGACCGCGCCGACGAGGCCGTCACGGCGACCTTGGCCGATGGAACGCAGATCAAGGCGGAGATCGTCATCGGTGCCGATGGCAGGGGCTCGATGGTGCGCCAGGACGCCAGCATCGGCTTTCGCCGCTGGCGCTACGATCAGCACGCCATCGTCTGCACCATCGCGCACGCAAAGCCGCATGCTGGGCTGGCGCTGGAGCATTTCATGCCGGAAGGCCCATTCGCCGTCTTGCCGATGACCGACGCGCCCAAGGCAAAGGGCAATGGCGTCGATCACCGCTCGTCGATCGTTTGGACCGAGCGGCCCGCGCGCGCGGATTACTTCCTCGGCCTCTCAGTGCCTGACTTCAACAAGGCCCTGAACGAGCGCATGGGCGACTATCTCGGGCGTGTGCGCCTGCTTGGCGACCGCTTCCGTTATCCGCTCGGCGTCCTACATGCGCGGCGTTACACGGATACGCGCCTGGCGCTGATCGGCGAGGCCGCCCATGCCATTCACCCGATCGCGGGCCAAGGCCTCAATCTGGGGCTGCGCGACGTGGCCTTGCTGTCCGAACTGCTGATCGATCGGGCGCGGCTTGGCCTCGACCTAGGCGATCGTGGTTTGCTGGCAACCTACGAACGGCGCCGGCGGCCGGACAATGCCACCATGCTGGCGACGACGGACCTGCTGAACCGGCTGTTTTCCAACCGGGTTCTGCCGATCCGCGCGGCACGGGGGCTGGGTCTGGAGATGGTCGGCAGGCTGCCACCGCTCAAACGCTTCTTCATGCGCCAGGCGATGGGGCTGGGACTGCGGTAACCGGCCCGGACGATCACTCCGCCGCATCCGGAACGGTGCTCCGACTGGACCGCTGAGACGCAGAGCCATCTGCCGCCGCCACCTCGGCCTCAAGCCGGCGGGCCTCGTCGCTGCGGGGCTTTGACAGCCCGGCCAGCAGCAGATAGGCGACCGGCGTCACGAACAGTGTGAACAGGGTCGCAAAGCCCAGCCCGCCGACGACGATCCAGCCCAGCGCCGAGCGCGCCTCCATGCCGGGGCCGCTGGCCAGAACCAGGGGCAGGCCCGCGCAGACCGTGGACAGGGCGGTCATCATGATCGGCCGGAACCGGATGACGCACGCTTCCTCGACCGCTTCGCGAACGGATCGGCCCTGGTCGCGCAACTGGGCGGCGAATTCGACGATCAGGATGCCGTTCTTGGCCATCAGCCCGACGATCATGACCAGACCAATCTGGCTGTAGATGTTGATCGAACCACCGGACAGGGCGATCGCCAAGACGGCCGCCCCAAGGCCCAGCGGTACGGTCACGATGATGATCATGGCCGCCACGAAGCTTTCGAACTGGGCGGCCAGCACGAGCAGCACGACCAGCAAGGCGATGCCGAACGTGATCAGCGTGCCGGAGGCTGTTTGCTCCAGCGCCGCCGCATCGCCCAGCATGAGAATGCCGATGTTCTCCGGCAGGACCTCGGCGGCCAAGGCCTCCAAATCCGTTACCGCCGTCCCAAGATCGTAGCCTTCCGCCAGGCTGGCATAGATCGGCACGGCGCGCCGCTGTCCTTCGCGCGGCAACGAGGTCGCAATCGAGGTCTCGACGATGCTGACCACGGCCGAGAGCGGCACGACCTGCCCTTCGGACGTCGAAACATAGAGGTTTTCCAAATCGCTGGGATCGTTCACGGCGTCCAGCGGCGCCTCGACCCGGATCGGAATGGCAACGTCGCCGTCATAGACCTCCGCGACCTCGCGTCCGTCAAGCATGGTCAGCATGGCCTGGGCAATGCTGTCGATCGAAACGCCCAGCGCGGCCGCGGCCTCGCGATCGGCAATGACGTCATATTGCGGCTGGCTGGCATCGAAGCCGACCGAGGGTTCGATCAGACCCGGCAGGCGCTCGCGCATCTCCTCGACCAAATCGTCGGCGGCGTCGGCGATCACGGCGTAGTCGGTTCCTGTCAGGGCGAAGCTTAGGCCCGTACCGCCGCCGCGTATGCCCAGGCTGTTGGGGCTGCGGATAGCAACGCTGACCGCGGGCAGCGCCAGAAGTTCGGGGATCAGGCTGCGCATGATCTGCTGCTGGCTCTCGTCCCGCTCGTCCCAAGGCGCCAGCGTGACGATCAGAAAGCCGCGCGATGATCGGCCGGCGCCGGCGATCGAATAGACATCCGTGGCCAAGCCGGCATCCAACAGCGGGTTCACCAAGGCTTCCACGTCGCGCATCTGGGCCTCGGTGTATTCGAAGCTGGCGCCGTTCGGTGCCGATAGGACGACGAACATGCGGCCCCGATCCTCCGGCGGCACCAATTGCTGCGGCAAGCCTTGGAAGATGCCCCAGGCCACGACCGTGAAGCCGATCGCCACGGCCACGACAACCAGTGGCGCCGCCAGACAGGCGCGCAGCACGATCCGGTAGAGGCGTGCAATCGGCCGGCCGATCGCGCCCAGCATGCGCGAAAACAGCGGCGCCGGACCCCCGTCGCTCGTGCCGCCGAGGCGCGAAGCCATCATCGGGCACAGGGTCAAGGCGACAAAGGACGAGATCACCACGGCGATGGCCAGCACATATCCAAACTCGGTGAACAGTGCGCCTGCCGTGCCGGGCAAGAACGCCAGCGGCACGAACACCGCCGCCAAGGTCGCCGTCGTCGCCAAAACGGCGAAGAAAACCTGTCGCGTGCCCAACACCGCGGCCGCGCGGGGACCCATGCCCTGGGCGCGATGCCGTTCGATGCTCTCCAGGACGACAATGGCGTCGTCGACCACCATCCCAGTGGCCAGGACCAGGGCGAGCAAGGTCAAGAGATTGACGGAAAACCCGAGCAGCCAGATGGCCGCAATCGTCCCAACGATGGCGATCGGCACGGTAACGGCCGGCACCAGGGTCGAGGCGGCGGAGCCCAGGAAGAGAAAGACCACGGCGACAACGATGATCGTGGCGATCATCAGGCTGAACGCCACCTCGCCGATTGCGCCCTCGATGAAGACGGCATCGTCGGCGAGATTGGTGATGGTCACGCCATCGAGCTGATCATTTAGGTCCGCAATCGCGGCGTTCACGGCATGCGAGATCGCGATCGTGTCGGAGTTCGGCTGGCGGACGATGCCGAGACCGATCGAGCGCTGACCGTTATGGTGCGTCACCGATCCACCGACCTCCGGCCGCAAATGGACGGTGGCGATGTCCGATACCCGCGTCGTGCCGTCGACCCAGAGATCCGCGATCGTGTCTTCAGAGGTCGCCGTGGCGTCGGCCCGCACAAGGATCTCGCGGTTCGTCGTCACCAGCGTGCCGGCCGGCAGGTCAACCGCCGCTTGGGCTAGCGCTTCATCAAGCTGAACCAGCGAGATGCTGCGGCTGGCCATCGCGACCGGGTCGATGGTGACCGCAAAGACCGGATTGCGAACCCCGTAGGAGGTGACGTCGGCAACACCGTCGACGGCCGCCAGCCGATCGACAACCACGGTGTCCACCAGCCGGCTCAACTGATCGACCGGCAGCGTGTCCGTGGCGACCGCAAGACGGATGATCGGGCTGGCATCGGCGTCGGCCTTGACGACGGTCGGCGCCTCGGCGCCGTCCGGCAGCCGCCGTTCGATCGTGGAGACCGCGTCGCGCACGTCGCCAGCGACCACTTGCAAATCGGCGTCCGGCGAAAACTCGATCGTCACGCGGCTGAAACCGGACGACGAGGACGAAGATATCGACTCCACGCCGGACACGCGCGCGACCGCACCTTCGATCAGACTGGTGATTTCGGCGTCCACGGTTTCCGGCGCGGCACCGCTATAGGTCGTCGTGACGCTGACGACCGGCCGGTCGACATCCGGCAGTTCGCGGATCTCGACACCCATCAGGGCGGCCGCACCCGCGATCACGATCAACAGGTTCATGACCACGGCCAGGACCGGCCGCCGCACGCAGAGCGCCGGAAGGTCCCGGACCGAGACGTTCATCCGCCGGCGCCCTCCGATCCCGGGTTGGCGCTCGGACGCGCCGGTCTGGGTGGCTCCAGCGTAACCTCGCTGCCGTCCGACAGCCGTTGGCTGCCGGCAACCACGACCGGGTCACCGATGTTCAGCGGTCCATCGAGCAAGACCAGCCCACCGCGGCGCTCGACGATCGTCACCGGGACCCTGAGAGCCCGATCTTCCTCGACCGACCAGACATAAGATCCGGAACGATCCCATTGGATGGCAATGTCATCGACAGCAGGGTATTCGGCGCCTTCGAAGGCCAGTTCGACGGCAAAGGCAAGCCCTGGCACCAGCCAGCCATCATTGTCGATCTCGGCGCGCACGGTCAGCGTTCGGCTGGCGGCGTCAAGCCGGCTGTCGAGCGCGGTGATCTCGCCCTCGAACACCTGATCCGGGAACGCCCCGGTGGTGGCGACGATCGGCTGGCCGATATGGACCTGGCCGGCGAAGCGTTCGGGCACGGTGAAGTCCACGATCAGGGTGGCGCTGTCGTCGATGCGTGTGATCAGTGTGGTGTTGTCGACCCGATCGCCCGGCTCAAGGTCGACGATGCCGACCAGACCCATGATCGGCGCGCGGATGGTCCGCCGATCGAGTTCGAGCTGCGCCCGCGCCAGATCGTTCGTCGCGGTATCGACGGCGGTGGCCGCCTGGTCGCGCGCAACGGTCGACACGGCACCGGTGCCGACAAGCTGACCGTACCGTTCCACTGTCGCCGAGGCGTCGGCCAGCATGATGGAGGCCGCCTCGACGGCCAGACGCTCGTCCGCGTCGTCCAACTGCACCAACGCCTGGCCTTCGGTAACGACCTCGCCCGACCGGAAATGCACGGCCACGACCTGTCCGGCCACGTCCGGAAAGAGGCTGACTGTCTGTCGCGCCTCGGCGGTGCCGACCGCTCGCAGGCGCTGGCCGCTGACGGCGGGCACGGCCGGCTCGGTCACAACATAGGCGGCCGTCGACGCGCCTCGCCATCTCGTCGCGTTGTCCGATGAGCCGCCTGCCTGGCCACCGAACTGCAGCCAGGCGGCAACCCCGACCACCGCGAGGGCTGCAACGATCAGAACTTGCTTCCAAATGGCCATCGGCCGCGATCAACAGTCAGAGTTTGAAATACATGTGACTATAACGCAGGACAATGTGGTTTCCGTCGCGATCACGCAAGACTTGCCGGATTGTGAAGAGATTCCGTTGGCCGGTCAGGCCAGATCGAACTGGGCAAGCTCAGTATAGACGGAGCCTTCGCCGCCACGGCGGCTTTCCATCAGCGCGAAACCAGCGACCTCGATCGCCTGGCTGCGGAAGAGAGCATGGTCGCCCAACCAGCCCGTCAAGCGGTTTGTCGGCGCCTGCTTGGCATAGGCGAGCGTGATGTGGGGCGTGAACTTGCGACCGTCGGGCGCGAAACCGGACGCGACCACGGCCCGATCGACCTTGTCGCGAAGGAACTTCAGGGCATCGGAGCGTTGAACGCCGGCCCACAGCACGGACTTCGTGCGGCCATTGCCGAAACTGCCGACCCCTTCGAGTTGCAGTGTGAATGCGGGGGCCGAGATCTGCCCCAAGCCCGCTATCAGGTCGCTGATCGCGGGCGGTGAGACATCCCCGATGAAGCGCAGGGTCAGATGGAAATTGTCTGGCGAAACCCAGCGCGCGCCCGGCACGCCGCCTTGCAGCAGCGCGAGCATCTGCCGCACGGCTTGCGGAATCTCGATGGCGACGAACAGCCGGTGCATGACGCACTCACGGGCACGGGATGGTGTAGTCGTGGTGTGCGGCCTCGATCTCGGAAAGCACCTCATCGTTCAGCGCCACTTCGGCCGCGCCGATATTGGTCTTCAGTTGATCCATCGTCGTCGCGCCGATGATGCTGGACGTCACGAACGGCCGGCTGTTCACGTAAGCGATGGCCATCTGGCACGGGTCGAGCCCGTGGCGTCGGGCGATTTCGAGATAGCGCGTCACGGCCGGATCCGCATTTGGCGTCGCATAGCGCGACGGGCGCCAATCGAAATCCCGCCGCGAGCCCTTTGGCACGGCACCGTTCAGGTATTTGCCGGAGAGCGCACCGCCCGCCAGCGGGGAGTAGGCCAACAGGCCCACCTGTTCGCGCGCCGCGATCTCGCTCAATCCCACCTCAAAAGCCCGGTTCAGCAGGTTATAGGCGTTCTGGATCGATGCGATCCGAGGCAGGCCGGCGCGATCCGCGGCCGCCAGGTAGGTCATCGTGCCCCAGGCGGATTCGTTGCTGACGCCGACATGGCGCGCCTTGCCCTGTTGCACCAGTTTGGCCAGTGCCGCCAGCGTCTCCTCCGGGTGGACAAAGTCCTCTTCCCCCGCCTCGGTAAAGCCGAGCTGGCCGAACTTGTTCACCGTGCGGTTCGGCCAATGAACCTGGAACAGGTCGATATAGTCGGTCTGCAGACGCTTCAGGCTGGCCTCGGCGGCCGCCAGGATATTCTTCTCGTCAAGCCGCGTATGACCGTCGCGCACCCAGCCCATGTCTCCGGGGCCCGCGATCTTGGTCGCAAGGATGATACGGTCGCGGTTGCCGCGCGCCTTGAACCAGGTGCCGATGATCTCTTCCGTCGAGCCGTAGGATTCTGGCGTGGGCGGCACGGCATACATCTCCGCCGTGTCGAAGAAGTTGATGCCCTTGCCGACGGCATAGTCCATCTGTTGATGGCCCTCGGCCTCGCTGTTCTGCTGGCCCCAGGTCATGGTGCCGAGGCACAGCACGGAGACATCGACATCGGTTCGGCCAAGCCGACGCATTTCCATCTTGAGCCATCCTGTCGCTGGGAGAGGCGCAGCCGGAAGAGGGTCGCGCCCCTAAATCGTTGGGACCCAACAGATTGGATGCGGCCCAGGCGGGATCAACCGCCGGCGCTGGTCTGTCCGTCGATCAAGTCGATCACATAGGGCAGGAGATTTGCCACGATGACATCTACGCCGTCGCGGTTCGGGTGAATGCCGTCGGGCTGGTTGAGTGCCGGGTCGGCGGCGACGCCCTCCAGGAAAAACGGGTACAGCGGCACGCCGTATTCGCTGGCAAGATCAGGGTAAATCGTGTCGAACGCCGCCTGATACTCCGGTCCCCAGCTCGGGCTGGCCCGCATGCCGGCCAGCAGCGTGGGAATGCCCTCGTCGCGAAGCCGCGCCAGGATGGCCGAGAGGTTCTCGCGCGCGTCCTCGGGGTCAAGCCCGCGCAGCATGTCGTTGGCGCCCAATTCGACCAGAACCGCATCGGGATCGTCCGCCAGCGACCAATCCAAACGTGCGACGCCGCCGGCGGTCGTGTCGCCCGAAACACCCGCATTGACGACGGTGACGTCGTAGCCTTCGGCCTGCAGGGCGTCTTCCAGCACCGCCGTAAAGCCGTCATCGGGCGGCAGGCCAAATCCCGCGACCAGACTGTCGCCAAGCGCGAGCAGAACCAGCGGTTCCGCGGTCGCCGGGACAGCAACGAGAGCCACGGTGACGACGGACACTGCGGCCCAGCCATTGACTCCCGAAACTCCGCGTCCATCTCTGGCTGGCATGCCCGGCCCGCGCCACCGACTGATGTCAGGGAATTTCATGGATCGTCCTTTGCCCGCTGCGGTCGTTCTTCGCGATGTGCATTTAGAGTTGGACAGCATGGCCGGCCCGGTCAACATCCTGCGCGGGATAAATCTGACGATCGGCGGCGGCGAGGTCGTCAGCATCGTCGGGCCGTCGGGCTCCGGCAAGTCATCCATGATGATGGTGATCGGCGGGCTGGAGCGGGCCACGAGCGGCACTGTGTCGGTCTATGGGCAGGAACTGACCGGCCTGTCGGAAGACGCACTGGCCCTGTTCCGTAGAGACCAGGTCGGCATCGTGTTTCAGAACTTCCACCTGGTGCCGACCATGTCGGCGCTGGAAAACGTCGCCATTCCGCTTGAACTGGCCGGCCGGGCTGACGCGTTCGACAAGGCCCGCGAGGGGCTTGAGGCGGTCGGCCTGGGCCATCGGCTGACGCACTATCCGGGCCAGTTGTCCGGCGGGGAACAGCAGCGATGCGCGCTCGCCCGGGCGTTCGCCGCCGAGCCAATGCTGGTGCTGGCCGATGAGCCGACCGGCAATCTGGACGGAAGCACCGGCCACCAGATCATCGATTTGATGTTCGACCTGTCGCGGCGGCGCGGCGCCACGCTGATGCTGATCACCCATGATCGGGAGTTGGCGGCGCGATGCGACCGGATCGTTCGCCTGGAAGACGGTATGATCGTCGATGCCGGCGAGCCGGCCGAGCAAGCGGCGGAATAGGGGCGTGTCGGCAACCAGCGTGCGATGGGGCCTGGCGGCGCGTTTGGCGCGCCGAGAGTTGCGCGGCGGTCTGCGCGGGTTCTGGATTTTCCTAGGCTGCCTCGTCCTGGGCGTCGCCGCGATTGCCACGGTGAACTCGCTGGCGAGCGGCGTGCAGTCGAGCCTGCGCGATGACGGCCGGGCCATCCTTGGCGGCGACGTCTCCCTGCGCCTGGTCTTCATCCAGGCGGACGAGGCACAGCGCGCGACCTTGGAGTCTCTGGGCGACGTCTCGGAGATCGTTGAGGCCCGCGCCATGGCGCGCACGATCGACGGCGAAGACAGCAGCCTGGTCGAACTGAAAGCGGTTGACGACGTCTATCCGCTCTACGGCGAGATGGATCTGGCCCCGCCCCTGCCGATCGATGAGGCGTTGGGACAGATTGACGGGGTCTGGGGCGCGGTTGCCGACGAGACCATTCTGACCCGGCATGACCTGTCCGTCGGCGATCGGCTGCGCATCGGCGAGATCGAGATCGATGTCCGGGCGGTGATCGAGGAAGAGCCCGACCGCGCGGCCGCCGGCGCCTTTGTCCTTGGACCGCGCCTGATGGTGTCGCGCGGCGCGATCGAGGCCGCCGGTCTTCTTCAGCCGGGCAGCCTGGTCTATTGGAATTATCGCCTGCGCTTGCCGCAGGACCTGCCCGCCGAAGACGCGATCGCGGCCATACGCGCCGCCCACCCAGAGGCGGGCTGGAGCATCACCGACTTCAGCGACGCCGCACCGCAATTGCAGACCATGATCGACCGGCTGGCGCTGTTCCTGACGCTGGTCGGGCTGACGGCGCTGTTGGTCGGTGGTGTCGGCATCGGCAACGCCGTGAAGGCCTTTGTCGATACCAGAATCGCAACGATCGCGACCCTGAAATGCCTTGGCGCCGAGGGCCGTCTGATCTTCCGGATCTATTTCATCCAAATCCTGATCCTGGCCGGCCTGGGCATCATCATCGGCTTGATCGTCGGCGCGGTCGTGCCGGTCCTGGTCGGCGATCTTGTGTCCGAGTTGCTGCCGATCTCGGTGAGCATCGGGATTTATCCGTCAGCCCTGTTGCTGGCGGCCGGGTTTGGCGTGCTGACCACGCTCGCCTTTTCGATCTGGCCAATCGCCAAGGCCCGCGACATCCCGGCCGCCAGCCTGTTCCGGAACCTCATCGTGCCGACGACGGGCTGGCCCCGCCTGCCCTATGTGCTGGCCACCGTGGTGACGACCGTCGCACTCGCGGCGTTGGCGATCGGCACCGCTGACCGCCCGGACTTTGCGGCCTGGTTCGTTGCCGGCGCGGTGGTGGTGGTCCTGGCCTTCCGGCTGGTGGCGATCGCGATCGTCGCGATCGTACGTGTGCTGCCCCGATCGCGCCGTATGGGCGTACGGCTGGCCACATCGAACCTGACCCGGGCGGGCGCCCCAACGGCAAACCTCGTCCTATCGCTGGGTTTAGGGCTGACGGTCCTGGTCGCGATTTCGCTGATCGAAGGCAATATGAGCCGGCAGGTCCAGGACCAGATCCCGGACCAGGCGCCCAGCTTCTTCTTCGTCGACATCCAGCCGGACCAGCGCGAACCGTTCGAAGCGGCGGCTTACGAACAGGGCGCCAGCCAGGTCGTCGAGGTGCCCTCGCTGCGCGGCCGGATCGTCGCGGCCAATGGCGTGCCCGCCGCCGAGGCACTGCAGGATCCGGAGGAAAGCTGGCTGATCGAGGGCGATCGGGGCGTCAGCTACGCCACCGAGCCATCCGACCGCTACACCATCATCGATGGCGAGTGGTGGGCGCCGGACTATGCCGGGCCGCCCCTGATATCGGTCTATCGGGACATTGCCAACGCTTTCGGCCTTGGTGTCGGCGACACCCTGACCATCAATGTTCTTGGCCGGGATATCGAGGCAGAGGTCGCCAACGTCCGCGACATCGATTGGTCAACCATCAACGTCAACTTCACCATGGTGCTGTCGCCGGAACCGCTGGTCAACGCGCCGCATACGCTGATCGCGACGGTGCGCATTCCGCCGGACCAGGAAACCGGACTTCAGCGCGCGATCGGCGAGGCGTTCCCGAACGTCACGGCCGTACGTGTCGCCGATGCGCTGGATACCGTGAACGAGGTTCTGCTTCAAATCGGCACCGCCGTCCGTGCCGTCGCGGCCGTGACGCTGATTGCCGGCACGCTCGTTCTCGGCGGCGCCATCGCGGCCGGACATCGGCGCCGGGTCTATGATGCCGTCGTGCTGAAGGTCCTGGGCGCGACACGCGGCAACGTGATCCGCGCGTTCCTGGTCGAGTACGGCCTGCTAGGACTGGTCGCGGCGCTGATCGCCACCGCAGTAGGCACTATCGCGGCCTGGGCCGTCCTGACGGAGGTGATGAACGTCGATGAGTGGATTTTCCTGCCTCTGTCACTGACCGCAACGGCGCTGATCGCCCTTGGCATCACCCTTGCGCTCGGCCTGGCTGGCACCTGGCTGGCCCTGCGGCGGAAGGCCGCCCCCCTGTTGCGCAACGAATGATGCTGTGACAGCGGAATTGTAAGGAAAATCAGGCGAATTTCAGCGAATCCGGCGCCGAATCCCATTGAACCGGACCGCGATCTTCACGATATTGCGTGTCGAGTTTAATGCCACCGGATCGGAAGGGGATTGTCGATGGCTTTGGGTAGACAGAACGGACGCGGCGCTCTGGCTGCACGGCAAGGCTGGCAGGTGACCGGCAATAGCCAGATCAACACGCAAGACCGGGCGGAGGTCGATGAAGGCCTGCGCCGGTACATGCTGCGCGTCTACAACTATATGGCGCTAGGCGTTGCTTTGACGGGGTTGATCACCCTGTTCATGGCGAACAACCCGCAGCTTATGTATACCATTGCGGTGGGACCGATTAAGTGGGTCCTGTTCATCGGCATCATCGGTCTTGGTTTCCTGGCGCCGCGCATCATGCTGACGCGCAGCACGGTGGCGGCCCACGCGTGTTACTGGGCCTACGCGGCGATGTGGGGCCTCCTCATCTCGCCGATGATCTTCTTCTTCCTGAGCCAGGATGGCGGCGCGGCGGACATCGCGCGCGCTTTCTTCATCACCGCCGGCATGTTCGCTGGCATGAGCCTGTTCGGCTACACGACCAAGCGCGACCTGTCGCCGATGGGCCGGATCTTGATGATGGTCGCCATCGGCCTACTGCTGGCCGTGGTCGTGAACATCTTCCTCGGCTCCATGGGCTTCCAGCTTCTGCTGTCGTTCGCGGTGGTCGGCGTGTTCGCGCTCTTGACCGCTTTCGAGACCCAGCAGATCAAGCAAATGTACTACGCCGCTTCGGATGGCGACGAAGTCACAAAGATGGCCATCTTCGGTGCCTTCATGCTGTATGGCAGCTTCGTCACGATGTTCATCTGGATCCTCCAGATCATGGCAATACTACGCGGCGAATAGCGACGCCCTTCTCGATCACATCAAGCCGCCCGGGCTCAACGCTCGGGCGGTTTTTTCTTGCGCTAATCGCCGAGCTTCGTAGCGACACCGGCATCATCGAACGTTGCCATGTCGGCGTGGCAGTCGACGGCGGCACGGACGACGTTCATGGCAAGCGCCGCGCCCGACCCCTCGCCCAGCCGCATGCCCAGATCGAGGATGCCGTGACGGCCGATCCGGTCGAGCAATCGGCGATGCCCGGGCTCGGCCGAGACATGGCCGACCAGGCAGTGGTCCAGCGCCTTGGGGTCGATGGCCCAAAGAACAGCGGCGGCCGCCGAGCAGGCAAAGCCGTCCAGCAGCACGGGCGTTCGGGCCAGTCGCGCCGCGATGATGGCCCCCACGATCGCAGCCAGCTCAAACCCGCCCAAGCAGCGCAATATCTGAAGGGGATCGGTCAAACCCGCCGCATTTGCCGCCAACGCCTGGGTCACTGCCTGGTGTTTGGCCGCCAGCCGCTCGCCCTCGACGTCCGTTCCAGGGCCGACCCAATCCTCGGGCTCGCCGCCCAGAAGCGCGCAGCAGAGGGCGGCCGCGCTGGTCGTATTGCCGATGCCCATCTCGCCCAGGCTCAGCAGATGTAGGCCTTGGTCGACGCCCATCATGCCGTAGGCGATGGCGTGCGCGCAGGCCTGCTCCGACATTGCCGGCCCCGTGGTGAAATCCGCGGTCGGATTGTCCAGGTCGAGCTCGTAGACCCGAAGGTCGCTGTCCGCGATGTGGCAGAGCGCGTTAACCGCCGCGCCGCCATTTTGGAAGTTGGCGACCATTTGCGCTGTAACCTCGACCGGATAGGCCGAGACCGGGCGGGCGGTGGCGACGCCGTGATTGCCCGCATAGACGGCAACGCGCGGATGTCGGCATTCCGGCGGGGCCTTGCCTTGCCAGCAGGCCATCCAATAGGCGATCTCCTCCAACTGCCCGAGGGCGCCGCGCGGCTTGGTCAGCAGCCGGTCCCGTTCGCGAACGGCCGTGCCCGCCTCCAGATCCGGCCCCGGAAAGCGGCGGACCATTTCAACGATCTCGGCGAAGGTGATGGCGGGCTGTGGATCGGTCATGGGCGGGTTCGCATTGGCGCTGTTGAGTCTGAGTCGGCAGGTCGCTCACAGGCTGATAGGCTTTGTGGGCGGCGACAAGACAAACCATCCGATGCGGCGTGTTGACCATGACCCAGGGAGCTCTCAGCCCCATGCCGACCCCACAGCCACGCTGGCGCGACCGACTGGACGAGATCGTCGCGGCGACGATCTTCCTGACCCGCTTGCCGATCCGTTTTCGAAAGCCCTGGCCAGCAGACCTGAACCGGCGTGCGACCGCGTGGTTTCCCCTGGTCGGTGCCCTGGTCGGCATTGTGGGTGGCCTCGTCTTTGTCGTCGTGCTGGCGCTTGGTATCCCGGCCCTGGCGGCCGCACTGCTGGGCGTTGCGGCGCAAATCCTGCTGACCGGCGGGTTTCACGAGGATGGTCTCGCGGACACCGCCGACGGGTTCGGTGGCGGGACGGATGTCGAGACAAAGCTCTCGATCATGCGCGACAGTCGGGTGGGGACATACGGCGCCCTCGCCCTGCTGATCGCCGTCGGCCTTCGGGTGACCGCCCTGGCAAGTCTTTCCAGTCTAGGTGCCTGGGGCGCGATCGGCGTCATGCTGGCGGTGGGCGCGGCGTCCCGGGCGCCAGCCGTCGCGATTGCCCATTGGCTGGCCCCCGCCCGGCCCGACGGCGTGTCGGCCGATCATGGTCTGCCGCCCCCCTGGGCGGTGGTCACCGCCGGCATTTCCGGGGCAATCGCCCTCGTCGTCCTGGCAATTTCGGCCGGCTGGACGGCCGGTCTCGTCGCGTTGATCCTCGTGCCGCTTGCGGCCGCCGGCCTCGCCTTCTTGGCCAAACGGCAGATCAAAGGGCAGACCGGCGACGTTTTGGGCGCCAGTCAACAGGTTTCGGAGATCCTAGGCTTGCTGGCGGCGGCGGCCAGCCGATGAGCGCTGTCGTAACCCGCTGGTGGTGGCTGCGACACGCGCCCGTCGCGAACCCGGAGGGGATCTTCTACGGCCAACTCGACTTCGACGCCGACCTCGGCTTCAGCGAGCTGATCATGAAACAGGCGCAGCGGTTGCCAACCGAGGCCCTCTGGTTCGTCACACCGCTGCGGCGGACGCGGCAGACGGCCGAGGTGTTGCAGTCGGCCGCAGGCATCGAGTGTCCGATACAGTGCGAACCCGCCCTGATCGAGCAGGATTTCGGCCGTTGGCAAGGTCGCCGCAGCGCGGAGGTGTATGCCGCGCTCGCGCGTGATCACCCGATCTGGGATGCACCGTCCGCCTTCGCACCGCCCAACGGTGAGAGCTTCGAGGCCATGATGGCGCGGGCCCAGGCGCGCATCATCGAGATGACCGAAGCCCACGCGGGTCGCGACCTGGTTGCGGTCGCGCATGGCGGCACTATTCGCGCCGCGATGGCGCTGGCGCTGGGCCTGGATGCCCAAACCGCCTCGACGCGCTTGAGCGTCGACACGCTGTCATTGACACGTCTTGACCACATTGACGATGGACAGTCTCCGGTATGGTTGGTTGAAGCGTTCAATGCGAAACCCACGTAAAGCGAGAGCACCCGCAAGTCCTCGGCTTCACTTGGATCGTGATGGGGCAAGGATGAGACGTTCAATCTCGACCCTCAAATGCCTGCTCAGCATCGGCATGGTCGCGCTTTCGGCACCTTCTCTTGCCGCCGACGAGACGCCGTTGGCGGAGGCGGCCCATGCCGCGCTGGAAACCGTCTTGGAAGCGGCCGACCCCCAGATGATCGCGCAATCGCGCGCCGTTCTGATCGCGCCCAACGTCGAACACGCGGCCGTCGATCGTGCCATTCTCTGCGCCCGGTTGGGCACCGATGCGTGGAGCAATCCGCTGCTGCTGACAGTTCAGAGCGCGCAAGCCACGGATGCGGCCGACCTGCTGGGCGACGAAATCCTCGTTCTCCTGGCCATGACCGAGACCGGCGTCGCCGCGTTGACCGACGATGATCCGGCACTCGGCGGCGGTTACGATCTGGCCGTAGTCAACCTCTCCGTCCCTGCTATCCCGCGCTTGTCCGGCTTCGACATCATTGCGTTCACGGACGGACCCGCTGGTGCCGAGGCCGTCCAACAAGGCGACATCCTTTTCGTGATCGACGCCATGGGCAACGCCGGTCTCTATGGCGACTACTTCGCGATCGGCGATATTTTGGGCCTGCCGAACCAGTTCGCCCTCTTCGCCGACATCGTCGAAAGCCTGCGATCCTCCCCCTGACGCCGTGCGCAACAGCGGTCGCATTTCCGCCTCGACTGACGTGATACACTGATAAGAGTGATTCGTTTCGTCAGGAGGCCATCGATGCGTCGACGCCATTTCGTTGGGACAGTGGGCCTGGCTTTGTCTTTCGGCCTGCTTGCCGGCTGCGCCAGCCAATCCAGCGATCAGACCCCGCAGGAACGGCTGGTCAGCCAGTCGGAATCAGCCGCACGCAGCATGCTTGAAAGCCCGGACTTTACGGTATTGCCGCTGTATCTGCAGCGCGCGCATGCGGTTGTGATCTTCCCCAACCTGATTCGCGGCGGGTTCGTTATCGCCGGCGAAGGGGGCGAAGGTGTGCTGGTGGCACGGCGCCAGGACGGAAGTTGGGGCTACCCCGCCTTTTACAATATGATTTCGGGCTCGCTTGGCCTGCAGATAGGTGGGCAACTGTCATCCATGATCATCGCGGTGATGACCGAGGACGGCCTCAACGCGATTATGGACAGCCAGTTCACCTTCGGCGCCGACGCGAACGTCGCCATCGTCACGGTCGGTGCCGGGGTCGACGCCAGAACCGGCCTGAACCAAAACGCTGACATGTACGCATTTTCGCGCAATCGCGGGCTGTTCGTCGGCGGCGCCTTGGAAGGATCTGTGCTGCAACCGGTGGAATCGGCGAACAGGGCCTATTACGGCCCGGCCGCGTCCACCTATCAGATCGTGCAGGGCAACCTGTTCAACCCGCAGGCAAACGGTTTGCGTGCCGTTCTGCCACCCCAAGAGGTTGCCGTGCGCTAACGCACGGTTGCGCCCAGTCTACGGTTCAAGCCACCAGGCCTCCAACACCGAGCCATAGATCGGGTCGAACGCGGTAACGCGACCGAAATCGCCCCACCAGGCCCAGTAGTCGACGTTCAGATAGTAGAGCGGGATGAAGTAGTTGCCGGCCATCAGCACGCGGTCAAGCGCGCGGGCGGCGGCCGTCAGCTCCGCGCGGGTTCTGGCATTTTGCAGGCTGGTGACCATGGCGTCGACCGCCGGTTCGTTGACACCGGCATAGTTTCGCGTGCCCGGTATCTCGACATTGTCGCTGCCCCAGTAAAGATACTGCTCCGCACCCGGCGACAAGGTCGTGATCCAGTAATGCAGGATCATGTCGTAGTCGTACGTCTCCGTACGTTCGGTGTACTGGGCGCTGTCGACCGTGCGTACATTGGCCGTGATGCCTAGCCGCCGAAGATTGTCCGCATAGGCCAGCGCAATGCGCTCGTCCGACGCGTTGCGCAACAAAATCTCGAACTCGAACGGTTCGCCGGTCTCAGCATTGACCATTGCCCCGTTGCGCACTTCAAAGCCGGCCTCGGTCAACAGCGCGGTCGCGGCACGCAGATTGGCCCTGATATTGCCGCTGCCATCGGTTTCCGGCGGCTGGTAGGGCTCGCCGAAGACCGCTTCTGGCAAATTGTCGCGGTAGGGGCCCAACAGCGCCAGTTCGGCCGGGGTCGGCAAACCCTCTGGCGCCAGGAAGGAGTTGGTGAACAGGCCGGTAATCCGCTCATACTGATCGAACAGTAGGTTCCGGTTGACCCATTCGAAGTCGAACATCTGGATCAGGGCCGCGCGAACCAGTGGGTCGGCAAAGATGTCGCGTCGGGTGTTGAAGACCAGCGCTCGCATCCCGGATGGCCGCCCCTGAGGCAAGGTCGCCAAGGTCGCGCGACCATCCTGAGCAGAGGCGAAACTCTGATAGCCGGTCGCCCAGGTCTCGGCATTGAACTCGCGACGCAGATTGTATTCGTTGGCCAGAAAGGCCTCCAGCGCGATCGAGCTATCACGATAGTAGTCGTAGCGGATGTGATCGAAATTGTACTGGCCGCGCATCACAGGTAGGTCGGCTCCCCACCAATCCGCCACACGCTCGTACACGATGCTGCGTCCTGGATCGATGCTGCCGATCCGATAGGGGCCGGCGCCCAGCGGCGGGTCGAGGCTGATCGCATCGAACGTGTTGGCCGTGTAGTAGGCTTCGCTGATGATCGGCATCTGGGCGATCAGCATCACGGTTTCGCGGTCGGCTTCCTCGTTGAAGTCGAAGCGGACGCCGTGTTCGCTGATCTGGGCAACATGGGCGATCTGGGCGTAGGCGCGCCGGAACCCCGGCAGCCCTTGTTCCCGCAGCGTCTCGATCGTGAAGATCACGTCGCCCACGGTGATCGGCGTGCCGTCATCCCACACCGCGTCGGGATTGAGCTGAAAGATCGCCCAGCTTCGGTCTTCCGGCACCTCGATGGTTTCCGCGACATAGCCGTACAGGCTGAAGGGCTCGTCCCAGGTGCGCGCCATCAGTTGGGGAAACAGGTAGGGCCGCGCACCGGCCGCCGTTCGCCCCAAGATGATGAATGGATTCAAGCTGTCGAAGGAACCGACGACCGCCTGACGCAGTTCGCCGCCCACCGGCGCAGTTGGGTTGGCGTAGTCGAGATGTTCGAAATCGGGCCCGTATTTGGGCATGCCCTGCATCGCGATGCCATGGCTCACCACACCGCCGTCCACCTGGGCCTCGGTGGCGTCTGGCGCCAGCAGCCCCGTCAACAGAATCAGAGTTAGCACGAAGCCGACCAACGAACGACCAAGGGTCGAGTGGTTCCAGTGATCTTTCATGACGTATGGGTCCCGGCAGGTACGATGCTGGCTGGGCCGTAGTCTCGTGGCCAAATCGGGCGTTGGCAAGGCCCGGTTCAAGTGACAGCCCCAACCGAAGGGAATAGTTTGGGATGATTACCCCCCAACCGGATCGGATGGATATGGATCTTTCGCGCATTAAGGTCGGGGAACACCCGCCGGACGACATCAACGTCATCATCGAAAACCCACTGGGCGGCGATCCGGTGAAGTACGAGCTGGACAAGGCGACCGGCGCCATGTTCGTCGACCGGTTCCTGCACACGGCCATGTACTATCCGGGAAACTATGGCTTCATTCCACACAGCCTTTCCGGCGACGGCGACCCGGTCGATGTGCTGGTGGTCGGCCGTGTGCCGGTGATGCCAGGCGCCATCATCCGGTCGCGCCCGGTCGGCGTCATGATCATGGAGGACGAGGCCGGCGACGACGAGAAGATCATCGCCGTACCTGTCGACAAGCTTCACCCCTATTACGCCGATATCGCGACCTATCAGGAACTGCCGCCCATCCTGATTGAGCAGATCGGGCATTTCTTTACGCACTACAAGGATCTGGAGAAGGGCAAATGGTCCAAGGTCTTGAATTGGGGCGGACCGGAGACCGCCAAGGCGAAGATCCGCGAGGGCGTCGCCCGGGCGCAGGCATGAAGGGGTGCGGCCGCCGCGAACAGCCTGACCCAGGTCATTGCCCGGCTGACGGCCGCCCTGGCACATAATCTGGCCTCACCACTCTCCCCGGTTCGCCCATGTCCGTTCGCAATCTCGATGCCCTGCTGGCACCGAAATCCGTCGCCCTGATCGGCGGGTCCAGGCGCGAAGGTTCCGTCGGGGACGTGCTTGCCCGGAACTTGCTGCATGGCGGCTTCGACGGACCGATCCTGGCCGTCCATCCAACCGCGACATCGCTTCAGTCCACCCTCACCTACCCGTCAGTCGCCGACCTGCCGCTGACGCCGGATCTGGCCGTGATTGCGACGCCGCCGGACACGGTCGCGGAAATCGTCGAACAGCTTGGACGGCGCGGAACCCGCGCGGCCGTGGTGGTTACCGCCGGCTTTGGCGAAACCGGTGATGCGGACGGCAAGAAGCGCGGGCAAGAGCGTAAACAGGCCCTGCTGAACGCAGCCAAGCCCAATCTCTTGCGGCTGCTGGGGCCAAATTGTGTCGGCCTGGTCGTGCCGCCGATCGGCCTGAATGCCAGCTTTGCCCATCTGCAGCCGCCGGCCGGTGACGTCGCGTTCGTGACCCAGTCCGGCGCGGTCGCCACGACCGTGTTGGATTGGGCGGCCCATCGCGGCATCGGCTTTTCCCATGTCATGTCCCTTGGCGACATGGCCGACGTCGATTTCGGAGATGCGCTGGACTATCTCGCGGTCGACGGCAAGACCCGCTCGATCCTGCTCTATGTCGAGCACATCACGGACGCGCGAAAGTTCATGTCGGCGGGCCGTGCCGCCGCACGGGCAAAACCTGTGATCGTCATCAAGACCGGACGGTCGGAGGCCGCGGCCCGTGCCGCCGCCAGCCACACCGGCGCGCTGAGCGGTGTTGACGCCGTTTATGACGCCGCGTTCCGACGCGCCGGCATGCTGAGGGTCGACAACCTGACGGAGCTTTTCGACGCCACCGCGACCCTGTCTTCGAACATGCGCATCGCCGGCGATCGGCTGGCCATTTTGACCAATGGCGGCGGCATCGGCGTTTTGGCGACCGACTCCTTGATCGCCGCCGGCGGTCGTCTCGCCGAACTCTCCGACGACACGCTATCTGCGCTCAACGCCGTCTTGCCGGAGACCTGGTCGCACGGCAATCCGGTGGACATCATCGGCGATGCCGACGGGGCGCGATACGCAGCAGCCCTCGGGCCCCTCCTGGCCGATCCGGGCAAGGATGCCGTTCTCGTGCTGAACTGCCCGACCGCCGTCGCCGACCCGATCGAGGGCGCCAAGGCGGTTGTCGAAACGCTGGCCCAGCGTCACCGGACACCCGTGCTGACAAGCTGGCTTGGGGAGGAGGCCGCCGCCGAGGCGCGCGCGCTTTTCAACAGCCAGCGCATCCCGACCTATGAAACGCCGGGCCAGGCCGTTCGCGGTTTCATGCATCTGGTACGCTACCGCGGCAACCAGCGCCAGCTTCTGGAGACGCCGGCCGCGGCGGATGCGTTTTCCGCCGATCGCGCAATGGCGCAATCGATCATCGAGGCTGCCTTGGCGGACGGTCGCAGCCGGCTTACGGAGCCCGAGGCGAAGCGGGTGCTGGAAGCCTACCAAATCCCCGTCGTACGCACGCTGACCGCCTCGACGGTGGAAGAGGCCGTATCGGCCGCCGCGGCGTTGGGCACGCGCGTGGCACTGAAGATCCATTCCCCCGACATCAGCCACAAATCCGACGTAGGCGGTGTCCTGCTCGACCTGGAAACGCCCGAGGAGGTCGGCATTGCGGCCAAGGCCATGCTGGCCCGCATCGGCGGGCGGCGGCCGGACGCGCGCTTGACAGGTTTCGCCGTTCAACAAATGGCCGAGATGCCGAAGGCGCATGAGTTGATCATGGGGCTATCGGACGACCCCCTGTTCGGCCCCGTCTTGATGTTCGGCCAGGGCGGCACGGCCGTCGAACTGCTGCGCGACACGGCGATGGCCCTGCCGCCGTTGACCCTGACCCTGGCCAACGATCTGATGGCGCGGACCCGCGTCTGGCAACTGCTGCAGGGCTACCGCGATCGCCCACGAGCCGACATCGAGGCGCTGGCCAACACGCTGATGAAGCTGTCGCACATGGCGATCGATCTCGACCACGTGGCGGAGCTCGACATCAACCCCCTGCTTGCCAGCGAACGCGGCGTTCTGGCCCTTGACGCGCGCATTGCCGTGAAACACCCGCCGGCGCCAGGCACGAAACGCTTGGCGATCAGGCCGGCGCCGGCTGAGTTGAAACGAACGATCCGGCTGAACGACGGCCGGCCGATGATCGTGCGGCCGATCCTGCCGGAGGACGAACCGCAACTGATCGAGATGATCAACCGATCCACCGCCAGCGACATTCGCTTGCGCTTCTTCACGCCGATGCGCAGCGTGTCCCATGAGATGGCGGCGCGGCTAAGCCAGATCGACTACGACCGAGAGATGGCGCTGGTCGCGACCCATCCCGACGATGGCCAAGCCGGCGACCAGACCATCCACGGCGTGGTTCACCTGGCGGCGGATCCCGACAATGAGGAGGCGGAGTACGGCGTCATGGTTCGATCCGACCTGACGGGCCAAGGCCTGGGCTACCAACTCATGGGTGCGATCGTGGAGCACGCCAAGAAGCGCGGCCTGAGCCGCGTGGTGGGCGACGTTCTGCGGGAAAACGCCCGCATGCTTCAAATGGCGTCGGAGTATGGCTTCACCCGACGGCCACACCCGGACGATGATGGCATCGTGCGTGTCACGCTTGATCTGACGGCCCTTGGCGACAAAGGGCCAAGGAACTAGATTCCTTTCCATGACGTTTCCGGGACGCGCGCAGATAGCCGCTCTTCTTTGGGGGCTCGGGTTCTCGCTTGCGGGTATCCTTTTGGTCTTTGGCACGTCGTCGGGACGACTGCCTGCGACCCTGTTCGTTGGTGTTGGGGTCGACGAACGGTGGACCGGGACGCGGGGGGCCTGGCTGCGGGAAGACGCCATGCGACCATGGCGATCGCATATTCTCGAGGCATCCTCACGGTTCGACCTGCCCGCCGCCTGGATCGCCGCCGTCATCCGCGTCGAGAGTTTCGGCCTGACCCATTGGGACGGCGAGTTGGTGGTGAGCGATGCCGGCGCCGTCGGTCTTATGCAGATCTTGCCGGACACCTACGAGGTTCTGCGGGAAAGGCACGATCTCGGTCCCGATCCCCACGAGCCGCGCGACAACATCCTGGCCGGCACAGCCTATCTGCGCCTGCTGTACGAGATTTACGGCTTTCCCGGCTTTTTGGGGGCGTACAATGCCGGGCCCGGGCGCTATGGCGCCCACCTCTTCCATGGCGGCGAATTGCCGGGGCAGACGGCTGTCTACATGGAGAGGATTCTGCCGCACATCGAGGGCATCTACCCCGACGGCGAAGACCAGCCACGGGAACCCGACCGCGAGGCCTACGAAAGGCTGGTGGCGTCAGCGCTTTAGAGTCTCGGACGGCGAGATGTCACCATTTCGGCCGCTAGCGGGCCTTAGGCGGCATTAGCATCCAGTGCGTAACCGGCCGAACGAACCGTGCGGATCACATCCTGCTCGGTATCGCCGTTCAGGGCTTTGCGCAGCCGGCGAATGTGCACGTCCACGGTGCGCGGTTCGACATAGACGTCGTGACCCCAAACCGTGTCCAGGAGCTGTTCGCGGCTGAACACCCGGCCCGGATACTGCATGAAGTGCCGCAGCAACCGGAACTCGGTGGGTCCGAGATGAATGTTGCGCTCACCGCGGCGCACCCGGTGGGCGGCGAGATCCATGACGATATCGGCCATTTGCAGAACCTCGGACGCGGAGGCCGGCGCCGTCCGGCGCAAGACGGCGCGCATCCGTGCCAGCAACTCGTTGATCGAGAACGGCTTGGTGACGTAGTCGTCGGCACCAGCATTCAGGCCCCTGATGCGGTCGCCCTCTTCGCCGCGCGCGGTCAGCATGATGATCGGGATGTCCCGGCTGGCGTCGGTGCGGCGTAACTGCCGGCAGATATCGATGCCGGACCGGTTCGGCAACATCCAGTCCAGCAAGATCAGATCGGGATGCTGTTCGGCAGCCAGCATCACCCCTTCATCGCCTTCGAACGCGGCGATGACGCGATAATTCTCTTTTTCGAGATTGTAAGTCAGCAACGTTACGAGATCGACCTCGTCCTCGATCACGAGGATCAGCGGACCACCGCTACCACGCATGTCGGCTTGCTCCTGCACCGTTGAACCTAGTCCTCCTGATCATCTACCGCGTCGGGCGTAACGACGGCAAAGCTCGACGAATCGCCCTTTGGCCGGGGCTCGACCAACGGCTTGCCCTCGATCAGGAAATGGATGGTCTCTGCCACGTTGGTCGCGTGGTCGCCCATCCGTTCGATGTTTTTGGCGATGAACAGAAGATGCGTGCATGGTGTGATGTTGCGCGGATCTTCCATCATGTAGGTCAGCGTCTCGCGAAACAGGCTGGTGTAGAGGTCGTCGACCTCTTCGTCCTGGGACCACGCCGCCAGGGCCCGGTCGAGATCGCGGTCGGCATAGGCGTCCAGCACCTCTTTGATGATCTCCTGCACCAATCGCCCCATGCGCGGAATGGTGTGTACCGGACGAACGATCGGCACCTGCGCCAGGGCAATCGCCCGCTTGGCGACGTTTGCCGCGTAATCGCCAATCCGTTCCAGATCCGACGCGATCTTCAGGGCGGAGACGATCTCCCGCAGGTCTTGGGCCAGGGGCTGGCGCAGGGCCAGCATGCGAATGGCGTCGTTGTCGATTTCGTTCTCGTACTCGTCCAGTTGCGAGTCCGCCTGGACGACCCGGCTGGCAAGCCCGGCATCGCGCCGCATGACGCTGTGGATGGCGGATTCAAGCTGCCGCTCGGCCAGCCCCCCCATCTGCGCGATCGTGCGTTTCAGAAGATCCAGTTCCTGATCGAACGACTTGACGATGTGCTCGGTCGGCATTGTCTGACCCTGTTATTAGCCTTGCCCTCGGCCGGCCTGTCGCTCAGCCGTAGCGACCGGTTATGTAACCCTGTGTCCGCTCGTCTTGGGGGTTGGTGAAGATTTCTTGGGTCTCCGTGTGTTCGACCAGGTCTCCCAGATGGAAAAAGGCTGTCTTCTGGCTCACGCGCGCGGCCTGCTGCATGTTGTGGGTGACGATGACGATCGTGTAGTTGACCCGCAACTCATCGATCAGTTCTTCGATATGGGCGGTGG
Organism: Pseudomonadota bacterium; assembly: GCA_039177555.1. Classification (GTDB taxonomy): domain Bacteria; phylum Pseudomonadota; class Alphaproteobacteria; order DSM-16000; family Inquilinaceae; genus JANQGH01. The sequence continues at coordinate 112,095 of JBCDFV010000002.1, read as the reverse complement.
CAATGGGGTCCAGCGCCGAACACGGCTCGTCCATCAAGATCACCTCGGGGCTGACCGCAACGGCCCGGGCGATACACAGGCGTTGCTGCTGGCCGCCGGAAAGGCCCGTGCCCGGCTCCGACAGCCGGTCCTTCACCTCTTCCCAAAGACCCGCCCGCTCAAGGCTGCTTTGAACGATGCCGTCAAGCTCGTCCTTGCCTCCAGCGAGCCCATGGATGCGGGGCCCGTAGGCGATGTTGTCATAGATCGACTTTGGAAACGGATTGGGCTTTTGAAACACCATGCCGACGCGGGCGCGCAGCTGAACGACATCCAACACCTTGTCATAGATGTTGCCACCGTCCAGCGTCATCTCGCCGGTGACCTTGCAGCCTTCGATGGTGTCGTTCATCCGGTTCAGGCAGCGCAGAAAGGTCGACTTGCCGCAACCGGACGGGCCGATCAGCGCCAATACTTCGTTTTCGAGAATGTCGACGTCGATGCCGTGCAAAGCGCGCTTGGCGCCGTAGTGCACCTCAACATCGCGCGAGGTCATCTTGGCCCGCGGCTGGGCCTCCACGTGCGGCGGGGGGCTCACACTCGGTTCACTTGTTACTTCGCTGGTCATGCTCATCGGTCACCACCGCCTTTCAAAGCGCTTGCGCAGCCATACCGCGAGCGCGTTCATGCAAATCAGAAATGCCAACAAGGTCATGATCGCCAAGGATGTCTTGGCCACAAAGCCACGTTCGGGCGCGTCCGACCAGATGTAGATCTGCACCGGCAGCACGGTCGCGGGGCTGGTCAATCCTTCGGGTGTGGAGGTGATAAACGCCACCATGCCGACCATCAAGAGCGGGGCGGTCTCGCCCAGCGCCTGCGCCATGCCGATGATCGTGCCGGTCAGAATGCCGGGCATCGCCAGCGGCAGCACGTGATGGGTGACGGTCTGCAGCCTCGATGCGCCCATGCCCAGCGCCGCCTCGCGGATCGACGGGGGAACGGCCTTCAGCGCCGCGCGTGATGCGATGATGATGGTCGGCAAGGTCATCAGCGCCAGCACCATGCCGCCCACCAAAGGGGCGGAACGCGGCAAACCGAAGAACTGAATGAAAACCGCCAAACCCAACAGGCCGAAGACGATCGACGGCACAGCCGCGAGATTGTTGATGTTCACCTCGATCAGATCGGTCAGCCGGTTCTTGGGCGCGAACTCCTCCAGATAGATCGCTGCGGACACGCCGACCGGGAAGCTGAGCAGCAGGGTAACCACAAGTGTGTAGAACGAACCGACCAAGGCGCCCCAGATGCCCGCAAGTTCCGGCTGGCGACTGTCCGCCGCGGAAAAGAACTGCGTGTTGAAACGCGACGTGATCAGGCCGGCCTCTTCCAGGCCGTCGAAGTACGCGATCTGTTCGTCATTGACCCGGCGCTGGTCCTCAGGCAGGTCGCGATCGACAAAGTCTTTCGCCAGTTGATCGAACTCGTCGGAGAGCGGCACCTCCAGTGAAACCGAGCTGCCGATCAGGCCGGCGTCGGCAAGGATCATCTGGCGCAGCTCGAAGCCGGCACCTGGGCTGATCATGGCGCGGAGATCGCCGCGCGCGCGGCCTTCGACTTCGGGAAACAGCCGATAAAGCGCGTCGTTGGCGAGCGACTGAAAGTTGGATTGATTGACGACTTCGTAAAACGGCAGATCGACCGCTATGTCGAGGACCGGTTGGCCGTCCTGGACGACGACGACACCGTCGTCACGCAAACGATCGATGGCCGACATCTGATCATCGGTCAGCCGCCGGTCCGCTTCGGGCGTCGAGCGGCTGATCTCGCCATTAACGTAGGATTGGGCCTCGTCGGTCAGCTGCAGTGTGACGTCGATCCGTTCGCCGCCGAGGACGGAGACATCCTCCAAGACGCGCTCGCTTATCACGCCGGCCGCGTCGAACGGCATGATCGACATGATCTGGCGCTGGGCCTGGAAGTCTCCCACGGCCTCGGGAAACAGCGAGAGAATCTCACGTTCGACGAACTGCATGTAGTTGTGATCGGCCGATGCGACGAGCGGTTCCGGCGGTATCTCGATCTGCAGCGTCAGGTAATTCTGGGTCAGTGCCGGGATCGCCCGGCCGCCGATGCTGATCAGCAGAATGGCCAGCATGCCAAGGCCCAGACAGATCGCGCCGATGCCGTAATACTTGAACCGTCGCTCGGCCGCGTAGCGCCGCCTCAGGCGACGCTGCGCATCCTCGGAAGTGTGGTGGCCGACCTTTACGGCCATCGCATCGTGGGTCAGATCAGTCATACTTTTCCCGATACTTCTTCACGACGCGCAGCGCGATAACGTTGAGACAGAGGGTGACGACGAACAGCATCAGCCCCAGGGCAAAGGCGGACAGTGTCTTGGCACTGTCGAATTCCTGGTCACCGACGAGAAGCGTGGCGATCTGAACAGTCACGGTGGTCACCGCGGCGAATGGGTTGACTGTCAGGTTGGCCGCAAGCCCCGCCGCCATGACGACGATCATGGTTTCGCCGATGGCGCGGCTGACCGCGAGCAGGCAGGCGCCGACGATGCCCGGCAAGGCCGCCGGCAAGATCACCTGCCGGATGGTCTCCGACTTCGTCGCGCCCAACGCGGCTGACCCATCACGCAGGCTTTGCGGCACCGCATTGATGACATCGTCCGACAGCGACGAGATGAACGGCACGATCATGATGCCCATGACGACGCCGGCGGCCAGCGCGCTGTTCGCGGAGACATTGAGACCCACGGCCGCCCCGAGATCGCGAATGAACGGCGCCACGGTCAAGATGGCGAAAAACCCGTAGACGACCGTCGGGATGCCAGCGAGGATCTCAAGAACCGGCTTCACGCTGGCCCGCACCCGCGGTGGTGCGTAGTCAGAGAGGTAGATCGCGCTCATCAGCCCCACTGGCACGGCGACCAGCATGGCAATGGCGGCGATCAACAGCGTGCCGACGAACAGCGGGATGGCCCCAAAGGCGCCGGATGATCCGACCTGATCGGCGCGGATGGCGATCTGCGGGCTCCATTGGGTGCCGAACAGGAATTCCCAAATCGGCACGATGCCGAAGAAGCGCGCGCTTTCGAACAGCAGCGAAAGAACGATGCCAAGCGTGGTCAGGATGGCAATCGTCGAACAGATGATCAGAAAGACGTTGATGATCGATTCAACGCGGTTGCGCGCCCGGAAATGCGGCGCCAGACGCCGCCGCGCCGAGTAGAGCCCCGCACAGGCCAGCCCAAGCCCAATGACGAGCAAGCCCCAGCTGGAGAGTTCGCCGAGGCTGTTCATATGCTCGGCAGGGCCGACCAGAATGCCGGCCACCGTCGGCGATACGAAGCTGGAGCCGGCAGCGACGTTGACGATGTTGACCATCAGCAGTTCGACCTGCGGGCTGGTCAGCCCGCCGGTGCCGCTCGCCGCGATCGCCTCTGCCTCTGCGGCGAACAGGTCGGCCGGCAGCATTTCCTGGGCCCAGGCCGTTACCGTCTCTGGCGGAATGGCCGACAGCACCATGTTGTCGCGAACGACGGGTGCAATGGACAGCCAGACAAGAACCAGGATCAGCCCCGGCACCGCCGCCCAAATGGCGACATACATGCCGTAGTAGCTGGGAACGGAATGCAGGCTGGCCGCCTTGCCATCCGCCGACGCAACGGCGCGGTTGCGCCCAAGATAATAGCCCGCGAGTCCGAGAATCAGCAGGGCGACGATTAGCACCCAGGTTTGCATCGCTGACCTCTGTTATCGCTCGGGTGCAATGCCCCGAGCCTTTGTTGGCTCAAGCCGGCTGCCTGAGTTCGACAATCGGGGGAGGCGCGGCTTGTCCACGCCTCCCCCAACACAACCGCTACCGCAATCAGCTGCTCGGCTCGAACGGCGCGAGGTTGTTGACGTTGGACCGCATGACAGCGCGCTCGTCTTCTGGCAGCGGGATCAGGCCGACTTCGACGAGATAGCCCTCGTCGCCGAGCGCCCGGTCGCTGGTGTATTCGGCGATGAATTCACGCATGCCGGGGATCACGCCGACATGCTGGTCCTTGACGTAGACGAACAGCGAGCGGGAGACGCCGTACTCGCCCGAAGCGATGTTCTCGAATGTCGGCTCGACACCGTTCACCGTAGCGCCCTGGATCACGTCGCTGTTCTCCTCCAGGAAGGAGAAGCCGAAGATGCCGATCGCCTCCGGCGTCGACTGCAGGCGCTGAACGATCAGATTGTCGTTCTCGCCGGCCTCGACGAACAGGCCGTCCTCGCGCAGGGTCGCGCAGACGGAATCGAACCGATCCTCATCGGTGTCTTCCAGCGCCGCAATGGCGGGAAAGTCCTCGCAAGCCTCTTCCATGACCAGCTCGACGAAGGCGTCGCGGGTGCCGGACGTCGGCGGCGGGCCGAGCACCAGGATTTCCTGCTCCGGCAGGGACGGGTCGATGTCCGACCACATGATGTAGGGGTTCGACACGATTTCGCCGTTAACCTCGACCTCGGCGGCAAGCGCGTTGAAGATCTGGTCCTTGGTCAGGGACAGCGCCGGCGATTGGCGCGAGTTGGCCAGCACGATGCCGTCAAAGCCGATCATCATCTCGGTGATGTCGCCGACGCCATTTTCCTGGCAGCTGACGAATTCGGATTCACGCATCGGGCGGGACGCCCCGGTGAAGTCCGGCGTGGCTTCGCCGACGCCTTCGCAGAAAAAGCGCATACCGCCGCCCGTGCCGGTCGACTCGATGATCGGGGCCGGGAAGTTGGTCGATTGAGAGAAACGCTCGATCACCACCGAGGTGAACGGAAACACGGTCGAGGACCCGACGATCCGGATCTCGTCGCGCTGAGCAAACGCGTTCGAGCTGACGGCCAGCGCCGCGAAACCGGCGACCGTCGCGAGGGCAATGGACTTCTTCATCGAAGACCTCCGCTGTGGAAAAGGCGTGGCGCGATCCTCCGGGGGGCAGGTATCGCAATCTGTGGACGACCCCGGACCAAATCCCGGCGTCGGGGTCGGACCGTAGTCCGCAACGGCGATCAATTTACGACAGTTTGATTACGCTTTTTTTACAGCGCGGCCGACTGTTGCGTCGCCTCGGCAACGCCCTTTGCCGAGGCCGCGATCGGCAGATAAACCGTAAACGTGCTGCCTTCGCCCAACGTGCTTTCGACAGCAAAACGACCCCGGTGCCGGCTGACGATGTGCTTGACGATCGCAAGCCCCAGCCCCGTGCCGCCTAGCGACCGGCTGCGCGCGGGATCGACCCGGAAGAAGCGTTCGGTCAGGCGCGGAATATGGTCTTTCTCGATGCCTTGGCCACGATCGGCAACGGAGATCGCCAGTGTCGGCCGGCGGCCGGTCCGCTCAACCCTGGCCGCGACCGTGATCTCGGTATCCTCTCGGCCGTATTTAAGCGCGTTGTCGAGCAGGTTCTGAAACACCTGCGCCAGCTGATCGGCATCGCCATAGACGGTCGGCAAGGTGTCCGGCACGTGAAACCGAATCGGCATCTTCCGTTCGCGGGCCGTCAACTCCAGGCCGTCGATAACCCCTTTCATCACGGGAACCAATGAGATTGGCTCCACCGGCGGCGTGTGTTCGTCTTGCTCAATGCGCGACAAGGACATCAGGTCGCTGACCAGCCTGGTCATGCGGTGGGCTTGCTCATCCATGATGCCCAGGAACCGGTCACGCGCCTCGGCGTCCTCGCGCGCCGGTCCGCGCAGCGTCTCGATAAAGCCGACCAGTGCCGAAAGAGGCGTGCGGAGCTCGTGGCTGGCATTGGCGACAAAGTCGGCGCGCAGTTGCTCGGACCGCTTCAGGCTCGTGATGTCGTGAAAGGTGATGACAGCGGCCGGGCCGGCATCCGCCGACTCACCCCGCCCGGTGTCGGTACCGGGCTCGCGTAGCGGCACGATCCGGACCTCGAAGGCCTGCTCGACGGGGACCGGTTGCGTGATCTCCAGCGACCGTGGTCGACCGTCGGCCAGCGTCGCGTCCAGCGAGGCCAGAACGTCGGGATGACGCAGCATGACCGACACGTCGCGACCATCCGGCGCCTCGCCGAAGAGCTGAACCGAGCTTTCGTTCGCGCGCGCGACGGTGCGATCGCCGTTGATGATCAGCAGCGGATCGTCGAGCGCGTCGATCACCTGATTCAGGTTCGAAAGCCCCCGTTCCAGCCGGCTTTCCCGCTGCCGCCACGACCGCCGCAGCCGAACGATCTCGCCCAACAGGTTGCGGCCGGCTTCGCTGCCCAGTTTCGGCTGATGCGGTTCGCTGGCTGCAGGCGTGGGCGTACTGTTCAGAAGCTGAAGATACCGGCGCAGGCTCGACGCGTCGCGGTAGTAGATCAGCGTCAAGGCGCCAACCGCGCAGACCACGACCAGCCCCGCCGCTGCCGCCGACCCTTGGTCCAGGCCGGCCCAAATCGCCAGGCCGGCGAGGACAAGCAGTCCCGGCAGGGAAAAGAGGATCGTCAGTCCGATCCAGCGACCGATGGAGAAGCTAGAGGGCATTTCGGGGTGCCACCCTCAAAAAGTCGACCTTTGAGTATGGTTATGCAGGTTGACGGCAGGGCGCGGGACAGACAACCGCACTTTTGTGACAATTCGCCATGTCGATCCGGTCAGCTCTGGCGGGCAACGGCATCACGGGCCGCCAACGCCGCCGCCGTAACCAACTCGTTCACGGTTGCGCCCATCTGAACGATTTGCACGGGCTTGGCAAGGCCGATCAGCAGCGGCCCCATCAGGCTGGCACCACCCATCTTCTGCAGCATCTTAGCCCCGATATTGGCCGCATGCAGTGCCGGCATGACCAGTACGTTGGCCGGCCCGGTCAAGCGACAGAATGGATAAAGCCGCTGCATCAGCCCATAGTCCAGCGCGACCTCGGCCGACATTTCTCCATCATACTCAAAGTCTTGTCCCCGCTCGTCCATCAATGCGACCGCGTCGCGCACATGCTGGGCGCGCTCTCGCATCGGCTGGCCGAAATTCGAGAACGACAGAAACGCCACACGGGGTTCAACACCCATTTGGCGCGCCTTGGCGGCACATTGTATGGCGATATCGACCAGTTGATCGGGTTCTGGCCGTTCATGCACGGTCGTGTCGGCGATGAACACCGTCCGGCCCCGCGCCACCAGTATGGACAGGCCGAAAACGATGTGATCGGGCAAGGGTCCCATGACACGGCTGACGTCCTGGAACGACACGGCAAAGCTGCGTGTCAGTCCGGTGACCATGGCGTCCGCGTCACCCAAGGCAACCATGCAGGCGGCAAAGACATTACGGTTCTGGTTGACCATCCGCTGCGCGTCGCGTTGCAAGACGCCTCTGCGCTGCAGCCGGCTGTACACCAGGTCGCGGTACTTCTCATTGTGCTGGCTCAAGGCGGCGTTGTGGATCTCGACCGGTCGGACGCCGTGCAGACCCAACCGCGCCATCGTCTCCTTCACGCGTTCCTCGCGGCCGATCAGGATCGGCTCGCCGTAACCGGCATTGCGATAGGCCAGGGCCGCGCGGATCGTGCGTTCCTCCTCGCCTTCGGCGAACACCACGCGCTGCGGCGACGACCGCACCTTCTCGAAGATCAGGTGCAGGCTGTCGACCGTCGGGTCCAGGCGCGACCGCAACGTCTGGCGATAGGTCTCCATGTCGGCGATCGGGCGGCGGGCGACACCACTGTCCATCGCGGCCTGGGCAACCGCCGGCGGCACCGCGCCGATCAGACGCGGGTCGAACGGCACGGGGATCAGATATTCCGGACCGTAGCGCAGCCGGCGCCCGGCATAGGCCTGGTCGACCTCGTCGGGCACGTCTTCCCGGGCCAGCTCGGCCAGTGCCTCGGCCGCCGCGATCTTCATGTCTTCGTTGATGGTGCTGGCGTGAACGTCCAGCGCACCACGGAAGATGTATGGAAAGCCGAGGACGTTGTTGACCTGGTTGTGAAAATCCGACCGGCCGGTGGCGATGATGGCGTCGGAACGAACCTCGTTCACCTCGTCCGGCAGAATTTCGGGATCGGGGTTGGCGAGCGCGAAGATGATGGGCTTGTCCGCCATGGACTTGACCATCGCCTTGGTCAGTGCGCCGGCGACCGAAACGCCGATGAAGACATCCGCGCCGTCGACCGCCTCGGCCAGGGTCCGCGCCTCTGTTTCGACCGCGTGGGCGGCCTTCCATTGGTTCATGCCCTGCTCACGCCCCTGGAAGACCACGCCCTTGCTGTCGCAGAGAATGACCTGGTCCGCCGGCAGGCCCATCGACTTGAACAGCTCCACCGACGCGATGGCGGCAGCACCAGCGCCGTTGATCACCATGCGAATGTCGCCGATCGAACGGCCGGTGAGGTCCAGCGCGTTGATCAGGCCGGCGGCGGCGATGATGGCGGTGCCGTGCTGATCGTCGTGAAAGACCGGAATGTCGAGCAGTTCGCGCAGGCGCGCCTCGATGATGAAGCAATCCGGCGCCTTGATGTCCTCCAGGTTGATGCCGCCGAAGCTGGGGCCGAGATAGCGCACGCAGTTGACGAAGGCGTCGACGTCATGGGTGTCGACCTCGAGATCGATGCCGTCCACGTCGGCGAACCGCTTGAACAGGACGGCCTTGCCCTCCATGACCGGCTTGGAGGCCAGCGCGCCCAAATCGCCGAGGCCCAAGACGGCGGAGCCGTTGGAGATCACGGCGACGACATTGCCCTTGGCGGTGAAATCGTAGGCGGTGGCGGGGTTATCCCGAATGCGCAGGCACGGGGCCGCCACGCCGGGGGAATAGGCCAACGCCAGGTCCCGTTGGGTGGTCAGCGGCTTGGTCGGCGCGATCTCCAGCTTCCCGGGGCGACCCGCGGCGTGCAGGGCCAAGGCCTCTTTCTCTAGCGATCTGCCGGGCATGGTGGCGTGCGCCTCTGCTTGGTTGATGGCCACCCAGTGGGCACCAGCGGGTGCGGGAGGTCAAGCCCGGCCCTGTCGCACCGCCCCGGCGACCGCTGGACAGGCATCGCCGGTTGGCATATCTGTCCCTCGCTGGAACAGAATGAGGTGCCTGCCTTGCGAGCGAATCGAGTGCGCGAAACCTGGGACGCCGGCAGGCCGGTCGTCAGTGGCTGGTTGTCCATCGGCAACAGCTACAGCGCGGAGGCCGCCGGACATGGCGGCTATCACTGCGTCACGGTCGACCTGCAACACGGCATGATCGATCTGCAGACCGCCATCTTCATGCTGCAAGCCATATCCGCGACGCCGGCAACGCCCATGATCCGCGTGCCGTCCTTGGAACCGGCCCTGATCATGAAAGTGCTCGATGCCGGGGCCTATGGCGTTATCTGCCCCATGGTCGATACCGCGGAAGAGGCCGCCTCGTTCGTTGCCGCGACGCGGTATCCGCCGGACGGTTCGCGCAGCTTCGGCCCCAGCCGGGGCCTGCTCTATGGCGGCGCGGACTATTTCGACCATGCCAACGAGACGATCGTTCGACTGGCCATGATCGAGACGCTGAACGGCCTGGAAAACGTCGAGGCGATCTGCCAGGTCGATGGCCTTGACGGCGTCTTCATCGGACCCAACGATCTGGGCTTGGCGCTGGGCCGAGGCCACGCGGCGGATCCGACCCATCCGGATGTTCTTCAGGCTGTCACAGGCATACTGGACGCTGCCAAGGCCCACGGCAGGCACGCGGGCATCTTTTGCCCGTCCGGCCAGGTGGCCCAGCGCAGGATCAACGATGGCTTCGACTTCGTCGTGCCGAACTCCGACATGAACCTGCTGCGCAAGGCCATCGCGCAAGAACTCGCCGATATCGAAATCGCGGACGGCTGATCGCGGAAGAGGCGGCCGGCACTGCTCAGCGGTGGGGCTGGTCATACAGGTGCAGCGTCTTCGCACCCCACCGGCTATGATCGAGGCCACGAACAACCGCCGGATGGGACCTGGCCATGCTGTGCTCCGTTATCGTGCGACGCCTCAAGGAGGGTGCGACCTATGAGGATTTCCGGGAAGCCTGGGCACCCGACACCGGCTTCGGCGTTCCCGTCAGGGTCATGAACGCGCGATCCCTGGACGATGATGCGGAAATCATCTCCGTCGGCCTGGTCGACCTGCCGAAAGACCGGCTTCCGGAATTGCTGGACCATGTCGCCGCCAGCGAGGCCAAGCGGCACGACAAGATCGCCCATGTGATCGAAAAAACCGTTCACAGGGGCATCTACGAGATCGTCGACGACAACGACCTGTCGTAACCGGCCGCACGGATGTCCGCCCCGGCCAAAACCATCTTCCTGATCGCCGGCGAGGTTTCCGGCGACCTGATCGGTGGCCGCCTGATGACCGCCTTGGAAGCCGAAGGCGACTTTCGTTTCGTCGGGGTCGGCGGCGAAACCATGACCGCGCGCGGGCTATCGAGCCTGTTTCTGGCCGACGACCTCGCCCTCATGGGCCTGACCGAGATCCTGCCTCATCTGCCGAAACTGATGCGCCGGCTTAACGAGACGGCGGAGGCTGTGGCCAGGGAGAAACCGGCGATCCTGGTCTGCATCGATGCCAGCGCCTTTTGCCAACGCTTGGTTCGCCGTTTGCGCAAGCGCGGCATCTCCGTTCCCATCGTGCAGATCAAGGCGCCGTCGGCCTGGGCCTATTGGCCGTGGCGCGCGAAGGCGCTGCGGCGCTCGGTCGACCGGGTCTTGGTCATTCTGCCGTTCGAGCCGGCCTTCTTTGCCGGCTATGGTGTCGACGCGCGCTTCATCGGGCATCCATCGCTTGAATCCCATATCGAACGCGGCGACGGCCCAGGCTTCCGCGCACGCCATGGGGTGTCAGCCGAACAGCCGGTGCTATTGGTCTTACCGGGCAGTCGACGAAACGAGGTGTCGAGGCTGCTGCCCATCTTTCATGCAGCACTCGCCACAATCGTGTCGCGGGTTCCGGACCTGACTATCGTCGTGCCGACCGTTCAATCGGTCGCGGCGACCGTGAAGGAGGCGACCGCCGGCTGGTCTTGGCCGGTGGTCGTAATCGAGGGCAGCGCTGAGCGGTACGATGCCTTTGCGGCCGCCAATGCGGCGCTCGCGGCCTCCGGCACCGTCGCCGTGGAACTGGCCATCGCGGGCGTGCCGACGGTGATCGGCTATCGCCTAAACGCCCTCAGCGCGTTTCTGGCGCGGCGCTTCCTCAACATCGACTACGTGTCGATCCCGAACCTCGTCCTCGACCGGCCGCTCATACCGGAATTGCTGCAGCAGGATTGCACGCCCGACAAGCTGGCCGCCGCGATCGTGCCGCTGCTCACCGACGAGGCGGCGGCCCGGGAACAGCGTCAAGGGCTGGCTGAGGCGGTGGCGTTGTTGACGCCGCCGGAAGGCCGACCGTCTGACAGCGCGGCTAGCGAGATCCTTCGGCTGCTCGATTCGCCTCGCGCTGTCGATCCGTCCAGTCGGCAACCTGACGGCTGATCTTGAGCGCGGCCGCCAACGCCTCGCGGCCGTCATGCCCGCTGACCTTGGGCGCCCCGCCGGACGTGACCGTCTCGACGAAGCTGGCGACCTCGAGATTGAGCGGGTCGCCGCTCTCGAACGTCTCTTCTGCTTGCGAAAGCTCTGGCTGACCGTCGGCGTTGATGGTCTTGCGAATCGTCGACACCTTGGCGTCGTTCAGATCGGCGACGATGTAGGCGTCGGCTTGAAAGATCCGCATGGACCGGTGTGTCTTCCAACTGACCCGGCTGGCGGTGAACGATGCGACGCAACCGTTGGCAAACCGGATGCGCGCGCTGGCGATGTCATCCTCGTTGCTGAGCACGGGGACGCCTACCGCGTCTGTCCACTCAATCGGGGCCTTCACCAGCGACAGCACCAGATCGATGTCGTGGATCATCATGTCCAGAATGACGTTGACGTCGGTGCCGCGGCCCCGGAAGGGCGAGATGCGCTGGCATTCGATGAAACCGGGCCGGTTGACGTGGCCCTCCAGCGCGGCGACCGCGGGGTTAAACCGCTCCAGATGCCCGACCTGAAGAACCACACCCTTCTCCCGCGCCAGTTCGATCAGCCGGTCGGCCTGATCCAGCGAACTGCACAGCGGTTTCTCGACCAGCACGTGGACGCCGGCCTTCATGAAATCGCTCGCGACGCTGAAATGGGCGGCCGTCGGCGTGGCCACGCTGACGGCGTCGACCCGGCCAATGAGGTCATGGTGGTCCGTCACCGCCTCACAGCCCAACTCGCCCGCCAGCCGTTCGGCATTGGCCCGGTCGACGTCGCAGACCGCAACCAGATCGGCGGTTGGCAGGCCCGCATATTTGCGCGCGTGATGGCTGCCGAAATAGCCGGCGCCGATCACGGCTGCCTTCAGTTCAGACATGGATGCGGGCATCCTCCATGGACGGTTCCGGCGTGGTTCATCAACACCCCTCACGGGGCGGCGATCCGTTTAGGCGGTCTATCATGGCAACGTCAACCATACCATCAACCGCCCCCAGCGCTGCTGCCCATCGCGGGCACCGCTCCGCCGCGATCGCCCAGGACGGTGGACAACACCCGCCAGACTTCCGCGTCGTCGAGTTGGGCCATGGTTGCAGAGGGGCGGTCCTTGTGCCGGCGGTCGGCGATTGGCCCGGTTCGGGCCGGCGAGACAACATGGGCCTGATTGCGGCCGACCGTGCCGGTCAGCAGCGGGCTGGTCGGCCCGTAAAGGGTCACGCACGGCGTGCCGAACGCGGCAGCCAGATGGGCGAAGCCGGTATCGACGGCAACGACACCCGTCGCGCGCGCCAAGGTCCCTGCGATCGACGCCAGATCAAGCGGCGGCAACAGAACGGCGTTGTCGAACCCGTCCCCGATCGCCGCGGCCCGGGCCACCTCTTCATCGCCAAGCGCCGGAAGCGCGACGGTGAGGCCGGCGTCCCCGGCCTGCTTGACCAAGCCGCGCCAGCGATCGACGGGCCATTGCTTGCTGACCCATTGAGTGCCGTGCAGCGCGACCAGGTAATCGCCGTCCAAAGCGCTTTGTGGCAGTCGGTTTCGGTCCACACCATAATCCGGATCGCCCGACGGTAAGGGGTAGTCGAGGGCGCCGGCGAACAGGCGGCGCAGCCGATCGATGGCGTGGAGATCGGTAGGCACTCGGTGGCGATGGTTATAGGCCAGGACCGCCGGCTTTTCCCGGATGGACGCGGCGTCGAGCCCGTGGCGAGACCCGCGCGCCAGACGCGCAATCGCCGCGCTTTTCATCAGTCCCTGGGCGTCCAGAACCACATCGTGGCGCGTCTGGTTCAACGCGCCTCTGAACCGCCTCAGGGCGCCGCTGGCAAGGCCCGCCAGTGGGCGTTTGCGCCACCGTCGAAAGCCGACCGGTATGACCCGATGAACCGCTGGATGCCAGGCCGGCAGCGCGGCGAAGGCCTCCTCGACCACCCAGTCGACTTCAAGTTCGGGGATCGCGTCGGCGGCATCCGTCAGCGCCGGCAAGGTGTGCACAATGTCGCCGATCGACGAGGTCTTGATCAGCAACAGCTTCATGCGCGTTCCAGCGCCCGAAACACCTGCTCGGGCATCAGCTTGTTGAGACAGTCCAGGTGGCCCAGCGGGCATTCCCGCTTGAAGCAAGGCTGACAGGGCAGATCGAGCGACAGCACCTGGGCCTTGTCGGACAGCGGTGGCGTTCGGGCGGCACTTGAACTGCCGAAGAGCGCGATTTGAGGCCGGCCCAGGGCCGCCGCCACATGCATCAGGCCGCTGTCGTTGCTGACGACGACGCGTGCGCAGGCGAGCAGAGAAACAGCCTCGACCAGGCTGGTTCGGCCGATCAGGTTGGTCACATTGGCGCCATCACCAACGCCCGACATGATCGCGTCGGCAATCGGGTGATCGTTGGGGCCACCGATCAGCCAAACCGCCCAACCATCGGCGCTCGCCCGTGTGGCGAAGGCAGCGGCATGGCGCGCCGGCCAGCGTTTCGCAGGGCCATATTCGGCTCCGGGGCAAAGCGCGACAACACGATCCAACGGGCCGGTGAGGTCCAGGTGGTCAAGCGCGGCCTTGCTGTCGAACGGATCGACCTTCAGCGCCGGGGCAACCACCTCGGGCGGGCGCTCGCCGGCATCGCCCGCCAGCGCCACGAACTTGTCGACGGTGCGCGGCAGGGCTTGCTTGTCGAGCCGGCGCGGATGGGTCAGCAGGCGAATTCTTGCCTCGCCCCAATAGCCGATACGCTCCGGAATGCCGGCGAAATAGGGCACCAGCGCCGACTTCCAGGATCGCGGCAGCACGATCGCGGTGCCGTAGCCCGCGTCGCGCAGTGCACGGCCCATATTGCGCCGGGCGCCGAGGCCCAGCGTGCCATGCCCTAGCCTCAGGCCAATGCTGGCGCGAACCTCCGGCATGAAGCCCAGCAGCGGCCGGGTTGCGTCCGGCGCCACGACGTCGATGGCCCGGTTCGGCCAACGGCGTTTCAGCGCATGGAACAGGCTTTGCGCCATGACCATGTCGCCGACCCATGCCGGCCCGATCACCAGAATGTCCGATAGGTGCTCGTTGCTTGGATGGTCCACAAGAACGACCGTCAATGCGCGCCGGCAACGCCGCCACGGCCACGCGAATTCGGCGAGACTTCAGCGTGCCCTGCGTTATCGAATCGGATCGTATCGATTGATGTAGCGTTCCAAATCGCCGGCGAAGGCCCGGCTGTCGACGGCGATGTTGTAGGGTCGCGGTCCAAAATAGATCGCCGAATTGACCGCGACAATTTCATATCCGCCATTCCGCTCGATGAACAAGGGCGAACCGCTGTCGCCGGGGACGATATCGCACATATGGCGGATGATGTTGAGATCCGTATAGCCGGTGATCTCACAACCCATATGCGCTGTCAGCTGGTCTTCGTAATCGCCGCTATAGCCCGCCTGGTTGATGTCGTCCCAGCCGCGCGCGGCGGCCAGGTTCAACTCGCCCTCGGTCACTGTGTGGACTTCGAAGTAGTTGGCCTCGCCACCGATCGGCTGATCCAACAAGACGAAGGCATAGTCACGGCCATTGTCCATCGTCGCGCCATCGCGCCGGTCGGCATCGTAGCCCGGCGGAATCCAGAACGAGACGATTTCGGACTCCGCGCTGGCCCCTTCCTTATGGTGGCCGGCGCGAAAACCGGACGGCATTTCGAACAGCGGCGCCGTTCCGTCCATGTTGCGGTAGAAGCAGTGAGCGGCCGTCAAGACCACGCGCGGGCTGACCAGCGCGCCGGAGCAATGACTGCCGCTGTCGAACACCAGTTTTCCAACGGCAGACCACGGCATGTCGGCCGGCGTCACGAACACCCGGTCGTCACGGCCGAAAAACAGCCGCGCATCCTCTTGCGCCGCCGCGCCGCCGACACCGACGGCCATGGCGATCGCGACACAAACGGCGGGTAGGGTTCCAGGCAAGGCGCGCATCACCACCCCAATGTGCGTGCGGAATGGGGCCGTGGCAAGGTGAGCGACCGGCTTGGGCTGCGTTGTTCTTGGCGGATTGACGGATTGTTGATAGTGTCGCGAAGAAGAACAAACAAGGAACTTCCATGCATCCGGCCGATATGAAGGTCGAGAACCCACGCTCGCGACCCGACACGACCGCTGCCGTAACCCGTGGGACGCGTCGGTTTTTCGCCCTGTCGGGCCATGCGACGGTGACCGAACTGTCCTTGAAGGGCGGACGACGCGCCGACATCATGGCGATCGATCCAAGGGGGACGGTCACCATCGTGGAAGTGAAATCCTCGATCGAGGATTTCCGTGCCGACGGCAAGTGGTTCGACTATGGGCCCTATTGCGACCATTTCTACTTCGCCGTCGCGGCCGAGTTCCCCGCCGATCTGATCCCCGGTCATTGCGGGCTGATTGTCGCGGATGCGTATGAAGCGGTCATCGAACGGGAGCCGGAGCCTACCCCGTTGAACGCGGCCCGGCGCAAGGCCGTCTTGCTGCGCTTTGCCCAGGCCACGGCCGGCAAGCTATGGCGCCTGGAGGACCCTCAGATTTAGGCGGCAGCGAGGCGCATCAGCTGCGCGACCGGCTAATCAGGCGTGTGGTGCTGTGACCTTTGGCGAGCGGAACCAGAACGACCTCGCCGCCCCAGCCTTGGACCTCTACCGCGCCGACGACCTGATCCACCGTGTAGTCCGCGCCCTTGATCAGAACGTCCGGGCGGACGGCATCGATCAGCGACAGCGGCGTATCCTCATCGAACACCACCACAAGGTCGACGCTTTCGAGCGCCGCCAGGACGGAAGACCGCGCGCCTTCGGCCTGAACCGGCCGGTCGGCACCCTTCAGGCGCGCCACTGAAGCATCGGAATTCAAGCCGACGACCAGGCGGTCGCAGGCCGCCCTTGCCTGGTTCAAAAGCTGGATGTGGCCGGGGTGCAGCAGGTCAAAGCAGCCATTGGTAAAGCCGATACGCCGGCCACGCGCGCGCCAGCCCTCGATCCGACCTGCCAATGCCTCCGACGAAACGATCTTCGCCTCGCCCTCGGCCCAGGCATCCAGGTTCATGGCGTGATAGAGATCGTCGCGGTTGACCGTCGCCGTACCCGGTTTGGCCACGACCAGCCCGCCGGCCAGGTTCGCCAGGCGAGCGCCCGCTGGGAGGTCTGCACCCGCGCCTAAGGCCAGCCCTAGCACCGCGACAACCGTGTCGCCGGCGCCGGAAACGTCAAAGACCTCGCGGGCTTGGGTGCCCAGCAAAACCGGTTCCGCATCGGCGCTGGGCAAGACCAGCATACCCTTGGCGCCGCGCGTCGCGACCATGGCCTTGATGCCGCTTTGCCGTAAGACGGCCTCCGCCGCCGCGCGCACCTCGGCGTCGGAACCGGTTGCCATGCCCGAAGCCTCGGCCAGTTCCTTCTGGTTCGGCGTCACGACCGAGGCGCCGCGATACCGCGCATAGTCCCTGCCCTTGGGATCGACAATGATGGGTTTGGCCAGTGCTTTGGCGGCCGCGATCGCCGCGCGTACGACCGCATCGGTGAGAACGCCCTTGCCGTAGTCCGAGAGGATCACGGCGTCACAGGTCGCCATGGCCGCCTCGATCCGATCGATCAACCGCCTCTCGATCTCGGCTGTCGGCGGCGCCGCCTTCTCCTGATCGGCCCGCAACAGTTGCTGGCCACCCGCGATGTAGCGGGTTTTCACCGTGGTGCGCCGGCCCGGCTCGACCAAGAGAGTGTCGCCGTCCGTCAGGGCGGTGACGAGCGCGCTGAGCTCTCGGCCGGCGTCGTCATCACCGATCAGCGCGATCAGATCGACGGCCACGTCCAGGGCGGCGAGATTGGCGGCCACATTGCCGGCCGCGCCGGGCATCGGCACTTCGCGGTCTACCCGGACGACCGGGATCGGCGCCTCCTGGGAGATCCGCTCAACCGCGCCGTAGAAGAACCGGTCGAGCATCAAATCGCCGATGCACAAGACCCGGACGGGCGGCAGATCCTCAAGCAAGGCACGATCGGAAGAGGCGATCATCGGGCGGGTCCGGCGGACAGCGGAAGCTGCCCCGAGCCTTATCGCAAGCCGGGCATCAGGTCCAGAACGGGTTGGTTGCCTAAAAGCGGGGTGCGTGCTTGCTGAGAATCCGCTGCAGGGTGCGCCGATGCATCTTCAACCGGCGCGCGGTTTCCGAGACATTGCGGTCGCACTGCTCGAACACGCGCAGGATATGCTCCCACCGGACGCGATCGGCCGACATCGGGTTTTCCGGCGGCGGCGGCAAGGGCCGGTCGGACTGGGCCAGAAGCGCCGCTTCGATCTGATCGGCATCCGCCGGCTTGGCGAGGAAGTCGACGGCACCCGCCTTCACGGCCGCGACGGCCGAGGCGATATTGCCATAACCGGTCAGTACGATGATCCGGGCCTCGGGCCGCGTGCTGCGCAGGGCCGGCACGATTTCCATGCCATTGCCGTCCTCAAGCCGAAGATCGACCACGGCAAACGCAGGCGCCAACTGCCTGGCATAATCCATGCCCTCCGCCACGGACGGCGCCAGAATCGGTTGGAAGCCCCGCCGCTCCATCGCGCGGGCAAGCCGGTTGCGGAACGGTCCGTCATCATCCACGATCAACAGGGAACGGGGCGCGCCGCGAACCGGTAGCGGGCGCTCAATCGTTTGCATCGAAACGGCCATCGACCTCTCCTTGGACTAATTCTAATGTAGGACGTGGCCAGGTCACGACAACCTCCGCGCCGCTTCGACTGTTGGCAAATCCGAGGGTCGCGCCATCGCGCTCCAGGAAGGCCGCGGCGATGAAGATGCCCAGGCCCATATGGCCGCGTCGGCCTCGGCTACGGCCGGAGACGTAGGGCTCGCCGAGCCGGCTCAGCACTTGTGTCGGAAAGCCCGGCCCGTCGTCGACGACACGGATCACAACGACTTCGTCGTCCCACGACACATCGACCCGAACCTCCCGGCGGGCAAACTGCAGCGCGTTTTGAAGTATGTTCCCCAGCCCGTGCAACCGCTCCGGCGTGCGCCAGACCTGCGGGCTCGGCCCTTCCCCGTGGGCGTCGACCTCCAGCGCCACCCGTCCCGTCTCATGGGGTTGGGCCGCCAGGGCAATCAGGGTCGGCAAATCGACACGTGAGAACGGCTCGCCGGCATCGGCCTCTGGATGACGGGTCAGGTCCGACAGGATGGTGCGGCAGCGCTCACTTTCGCTGGCCAGCAGGTTGATGTCCTCCGCCAGCGGACTGTCGGGCGGTAGATCCTTTTGCAGTTCCTTAGCGACCAGCGCGATGGTCGACAGCGGCGTGCCCAGTTCATGGGCGGCGGCCGCGGCAAGCGCGCCCAGCGCCGACAGTTTCTGCGCCCGCGCCAGGGCCGACTGGCTGGCGGCATAGGCCTCGTCCAGCCGCCGACCGTCGGAAGAAACGCGCCAGACATAAGCCGCGATAAAGAGCGCCGCCAGCGTCAGGGCCGCCCAGACGCCGACGCGAAACATCAAGGTGGTCCTGACGCCCGGCGTTGCCAGCCCGCCCTCGATGGGTGCCGGCAACGGCAGATGGACCAGGGCCAGCAGCGCCAGCACCAGCAAGACCAGGACTGTCAGCGGCACCACGGTCTTGCGCCGCAGGATCGTTGCACCCGCCGTCAGGGGTGCCAGCAGCAGAACCGAAAACGGATTGCCTAGCCCGCCCGTCAGGTAGAGCAAGGCGCCGAGTTGCAGGACGTCGTAGGCGAGGTAAAGCATGGCGTCGCGCTCGCCCAGGCGCACGCGCCACCGCCCCTGAAACATGGCGGCACCGTTGACCAGGACCGAGACACCGATGATGGCCAGTGCGGGCACCAGAGGCAGGTCGTAGTCGAACCCGACATAGACCGCCAGCACGGCCACCAATTGACCGACGATCGCCACCCAGCGGATCAGCATCAGCGTCCGCAGGCTGATGCGCCCGCGGCGCGAAATCGGTGCTGACGGCAGTGCGCGGGGAACGGTGAGGTCGGTCATGACCGCCTTGTCTTTGCCTTCACATCCAGCCCGGCGCGTGCCCACGGGGCCGCCGGCCGGCCGCCGGCGGATGGCAGAACGGCGTCAAATGCAGCGTCCGCCGTCGATTTCCAGCGCCACCCCGGTCAGGAACGACCCTTCGTCCGACGCCAGATACAAGGCCGCATTGGCGACATCGTCGGGCGTGCTCATCCGACCGAGCGGTATCGTCGACATGAACTGGGCCAGGCGTTCCGGGCTGTCATCGCCTAAGAATGTAGAGGTAAGACCCGTCTTGCCCAGTACCGGGCACAGCGCGTTGACCCGGATCTTCCACTCCGCGAACTCCAACGCCATCGACTTCGTCGCGGTGACGACGGCCCCTTTAGACGCGTTGTACCAGGTCAAACCCGGGCGGGGGCGTAGCGCGGCGGTCGATGCGGTGTTGATGATCGAACCACCGCCGCGCTTTGCAATCCTGGGGGCGGCGTACCGGCAGGCGAGAAACACGGCCTTCACGTTGACCGCGAAGACACGGTCGAACTCCTCGTCCGTGACCTCCAGCATGGGTTTGTTGGCATAGGTATAGCCGGCATTGTTAACCAGAATGTCGATGCCGCCGAACGCATCGACCGTCTGGTCGATCATCGACCTTGCTTGGTCCGGGTCCGAGACGTCCGCCTCAATGGCCACGCCGCCAACGGTCTCGGCGACCTCCTCGGCGGCTTGAAGGTTCAGGTCGACGACGGCCACCTTGGCGCGCTCGGCGGCGAAGTGGCGGGCGATGCCCTCGCCGAAGCCGGAACCGGCGCCGGTGATCAGAGCGACCTTGCCGTTCAGCCGGCCGCTCACGACAGGCCGCCGATCAAGGCCAGGACGCTGGTCACGCCCAGAGTGATCCAGGTGAACAAGGCGCCGATCGCGCGGCCCAACGGCTGATCTGTCTCGGTCTGGACAAGCATGCCATAGACATGGGCCAGGCGCCCGACCACGAGGACGATCCCCAGCACGTGAATAACCCAGGCGGCATAGCCCGTCGACGCCGTGATCAGAAGCATCAGCAGGCAGATCGGCACATATTCCATGGCGTTTGCCTGGGTGCGGATCGCCCGGCGCAAATCGTCGCTTTGGGCGTCGCCGAACAGCGCCTTGTGCTTCGCGCGCAGGCGCGTGACGTTGATGCTGACGGCCAGCGCCAGCAGGCCGAGAAGGCCGCCATAGATCGCGACCGCAGACAGACTGCCCAACATGCCCCGCTTCCTTTTTCCTAGTCGTGTTTGATGGCGATGGTTTTCAGGGTCGAGAAGTGATTGAGCGCCTCGAACCCCTTCTCCCGGCCGAACCCGCTCTTGCCGACACCGCCGAACGGCAGTTCGACGCCGCCGCCGGCGCCGTAATTGTTGACGAAGACCTGGCCGGCCCGGACACGCCGCGCCACGCGCAATTGCCGGGCACCGTCCTTGGTCCAGACACCGGCCACCAGACCAAACGGTGTGGCGTTGGCCAGCCGGATAGCTTCGGCCTCGTCGTCGAACCGCAGAACCGACAGGACGGGCCCAAACACCTCCTCCTGGGCAAGCGGGTGGTCGGCGGGCACCTGGTCGATGAGTGTCGGCGGCACATAGTTCCCGCCGTCCGGCAGAGCATCGGCCAACCGCCCCTGGGCCAAGATCGGCAGACCATCCTGCCGCGCGCGATCCAAGAAGCCGTCGACCCGCTGTTTTTGCCTGGCGTTGATCAGCGGCCCACAGTCGGGGTCCGAGGCCGAGGGACC
Source organism: Pseudomonadota bacterium (assembly GCA_039177555.1). Lineage (GTDB taxonomy): Bacteria > Pseudomonadota > Alphaproteobacteria > DSM-16000 > Inquilinaceae > JANQGH01. The sequence goes on along the minus strand of JBCDFV010000002.1, from coordinate 90,886 downwards.
CGTTACGAGCGCCCGAAAGCGTTCAGCCAGCATGTCCAGCAAACGGTCCGCGACGCTTGACTGAACCAGCAGCCGGCTGCCGGCTGAACAGGTTTGCCCGGCATTTTGAACGATCGCGGCAACGAGGAACGGGATGGCCGCGTCAAGATCAGCGTCGTCGAACACGATCTGCGGTGACTTGCCGCCCAATTCCATCGTGACGGGATGGTTGTGCCTGGCGGCGGCGGCCTGGACCGAAGCGCCCGTCGCGGGCGAGCCGGTGAAGCTGATGTGATCGATACCCGGATGCGCCGCCAGCGCGGCGCCGGCCTCGGACCCCAGCCCGGTCACGACGTTGACGACGCCGGGCGGAAATCCGGCCTCCAGCGCAAGGTCGACAAGTGCCAGTGGCACCTGACAGGCATCCTCGGCCGGCTTTAGGACACAGGCGTTGCCGGCGGCAAGTCCGCCGCCGATGGTCCTGCCGAACACCTGCGCCGGATAGTTCCAGGGAATAATGTGGCCGGTGACGCCGTAGGGCTCTCGCACCGTCAAGACGGTGAAGCCGGGCTTGTACGGCAAGGTCTCACCATGATGCTTGTCGACGGCGCCGCCATAGAACTCGAAATAGCGGGCACAGGCGGCGATGTCCGCCCTCGCCTGGGCCAACGGCTTGCCCGTGTCGCGCGCCTCAAGCCGGTAGAGCCGCTCGGCATCGCGCTCGATCAGGCGCCCCAACCGGCTTAGCAAGCGCCCGCGCTCGACCGGATCGCCCTCGCCCCAGCCGCCATCGAAGGCGTTGCGCGCGGCCACGACCGCCGCATCGATGTCAGCCGCGCCACCCCGACCGATGACCGCGAACACCTCTCCGGTCGACGGATCGACCACATCCAAGGTGCCGCCGTCGATCGGCCGCCGCCATTCGCCGCCGATCATCAGGTGGCCGGTAGCCGTCACGCTGTCCACTGAAGTCACCCTTTTGCAGTTGTCCTGACTCTAGTTCGGATGTCGGCGATGGGAAACCAAGGCCTCTGCCGGCACGTCAGAAACCGCGCACGGGCAGGTCCGGGGCACGCTGCAACCAGTTATCCTTTGGGTAGGTGGCCGCACCGTCGATCGCGTGCACGGCATAGGCATGGCGCGACAGATCGGACAGGTTGGCGCGGCTGCGGTGCGGCAACAGGCCGTGCAATACCACCAGCGTGCCCTTGGGCGCCTCCAGCGGTATGTAGCCCTCGGTGGGAAGGGCGTCAGAGTCAAGGACGTCCGTTTCGACACCGCCCGCGCCATCGCGTCGGAACAGGGATTTCAGCCCCAGCCTGTGGCCACCCGGCAGCGCCTCCAGACAGCCATTGTCAATGGTGGCGTCCTGCAGCGCGAACCAGAAGCCAACCACGCTGATCGGGTCGGTGTAGAGGAAGGTGGCGTCCTGGTGGGCAACCACTTCGCCGCCGATGCGCGGCTGCTTGAAGATGTACATCGACTGAATGAGGCGCGGTTCAGCCAGCCCGATCTCTGCCGCAATGTCGCCCAAGCGCGGATCGCGCGAAAAGCTCTCGAACGCGGGGTCGAGGTCGTGCAAGGCATGGCCGATCTTGTTGATGGCCAACTGTTTTTCGACGGCTGGACGGCCTTCCGCGTCGAAGGCACCCTCTTCGAAGAAGAACCGGATCTTGTCGCCGGAGGTCAGGAAATAGTCGTCGGTCGTGCGTTCCTGATCCGTCGTGCTGAACACCGACTGCACGCTGGCCGGATCAAACCCATCGATCAGATCGGCGGCGCGGGCCATGAGCCGGTCACACGCGGCCGGGTCGGCGAACCCTTCAAGCTTCAGATACCCGTCACGCCGAAAGTCGCGGACTTGCTCACCCGTCAGCATGTCTTGCCTGCCCTCTCCTGCCTCGACGCCGTGTCAAGGATATCCGATCTCATGGGCCGCAGCGCAAGGCCGGAGGGGCCCCGGATCGTCGATTTCGATCGCCCGAAGAACTGTGCGCACCAGCGACGTGAGACATCCAAGAACGAGACGCCGGCACAATGTGACGCAGCCTCAGACGAGGCGCTTGATCGAACGTGCCGCGCCGGCCAGCGCTGGCAAACATCCGATAGAACGCTTTAGGATCGGACCGTACGACACGCAAAACCGCCATCCAGGGTCACCCAGCCATGCCAGACCAGCCGTCCGATCCAGTTGCCCCAGGGCCGCTGCCGCTCGAAGATTGGGACCCCTCGCTGTCCTTTGTCATCAACGACATGAACGGGGCGCCGATCAATGTCCATAAGCTGATGGCGCATCACCCCGATCTGCTGAAGGCCTGGTGGAACTTTCGCAACTATTCGGTCCGGGGCGGCGATCTGGGCCGGCGCAAGGGCGAACTGGTGATCCTGCGCGTCGCGATCCTGCTGCGGGCCTGGTACGAATGGGCATCGCATGTCGAACGCGCATTGGCGTGCGGCCTCGACCGCGAAGAGATTGAGCGGGTGAAGCGAGGCCCCGATGCACCCGGCTGGGACCCGAGCGAAGCCTTGCTGCTGACCGCCGTGGACGAGCTGGTCGCCAATCACGGCCTGTCGCGCAAGACCGAGGCCGGCCTGCGCGAGCATTACACCGTCCAACAGATCATGGACATCATGGCCATTCACGGCATGTACGTCATTCTCGGCTGCATGATCAACACGTGGGGGTTGGAGCTTGACGCCGATGCCGCGGCAAAACTGCCCGCCGACGTAACGAGGGCGGATTTCGAGGCCGAGTTTCCGCGCTGACCCCAGGCGGGAGCCATGCTCGCGACATCATTCAAGGTCGCGATATCACCGGACTTCGGGGCCGATTTCCCTCTAAGGCTGCCGCCCCCTAATCCCGCCACCCAGATTGCCCATGGTCGGGTGATCACCGGCGTGCACTACCCGATCGACGTCATCTCTGGTCAAGAACTGGGCAATGCCTATGCCGACATCGTCGTCGCCCAGCCGACTTTCGCCGACGCGGCCGAACGCATCCACGGCACCCAGCCCTAATCCGACGGCATTGCGCGCAGCGGTCAGCGGCCGGCTTTGACGTTCCTCTCATGATCAGTTCACGCCCCATGCGCAAACTCAACGGCGACTGGCAAGGTCAGGAGTTTGCGAAATGTTTGGAAAGATTAGGTATTTTCGAGGGGTCAACAGATGCATTGCCGAGATCGGGGTCGATCGTGGCCGCGTGCATCCCGCGTTCCGCAGAGAGATTAAGAATGTCGGCTATTGGTACAAAAACACGCCGGAGGAATGTGCCACGGCCATGCTCTACCACATGGCGGCGGGCCACCGACCCGAGGGCTATGACGTCGTCTTGTCGGACTGGATCGATCGCGGATTGGTGCGCCGAAACGTCCTGGAATCGATTGTCCACTCAGTCTGATGATCGGGGCGGTTGCCGTCACACGGAGGTGAAGCCACCCTCGATCATGATCAGTTCGCCATTGATGAACCCGGCGGCCGGCGAGGCCAGATAAAGCGCCAAGTCCGCGATCTCGACCGGCTCGCCGAAGCGCCCGAGTGGAATGCGGGCCAGCATCGGCGCACTCTTTTCGGTCGGGCCCCAGATCCTCGTTCCCATCTCGGTCAAAACCACCGTCGAACAGATGGCGTTGACCTGAATGTTGTGGGGCGCCCATTCGGCCATCAAGGATTTGGTCAAGGCGTTCAGCGCACCCTTCGAGGCGCCATACGCGGCATGGTCCGGCGACCCGATCACGCTGGTCTGCGAGGAGATGTTGACGATCTTGCCCCATCGTTGGGCGATCATCGCCGGGGCCAGGGCCTGAGAGAGCAAGAACGGCGCACGGACATTCACCGCCAGGCTCCGCTCCCAGTCCTCCAACGTGAGATCGAGGGCCGGTGCCAAGCACGCAACGCCTGCATCGTTGACCAGGATGTCGATCGTGCCCCACGCTTCAAGCGCCTGCCGGCCGACGGCCCGTGTCTGGTCGACATCGCTGAGATCGGCCGGCAGCACGAGGCAGTCGCGGCCATGCTTTCTGACCGCCTCGGCCGTCGCCTGTAGCCGATCCTCGCGCCGTGCCACAGCGACAATGTCGGCACCCGCGTCGGCAAAAACCTCGCAGATCTTGGCGCCGATACCGCTTGACGCCCCCGTCACCAGCGCCTTGCGGCCGCTGAGGGAAAATCGCTTCGTCCAGTCCGCCATGTTCGCTTGGCCTCTCCCCAGATGGTTTCTTTCGCCGACCGCTTTAGGCAATCGGGCGATCATGCCGCGGCAACAGGACGGCGCAAACCGTGGCGATCAATCCGCCCAGGCCGAGCAGGGCGAAGGCCCAGCCCCAGCCGCTGCCGCCCGGCGACAGATCCAGAACCAGGCCGAACGAGGCCGGGGCGATGGCGCCCAGTCCGATACCCAGGATCGACCGCACACCCAGCGCGCGGCCCAGTCGATCGGCCGGTACGCTCTCCGTCATCGCCGTGGACAGGACGCCGGAATCGCCGACCGAGGTGAATCCATAGAGCGTCGCGAAGGCCAACAGCAGGATCGGCGCGAGCCCGCCAGCCCAACCGAAGCTGAACGAGCAGAGGGCGCCCAGCGCGGCCATGACGATCAGGACCGCGCGCCGGCCGACAAGATCCGAGGCCCGCCCCATCGAAAACGAGGCGACAAAGCCCGACAGGTGCAGCGCGATCGCGATGGCGATCCCCAAGCCGACCCCGCCAAGGCCAATCCCACCGGCGCTGAAATGGCCGTGCAGCGAGATGGTCAGGAACGCCGGCACCCAGGTCCAGACGCCGAAAAGTTCCCAGCAGTGGCCCATGTAGCCGACGGTCAGCAAGACCGACCGCCGGTCTTTTAACAGAGAGAACTTGCCCGCCATCACCCCTGCGGTCGCCACGACCCGATCGCGCAGACCGCGAACAGCGCCGGTGCCGAAAAGGGCGCCAAGCACCGTTGCAGCGGCCGAGACGACCAGTGCGACCTCATAGCCGACCGTGGCGGTGATCCCCGCGCCCAGCGCAATGGACAGAACGTAGCCGGCGGACATGCCCCCCACGATCCAGCCGACACCAGCGCCCCGTCTTTCCGGCGGCAAGTTGCGGGCGACCAGCATGATCGCCGGCGTGTATGTGCCCCCCTGGGTCAAACCAACGATCGTCAGCAAGACCAGGGCCGCTTCGTACGATCGCGCAAACAGGGCGAAGGCAAGGGCGGCGGCGGCGGAAAGCCAGTTGAACCAGGCAAAGATGCGTTTTGGTCCCAGCCGGTCGGAGATCCACGACGTGACCAGCAGCGAAACCGCGAAGCCGGCGGAAAAACCGGTCTGAACCAGCCCCGCCTGGGCGCCCGTCATGTCCCACGCGACCACCAGGGTTGCCAGGCAGGCCGGATAGGTCATGAAGATCGCCGTCATGAACAGGCGGCTGGCGAACAGCAGCGGGATCGACATCGATCGGTCGTCCGCCGGCGCGCTGGGTCTGGTATCGGCTAAGTCATTCACTCAGGCACACATCACGGCAGGCCGCCGCAGGCGACGGCGCGACTGTCTTCTTCAGGTCTCGATCATAATGGACCGTATTCGGCGGCCGGGCAAAAAGGACCGGTTACCGGGCTTCCGTGTTTGCCAGCGCACCCCCCCCGCCTCCGCCGCAGCGCCCTGACGATGGGCCAACGGTACCCGTCGCACCCGCTCCTACCAGAGCGCCTTGATCAGATTCAGCGTCAGATGGTCGTCCAGCGGAACGTTGTCGCCCTCATTCAGGTAGTGGTTCTTGTAGGTGACACCCCGTCCGTCGGGAACATAGCCACGCAGCGCATACAGTCGTTGTGCCGCGTTGTAACCCGGGTGCAGCCCAACCGCGATGCCCACCCGACGCGCCATCTCCGACGCCTTTTCCTCGGCCCGGTCAAGCAGCCTTGTGCCGATGCCCCTGCGCTGAAACACGGGCAGCACGTTCAAGTCGACGATCTCCGGGATGCCGAGCTCTTGGAAATGGGCATAGGCGGATCGCCGGACCAATGTCACGTAACCCGCCGGCCGGCCATCGGCCTCCGCTACAAACGCAAGGCGCCGGCCCGACTGCTGCTCGTCCAAGTAGCGCTCGAACAACGCCCGTGGCTTGTTCCAGCCGGCATCGGCGAAAGCGGCCGCAAGCGGCCCGGGACCGTCCCGTCTCATGAGGCGAACGCTCATATCGTTCTGCTTGTCGGTTGCAAAGGCCTATCCCAAGGATCGCTGATCGATACCCCCAACGCAACGCCCAGGAGGCGGCAAGCGACGCTGTGTGGCCTGGCCGGTTTGGAGGTGATCTGTCTCGCGGGCCTGCTCTATTGGCAAGACGTCGGTCAACGCGTTTGGGTTCCGATGGCGGCCGCCATCATAGCGCTGATCTGCTTTGAGCTGGCGGGCTTTACGGATCGTCCGGATAGCTGACAGGCGACGACCAGGCCGGATCGCTGTGGCCAGCCCAATAGGCCTGCATGATGCGGCGGGTGATCGGGCCGACCGAACCTTCGGCAATCGCCTGGCCGTTCAAGCGCGTGACCGGCATGACGCCGCCGGCCGTCGAGGTGATAAAGACTTCATCGGCGGCCGCCAGCGCCTCGGGGCTCATCGGTACCGCCGCGCAATCCACGCCCAGCATGGCGCACAGGTCGAACACAGTGCGCCTAGTGATGCCGGGCAGCACGCCGAACTCGGGCGTCGTCAGGCGACCGTCCTTGATCGCGAAGACGTTGAATCCCGGCCCTTCAGCGACATTGCCGTCGGTGTCCAGGATCAGCGCGGTCTCCGCACCCTTGTCGTAGGCGTCGTAAAGGCCGCGCACCAGGTCCAGCCAGTGATAGTTCTTGATCGACGGGTCGACAGAGCCCGGCGGAATGCGCACGACATCGCTGATCGCGATATGCAGCCCGCGCTGAAGCTGCGCTTCGTTCGCCACCGACCCGAACGGCACGGCAAAGGCCATGAAGCGGTTCACCGCATCGCGCGGGTCGCGGCTGAAGCTGGGCGAGGTTCCGCGCGTGCAGATCATCTCCACATAGGCGTCACGCAAACCGGACAGCGCGACGCAGTTGTGCAGGACGGCCGACACCTCGTCACGGTCGTAGGGGATCGCCATGCGCAGCTTCGCAAGGCCACGCCAGAACCGTTCCAGATGCAAATCCAGGCGAAAGAACGCGCCCCGCCAGACATGGACAGTGTCGTAGGTGGCATCGGAATGCAGAAAACCCCAGTCCAGGACCGAAATCTTGGCCTCCGCGATCGGCAGATATTGACCGTCCATGAACGCGATGCCGGGCGGATAGGCGTGCGGGTCACGGTAAGACCGGCTGACGGTCGGAAGAGATGTCACGCGATGCCTCGGTCGAACGGTTGGGCCGGCAGGTGATGTGCCGTCAGGTCGGAAGCATTCAACGTCACCGGCGAGAGTCTGGCAACCGACGTCGATCGAATTAAGCACACGCTGCACGCGTCAGGCCCGGCGGCCGTCATGGCCGGTCCGACAGTCCGAACGCCCTGCCATAACTCGAAAACGACACTGCGTTTACACGCGTCGGAATCGTTAAGATCCATCGTAAGACACACGCGCTAATTATTTCAAAAATCAGCAGAAAGCCAATGGGTTGCGCTGCGCCATATTACGTCCAAGGGTCGCCACAGTTTGGTCATCAACGTGCGGCATCTGCCCCTGAGTGATCGTTCCGTCGCGGCTGGTTGTGGCAGCGTTTTGGTACGCAAGGCTGCATCCCAGGGGACGATCGCCGTCATCGTAAGCACCTTGTTTGGCGCCGTCTAAAGCAAGTCGAGTCGAATCGAAGAGCCGGGCGCCAGACGATCGCAAGGAGGCACTCCATGTACGTTCCAGTAGGCCGCCCGGTCGCCAAGGCATTGGCATCCCCGACCAACCTCCAAGACTACACCCGCAGGTGTTCTGGGTTGGCGGTCGATCGGGCTCAGGCACGGCGCGTTCGATCTAGTCGCTGAGCGTCGGCCGCGAGGCCGACCCCAGAACCCATCGCGCCCACTTGAAGCATCGGCAATGGCATGACTGATCGCAAGATCCCCGCCCTCGCAAACCGAACCCTCCGGCTGGCCGTGCTCGTCATGGGTCTCGCCCTCGCTGGCTGTGCCGCTCACAACGCGGCAACGCACAGCGCCTACGAAAACGTCCTGCGACCCGGTGATGACCTGAACAGTCTGCTTGCCCGGGCCGGCCTTAGCGAGACGGAACGACGAGAGGTCGTTCTGGGCCTGCACGGCAATCTGGGACCGGACATCGTCCAGCCTGGTCACGTCCTGACGGTCCGACGCCTCGGAACCACGCAGGAGTGGGTCCAGGTGGCATTGGATATGGGGGTTGGCGGCGTCGTCACCGTCGAGGTCAGGGATGATGGCGCCTTCGTCGGCATGGCGCCACCGGACCTGGACGGCAACGAGGTTGCGGTCCGCCTCAACCTGACCGGCGATGTCTCGTCGTCGGTCGCCAACGCCGGCCTGCCGGGGACGGTCGCCGCCGAGCTTCAAGAAGTGTTGGATCGATATGCGATACTGGACGGCCATCGGCTTCCCGGCGCGTCCATTGATCTGGTCTATCGGGCGCCGCAAGCCGTCGGCGCGATCGATACTTCCCCGATCCAATTCGCCAGCGTCGATGTCGCCGGTGACCGCTACGAGATCATTCGCACGGACGCGCCTGAGCGCGGTGAGTTCGCGGTATATCGCAACGAACAGCCGATCATCGCGTTGGGCCTGCCGATCGAGGACGCGCCGATCACCTCGACATTCGGCGGCCGGCGTCACCCGATCTATGGCTCCGCCCGTATGCATTCGGGCGTCGATTTCGACGCCGACTACGGCGACCCGGTCAGCGCCGCCGGCGACGGCGAGGTGTCTTTTGTCGGCTGGTCCGGCGGGCTGGGCAATACCGTGCGCATCGATCACGGCTACGGCATTGTGACGGTTTATGCGCACCTGACCTCGTTCGAGCACGGCCTGGTTGAGGGCGACAGCGTTCGACAGGGCGAGACTGTCGGCACCGTCGGCTCGACAGGCGTCGCCACCGGCAGTCACCTCCACTACGAGGTCCGTGTCGACGGACGCGCCACCGACCCGCTGGACGAGTCAAGCTGGAACGCCGCCCTCGCCTCGGAATCGCCGCCGTCCCATACCCGCATGCTGCTCGACGCGTTTCGCGGGATGCTGGAGGAGGTGTTTTAGATCGCCACTAGCGATCGGACCGCATTCAGCGACCCCAAGTGAGGTAGCCGTTAACCGATTGATTACGCCAGACCGTCACGTCGGGCTCAGTCAGCCGTTCGTCGGCGGCGGCATCGCAGACAGCGGCCAGTCTTTCGGCGACCATTGTCGCTTGGCCAGGCAAAAGATTGCACGGGTCGAGTTGTATCCAGCCCTGCTCGACCTCGTGGTCGCGGACGATGACCGCCGGGTCGCCGGCGGCTAAGGCAGCGGCAACGGCGCGGGCGCTGGCCCCCGCTGCGGCCGGGTCGACATCGATGCGCAAGCGGTCAAGCGGGTTGTTGGTCGGGTCCGGAACGATGCTGGCATTGATCCCTGGCCTGTCGGCAAGCGCGGCGAGCCAAGTGTCGAGCGCCTGTCGCTCGGCCTTTCGGATCGCCGTATGGTCGCGCACCTCCCAGGCTTTCAGGGCGGCAATCGCGCCGTAGATGCTCTCTTTGCCGACCTTCATGCCGCGGCCGATGCCGATGTTCTGAAGGTAGGCGGCCCGGACACGATCGGCGGCACCGGCGACAAGACCGGCGGTCGGCCCACCCAGGAACTTGTGGGCGGAATAGATCGCAAGGTCGGCGCCGGCTTCGATGAAGCCCGTCAGATCGTATTCCGACGCCGCGTCGACGATGACCGGTACGTCGGCCGCGTGGCACAGCGCAGCGAAGGCGTCGAACGGGATCTGGCCGTAATCGACCACATGATGCGAAACGACGTAAAGCGCCGCCGCCGTCCGTTCGTTGATGGCGCCGGTTAGTTGATGGTCGAGCACCTGGGTCGATTGGCCGACCGGAACGACCGCGGCGCCCGCCAGACGGATCGACTGATCGACCGGGGCGCCATAGTGGCAGAGATGGCCCGCCTGGACGACGACTTCGTTCTTCAGGCCGGTCGCGTCAGGCAGCCGTTCCGCCGCCGCCGGGTCCAGGCCTGTCATGCAGCCGGCGATCGAAAGCGTGATGCCGGCGCTGGCCGACGCGGTGGCGAAGCCGGCCTCCGCACCCGTCAGCCGAGCAATGGTCTCGCTGGCCAAGGCCTGCAGCTCATGCATCTTGACGAAATGCGGCAGGATAGCCGCGCAGGCATCCACCACCGGTTGGCCGGCGCTGGAGGCGCCCAGCCCGGTCATCGTGCCCGACACGTTAATCACCGGGGTCAAGCCGGACGCGCGATAAAACGCCTGCCAGTCATGGGTATCGGATGTGGTCATCTGTCTGCTGCCCAATTGCCAATTCTGATGCGTTGCCTTCGCCGCTCATCCACTATAAGAGAATAGTGGCGTGTGAACCTTGGAGCCTTTATGCCGAACCCGGACCCCTCCCCCAAACGATCCCGCGTCAGCGGCATCGACCGGACGATCCAGATCCTGGACCATCTCAGTGAAGTCGGCGCCCCGACCAGCGCCTACGACATCGCCAAGTCGGTCGGCGCACCGATCTCCACGATCTATGCCATCGTCGACGATCTGGTCGCGCGCAACCTGCTGTCGCGGCCGAGCCCGAAGATGGTCTGGCTGGGCGCCCGGCTGCTGCGCTATGGGCTCGCCTACGAGGCGGGGGTGAATCTGCTGGCGGAGGCCAAGCGGGAGATGGAGATGCTGTCCCGCAAGCTGGGCGAGACGGTGCAGATCTGCGTTCGCGACGAGGGCTTCATGGTCGTGGCAGCCATGGCCTATGGCGACGGTCATTTCCGCGTCACCTCCGATGTCGGGACCCGCGTGCCGCTGAACTGGACGGCGTCCGGGCGCCTGCTGGTCGGTCATCTGTCGTCGGCGGACCGTCAGGCGATCTTTGCCGAACACGCCAAGCCGTCGCCGACCGAAAAGGCCGAAACGAACCCGGCCACGCTGGCCCAATTGGCCGGTGACGACTTCGACCGCAAGCTGGCGGTCCAGTTCGGGGCATCCGACTTCGCCGTTTCCTGCATCGCCAGCCCGATCCGCGATGGCGACGGTACCTGTGTCGCCACCATCTCCATCGTCGCGGCGGAGCCCAAGGCGCGCGAGAAGTTTCAGGTCTATTCGGCGGAGGTCAAAGATTCGGCCGCCACGATCGAGCGCAGCGTCGGTCGCATCGCCGCCTGACAAAGGCGCCGTCACCCGGCCAACTCGAAGATCGCCTCGATCTCCACCGTGATCTGATTGGGCAACGAGCCCACGCCGATGGCCGACCTGGCATGCACGCCGTCGGGGCCGAAGACCTCGATCAACAGATCCGAACAGCCATTGATGACACGCGGATGGTCGCGATAGTCGGGCACGGCATTGACCATGCCCAACAGCTTCACCACGCCGGCAATCCGGTCCAGCGAGCCGGCAGCCTCGCGCGCGACGGATAGCAGGTTCAGCCCGACCAGGCGGGCGTGATCGTGCGCGTCGTCAGTCGACACGTCGGCCCCTACCTTGCCCGTCAAATAGGTGCCATCGGGCGTAACCGGCCCTTGGCCCGAGATGTAGAGCATGCCGCGCGAGGTCCGCACATTGGCGAAGTTGCCGATCGGCGCGTGGGGTCGGGGCGGCAGGGCGATGCCCAATCGGCCGAGCCGTTGTTCCGGGCTCTCATGCGCCAAATCGATGTCAGCGTCGGCCATTAGACTTCTCCCAACCTGTGACAGGCAACGGATTGCTGGTGATGGGCGCCGGCGATCTGCGGCGCGGGCACGCTTTCCGCACAGCGCGGTTCGGCATAGCGGCAGCGGGTGCGAAAGACGCAGCCGGATGGCGGTGCCATTGGGCTTGGAATGTCGCCGCGCAACACTTCGCGCTCGCGGGCATGGTCCGGGTCGGCGACCGGGGCGGCCGACAACAGCGCCCGAGAATAGGGGTGGCAGGGATCGGCATAGAGATCGGCGGCAACGCCCGCCTCCATCACCCGTCCGAGATAAAGCACCACGACCCGGTCGCAGATGTATTCGACCACCGACAGATCGTGGGCGATGAACAGCATGGTGAAGGAACGCTTCTTCCGAAGATCGTCCAACAGGTTCAGGATCTGGGCCTGAACCGAGACGTCCAGGGCCGACACGCATTCGTCCGCAACGATGAAGTCAGGCTCCACCGCCAAGGCCCGGGCGATGCCGATGCGCTGGCGCTGGCCACCGGAGAATTCGTGCGGATAGCGCTCGACATGCTCGGCCGCCAAGCCGACCTCTTCGAGCAAGCCGACCGTTATGTCGCGCCGCTCTCGCCGCGACCGGCCGATGCCGTGCGCCTTCAGGGCCTCGCCGACGATATCGCGTACCTTCATGCGTGGGTTCAGGCTTGAGACCGGGTCCTGAAAGATGATCTGCACACGCGTGCGCAAATCCTTCCGCGCCTTGGGGCCCAGCGACGTGACATCGATGCCGTCGAAATCGATCGCACCGCCGGTCGGCTCGATCAGGCGCAGGAGACAACGCCCCAGTGTCGTCTTGCCGGAGCCGGATTCGCCGACCAGGCCAACGACCGAACCGCGCGGAATGTCGAAGCTGACATCGCGCACCGCATGCACCTCGCCGCGCGCGGTTCGAAAGGTCTTCGACAGACCCTCGATCCGCATCAGCGTATCGGCGGCAGTATCAAGCGGCATGGTCGACCTCGGCCCACTTCCAGCAGCTTGTCAGATGGCCGGGGGCGGTCTCGGCCTTCACGACCGGATCGCCGCATCGCGCCTCGGCGAACTTGCAGCGTGGCGCGAATACGCAGCCCGACGGGATGTCGAAAATCGACGGTACGGAGCCCGGGATCGGCTCGACCCTTTGCCTGGCCTTGTCATGGCCCAGCCCGCGCGCGCCCGCCGGCAACGAGCCCAGCAATGCGCTGGTGTAGGGATGCGACGGCTGATGGAACAGTGCCCGGACCGGCGCCTTTTCCACCACCTCACCGGCATACATGACCACGACCTCGTCGGCGATTTCGGCCACCACGCCCAGATCGTGGGTGATGAACAGGATCGACATGCCCAGTTCGTCCTGCAGACGGCGTAGCAGTTGCAGGATCTGGGCCTGGATGGTGACGTCCAGCGCCGTGGTCGGCTCGTCGGCGATCAGCATGGTCGGGTCGCAGGCCAACGCCATGGCGATCATGACCCGCTGGCGCATGCCGCCCGACATCTGGTGCGGATGGTCGTGAAACCTGCTGGCGGCAGCCGGAATCTCGACCAGGCCCAGCATCTCCAGCGCGCGGGCACGGGCCTCACGCCGGCTCAACGGCCGATGAAGCTGGATCATCTCGGAGATCTGGTCGCCGATGGTGAACAGCGGGTTCAGCGAGGTCATCGGCTCTTGAAAGATCATGGCGATCTGGCCGCCGCGCAGGGCCCGCATCTCCGCCTTCGAGGCCCGCGCCAGGTCGCTGACCGTGCCGTCGCGATGGCGGAACAGGATGCGGCCGCTGGTGATCCGTCCCGGCGGCTCCAACAGGTTCATGATCGACAGGGACGTGACCGACTTACCCGAGCCGGATTCGCCGACGATGGCCAGCGTCTTGCCCTTAGGCAGGTCGAAGGAGACATCGCGTACCGCCTTGGCCGTGCGGCGCTTGAACACGAAATGCGTGCTCAGCCGTTCCACCGACAGCACCAGATCGTCGGCTAAGGCCGGCGCGATCACCGCCCGACCTCGCAGAAATCCGTGCCGATCACGGCGCATCGCGGCACGAAGCGGCGGGACAGGGCCATTTCGACGCCATGGGCATCGGTCACGACATCGTCGCTGTCGACGACATCGAACACGGTGAAATCCGCGCGCGCGCCGGGCGACAACCCGACGGGGCTGTCGAGACCCAGGAACTGGCGCGGGTTCGTCGTGATCGCGGTGACGCAATCATCCAGGCCAAGGCCGGCCGCGTGCAGCTTCGACACGGTCGTGCCCATATCGTAGACCGGGCCGTCGATGTTGCGGGCGTGCAGGTCGGTCGAGATCGAGAACGGCTTCAGGCCTGCGTCGATGGCGCGTTTGCCGACCTCGAAACTGTAGGACGCGGCACCATGGCCGATATCCATTAAGATGCCGGCGTCGGCCAGACGCTTGGCATGCTGAAACAGCGCCGGGGTATCGGCGATCGAGCCACCTTGTTTGCCGTTGAAGCAATGGGTGACAACGTCGCCCGGCGTCAGGATGTCGAACACCTCGTCGATCATCGGCGGCGGCTCGCCGACATGGACCATGATGGGCAAGCCGGCGATCTCGGCCACGCGTTTGGCGATCTTGGCAGGCGTGATGCCCCAGGTGCCGACGATGACGCCGCTGGCCCGCACCTTGATGCCGCAGATCACGTCGCGGTTGGCCTCGATCACCGCCAGCGTGCGGTCGATATCGATGAAGCGCGTGTCGATCAGTTCCGGTACCCGGTTGCAGGCCACAAGGCCGATGGAACCGATATTGACGAACGCCTTGATCGTCTCGGGCCGTTGATCGATGACGTATTGGCGCAGACCGTGAAAGCTGGCCTCGCCCGCCGAGCCAGCGTCGGCCAGGGCGGTCACCCCTGTTGGCAGGCCCGCGTCCTCCGCCCGCACCGAGATATCCGTGCCGCCATGCCAGATATGGACGTGCAGGTCGGCCCAGCCCGGCGAGATCCAGGCGCCCTTGCCATCGACCTCGTGCGCGCCGGGCACTGGGGCATCGGCCAGCGCCCCATCAGCGCCGATGAAGATGTCGCGCGGCGCGTCGGCCACGCCGAGGGCGACCGGCCGCACATTCTTCAAGGTTAGGCCGGGCATCACACCTCCTTCGCCAGTCGCGGGTCCAGCGCATCGCGCAGACCGTCGCCGGCAATCTGTAAGGACAGGACGCACAGCACGATGGCAGCGCCCGGCACCAGGATCAGCCAATCGGCGGTGCCGACGAAGGCGCGGCCGGCATTGATCATCGTGCCCCAAGTCGGCGTCGACGGATCGACACCCACGCCGAGGAAGGACAGGCCCGCCTCCGCCAGCATGGCGTAGGCGAAGATGAAGGTCGCCTGCACGATCAGTTGCGAGACGATGTTGCGCAGAATGTGGTGGACCAGAATGTTCGGCGTGGAGACGCCCAGCGCCTTGGCCGCCTCGACATAGGGCAGTTCGCGGATGACCAGGGTGGAGGCGCGCACCACCCGCGCGATGCGCGGCGCGTAGACGATCGACAGGGCCAGGATGACGTTGAACAGCGAGCCGCCCAGCGCCGCGACCAGCGCGATGGCGAGCAGGATGTCCGGAAACGCCATCATCGCATCGATCAGGCGCGAGATCGGGCCGTCTAAGCGCCGGAAGAAGCCTCCAAGCAGACCCAGCACCACCCCGAACAGCGAGGCCAGCACCGCCGTACCAAGCCCAACCGACAGCGATACACGGCCGGCATAGATGGCCCGTGAGAAGACGTCGCGGCCGAACTCGTCGGAACCAAGCAGGAATTGCCCGCCCGGCGGCGTCAGCCGGTCGCGGATCGACATGGCGTTCGGCTCATAGGGCGCGATCAACGGGGCGAAGATGGCGGCAAGGCCGATGATGGCCAGGATGATGAGGCCGATCAGCACCGAACGCCGCTGGATCAGCACCTGCCACAGGCTGACCTGCATGGCGGCGGAGACGCTGGCGGCCATGGCTCAGTACCTCACCCGCGGGTCGATGGCGAGATAGACCATGTCGATCAGAAAGTTGATGACGACATAGAGCCCGGCGACGACGAGCAAGGTGCCCTGGATGACAGGATAGTCGCGCCGGAGCACGGCGCCGACCACCAGCGAGCCGACGCCGGGCAGATTGAACACCCGCTCCGTCACCACGGCGCCGGAGATCAACAGCGCGAACGTCAGGCCGATCACAGTGACCACAGGAATCAGGGCATTCTTGAACGCGTGGCGCAGCACCACGCGCCGTTCCGACATGCCCTTCGACCGTGCCGTACGGACATAGTCGTCGGACAGCACATCCAACATCGACGCGCGGGTGAAGCGGATGATCAGGGCGGAATTGACCACGCCCAACACGATCGAGGGCAGCACCAGATGGCCCATGCGATCGGCGAAACTCGCGTCCGGCCCGCCATAGCCGGAGACCGGGAACCAGCCGGCATCGGTCGCCAGGTATTGCTGCAGGATCAGCCCCATCCAGAAGGACGGGATCGAGGCCGCCAGCATGGCGCCGGAGATGGAGCCCTGGTCGAACAGGCCGCCGCGGTAATAGGCCGAGACGATGCCGATCGGCACGGCGATCGATGTCGCGATCAGGATCGAGAACAGGGTCAGGAAGATCGTCGGCTCAGCCCGCTGGCCAATCACCTCCAGCACCGGCAGATCGAAAAAGATCGACTCGCCGAAATCGCCGGAGGCGATCTGGCCGAAAAAGCGCAGGAACTGGGCGATGATCGGCTGATCCAGGCCCAGCCGGGCGCGCAGCGCCGCCACATCCTCCGGCACGGCATCGGGTCCCAGCATCAAGGCCGCCGGGTCGCCGGGCGCCAGGCGGACGATCACGAAGACCACCGTCACCACGATGGCCAGCACGATGATCATCCCGAGAACGCGGTTGAGGATGTAGCGAAGCACGTGTTCCTGCCCTATGCCCGGCGCAGCATCATAGCCTAGCGCACGCGGTCAAGGCCGCGCGCCGCTTAACGCTGCGAACCGGAGGCGACTGCCCCGCGACAAGCAGGGCAGCCGCCGTCCGGTCACTGATCCAGATAGGCGTTCCAGAAATACGGCCACGGCGTCGGCGTGATGCCGTGCAGGTCCGATGACTGGGCCATCAGGGCGTTGAAACCGCCGACCTTGTAGAACGGCACCTGCTCATAGACCAGGCGCTGGAGGTCGGCGAACAGCTCGACCCGCCGGTCCGGATCGGTCTCCGACACGAATTCGTTCAGGACCGCGTCCTTTTCCTCGTCGATCCAGCCGATGCGCGAGGTCGGCGAGTAGAGACTGGTCAGCGCCGGCTCCGGCAGGAAGGGCGAATGGGTGATGTAGATGTCCCACAGCTCCGGATTGTTCCGGCGCTCGGTCAGGGTCGCCCAGTCGACCACGTCCAGATCGACGTTGAAGCCAGCGGCCTCCAGATAGATCTTCGCCACCTCGGCCATGCGGAAGTGGAACTCATACTGGTGCGAGGTCAGGATTCTGAGCGGCGTGCCGTCATAGCCGGCCTCTTGCAGCAAGGCGCCAGCGCGCTCGGCATCAGCCTGGTTATAGAGGTCCGCCCCCTCTTCGTTGTGCCAGACGTACGAGTCCGGGAACAGGGCGGCATCGACGACGAAAAAGTTCTCGTCGCCGAACGCGGCCAGCAGCATGTCCTCCGGCGCCAGCGCGGCCTGAACGGCCTGGCGGACCGTCTGATCGGCGTTCAGCCCGTCCTTCAGGTTGAAGGCGAAGATCGGCCAGCCGAACGGCGCCAGCAGGATCGGCTCCACACCCTCGCTGTCGCCCAACCGGTCATAGGACTCGGTCGGCAGCCCGTCGGCATAGTGATACTGGCCGGCCACGATGCCCTCGACCCGGGTGCTGGAGTCCGGCACCGGAACGAAGCGGATCTCGTCCAAATACTGCTCCCGCCGGCCCGACGCGGCGCTTGAGGGCTCGTCGCGCGAAACATAGTCGTCGAAGCGCACGACCTGGATGTATTGGTCCGGCCGATGCTCCTCCAGCCGGTACGGGCCGGTGCCGACAATGTCGGACACCTCTTCGCCGCCCAGCACCTCTTCCGGCATGATCGCGGCGGCGGAGTTCGAGAAGGCCAGCAGCGACAGCAGCGGCGCGTAGGATTCCGTGAGTGTGATCACCACGGTGCTGTCGTCCGGAGCCCCCACGGACGCAATCTGATCGGCCACGCCCCGACCGCGGGTCGCAACTTCCTGCCAGCGGTTCAGCGAGGCGACCACGTCGTTGGCGTCCATCGTGGAGCCGTCATGGAAGGTGATGCCGTCGCGCAGGGCGATCGTGTAGGTCAGGCCGTCTTCGCTGATCGTCGGCATGTCGGCCGCCAACAAAGGCACCACGCGCCAATTCTCATCGAACGTGTACAGCGTCTCGAAGAAATGCTGGGTGACGATGCTGACCACGTCGGCGGTCGACATCATCGGGTCCAAGGTCGGCGGCTCACCGATGATCGCGACATCGACCACGCCGCCTTGGGTTTGGGCCAGCGTCGCCGCGCCCGGCAGCAGGGCGCCCAGGGCGCAGGTGGCGACAAGCACTGTTTTCGGACGTAGCATTGGCCTCTCCTCATCTCTTGTTGGGGTCGCGAACGCGCTATTGTTCCGTGATCTTTCCCACGGCTGTCACTTTCGCCAAAACACCGTTGTTGTGGAAGTTACTCCACAAGAATGTAATAGAAGCGTAGGCGAACGCGGTCTGTCAAGACGGTTTGGCAAAGCCATCACCGCCGTTTTGTTCCGCAGCCGACGCGTCAGGTATCGTTCTGGAAATCGATCCGCACCCCCTCTAGGCTGGGCCTAGGCCATATCAGAAAGGGAAGATCGATCAGCATGAGGATCACACGCGCGGCGTCTCTGATCGGACTCGTCGCCTTGCTCGCTGCCTGTCAAAGCACGACACCTGCCGGCGATGACACCAGTGTCGGCGACGGACCGATCCGGATCGGAACGGCCGGACCAATGTTTGGCGAGTTTTCTGCCTTTGGGCAGCAGTTGGTCGCGGGGTCGGGGCTGGCGGTCGACGATCTAAATGCCGCCGGTGGTGTCCTGGGCAGGCCGATCGAGCTGTTGATCGGCGATGATGCTTGCGACCCCAGGCAGGCAGTTTCGGTGGCGAACGAGATGGTGGCGGACGGTATTGTCTTCATGGCCGGCCATTTCTGCTCCGACGCCTCGCTACCCGCCTCGGAAGTCTACACTGACGCCGACATCCTGCAGATATCGCCCGGCTCGACGAACCCCGGCCTGACCGTCACCGGCGGCGATAATGTGTTCCGGGTCGTCGGCCGCGACGACGACCAAGGCGAGATTGCAGGTACCTTGATTGCCGATACCTATCCGACGGCAACAATCGCCGTGGTGCATGACGGCAGTTCGTACGGCCAATACCTCTCGCAAGCCACTATGGCCACGCTGGCCCAGCGGGGTATTCCAGTAGCGTTGTTCGACAGTTTCCAGCAGGGCTTCACCGATATCGGGCCGTTGATAGCCGAACTGGACCAGCGGAACGTCGACGTCCTCTATGTCGGCGGCTACGACGGCGATGTCGGTCGCATTGCCAGCGCGTTGGATCGGCAAGGAATGGATGTTCAGTTGATTTCCGGCGACGCCGTCGCGTCCACGACGTTCGGAACAATCGCCGGCCCGGCGGGAGACGGTACCTTAATGACGTTCTTTCCGGGACCCGCAGATCTGCCGGGCGGCGCCGATGTGCTGCGCCGGCTTGAGGCCAATGCGCCCGGCGCGCCAGGCTTTGAGCTTTATGCCTACGCCGCCGTCGAGGTCTGGGCAGAAGCGGCTGAGCGGGCCGGCACGACCAATACGGATGCCTTGATCGCCGAGTTGCGACGCGGCGCGTTCGACACGGTGGTCGGCCGTCTGACGTTCGACGACAATGGCGATATCGAGCAGCCAGGTTACGTCTGGTACCGCTGGCAAGACGGTGACTACCGGCCGATCAACTAACGCGGAGACTGGGCATGGCCAAGCCGATTGGGCCTTGCACGCCGTTACTGATTGTCGGGCAGGTCGCGAGGTCGCTTGACCATTACGTCGAACGGCTCGGCTTCGCCTGCACGGTCCGGACGCCTGACAACGACCCATTCTTCGCCATCGTGGCACGCGATTCCGCCCAGATCATGCTGAAGGCGATTGGCCCTGATGTTGCTCCGCTCCCCAACCATGTAAGGCACGAATGGGCGCGCTGGGATGCGTTCATCTTCGCGTCGGACCCCGACGCTCTCGCGAAAGAGTTCGCAGATCGTGCTGTTCCGTTCCACCAACCACTCGCCGACACCGATGACGGTTTGCGTGGCTTCGAGGTCGCCGATCCCGACGGGTATGTCTGCTTCTTCGGCCGGCCCGTCAGCTAGCCGGCTGAACCGCGTCGCGTTGATGACTTAGACGGTAGGCGCGCGGCGTGGTGCCGAAGCGGTCGCGGAACATGCGGTAGAAATGGCTGAGATTCTCCAGCCCGCAGTCCAGCGCGATGTTGGTGATGCTGTCGTCGGACCCGGACAGCAGGCGCGCGGCATGATCCATGCGCAGCCGGTTGACATAGGCCGAGGGCGAGACGCCGAGATATTGCCGGGCGGTGCGGCAAACATGCTCGTGCGCTCGGCCGGCCACTTGAACGAAGCCTGCGGCGCCGAGCCGAAACACCTCAGGATCGCGCGTCGCCTGGCAGGCTGAGACCAGCCAGGCCGGGGCGTGCGAGGCGATATCCTCCGTTTGGTCAACGACCCGCGTCATGACACCGAGCAGGAAGCTTTCGATCCGCGCCAGGCTCCTTGGGCCGGTCTGCAGGTCGTGCGCCAGGCGGTCCAGGGTCTGCTGCTGAGCCTCCAGCAAGGGATAGGACTCCGGCAGACGCGCGGTCGACCAGAAGAACTTGCCCGCCAGATCGTTGCCGTAGCGAGCGACCAGATGGTCGGCGGAATCGGGATGAAACATGATGTTGACGATGCGGCACGGCTCCGACCCAACCGCTTGAAAGCCGTGAACGTCTTGCGCGCGCATGAAGACCAGCCGGCCTGGCCCGATCGCGGTTTTCTCGTCGTTCACCCAATGCATCACCCGCCCGCGTTCGAACCAGAAACACTCCGGATAGTCGTGAGTGTGCAACACCCTGGGCGGCTTGGCCTCGAGATGCTTGCGCGCGAAATGAAACCGCTCGCCGTCGCGCAGATAGTTGGCGATATGGAAGGTTCGGACATGCATGATATCAATTTACCACAAAGAAAAGTCAAATTGGGGCGGGAATAATCAAATAGGGAAAAGCTAAGGTTAAGTCATCAAAGGGAGAGGACCCACCATGCTAGCGGAAACGCTGGACCTGGCGTTCAGACCCGTCGTCAACGCCGACCCGAAGCGGCTGCGTACGGGGCAGATCGACTTTTACAATCGCGAAGGCTATCTGACGCCGTTCGACGTGTTTTCGGCCGACGAGGCCGATGCCAACCGGCGCTATTTCGACAGCCTGCTCGACCAGGTGGCCGATCGCGGCGCCTATTCGATCAACTGTTATCAGGCGCGCTGCCGGGGCATTTGGGACCTGTGCACAGAGCCGCGCATCCTGGATCTGGTCGAAGACCTGATCGGGCCCAACATCGTCTGCTGGGCCTCGCACTTCTTCTGCAAGCTGCCGCACGATCCCAAGGTCGTGCCTTGGCATCAGGATGCGGCGTACTGGAAGCTGTCGCCGGCGCGCACGGTGACGGTCTGGCTGGCGATCGACGACGCGGACGAGGCGAACGCCGCCATGCGCTTCATCCCCGGCACCCATGACAAGGGCCATCTGCAACAGAACGAGATCGACAGGGTCGAAGGCGCGTCGGTCCTGCACCTGGAGACAACCGGCGCTGAGGCGATGGGCCGACCGGTCTCCAACAATCTGCGGGCCGGCCAAGTCTCGCTGCATGCCGACATGCTGGTCCATGGTTCCAGGCCCAACAGTTCGGACCGGCGCCGGACCGGCCTGACCATTCGCTATTGCCCACCGGAGGTGGATGTCGTGGATGCCCGCTGGGCCAAGAGCGTAGAACCGATCATCTGCCGCGGCGAGGACCCCACGGGCAAATGGCATCATCATCCGCGCCCGGCCGGCGATGACATTGCTGACGACCGGGGACCGCTGAACATCGGCGGTAACTGACGCATGGCACTTCGATCGAACGTGAAGGCCGGGGAGAGGGCATCGTGAAGCTCAAATGGCATGGGCATGCCGCGTTCAGCATCACAGGTGCGGACGGTTACTCGATCATCACCGACCCATACACGCCGGAGGGTGTCGGCTACGCGCCGATCACGGACACGGCCGACCTGGTCATCACCTCTTCCGACGATGACGATGCCCACTGCCGCGCTGACCTGATCCACGGCTCGCCGGCAACGATCAACGCGCTGGACATCGCCAGGAATGGTGGTCGCCAGGCGGTGAACGGCGTCGAGATCGAGGCGATCGAGGCGATGGAGTTCAAGGACCATCCCGAGCATGCGCCGGGCCAAAACGCCATGTACCGGTTCACGGTCGACGGC
Organism: Pseudomonadota bacterium; assembly: GCA_039177555.1. Classification (GTDB taxonomy): domain Bacteria; phylum Pseudomonadota; class Alphaproteobacteria; order DSM-16000; family Inquilinaceae; genus JANQGH01. The sequence continues at coordinate 68,531 of JBCDFV010000002.1, read as the reverse complement.
ATCCGCATTGCCCATATGGGCGATGTCGGCAACAGGCTCAGCGACCGCCAGATCGCTTTCTTCGAAAACACCGATTTGCTGCTGGCATTGGCCGGCGGCTTCCTAACAATCGAATTCCCCGATCTCATGGAAATGATCCATGCGGTCCGGCCCAAGCTGATCGTGCCGATGCATTTCCGCACACTGACCTACAAGCCGCGCAACACACATTGGATCGAAGCGTTCCTGGCGCATTTTCACGACAAGGATGTCGACTTCGCATTCGGAAACGAAGTGGATCTGACCACTGGGGACATCCCGCAAGAGACGCGGGTTCTGGTGATGGACTACGCCCGCTAAGAGGCGAGACGACAACAGGATTGGCGAGCCAACGGCTGTGAGGGAGCAAGATCGAAACACTTAGCCGACAAAAATGCGGCCATTGAGATCGCGGTTCCGGGAACGATTGTTCATATCGATCCTGGCCGTGACGCCTTTTCGTGCCGTGACGGAACAGACAACGCAAACGGCCATAAACATTGGGAGGAGAACAGATGAATTCGGTACGCAACGGACTGCTGGCGGCTTCAGCCATCGCGCTGGCCCTGACTGCGACACCCTCGCTGGCACAAGATGTGGCGCGCGAGGATACGGTGATCTTCGACCTCGACCGGACGATCCAGGATCCGGAGAACTTCAACTGGATGACCGATGGTACCGGCATCCGGCGCATGCAAGGCGCCCACCAAGCCATGTGGGAACCGCTGTTCATTTTGAACTATGGCTCCGGCGAACTCGATCCGTGGCTGGCAACCGCTTACGAGGCCAACGACGATTCAACGGAGTTCACAATCACATTGCGTGATGGCGTCACATGGTCGGACGGCGAGCCGTTTAACGCCGACGACGTTGTGTTCACGACCGAAATGGCGCTGGGCAACGAAGAACTGAACGCGCGCGAGGTCGCGACACTCCGAAGCCAGGTCGCAAGCGTCGAGAAGGTCGACGATCTGACCGTGCGCTTCACGCTTAACGAGCCAAACCCGCGCTTTGTGGTCGAGAATTTCGGCGTGCGCATCTTCGGGTCGTTCCTGATCATGCCCGAGCATGTCTGGAGCGAGGCCGAGAACCCCGCGACCTTCACATTCGCCGAACCGATCGGCACAGGCCCCTACACATTCACCAGTGCTGCCTCGAACCGCGCGATTTGGGATCGGAACGACGATTGGTGGGGCGCGGCGACCGGCTTCATGGACTTGCCGGAACCGCTTCGCGTGGTGTTCCTTGAATCCGGCGGCGAGGAAAGTCGCGCGCAGTTGATGGCGACGGACCAACTCGACGCCTCGCAAAACATTTCCGTCGGCACATTCGAGGCGGTTCAGGCGCAGAACCCCAACGCGATGGCGTGGTATCCCGACTACCCATACGCCGTTGCCGATCCCTGCGCCCGACAGCTCGAAATCAACACGACGATCGCGCCTTGGGATAACGCCAACATGCGGCGGGCCATCGCCTCGATCATCGACCGCACGCAGATCGTGAACATTGCCGCTGAGGGTGCGACGACGCCCAGCCGCACGATGTTTGCGCAATTCGGCTCGATGGACCCGTTCATCAACGCGGTCGTCGAGGCCGGGCACGGGTTGCCGGAGACTGCCGATGTCGAAGCTGGCCAGGCGCTGCTCGAAGCCGAAGGCTGGGTGCGCAACGGCGACTATTACGAGAAGGACGGCGAGACCCTGGAGGTCGAGATCCACGTCAACTCGGCAGCCACCGAATACACCCGCACGATCGACATGGTGGTCGAACAGCTTCAGCGGGCAGGCATCGACGCCCGTTCGGTGCCGGTCGAGAACTCGGTCTTCTGGGGTGAGGTCCTGCCGTTCGGCAACTACACGATGTCCTATTCCTGGCTGTCCTGCGGATCGGTGAACGAGCCGTGGGCATCGATGGGTCGCTACACGGTTGATGACGTTGTTCCGGTCGGCGAACGCTCGCCCGGCTTCAACAACACCTCGCGCTGGGACGGGCCTGCGGCTGAAGCCTATTCCGAGATCGTAAACGCCATGGCGGAGATGCCCCTCGGCGATCCCGCGATCCCGGGCATGGTGGCCGACGCCTATCAGCATCTGGATGCTGAGATGCCGTTCATTCCGTTGGTGCAGGCATACAAGCTGATGCCTTTCAATACGACCTATTGGGAAGGCTGGCCATCCGACGCCAACTACTATAACCACCCGTTCTTCCATTGGAATTCGGGTCATCAGATCATCCACAACCTGACCCGCGCCAACTAGGCAACGGGCAGGCAATGCCATGATCTGACGAAGGCTCGCGGGCCGCGTATCATCGCGGCCCCCGGCCTCTCACGCGACAACAGAGGAGGCTGACCATGGGACGCATCCCGGCCAGCTACCTGATCAACCGTGTGACCACACTGGTCCTGACGGTTCTGATCGCGGCTACGCTCATCTGGATTATTCCACGGCTTTCCGGCTTGGATCCGGCCTCCGCCGCGCTTGGAAGAATGGCGGCCGGCGGCGGCTCCGTCGCCAACGCGGACCAGATCCTCACGCAGTTGCGGGAGTCTTTCGGGCTCGATCAGCCGCTGATCGTCCAGTACCTGCTCTATATCTGGAACACGGTCACGCTCGACTTCGGCCTGTCTACCGCCAGTTTCCCGACCCCCGTCGCGTCGATGATCGCCAACGCGCTGCCCTGGACCATTGGGCTGATGCTGGTTTCGCTGATCATCACCTTCATCATCGGCAACCTGCTGGGCGCGTTGATGGTGTGGGAGAACACGCCGCGTATCTGGAAGGTCGCAATTCCGTCGGCGATGGTCTTCACCTCGATCCCGCCGATCTTGTCGGGCCTCCTCCTGATGTATGTCTTTTCGACCCAGCTGCGCTGGTTTCCACTTTCGGGACCGTACGGGCTGAATGTCGAACCCGGATGGACGCTCGATTTTGCGACCTCCGTTCTTTACCACGGCTTCTTGCCAGCGCTTTCGATCGTGGTCGTGACCTTCGGCTTTTGGGCGCTCGGCATGCGCGGCCTGATGATCACGGTGCAGGGCGAGGATTACACGACGCTCGCCAAGGCCAAGGGGCTGCGCCCGCGCTACATCCTCTACCGCTACATGATCCGCAACGCGATCCTGCCGCAGATCACGGCATTCGCGCTGAAGATTGGCATGTTGGTGGCCGGACAGGTGCTGGTCGAGCGTATCTTCGCCTATCCCGGGATGGGCAAGCTGCTGTACGACGCGATCCTTACCCAGGACTACCCGGTCATCCAGGGCGTGTCGTTCGTCATCATCCTGATGACGGCCGTCGCCGTCTTCCTCGTGGACCTGATCTACCCCTTTATCGATCCCCGCATACGGCACGGAGGCTGAGTGATGACCACGCAGAACGCCGCCGCGCCCGAAACCGCGGCCCCCGATATGGGCGGTCTGACCCGACGTCAGATCAAGCGCATGAAGCGCTTCGACAATCCGTGGCGGAACCCAAAGCTCATCTGGGGCGCCGCGCTGCTCTTGGGCATCGTCGCGCTCGGACTTATCGGCCGGATGTTTTGGGACACCGATATGGTGTTCACCGGCTCCGGCCTGCCGCGCCAGGCCCCGGTCGGGTTTGAGAACATTCGCGGCCAAATCGGCACCTGGGCACACCCGCTGGGTACCGACGTAACCGGCAAGGATATCCTGGCGCTACTCATCGTCGGCGCGCCAAATTCGCTCTATGTCGGCGTGCTCGCATCGTTGATCGGCATGTCGATTGGCATTTTCCTCGGCTTCTCCGCCGGCTTTATCGGCGGCCGGACCGACGATGTGATCCGGGTTGGCTCGGACGTGATGATCACCATCCCGCCGCTGTTGATCCTGGTCGTGTTCCAGGCTGCCTATGGCGATATCTCGTTGACCATCATGGCGATCCTGATCGCCTGTTTCGTCTGGCAGTCGCCAACAAGGCTGATCCGGGCGCAGGTGCTGTCGATGCGCGAGTCGGGATACGTGCACATGGCGCGACTCTCTGGCGCCTCGACCGGCCACATTATGTTCCGCGAGATGCTGCCGAACCTGGTGCCTTATCTGTTCGGCTCTTTCATCGCCAACGTCACGACCTCGATCGTGACGGCGGTCGGGCTGGAGGTGCTGGGTCTTGGTCCACAGCGCGTTCCGACACTGGGCCGGGTGATCTATGACGCGATCAATTCAGGCGCCCTGATCCAGAATCTTTGGTGGTGGTGGGGCATTCCGACGGTCCTGCTGGCGGTGATGTTCATCGGCCTCCTCATGGTCAATCTCGGGCTCGACGAAGTGTCGAACCCGCGACTGAGACGGCTTTAAGGGGGAGTGTGCGAGATGACCATTCTCGACTTCAAAGATGTCTCGATCGATTTCCCGACCTCCAAGGGCGTCGTTCACGCCGTCACCAACGTGTCGCTGTCGGTCGATAAGGGACGCCGCGTTGGCTTTATCGGCGAGAGCGGATCGGGAAAGACAACGACCGCCCTGTCGGCAATGCGGATGCTGGCATCGCCGGGCTTTGTCTCGTCCGGCGAAATCCACCTGAATTCGCTGCCGCAAAGCAATCTGCTGTCCCTGTCAAGCGAAGAGATGCGCAACGTCCGGCTGTCGCACATCAGCTACATCCCGCAAGGCGCGATGAACTCGCTGAACCCGGTCATGCGGATCGAGCGCCAGATCTGGGACGGGATCGTCGCCCATGAAGGCAGCGTCTCGCAGAGCGAGTTGCAGCGGCGGTCGGACGCCGCGCTGGAAAGCGTCGGTCTCGATCCAAAGATCGTAGCGTCGCTTTACCCGCATGAGCTTTCGGGCGGCATGAAGCAGCGGGTCTGCATCGCGATCGGCGTCTGTCTCAACCCGGATCTGGTGATCGCCGACGAACCGACGTCGGCCCTCGATGTCATCACCCAGCGCCATGTGATGCAGACGCTTCGCGATGTGCAGGCGGAGATCGGCGCGGGGCTTATCCTTATCGGGCACGACATGGGGCTGATGGCGCAGTCCGTCGATGAGATCGCGGTCCTGAAGAAGGGCGAGCTTGTCGAGTTTGGGCCCGTCAGGCAGATCATCGAGGCGCCGAAGCACCCCTACACAAAAGAGCTGATCTCATCGGTGCCGCTTGTGGGCGGTGAGAGCTTTCTCGATCCCTCGACGGCAAGCGGCACGAAACCGACCGAAGCCAGCGATCCGACGCCATTGCTCGAGTTGCGGGGTGTCTCGAAATCCTACGGTTCGCTCACAGCGCTTCACACAATGAACTTCTCGCTGGACGGCACGGTGCCCAAGATCATTTCGATCGTCGGCCAGTCAGGGTCGGGCAAATCGACGATGGGAAGCCTGATGCTTGGCTTCAACCCGCCATCGACAGGACAGGTTTTGTTCAAGGGCCAAGACATCAACCGCCAGTCCGCGAGCCAAGCCCTTGCCTTCCGCAAGGAGGTGCAGGCCGTGTTCCAAGACCCTTACGCCTGCTTCAACCCTTTCTATCGGGTCAACCACGCGCTGAAGTTCCCGTTCGAGCGGTTTGGTCTCTCACAAGGGTCGGACCACACAAGACAGGCGATGGAAGAGGCCTGCAAGGCCGTTGGACTGGCGCCGGAAACCGTGCTCGACCGCTATCCGCACCAGCTTTCCGGCGGGCAACGGCAGCGTCTCATCGTGGCGCGTGCGCTGATGCTGAACCCGAAGCTGCTGATCGCCGACGAACCGGTTTCGATGGTCGATGCGAGCCTTCGGGCGACGATCCTGAAGAACATTCACGATCTGAAGGACCAGCACGGCATCTCGATCATCTACATCACGCACGATCTTGCCACGGCCTATCACGTGTCGGACTACGTGATGGTTCTTTACCACGGACAGGTCGTGGAAGCCGGTCCGCCGATGGAGGTGATCGGTGACCCGAAGCACGCCTACACGCAGCTGCTGATTTCCTCCATTCCCTGGCCGGACCTGGACCGCGATTGGGGGTCATCGGAAGATGCCCGAACCGCGCTTAACGAGCTGGCTCAAATCGAGGGCCGTCACGACGCGATTTTTCGCGGCGAGATTCCCGGATTTTCGTTGACCCAAAGCTGACGGACCATGTCCCACCGACTGCGTCTGACCGCCGAGAAGATCGCGCAGCGCTTGGCCCTGGTCCGGCCGCTGGTGGCACGGGCGCGCCTGCCTATTGAGCGCTTCTCGTTCGAGGAACTTAGCGACGCAACCGTAAAGCCGGACCTGACACAGGGCCATGGCGACGCGTCTGCGGCGACGCTCGATTGGCACAGCCATTGGGGCCGGCAGGATCTGCACTTCGTGCTGCGATCACAATTCTCGGTCCCGGGCAGCTGGCAGAATCCCGCACTGCATCTGCCCCTAGGTGTGACGGGTGACATCTTCACCCATCCCGAGGCGCTGCTTTACATTGACGGCGTCGCGGTGGCCTCGGCGGATCGCTACCACCACACGATCGAGCTGTCCCGCGACTTGGCCGACGACCAGGCGCATAGCCTTCTTCTGCATGGCTGGACCGGGCACACCAGTTGGCCCCCCAACCTAGGCGACAAATCCCAGCTCTTTTTGCGTGAATGCACCGTGATCGATATCGATCGCGACTTTCAAAGCTTCGTCACACTCGCCGAAACAGCGCTCGACCTTACAAGTGAACTGGGCGACGAGCGGCCGGAAAAACATGCGATCCTATCGGCGCTGGATGCCGCCTTTCTCGTCCTCGACACGCGCGATCCAATGGAGGACGCGTTTCGGGCGTCGGTTGGCCCCGCATACGCATGCCTGAAAGACGCGCTCGGTCAGGCAGGTGCGCCGCTCGACGTCACCCTCCATGCCGCTGGCCATGCCCATATGGACGTCGCCTATCTCTGGCCGACGGCGGAGATCCGCCAGAAGAACGCCCGCACCTACTCAAACGTCCTGCGACTGATGGAGCGGTATCCGGAGTTCCGCTTTTCACACTCCCAGCCACAGCTCCACGCTTGGACAGAGGAGGACTTCCCCGAAGTCTTCGAGGCGATCCGCGCCCGCGTTGCAGAGGGGCGGTGGGAAGTCTTGGGCGGGATGTGGGTCGAATCCGAAGCCAACATGCCAGGTCCGGAATCGTTGGTCCGGCAGATGCTGTTGGCGCGCCAGTATTGCGATGAAAAGCTCGGGCCGGGATCAGAAAGTCCAGTTCTGTGGTTGCCCGATACGTTCGGCTTTCCAGGATGCCTGCCGCAGCTGATGGTGCAGGCGGGACTGCGCTGGTTCGTGACCAACAAGCTCAACTGGAACCAGTACAATCAAATGCCTGCCTCGACGACCTGGTGGGAAGGCATCGATGGGTCGCAGGTGATGGCGCATTTCCTGACGACACCGCGGACGGTTCAGCACCTGCCGTTTCCGACCAACTACAAGTCAGACCTGACGGCAGCGGAAGTCGTGGGCACCTGGACGCGTAACACGATGAAGGATCAGGTGCGGGATCTGCTGATTGCCTATGGCTACGGCGATGGTGGCGGTGGCCCGACCGACGAACTGATCCGAAAGGCCGAAGTCTATCAGGCGATGCCGGGGGCACCGCGCATAGCATTCTCTTCTGTCCGCACGTTCTTTGAACAGCTGGAAAAACAGGCTGCACCCCTGCCTGTGTGGCAGGGTGAACTCTACCTCGAAGGCCATCGCGGCGTGCTGACGGGCAATGGCTGGGTCAAGCGTGCCAACAGAATGACGGAGCGGCTGTTCCACGAGGCCGAGCTGGCAATGTCATTGGCAATGGTTGCCGGTCAAGAGGCCGACGATCTGACCGAAGCGTGGCGCACACTCTGCATGCTGCAGTTCCACGACATCCTGACGGGAACATCCGTGGCGGCCGTCTTTGACGACGCGCGCGAGGACTTCACGCGGATCACGGAGGTCGCTGAGGCCGCATTGAAGAGAGCGATCGCGGCTGTCACGCCGGAAGGCGCTGCCTTCTTGATCCTCGACGGAGCGAAACTCCCAGGCGTGCGGCACGCGCTGTTGCCGAAGGATACCGGCCCTGTCGGCGAGAATGGCAAAACGCTCGTGGCGCAAACAGTCGCCGACGGCGTTCTTGTGGAGTTACCGGAAGCACCGCCGCTCGCACCGCGGGTCCTTCACGCTTGCGAGGCCGGCGCCCCTTCCGACGACGGTGTGAAGGCGCGAAGGACCGACGACGGCGGGGTGGTGATTGAGAATCAGCTTATCCGCGTTGTCATCGGCGATCACGGAATGTTCACCTCGATCCATGATAAACGAGCCGATCGGGAGGTGCTGAAGCCCGGCTGCTTGGGCAACAGGCTGGAGCTTTTCGAGGACCGTCCGGTCAGTTGGGACGCCTGGGATATCGATATTTTCTTCGAAGAGCGCGGCGAGCTGGTGTCTGACCTGAACAGCCTAGAGATCATCGAAAACGGCCCGCTGCGCGCCTCGATCGAACTCACACGCGCATTTCGCCAATCCCGCCTCACCCAGCGGATCAGCTTGGCGCGTCATTCTGCCCGCATCGATTTCGATACCGAGGTCGACTGGCACGAAACCCATCTGCTGCTAAAGGCCGCCTTCCCTGTTGCAGTTCGTGCCACCAGGGCACAGTTCGATATTCAATGGGGCCAGATTGATCGGCCGACACACAAGAATACCAGTTGGGACGCCGCAATGTTTGAGGTGCCGGCCCAAAAGTGGGCCGATCTCAGCGAAGGCGACTTTGGGGTCGCGCTTCTGAACGACTGCAAGTACGGCTACGATGTCTGTGGCGACACGCTGCGACTGTCACTGATCAAGTCGGCCACGATGCCGGACACCACCGCCGATCAGGGCCACCACAGCTTCACGTACGCCCTTCTTCCCCATGTTGGAGACACGCGGACCGAAGTTCGGGCCGAAGCCTACGATCTGAACTTTCCGCCACGGGTTTTCGCCGAACCTGGGCACGGCTCTGGCGTCGACGGACCGATTGTCCAATGTGAAGACCAACGCGCAATCATTGAAACGATCAAGCCAGCCGAAGATAGCCAAGGCGTGGTCGTGCGCCTGTTCGAGGCGCACAATACAAGGGGGCCGGTTTCGCTGACGCTGCATCCGACGGTGCGGCGTGTCGAGATTTGTGGGCTGCTGGAGACAGAGTCAGAGTCCGTTCCGGTCAGCGACCAGCGTGTGACGCTCCCGCTAGGGAACTACCAGATTCTAACCCTGCGTTTGCGCTTCGATTGACACCGTCTAAGCCACGCGCCTTGCGATGCTCTCGTTTTTGGTGCCAATCATGGGCTAGTGTTTTGGGGCTCCAGTCTCCAAATCCGCCGCATTGAGAGCCAAGACGCGTGAAACACACGATCTATTGGACACCGCGCAAAATCCTGACGCGACTGGACCTGATCGAACCGCTGGTCTATCGCCGCCGTCAGCCGATCGCGCCTTTTCGGTACGCCGCCCTCGCGGATGCCGAGACCGCCCCGATCGTCGCCCCCTGCTTCGACGACAGGTCCTGGACGGTTATCGAGCCGGACAGCTATTGGGGCGCCTGGCGAACCAACTTCATGCTGCGCACACGCTTTCAGGCCCCAGCCGATTGGGGCCAGCACGGCCCCGTCGCGCTGCACCTGCCCCTAGGCGTCGCCGGTGACTTCTTCTGCCATCCGGAGGCGCTGGCCTATCTGGACGGCGTGCCCTACGCCTCGGCGGACCGCTACCATCACGAGATCTACCTGCCGGATCGGTTTCTGGACGGCAAGCCGCACGCGCTGGCGCTGCACGGCTGGACGGGCCATGACGGCTGGCCGGCAAACCCCGATGCCAAAACCAAGCTGTTCATGCGCGAATGTGGGGTGGTCGAAATCGATCGGGCCACGGAGGCCTTCATCCGGCTGGCCCGCACCGCGCTGCAGGTCACCGAACAGTTGGACGAAGGCGCGCCGGAGCGTGCCCGGCTACTGAACGTGCTGGACGACGTGTTCACGATCCTGGACACGCGCGACCCGATCGGGCGCGACGCCTTTTATGACAGCGTGCCCAAGGCCCTTGACGCGTTGAAGCAGGGCGTTGCCGACGCCGGTTCGCCGATCGATGTCGATATCGTCGGGATTGGCCATGCCCATATCGACGTGGCCTGGCTGTGGACGCTGGCACAGACGCGCCGCAAATGCGGCCGGTCGTTCAGCAACGTGCTGCGCATGATGGACGACTATCCCGGCTACGTCTTCTCGCAAAGCCAGCCCCAGCTCTACAAATACACCGAAGAGGATTATCCGGAGATCTTTGACGGTATCAAACAGCGCGTAAAGGACGGGCGCTGGGAGGTGATGGGCGGCACCTGGGTCGAGCCCGACTGCAACACCACGGGCGCGGAATCCTTGGCGCGCCAGTTCCTGCTCGGCCGCAGCTACTTTCGCGACAGGTTCGGCGAGGCCGAAACGCCGGTGTTGTGGCTGCCCGACACGTTCGGCTTCGCCGGGTCGCTGCCGCAACTGATCCGTCAGGCCGGCCTGAACTGGTTCGTGACATCGAAGATCAGCTGGAACCAGTACAACCGCCTGCCGCATCAACTGTTCTGGTGGCAGGGTATCGACGGCACGCGGGTGCTGAGCCACTTCATGACCACGCCGCCCGAATTCAGCTCTGTGCCTCACAGCACGACCTATAACGGCAAGATGACGCCAAAGGAGATGCTGGGCACCTGGCGCAATTTCGACCAGAAGGAAACCCACAGCGAACTCATCACCGCCTACGGTCACGGGGATGGCGGCGGCGGGCCGACCCGCGAGATGCTGGACAACGCCGCCCTAATGGCCGACATGCCGGGCTGTCCGCGCGTGCGGCCGGGCACGGTGCGGGAGTTCTTTGAGCGGGTCGAGGCCGAGGCACAGGACTTGCCGGTCTGGAACGGTGAGTTCTATCTGGAACTGCATCGCGGCACCTTGACCAGCCAGGCGCGCACCAAGCGCAACAATCGCAAGAGCGAGTTCCTGCTGCACGACGCTGAGTTCCTGGCAACCCTGGCCGCGCAGGTCACCGATCACGCCTATCCACGCGAGGCGTTCAATGCGGCATGGGAACTGGTCTGTCTGAACCAGTTCCACGACATCCTGCCGGGCTCGTCGATCACCGAGGTCTATGAGGATGCCGACAAAGACTATGCGCGCATACGATCATTGGCGGAGAACGCGCGGGACGCAGCGCTGAATGCCCTGTCGGAACGGCTGCCGGCCAATGCGGTTGCCTTGGCCGCCAACCCGACCTCTTTCGGCGGCAACCGGATCGCATTTCTGCCCGGCACGCCGGTGGACGGGCTGACGGACCTGCGCACGACTAAGGCCTTGGCAACCCAGCAGGTAGAGGGCGGCACGCTGGTCGCCCTGTCAGACCTGCCTTCCTATGGCCTGATCGGCCTGGCGCAGGGCGAAGCGACGGCGCCGGAAGCAACTGTGTCGATCAAGGAGACAGGGTCCGGCTTCGTGATCGAGAACCCCGTCATGCGGGCCGAACTCGACCGAGCTGGCAACCTCACGAGCATTCGCGACAAGCACGTGGATCGAGAGGTGCTGGCGCCGGGCGAAACCGGCAATCAGCTTCTGGTCTTCGAGGACCGGCCGATGGCCTGGGACGCCTGGGACATCGATATTTTCTATGAAGACCGGGAGGAAAGGGTCGACACTGTGGCGGCGATCAAGATCGTCGAGCGCGGCCCGCTGCGCGCCAGCCTGCGCATCCAGCGCCGCTTCCGAAGCAGCCAGATCACCCAGCACATCCATGTCTACCATGACAGCAAACGCATCGACTTCGATACGGTGGTCGACTGGCACGAAAGCCATTTCCTGCTGAAAGCCGCGTTCCCGGTCGACATCCTGAGCGCGAGCGCCACGTTCGACATTCAGTGGGGCAACGTGACCCGCCCGACCCATAGCAACACCTCGATGGACTGGGCGCGCTTTGAGACCGCGGCCCAGAAATGGGCCGACCTCAGCGAGGGTGACTACGGCGTCGCGCTCTTGAACGACTGCAAATATGGTTACGACGTGCGCGACAACGTCTTGCGCCTGACCCTGCTGAAAAGCGCGACCATGCCCGACCCGGCCGCCGACCAGGGCGAACATCGGATGCTCTATAGCCTGCTGCCGCATACCGGCAGTTGGCGCAACGGCGTGCCGGGGGCAGCCTACGCGCTCAACGACCCGGTGGTCGCGCGACCCATTTCCAATGCCGCCGGCACGGAGCCGGTACTGCGGCTGATTACCAGCGATAGGCCCAACGCCATCGTCGAAACGATCAAACAGGCCGAGGATGGAAACGGCGTGATCGTGCGCCTCTATGAGGGCGAAGGTTCGCGCGGGCCGGTCAAGCTTCACCTCGGCTTTGAACTTGCGGCCGCCCACCGATGCAACCTGCTGGAACGCAACCAGGCTGAACTGGGCGTCGACGGCAATACCGTGTCGCTGGCCCTGAAGCCGTACGAGATCGTCACCCTAAGGCTGATTGCCGCCTGACGGGCGCCCCGGTCCCATTCACCAGACGATGGTGGAAGAGACCCGGGCCGCTCCCTCAGTGTTCCTTTTGCGCTTCAGCGTCAGCGTAGTAGCCGTAGTATTCGTACTGCCGCTGGCTCTTCGGTTCCTGGTTCAGTACGGCGAAGAACGCCGCGTCGGTTCGCATGGCCTCTTGGATCTGTAGCGCGGCCGCACGGATGTCGCGCTGGTGGACGACCGAGTGCCGGACCATCATCAGTACGGCATCGGCGTGATGGGCGATGTAACGTGCGTCCACCACGGGGATGAGCGGCGGCGTGTCAAGAATGACGGTGTCGAAGTCGCTGCGCGCCTTTCGAACCAGGGCGTCGAACGTGGGGGAGTTCAACAGTTGGTCGGTCGGCGTCTCGCTATGGCGCGCGCCCAACACCATGGACAGGCCCGACATCGCGTCGCGCACATATAGGGACTTCGACAACGGCCCGCTGCCCGGATCGGACAGATAGTCGGAAAAGCCGCTTTCTGGCGTCAAGCCAAGCTGCTTGTGCAATGTGGGTTTGCGCAAGTCCGCGTCGATCAGAAGCACCTTGCTGCCAGCCATGGCGTAGGTGCGGGCCAGTGCAAGCGCCGTGGTTGTCTTGCCCTCATAGGGAATGCTTGAGGTGACCAGGATAACCCGGCCCGTGTCATCCAAGTCGGCCTCCGCGATCGATCGCTGGCGTGCCCGAAAACTCTGATCGACCGCTGCCCTTAGACGGCGGATCGCTTCGGCATAGTGCGACAAAGGCGATTGAACGACGCTATCCGCCAGCGATAGCTGGGTGCCATCTTGGGCGGATTTCGGGATTGTCGTGGCGACCTTGGCATGCAAAACGTCGCGCAGCTGGTCCGCGGAACTGATGCCGCCAACATAGTATTCCCGCAGGAATGCCAGGCCGACACCGGACCCTACCGCCAGCACGAGGGCGACACCGAGGATAAGCCTTCGGTTCGGGAATGTCGGCTCGCTCGGCGGCAGTGCGGGGGCCACGATCCTGCTGTCGGCGATCTGGATGTTGGCCTGGGTTTCGAGATCGCGGAGCCTTGACAACAGCGTCTGGTACTGGCGACGCGCGATACTCGCTTCTTGCTGCAACTGGTACAGGGTCGTCAGAAACGCCGACGAAAGCTCCCCTTCCAGCATCACCTCCGGGATTTGGCTGCGGTAGTCTCGCGCGGTCGCCTCCAGGTCGGCGATTTCCGTCCGCAAACCGGCGATGGCGAGGTCGGCGCGGTTGATGGTATCGGCCTCCACCTGTGCCAGCGCTCGTCGCAGATCGATTTCCTCCAGCGAGCCCACAGCCGCGACGCTGAGCCGGCGCTCAAGCTGCTGGCGCTGCCGATCCAACTCCTGAAGGGCCTCATCGCCCAGCCGGCTCGAAAGTGTCGCCCAGTCCCGCTCGTCGAGAGCCTGTTGGGCAGCGATGGTCATGGCCTCGACACCCAGCCGCTGATCGTCGACCTGATCAATAAGGCGGCGCATTTCGGCGACCTCCGACGCGCCGCTGTCGGCCTCGATCTCAGCCAGATTGAGGTCGACAAACGCGTCGAGCGCATCCTCGGAATCGGCCACCGCCTGGCGCGCGGCCTCGCTCTGGCCCAACAGCGCATCGCGCGCCCTCAGCGACACGGCGACTTTGGCGTCGACCTGGGCCGCGATGTAGGTTTCGGCCAGCGCATTGGCCAAGCCAGCAGCCCTGTCTGGGTCCTCGGACTCGACCGATACCGAGATGATGTAGGTCAGGCCCACGCGCCGGACGCTGACCGCGTTTTGAAAACGTTGCAGCACGCCTTGGACCAGGATTTCTCCCGAGGCCACGGCTTCAATCTCAAAGCCGATCGCGCGCAAGACCCTGTCCATCAGGCTGATTTGCGGCCCAAACTCCGGATCGCGAATCAGACCCTGATCATCCAACACACCAAGGGCGGTCGCGTCCGATCGCAGAATCTCCACCTCGCTGTCGACACGCGCGTTGGCGGCGGAGGCTGGCGAGGCCAACTGTTCGGACGGATCAAGCAGGTTCCTCTGTGCTGGATCGACAAGGATCAGGGTCGACGCCGTAAAGACGGGCGTGGCCGAAAACAGATAGATCAGCGCGGCCCCAAAGAAGACGGCGATGGTGAGGATGATCAGCCTCATCTGCCGCCGCAACAGCGCGACAATGGCCTTAAGGTCCAGTTCGTTATGGGAACTATCCATAACCGCGATCCTGTTTTTCGGGACGGGTTGCCGTGTCGACGGCCTGCGGGTCGCGGCAACGTCCAGTGTCGTGCCGGCGTTGACCGCGACTTGGGTCCGTTGGCTGGGCGCTTGGTCGATTGTCGATGTCTGGCATCAATGTGAAACCGTTAGGAAGGATGCCGGCGCGCCAGGGGTCAGTTTTGCGGCGCTCAACCGCCCCGTGAAAACCGCGCCGGTATCGATCTGGATACGCCAACCTATCTGGCGGGCAATTTCGACCGGGGTGTGGCCGTGGACAACTTTTTTTCCCACATAAGACGTATCGGTGGCTGGCCCCGGTCTGATCCAAAGCAGGTCGTCCCTGGCCTGACGATCGAGTGGTCTTCGCGGATCGATCCCGGCATGGACCAGGAAGTAGTCACCGACCGACAGATACAGGGGCATAGCCCGCAGGAAACGGATGTGCTCGGCCGGAATATGGGCCTGCATCAGGAACCGCATCTCTCGCGGCCTTATGTCCCAGCCGCGAACCGGATGCGGTTGAACGCCGTAAGAGGTCAAGGTCTCTCGCCCCCCGAACTCAAGCCAACCGCGATGCTTTGACGGGTCATCGAGGAACCGCAGCATGGTGTCCTCGTGATTGCCGAGCAGACAGATGCGTCGAAAACCGTCCGGCGGTGCTGAGGTGAGGTGGTCGATCATGCCGGCGGAATCGGGTCCCCGGTCGATCACGTCGCCAAGCAACACGATCAGTTTGTCGCCCTCCAGATCGCGCGCATCCCGGACCAACCTGTCTTCGAGCAGCCGGTAAAGCGACAGGCAGCCATGCACATCCCCAACGGCATAGGTCGCCGCCGGCATCTGCTTCAGCGCAAGCCCCTCGGTGCCCCAATCCAAATCCGACCCGGCGCGCGCCGGCCGCAGAAGCTTCACGAGGTCCATTAGCGTCGACATGCGATCAAGCGACTTCGCTATCGGATCTGGCCGATCGGCGTCGCGCGATGCCCAGCGCCGTCAAGGCCAGCAGAAGAAAGACGTTGGCCTGGATTTCCAGACTGAAATCGATCAACGAGTGGATGGCTGCCGTTACAAGCGCGGCCAAGGCTGCAACCGACAGGGCGTAGTCCTGCCCGCGATTCCGGATGATCTGAACAAGTCTCACGCCCACCATGAGGGCGAGAAGAACAGGAATGCTGCCAACGACAATTCCAAGCTCGGCCCAAAGCGCCAAATAGGTCGAGTGGGCATTATCCCAGACGCTGTCGGACGAGAGGGGCAGCCGGTGAAACAGCTCAAACGCGACCGGGAACGAGTCGAGGCCATACCCCAGCCATGGCCGCTGGCCAATCATGTCGATAACCTGACGATAGAGTTCGCCGCGCGTCAGACCGTCGGAGCCGACGAAAATGAAGCGCTCGATCAGGTCCTGGCCCAAAAACAGCGTCAGCGCGAGCACGCCGCCACCGGCGACGATCACGACGCCCAGCAAAGAGCCCCCGCCCACACGCCCGTTCTTGTGGATCATAACGGCAAGGCAGAAGATCGCCCCGATGGCACCGGCAAAAAGGCCCATGCGAGACTGCGTCGCCAACAGCGTAATCACGATCAGCCCGATGAGCAGCCACAGGAGAACAGTTTCCATGGCATCCGCGCTGAACGGGTTCGCCAAGACCGGGGCGCGATTTGGCCTCGGCGCGCCGCGGCTGAACAGCAACGCAACGCCAAGCACCAAGCCCATCGACAAGAAGGTCGCGAAGGAGTTCCGGTTGATGAACGTCCCCGTGGCCGTCCCTCTGTAGGCCAGTTTCTCGCCCCAGAAAAAGTCGTCCCCCAGAAGGTTCAGCGAGACCATCGCCCAAAGCGCGTGGGCGGTAACGCCGAAGAAAAGCGCCCATGCCATCCAGGTGGCACGGCTGGGCCGGCTGGCGACCTCCAGCATCAGCGCGAAGAAAACGATGTACGAGATGAACCTGACAGCGCCGAGAATCGTCGCGCTGGGCATCAGACTTACGCTTTCGGGGGCATGCGTGCCGATGGCCGGTAGGGTCGTCAGAAGGGCCGGAAGGTAGTCCGCGATGGGTAGGATTTGGACAAGGGCGAATACCGGCACCAGGCCAGCCAGCCACAACAGCCTGGCATATCTACGTGAACGCAGGCCGCGGTCGGGATCGATCAGCAGGCTTGCGGCGAGATAGAACGCCGCCACCAGCCCGAGGATTGCCGCCCAAAGCATCCAGAGCGCCGGCCGATTGCTGGCCACGGGGATCGGCGCAACGAGGACGATCAGCACGAGCAGGGCCGCCGTCGCATCGTTTAGCCGACGATAGCGTCGAGCGTGAAGCGTGCCGCGAGCACGGCTCCGGGCCCCCGCGCGGTCCACTTGGGCGGCTTCGACCTTGAAGCCGGGCAAGCCGCCTGTGTCGGTTCCGGCAGTCGCACTCGGGTCGGGAGGTGACATGCTGCCTATTCGCCACCCAACCATTGCTGTGCATCGCGGACACGCGACAGGAACCGCCGCTGGTCGCCCGCCGACAGGTTTTCCGCCTCGCGCAGGATCGCCTCCCGGGCGGTTTCGAATTGCACATACCTGTCAGCGACCAAATCCACGCCGTCGAAGCTTCTCAGCAGCAACCCGGTATCCTGCGCGAGGGTTCGTCGCCCCAAGACGTCCAGATGGTCGTTGGCGCCGACCGCCAGATCGAATCGGCGCTGCGCAATCCAACCCTCCGTCGATCCCGCCTGCTGTGACAGGCCAAGCGCCCGATTGAATGCGTCGAAGTCGCCGAGGTGCAGGTGCGATCGCGCAGCGACGTAGTGTGCAAGGGACAATGTCGGCGCCTGCCCAAGCGCCTGTCGCGCCAACGACAAACACTCCGCCGCCACCATGCGCCGCGACGGTGTCGATTGAACCTGGGCAAACGGGCTACGCTGCCCTTCGTCGCAGGCCCGCAAAACCGCGTATCGCCCCCGAACCGAGCCCGCGATGGACATCTCCCCCTGCGCCAGGCGCTCGTACTGACCACGGTCCGTCTCGCGCGACAGGCGGAAGGCTTGATACTCCTCAGCGAAAAAGACCGATGAGACCCCGGTCAAAGCCAGACACGCGACTATGCCAACAGTCTTTCCGGTTCTCATAGGCGCCTCCACTATCACTCACTGGAGATACCATCAAATCTTTTTCAATCAATCCGTCAGTTTTTAGGCAACGTGCCCTGAACCGTCGGCAAGAGTGTCTGCCCACCCATCAAGAAGGGCGATCGACAGCGTTAGAGCCTGAAGCCGCCGCTTCAGCGTCGCCAGCCGCGACAAATCCTTATCAACGAACGCGCCGACCAGCCGACGGTTTGGTACCGGCCAAGCCTTCCTGGACCGTGATCGCGCGTTGGTGACGTTTGCCCCGGTGACGCGACGATGGCTGGTCGGCCGCGACAATCCGCCGCTTCTCACGCCCTATCCTGATAGGGCTCGACGGCGATCGGCATCTTCGTCGGCGAGGCAAAGAGAGATGCGCAGGTAGGCAAGGCCCAGCCCGGGGTTGCATGCCTCCAGACCGCCCCGAATAGCCGGAGCAAGACCAGCTCGCCACAAAATGCCCAAAATTGGTGTGCTCATGAGGCTACTTGCAACCTTAAGAGACAATCCCTATCGTAGAAAGCAGTTCTTTCTGCTCAACCTATCCGGCGCTTCTGCGTTGGTCCCAAAAGCTGTTCGCCGAGTCTTGTCCGATGGATGGAGCTTCAGTCGATGCGTCACTTTTGTGCCCTGCTGGCCTGCTGGTTTGCCGAAAAAGGTACGGCGTGTCTGAAAACACGACGGGCGGCATCCAGCCGACCCCAAACGTGGCGAAGGAACCCTACTGGTGGCCGGCGCCTTTCAGCCGCCCGTTCAGTCCTGAACCGGCGCCCATGGCCGCTACACGCGGCTGATCGCATTTGTTGATAAGACGTTTGCGCATCTTTTTTCCACCCTATCGGAAGGAGCCTGACGCCCGTGCCGCAGGTCAGAGTTGCCAACGTTGACAATGAGTTTGTCGCTCCCGAACACCATCGTGTTTCTCCCTGGCTGAATAGTCCGGGCAAGAGGGCGTTCGATATTGGATTAGCAGTCTTGATGCTCCCCCTTCTGTTCCCGGTGATCGCCATCATCTGGTTCGTCGTCCGGTTGGACGGTGGGCCCGGATTTTATGGCCAGGTAAGAGTGGGGCGAGGCGGGCAGCATTTTACGTTCTGGAAGATCCGCACGATGGTTGAGGACGCCGATGCGGTCTTAAACGACCTGGTTCAATCCGACCCGTCCGTGGCGCGGGAGTGGCATCAGTTCCAAAAGCTGCAGCGCGATCCTCGAATCACACGGATCGGGAGCTTTCTGCGCAAGACGAGCCTCGATGAGTTACCGCAGATTTGGAATGTCCTGCGTGGAGAAATGAGCTTTGTCGGCCCGCGCCCGTTCATGCCGACCCAGCGGGATCTCTATGACAGCGTGCCGACGAGTTCGATCTACTACCAAATGCGGCCCGGCGTGACGGGCTTGTGGCAAATCAGCCCAAGGAACCAAGTCGGTTTCCGCGAGCGCGTTGACTACGACCGGCAATACGCTATGTCGGCGAGGCTTTCAAACGACCTGAAGATCAAAGCCGCGACGGTCTGGGTTGTCCTGAAAGCAACCGGACGGTGACGTGATTGGCTTTGTGGGGTCACGCCCGCCGTCACTGATGAGCGCTTCGCTTAAAACCGTGAGGGTTGGGGGGTTCGAGACCGTCCGCGCCGAGCGAAAGGAATTGGCGGCCTGGATTGCCGAGACCTGCGAGGCCGCTCGCGCGACAGTGGCACCTGCGCCGCCAAGACTGGTCTTTTCATCGAACGGTCAGGGCATTGCCATTTACGGCCAAGACCCTGCGTACGACGCGGCCATGGATGCGGCGGACATCATCCATGCCGATGGCATGTCGGTCGTCATGGCCTCGCGGCTGCTTACAAGGCGGCCAATCGCCGAACGGTCGGCCACGACGGACCTCTTCCATGATATAGCCAAGGAAGCCGAATGTCGGGGACTGACTTTTTACGTACTTGGCGGCAAGGAGGAGGAGAATCTCGCCGCCGTCAACGCGATGCTGGATCAGTATCCAAGGCTTAGAATTGCCGGGCGGCAGAACGGCTACTTTGCTGACAGCGAAAACGACGCCGTTTGCGCTAAGATCGTTGCGGCAAGACCGGATATTCTATGGGTCGGACTGGGTAAACCAAAGCAGGAGATCTGGAGCCATCAGAACCGTGAGTCATTGGCCGGCGTTGGGTGCATCAAGACTTGCGGCGGGCTCTATGCCTTCCTGTCAGGGGCCAGCCCGCGCGCACCTGCTTGGATGCAAGTCGCCGGGCTGGAGTGGCTCTATCGCTTGATCCAGGAACCGCGCAGACTGTTTTGGCGCTATTTGGTAACCAACGCGAAAAGCAGCTGGCGCTTGCTTGGGAATACCAGGTGACCTACGGATCTCTGACCGGTCCGCTGGCGCGCCGCCCTGCACTCGCGGCTGAGCCGGTATCGGGTCAGGTCAATCGACGCCAGCTTCGTCGATTGACCTATACGGCCATTTTGGTGCCCTTGGCCTGGATCGTCGGTGTCGACTTTCTTTTTCCTTTTGTTGTTTTGGCCGTCGTCGGGCTTCGCGCCTCGCGTTTGTCGGCATTCGAAATTCTCGGGTTTGCGTTGGGGCTTTGGCTGACGTTCGCGCTGCTGATCACCGCGCCCGACAACATGGAACGAAGCCTTTCTTCTCTATACTCAATCCTGATCATTTTTGGCGCGATGGCATTGCATGTCGTGACCAGAACCCTCCTTCGAGACGTCAGCTACGACACGTTGTTAGGGTTCATGAGAGCCCTTTATGTGCCGTTGTTTCGCTACACGATCGTCTTTGTGATCCTTGGGTTGTTTCTGGCCTTTGCTTTGGGAAATCTGCGGATCAGTTTCCCTACCGTCCTGGGCGCGATACTGCCTTTTTCGCCGCCGGGAATTGCCGAACGTTCAATGATCGCCGAAATTACTCGTCCCGACTGGGGGTTTGGCCACTTTTCTGTGCCGCGCCCGCTGGTCTTCGCGCCCTGGTACACGGCCGGCGCTCTGACGGTCGCTTGCGCAGGGCTGATGGCCATGGTCTGCGCGGTCATGCGCGGGGATACGAAATCGCGCGAACTCCTGCTTGAAGCCGTGCTCTGCGTGGTGCTGTTTCTTACGCTCAGCCGGACGATATTCGGCTTCTATCTCATCGGGTTTGCTCTTGCGAGCCTAGTCTTCAGAGACTGGTCGCGGTTGACGCTCGCACTTGTCGGCCTTGGGGTGCTTCTGCTGGCCCTTGTTGGGCCGTTGTCCGAATTCAGCGTGCTGGAATTCCGCGACTACTCCACGGAAACGCGCTTTCGTGCACTTGAACTCGGGCTGCTTGTAGCGTTCGAACAAAGCCCCTTGTTCGGTTATGGGGTCAAACCGCTGTACGAGGGTCTGTCGATTCCCGTCGGATCGCATTCAAGCATCGTTTCGATAACAGTCCGGGGCGGGTTGGTAGCGCTCTTGCTGTTCGTCATATTCTTTTACGCGATCCCAGCCTGGTTTTGGGTGCGACGCCTCGGCCGGCTGACCCGAAAGAGACATCGGCAAAGGCGCATCGCGGCACTTTGTCTCCGATTTCAAATCCTGATTTGGGGCTGGGCAGTTTTTCAGGAGATCGACACGGCCGCAATCGCCTCGTCGCTCCTCTTGATGACGCTTGCTGTCATCTGGCGTGTGATCGATCAAATCGATCGGCCGTTTGATGGATCTGACGAGCCGGCTCAGATTTCGTAGCCAAAATGGGATAATCCAGAACCGGCGATCCTGGCGTAGGCGGTTGCTTCGGTGCAGGTCATCTCGCGCCGCCATCGTCCCACCGTTTCGCCGGATATCGGCGCATTCAAGCGCGCGAACTCGGCACGTGAAGCCCGGTCGTCAGACTTGCGCGCAGCGGCGGACAACTGCGCCTCGGGCTCTGCTTCAATGCCGAGAAACCCCATGATCCGGTCGAGTTGCCCCGACGGATCGATCGTGAAATCCTCGTAACGCACGACGCATATCTGGTCCTGGCGCCGCGCAACTTCTGCCATTGCCGGGCGCACGCAGGCCATGAAGTAGGCCGCGTGGGACCTGATCGTGCGGGCCTGGGGAATGTTACCTGCCGCCTTGCCGGAACAATAGGTATCGCGACCATCACGGACGGCAAAAACGATGCGGACATTTGGAAACCGGCTCAGGATATAGTCAAGCCGCTTGGCGTGCTGAGGTGTTTTTTCCGCGTAGTAGGCGAGGTCCCCCGCCGGCAACGCGTACTTGTGAAGTGCGGCGAAGAATCCAGCCAGCGAGCGCGTATTGTCCAGGGCTGTCCGATAGGCGTCCTCGTCCACGAAATGGGCGAACCGGTTGAAGTCGTAAATCGACTTCGGCGAGATGATGCTTGTTTCCTCGGAGAAGCCGGCGATACGCGAATGATTGAGAAGCGTGCGATGAAGAAGCGTCGTGCCGCTGCGCGGCGGGCCGAGAACCAGGACCAAGGGCAGGTCGACGGTTTCAGTGTTTCGCCAACGCTGGATGTTCCGACCGATTTCTATCGGATGGGAAGCGTAGCGGAGGAGGGAGGAGAGATTTCCGTTCAGCATGTGACGAATCCGGCGACGGCCAATGAATGCGGCTGCTGTTGCCCAAGACAGTGTAGCGGCGCAGCGTTGTGATCGCTGTGGCTAGCCACCGAGCGTCTCCCTCCGCGCGCTGCGCAGAAGCCCCGGCAGACCTGAAAATGAGATCGGCAGCAGCCCGGCGTGGCGGTAGGTGGCAAACCAGCTCGACAGGTTCCAACCGACCATGATCAGGGCCGACGCGGTCGCCGCGCCGATGATCCCTAGGGTGGTCGCGGCCAGATAGACTGCCGGAATACCGATGCCTGTCCAGACAACAATGATGCGCAGCCAGACCCGCTCCAGCCCGACCATGTTCATCAGCATGGTATTGGGTCCGCAAATCGTATTTGCGAGTTGCCCGATCGCGAGGATCAAAAGCACGGGGTAGAACGCGCGGAAAGACTCGTCGAACAAGCCCAGGGCCCATCTGCCGAGCAACAGATAGCCGGCAAAGCCGACCTGGGCGATGACGAAAGCGATCAGTGACGCGGCCGTGCTGATCAGCTTGACCTCCTCCACCCGGCCCGCGTGAAAGCTGCGCGAAATCATGGGCCCTACGATTTGGTTGATGCCGATCAGCGCGATCGACAGAAGCTTCGCCAGGCGGTCGGCGGCAAAATACGCGCCGGCGTAGGCCGGACCAAGCGCGATACCGACGATCACGGTGCCGACATGGCTTGATATCGGCCCGAGCGCGGTGCCCGCCCACATGCCGAGGCTTGTATGCCGGATCTGCGAACGCTGGGCGGCGAGCAAATGCGCGCCGCGCGCCGAGATGAACGCCCGAAAGATCTGTGGGATTTGAAATACTAGTGTCGCCAAAAGTGTGAGCGCGGCAATGGCGAGCATATCGGCCCCGTCATAGCCGTCGCTCAGTGCCAAGATCGCGACGATCGCAAGCAGACGCCAGAGCACTTCTCTTGGCGCAAGGGCGGTAACGATCCGATCTCGTGCCCTAAGGGCGGCGGCGGTGAATTCGGAGAGGGCAAAGGCGACGGAAAGCACGATCGTCCACGCCACAAGCGGCGACCAGAGCTGGCGCGGCTGATCGATCAGCCAAAAGGCCAGGCCGCATGCCACGAAAGCCGCAGTCAGGATGGCGAGATTGCCGATACAAAAGCGAAGGGCGGCATCGGCAGCCTTGCGGCCCGACTGCTCGTCCAGCGAAGGCCAAAAGCGCAGTATCGCCATGTGCTGGCCGCCGACAACGAAGAAGCCGAGAATTGTGGCCAGTGAAAAGCTTGAGGCGAACTGTCCGTATTGTTCGGGCGTCGTGACCCGCGCGGCAATAAGAAAAAACAGGAATGCAAGACCAACGCCGGCGAGTTTCAAAACGCCGCTTACGCCGCCGCCTTTGATGAGCTTTTGTGCAAAGACGTTCACGCTAACCCCGCCAATGCCCCAGACCGCCGTTACTCGCGTAGGCGCAACAGCGATTTACCAGCGCTGCCACCGCAACCGGTTTCACAGCCTTGGCATCTCCGGGCCGCCCCACGCTACTCGCTTGGTCCTTGAACCGGCGCCGGCATCACCACCGAGACGGCGACCATTGTGAACGCGCCCAGGACACTACGTCTCATGCAGCAATGGCCCGCAGTCCGCCGGCAAGGTTGAACCAATGCACCATCGGAAGGCGTTCGGACCGCACGGCCAGGGCTCCGGCGAGCAGTCCGACGTGCTCCTCGAACTCCGGCTGACTGGCGTAGGTTCCAGCTATCTGTTCGATTGCGGTCAAAACCAGGCTTTCGCAATCGCCGCCGGCGACACAGGTGGCTTCCACGTCGTCATAGTCCACAACTTGCGACATGGCGGGCGAAACAAGCATCAAACTCGCCGACATGGCCACGGTAAGAGTGGCCAGTTTGCACTTCATGGTGGCACCTCTTTGAGCAAACAATCTCATAGATAGCTTAATTGCCGAGGTGCTTCAATGGGCTGTTGCAGGGCAGGCGTGCTGCTCCCAGGCTTCACAGGGTGCCTTGCCGTTCTGCTCGTGGCGCGATCCAGAGCCGAGCATGCAAAGCGTTTGCTTTTGCTGGTTTTGCTTCTTGTCGCGATCGCCCTGCTGACGACGTCAGAGCGCTTCCTCTCGTACGCCTTGTCCGCCCATATCTCTCTGGACGTTATCTGGCAGCAGTTGCTGGACGGCAACCTCAACACCAACTTTTTGCGCGACCGAGGCCGGTTGGACTGGATCCGGATACTGTTCGCCATGTCGCCCCCCTCAACCTTCGGGATCGGGATGGGTAGCGTGCCGACACTGCTGGGACAAAACCTCGGCCTATCCCACTATGAACTGCACAACGACATTCTGCTGATCTTCTTCGAGGCTGGTTACGTTGGCTTTGCCCTGTTCGCACTGGCAATCATCTCGACCCTCGTCTGGGGCGTGCGTGGGGTGCTGCGCAGCACGGGGCAGGCTTTGCTGTACTATCGCGTGGCGTTCGGGATGCTGGTGGCCTGCACCGTCTGGATGTTCTTTTCCAACGTCTGGAACTACTCGTCGGTCGGCGCGACCATGGTCATGGTCTTCTTGGTGCTCGCCGAAAAAGCCTCCGGCCCGATCACTCGACAGGCCAGTCGTGCCGAATCGTCAGGCGCCGCCCCTGCCCAAGCAAGGCCTTAGCGTTCCGAATGGCCTGAGTGAGGAACGTGGGACCACCAAGACCGGGGCTCTGGTCGGAGGCGCCTGGTACCATCAACCCGCGCCCGTCAATGCATCTTGAGATCGGCGTATCCGGCAGCGTCGATCGCGCGCCGGCTTATGCCTCGCTGGCAGATCCAAATTCCCCGACAGAAAATGAACCGGCGCGACCGGTTCGCTGCTCCAGCCGATCCGCCAGCGCGACGATAGACCCCGTTTGCGCTGAGTCCGAAGAAGCCTGCGCAATAACCCTTAGCCCACGCGCTATGTTGAAGCGGTGCACCAGCGGAAGACCATCGGACCCTTCGACGATCGCACCGGCGAGCGAACCCAACTGCTCTTCAAAGGCCTCACCGGCGAAACCACCGCTCCGCAACTGGTCGATGGCGGCCGCGACCAGAGCCTCACACTCTCCGCCTGTTGAGCAGGCGACGACGATGTCGCTATAGTCAGGAACCTGAGATACGGCGGGCGATGTAAACGCAAGACTTGCCGCTAGGGCCGCTGCGAAACCCATCGATTTGCGCTTCATGGTGGTACCTCTCTGGGTGAACTAACCAATAGATAGCTTATTCGCGCGATCGATTCAACAGTTGGGAGCACATTCGTCGCCTTCGCGACAACCGGCTGGAAAGCCATCGCTCCGCTACTGCCAAATCCATCCGCCGCACCATCGGCATCCGGGTCAGCGAGGATTGCGCGGAGGGCCTCGATGCCGCAGCGACCGATCGGTGGTCTTCAAGAAGCCGCGCGCCGACCGCAACGTCCGTCGGTATCCATAGATCGCAATCAGCACCGCCGCCACCAGAACGGCCACCAACATCGGCGCCCATAGCGGAATCATCACCGTCCACCAGGACCAGTCGACATAGCCAATCAGTTTCAGGCCGACAAAGACGGCCGCCAACAGCCAGATGATGAGCGATCCGACAACGATCCACGCCATGACAAGCCCACCAGCCTCGAACACACACACGAAAATCAACTGCACAATCCGCCGCCATGGAATGCAATTCAAGATTGTTTTGCCGGCTCGCGAAGGCGCCGATGACATAACGTCATTTGGTATCGCGGGGCTAACAAAAGGGGTCCGGTTGTTCGTTTGCCTTCCGATCGCTGTTGGGCAGAAGTCATGCAGAGCCTTACCCAAGGAGGGATTTATTGGAACGCCGATGATCGGGATTTGGAGCCTGCGTGTTCGCCCTCGCAAAACAGTGAAGCTCCATCGCGGCACCTGTTGTAGGCTAAGGTGAAGCGGATTCGCCCGGTCCGGTAGGGGCCGGCCATGCCATTCGGCGACGTGTCCTGGAAGAGCCCCCCTGAATGAATGCCCTTGCCTCATTCGCAGGCGGTCACAGCTTTGTCGGGACCGACCGGCCCGAACTGCCACAGGACGGTGAGGGCCCGCGCCGCGCGGTTCGGCTGAAGCCGTTCCGACTAGAAACCTGCACCGTGACCGTTGAACGGTTTGCCGCCTTTGTCACCGAAACAGGATACGTTTCCGAGGCGGAGCGGCTCGGCTGGTCGGCGGTCTTTGCGGGGTTCCTGACGGATGGATTCGGGTCCGGGCATCCGAGAACGTCGAGCGACTGGTGGCGGCCGGTCGACGGCGCCTGCTGGCGCCGCCCGGAAGGCCCGGGCTCGACCATCGAGGACCGCGCCGATCATCCGGCGACGCACATCTCTTGGGCCGACGCATCGGCCTTCGCCAATTGGGCCGGCGGGCGGTTGCCGACGGAGGCGGAGTGGGAGCATGCTGCGCGCGACGGCGCCGGCGACCGGCGCTTTCCCTGGGGCGATGCGGAGCCGACGGACACCGACATCTTCTGCAACATCTGGCAAGGCCGCTTTCCGACCGAAAACACCAGGGCGGACGGCTATTACGGGACCTGCCCGGTCGACGCCTTTCCACCCAATTCGGCCGGCCTGTTCAATATGGCCGGCAATGTTTGGGAATGGACAGCCGACGCCTTTCGGGTGCGCTCGCTGTCGCGCGAGGCGCAAAACACGAACCGCCGCGCCACGTTAGAACGGCTGAAAGTGGTCAAGGGCGGTTCGTTCCTCTGCCACATCAGCTATTGCTACCGCTATCGCATTGCCGCCCGGATCGGCCTGCCGCCTGACAGCGCGGCCTCCAACGCCGGCTTTCGGATCGCTTACGACGCCTGATCGGTCGGCGCGGCGGGGTCAGTCGGCCGACGGGGCCTCCGGAAAGAACTCCATGAAGCCTTTGGTGTGCTGCGGCGGCGTCGGCCATTGGTCGCCGCGCGTGGCCGACAGGGATCGGTCCGGCCCCGGTCGGAACGTTCTCGCGGGCTCGCCGACCAATCGCGTGCCGTCCAGCCACGCTTCGTCCGTGCCATAAAGCTGATCGACCAGCGCGTCCGTCAGCCGTTGCAAGGTCTGCGCATGGGCCGGATCGTTCGCCAAATCCTCCATCTCGTCCGGATCCTGATCGAGATCGAAAAGCTGGCGATGGTTTCCGACCGGA
Organism: Pseudomonadota bacterium; assembly: GCA_039177555.1. GTDB lineage: Bacteria > Pseudomonadota > Alphaproteobacteria > DSM-16000 > Inquilinaceae > JANQGH01. The sequence goes on along the minus strand of JBCDFV010000002.1, from coordinate 41,007 downwards.
TACCAGATCAGCTTGTATCGCCTGTCGCGGATCATGCGTGACGAATGTGGCCCTTCGCCGAACTCGCCATAGAGCTGGTCGCGCGTCGTGTCGCCGACCATCGAGTGGCCTTCCACCGACGATGGGATGTCGATGCCGCAAAGATCGAGCAGGGTGGGCATGACGTCCTGCAGGCAGACCAGACGGTCGTCCACCCGCCGGAAGCCGACCCGGCTGTCGTTCTTCGTGCCGACCAGGATCATCGGGATGCCGCAGGACGGCTCATAGAACACCTGCTTCGCCCACATGCCGTGATTGCCCAGCATGTCGCCGTGATCGGAGGTGAACAAGATGATCGTGTCGTCCAGGATGCCCTCATCGCGCAGGGTCCCGACCAGGTAGGCCACTTGGTGATCGATATGGGTGCACAGGGCATAGAAGGCGCGGCGCGCCATTTCGATTTGCGTGTCATTGTAGCGGTCGCCACGTGTCTGGACCGCTTGGGCGTTGAACGGCAGATCCGCCCGATCCCTCGCCCAGTCGCCCATGACCGGCCTGTCGATCTCGATGTCGCGATAGAGATCCCAATAGCGTTCCAGCGGCACCAGGGGCGGATGGGGGTGCCGGAAGCCGCAATACCAGAAGCCCGGGCGCGTCGGATCGCGCCGCTTGATCATACGGGCCGTTTTGTTGGCGGCCCAATTGGTCGCGTGCAGCGCGTCGGGCAGGTGCCAGGGGGTGGTGGCATAGCCATTGTTGCTCATCCCATGATCGAACTGCCGTCCGGGATGGCCCTTGTCGCCAAGGAAGATCTCGTAATCGTCGGTCACGCCATAAAAGGCGCGCCCTTCGTCGTCGACCAGGACATCGTCAAAACCGATCCGGTCGCGCTGCGGAAAGACATGGATCTTGCCGACCGCCTGGGCCTGATAGCCGGCGTTCCGAAAGGTCTGTGGCAGCGTCGGCAGGTCCGGCATCTCAAGCGTGGCCTGGAACCGCCGATCGCCATGGGTCCGGGCCGGGGTTCCGGTCATCAGGGTCCGCCGTGCGGGGATGCAGACCGGGTGTTCGGAATAGCAGTTGGAGAAACGGACGCCGTTGCGCGCCAGGCCGTCCAGCGACGGCGTCTGGATCGCCGGATGCCCAGCGCAGCCCAGCAAGGTCGCAGACCAGTGGTCGACGACGATCATCAAGACGTTGGGCCTGGTCATCTGCCGGTCTCCATTTCAACGTTTTCTGCTTCATAATCGGACGGCACGCGGGCGGAGCCGCGCACCTTGAGGTGGACTTTCAGCCGTTCCTGCACCGGCGGCGTCGCCTCGCGGTCCAACAGCGCGGAAAGGACCTCGACGGCGCGATGGCTCATGGAATCCGGGCTGGATACGACCGTCGTCAGGTCGTAATTGCGCCAGCGGGATTCCGCTGCGTCGTTGTAGCCGATGACCGAGACATCGCGGCCGGCGCGCAGGCCGAATTCGTGGCGCAACGCGTCGATCGCAGCCCAGGCCATGATGTCGGACGCGCAAAAGATCGCATCCGGCGGTGCCGGGCCGCGCATCAGGGCCTCGGTCGCGGCAAAGCCGCCTTCATAGCTGAAATCGCCGGCCTTCACCTGCGGGCTGGACGGCAAGGCGGCGCGGAACCCTTCACCGCGATCGCGGCTGGTCGACGCCCCTTCGATCCCGCCGATATAGGCGAACCGGTGGTGGCCCGCCGCCAGCATGAATTCGGCGACCAAACGGCCGCCCTGGTGGTCGTCAGGCACCACGAAGTTGACCGACGGCTGGTCGGCATAGCGGTTCATCAGCACGATGGGCACGCCCAGGGCTTCCGACATGCGGGCCACATCGGTCGTCAGGCGGGCGGAGACCATGATGATGCCGTCGACGCGGTAATCGCCGACATCGTCGACGATGGTGTCGAGATCCTGGCTGGACGGGATCGAAAACAAGAGCGTCTGATAGCCGGCCTGGCGCAGCGCACCGTTGATCTGGTGCAGGATGGCCACATAGAACGAGTAGTACATGTCGGCGATGACCACGGCGACGATGCGCGATCGTTTGTCGATCAGGCTGCGCGCCAGCGCGTTGGGGCGAAACCCCAGCTCCTTGGCGGCGGCCTCGATCTTGGCCCTGGCCTCCGCGCCGACATAGCCGCGTTTGGAGAACGCCCGCGACACGGCGGCCTGCGAGACACCGGCACGGCGGGCGACGTCGTAGGATGTCGGCCGCTTGGTGCGTTCCGGTTCCTTTTTGTCCTTGCTCACTTCTTCCTAGCTCGAAATGCCTTGACGATCGGCCACGCGATGATGACGGCCGTGATGATGAAGAGGACCAGCGCGATCGGCTGCTGGAAGAACGACAGGAAGTCGCCGCCGCTGAACATCAATCCCTGGCGCAGGGATTCCTCGAAGTTCAGGCCCAAGGCCATGCCGATGACGATCGGCGCCATCGGCACGCCGAGAAACCGCATGAAGACACCCGCCACGCCGGCAATGACCGCCACCAACACATCCAGTGGGTTGCCCCTCACGGTGTAGGCGCCGACCAGCGACATGACCAGGACCATGCCCATCAGCAACGGTTCGGGCATGCGCAGGACGCGCGTGAAGACTTGGGCGCCGAGGGCGCCGACGACGAACATCAGCACGTTGGCGATCGCCAGCACGATGAAGATGCCGGTCAACACCTCCGGGCTGTTGTTCAACAGTTGCACGCCCGGAATGATGCCGTGGATCAACAGCGCGCCCAGCATCACCGCCGTGCCCCCGTCGCCGGGAATACCGAGCGCCAGGGTCGGCACCAGCGCCCCGCCGGTTACGGCATTGTTCGATGCCTCCGACGCAATGATGCCATCCGGCTCGCCCTTGCCGAAATTCTCCGCCCGGCGCGAGGTGCGCCGGACTTCGGCATAGCTGACGAAGGTCGCCGCCGTGGCGCCCGTGCCGGGCAGAATGCCGATCAGCGTGCCGATCAGGCTGGACTGGACCAGCGCCTTGATCCGGATGCGCCATTCGCGCCACGGGGCCAAGCGGAACCCGACATTGGCGAACTTGCTCTCGCGCTTTTCCGGCACGTATTTCGCCGCCCGCATGAACACTTCTGACAAGGCAAACAGGCCGATCAGCAGGCTGATCAGCGCCAGCCCGCCGGACAGCACGCCGACGCCGTAATCGAAGCGCGGCATGCCGGTCATGTTGTCGGTGCCGATCATTGCCAGGAACAGGCCGATGACGCCGGCCAAGAGACCCTTCAGCATCGAGCCGCGCGACACCCAGGCGATGCAGGTAAGCGCGAACAGGATAAGCGCGAAGGTTTCCGCCGGGCCGAAGCGAAGGCTGAACCGCGCCAGTTGCGGTGCCGCGATGATCAGGATGACAAGGGAGAACAGCCCCCCGAAGGTCGACGCCGCGGTGCACCAGCCGAGCGCCAGGTTGGCCTCACCCCGCTGGGCCATGGGGTAGCCGTCCAGCACCGTCGCGGCGGACTGCGGCGTACCGGGCGTATTGATCAGGATCGCGGAGATCGAGCCGCCATAGACCGAACTGGCATAGATGCACAGCAACAGCGTGATTGCCGCGATGCTGGACATGGAATAGGTGAAGGGCAGCGCGACGACCAGCGCCAGTACGGTGCCCATGCCCGGCAAGGCGCCGACGATGGTGCCGAAGGTGGTGCCGATCAGTATCGCCAGCAGCACCTCGACAGAGGCCAGTTGCGAGACGGCGGCGGCGAGGTTTTCCACGGCCTAGAGCGTCCCGAACCAGGGCGAGATCGGCAGCGGCAGGCGGAAGACCTCCAAGAACAGCGCCCACAGCGCGAAGACGAAAAGCGCCCCAACCACGATCGTCACGCCGTAGCGCCGATAGCCGAAGACAGTGACGAAGACGATGAAGGCGGGCAGGCAGGCAAAGACGAAGCCGATTTCCATCATCGCCACGGCCGCGACCGCGACGATGGCGATGATGATCCACAAGCGGCGCCAGGCGACGCCGGCGAAGATGCTGCCCGCCTCCCTATCCCTTCCGGCCACGATTGCGATCAAGGCGGCAAGCACCATCCAGGCGATCAAGAAGATGCGCGGGACGAAGACGGTCGAGACGTCGCCGAACATCGGCTCGCCGACATTCATGGCGAAGCTCGACGCGAACAGAAGAGCCGCGATCAGAAACAGCGCCAGGGCGCCGATCCGCACCGGATTCATGGACATGCTTCGTCCCCGCTAAGCCCGCGCACCACCGGACCTTAGAGGATTTACCGCAATTGCGCCGGTTAGTTTGCCAGGCCCAGGCTGCGCAGCCGCTCGCCGTTGGCCGCGAATTGCGCGGCGAAGAACTCGGCAAACTCGTCCGTCGGCATATAGCGGACCTGGCGATTGGCGGCATCCATGTTCGAAGTGAAGCCTTCGCTGTGGACCGCTTGATCGCAAGCCTCGGCCAGCGTCGTCACGATTTCCGCCGACGTGCCGGCAGGGGCGAAGAAGCCGAACCAGACATAGTTCTCGATGTTCTCGTAGCCGAGCTCGCCAAGGGTTGGGATATCCGGCAGTTCCTCGCTGCGCGTGCTGTCGAGGATGGCCAACGGGCGCAGGCCAAAGCGCTCGCCCGCGTCGGCGAACCAGACGGTCATGTGAACCCGCCCGCCCAGCATCGACTGCGCGACGGCGTTGATGCCTTCATGGGGGATATAGTTGAAATCGACACCCAACATCTGGGCGAGCGCGGCCTGGCCGATATGCGGCAGCGAGCCGGGGGGTGGGCCGGCCGTGACGACGTTTGAGTCCTGCGCCTGCTGCACCAGGTCGTCGATCGACTGGATGTCGGAGTCGGCAGGCACTGTCACATACATCGGGCCCTGGGCGACCAGGCAGATCGGCTCCCACGAATCCGCGCCATACTCCGTCTCGCGCATATGGGGCTGGGTCGTTGTGGTGCCGACGGGCATGAAGCCAAGGCTGTATCCGTCCGGGTCGGCCTGGGACAGCTGGGTGGCACCGATGACGCCGCCGGCGCCCTCGACGTTCGTGACGATGATGTCGGTGCCCAGGATCTCTTCCATCTCCTGCGCGAAGAAGCGACCGGGGACATCGGTGCCGCCACCCGCGCTGAACGGGATCATGACGTTGATGGTCTGATCGGGGTATTGGGCCGCCGCCGGCGCCGACAGGCCCGTCGTCATCAGAATGGCGGCTGCAAGGACTGTGATTTGGGTTTTCATCTCGCTCCTCCCGGTTGCCGCGGCCTCGTCCGGCCGCTTGTGAATTCTAATTCATACGCGCATGCATTCGAATTCATGCGACGCCGATTGTCAAGGCTTGGCGTGCCGGCATGCCGCCTGATGGGTTCTGACGCCCTAATGAGCGTTCAGTAGACGGATGCGCCGCCGTCAAGCCGCATGACCGCGCCGGTCACCTTGCGCGACGCGTCGCTGGCCAGATAGAGCGCGAGTTCCGCCACGTCATGCGGCTCGCAAGGCCCCAGCAAGGACATTTGGTAGATCGGATTGTCTTCCTTGATGAAAGCCGCCACGCGTTCGGTCAGCACCACGCCCGGGGCCAGAACGTTGACCCGAATACCATGCTGCGCCCACTGCATGGCCATGGCCCGCGTCAGCGCCAAAACCCCGCCCTTGGAGGCCGTGTAGGCGTCGGCCCCTTCGGTGCCGATCACGGCGCGCAGCGAGGCGATATTGATGATCGAGCCGCCGCCGGCACGGACCATGGCCGGGATCGCATAGCGACAGCACAGCAAGGTGCCAAAGAGATCGACCCGGATCGTGCGCCAGAACTCGTCGATGTCCAGGTCGGTGACCGGCCCGTCCTTGGTCGACCCACCACCGGCGCAGTTGAAGAGGACGTCAAGCGAGCCAAAGGCATCCATCGTGTCCGCGATCATTTTGGCAACGCTTGCTTCGTCGCTAACGTCGCAAGCCAAGGCAGTCGCGGCCCCACCGGCTTGCTTGATGAGATCGACGGTGCCGTTCGCGGCGTCGACATTGAAGTCCGCGACGGCAACCGCGGCGCCTTCCTTGGCAAAGAGCAGCGATGCCGCCCGTCCGATCCCATTGCCGCCACCGGTTATCAGGGCCGTCTTCGTATCAAGTCGCGGCATCGTTCTGGGCCTTATTGCTGATGGTCGGGGCGGGTTGAACGCTGATGCCGCCAACGGCTTGCTCGGTCGGCAGCAGCTCGATGGTGGCGATGTTCACGTGGGCGGGGGCGTTGACCGCAAACAGAATCGCGCTGGCGATGTCCTCGGGCTGCAGCTCCGTGATGCCGCTGGTTTTCGCCATCTCCAGCCGAGAGGCGTCGCCAACAGCGTGCTCATAAAACTCCGACGCCACCCGTCCGGGGCAGATCTCGGTGACCCGCAAGCCCGTGCCGGACAACTCATAACGCAGGTTCTGGCTGAACTGGTGCAGGGCCGCCTTCGACGCGCCATAAACGGCGGAAACCAGCGTGTGCAGGCCCGAGATCGATCCGATATTGACGATGTGCCCATGGCCGCGGCCCTTCATGCCTTCGATCGCCGCCGCGGTGATCTGGATCGGCGCGATCACGTTGATTTCGATCGCTTCGGCGACGTGCTCGGGCGCCAGGCCGGCCAGACCGGTGATCCCGTGGCCCACGCCGGCATTGTTGACCACCACATCCGGCGCGAAGTGTGCGATTTCCGCACGCATCCGTTGGGTATCACGGATGTCCGCCGACAGAGTTTGGCAGCCGACGCTATCCGCCAGGGATTGCAGCCTATCGGCCCTGCGGGCGACCGCCAGGACATCGAAGCCCCCAGCGCACAGGGCATGGACAGTCGCGGCGCCAATTCCGCTCGTGGCGCCCGTCACAACGGCGCGTTTGTAGGGTTCACGGCTCAATTTGACCTCTTGCAAGACGGACCGACGCCTACATCGCAGCCCATCAGAGAAAGCCGAAATGCATTCGAATTCATATGCCAGACTGGCAACTGGATGACCGGGGTGTCAAGAGGGTCTAGATTGCGGATTACCATTCTCGAACGCCTGTCAGTCGCCCGAGATGGGCAGGGCATTAGCCGCTCGCCCGCGCTGTCGACCGACGGAGGATGATACGGGGTGCCGGACGATCGATGGTCACATGATGCTTGGCCAGATCGGCATCACCGCAGATCAGGTTGACCGCCGCAGCGCCCATTTCGGCAAGCGGCATGCGGACCGTCGTCAGGGCCGGCGTGACGTAATCCGCCAGCGGAAAATCGTGCAGGGCGATGACCGAGACCTCGCCAGGCACGTCGATTTCCAGATCCTCAAGCCCGGCAAGCGCGCCAATCGCGGCCACGGCGTTGCAGGCAACGATGCCGGTAATCTCGGGCGCCTGGTCGATCAGCCGCTTGACCCCGCCGCGACCAAGCGCGAGATCGGAACCGGCCCATACCAGCCGGCTATCGGGCGCCTCCAGGCCGTGCCGTGCCATTTCCGAGCGCCACCCCGCGACCCGTGCCTGCGAAAACCGAAGCCCCGGCGCGGTGGCGAGGCAACCAGTCCTCTCATGGCCCAAGGCCAGCAGATGGTCCGTCGCAATCGCGGCCGCCTCCTGGTCCGGTAAGCTGATCAACGCGCTGTCTGCTTCCGTCTCGACCTGCAGCATGACGGTGCGAACCCGCTTGCGCACGGCCTTGGCCAGCGCCCGGTCGGTCGCGGCGCCTGCCCCTTGCAGGACCAACCCGTCGATCGCGCCGGCGCCGATCAAGTCGATCAGGCGGTTGGACCCGGTCTCAAGCGATGCGGCCTCGCCAAGCAGCAAGGCGCTGTCACGGGCCGTAGCGGCGGCTTCCGCGCCACTGACGATTTCGGCATAGACCGGGTTCGAGACGTTGTGAACGATCAAGGCGATCAGGCGCGACCGGGCCAGGCGCAAAGACTGTGCCGCGACGTTCGGCGTGTAGTCCAGCGCCTCGACGATGCGCAGGATGCGTTCCCGCGTCGCGGCACTTACCCGCAGGGTTTTGTCGCCGCTGAGCAGGCGTGAAACCACCGCTGTCGAGACGCCGGCCGCCTTGGCGACCTCTTTCAAAGTCGCCAATTCTCTGAACCCCAGTCCAAGCAACAGGCGGTCATGGTCACGCTTGACTCCCCATCGACAAGCTGCGAAAGAATGGTAATACGATTTACCAAATCGGCTCTGCCTATTCTGGTTTGGGTTAATCGAATTATCAATGCGCCTGTTCCGTTGGCCGGCGCCAGACACGAGGTTGGGTCTAGATGGTGCGGGTGGTTGCCTGGGATGACCCGAGATGCACTGAGCCCCTGAAGGCAGCGCGCCAGCCCTGGCTGGACCGGTCGGGCGATGCGATCGACATCGCGCGCCGGCCGTTGACCGCCTTCAACGATCAGCCGTTGAGCGAGCTGTCCGGCCAATGTGATGTGATGATCATCGACTATCCCCACATCCCGCAAGCTTGGGCGGAGTCGGCCGTGACGCCAATCGCGGATCTTCTCGATCCCGCGATCATCGCATGCTGCGGTGCGGGCGCGGTCGGGGCGGCGCAGGACTCGTTCGTCGTGAACGGAACGCCGGTCGCCCTGGCGGCCGACGCCGCTTGTCAGGTGGCGGCCCATCGCCTGGCGATCCTTGATGATCTTGGCGCGAAGGTTCCCGATACCTGGGACGCGGTCGTGGATCTGGCGGCCCGCCATCCGGGCTCGGTCGCCTTGCCGCTGCACCATACCGATGCGATTTCCTGCATCCTCAGCCTCACCGCTGGCGCCGGCGCACCGCCGAACGGGGGCGACCGGCTGTTCCCGGACAGGGCGGTCGCGGACGACGCGATCGAGACATTGCAACGGGTCGCGGCGATCGTCGACGATGTCTGCTGGTCCTGTACGCCGCCGATGCTTTACGCCGAGGCCAACAAGGGCCGAACCATCGGCTACATCCCGCTGACCTTCGGCTACACCCGACTGACCAGACCCGAGGAAGGCGGCGGCTGGCGCTTCGGCGCTCCGCCGGCCGGCTGCGGCAGCCTGCTGGGCGGTGCCGGCATGGCAGTGTCGTCGCGGGCATCGGACCCGGCCCAGGCCGCCGCTTTCGTCGCCTGGTATTGCGGCGAGGAAGGCCAGATATTCGCCGCCCTGAACGGCGGCCAGCCGGCCAGCCGGGCCGCCTGGACCAGTGCCGAGGCGGACGAAGCGGGCGGGCACTTCTTTTCCGACACGATCGAGGTTCAGTCGCGCGCCTATGTGCGTCCCCGCGCGGCTTGGTGGCCGGGCGTGCAAACGGCGACCGGTCACCGGCTGGTTCAAGGCCTGCGATCCGGCGAAGTATCCTCGTCGATCGTCGATGGCCTCGAACAAATCTATGCCGACAGACGCCCGCCGGGCGAGAAAGGGGCCTGACGGTGGCTACTCCCGAACAACCCGCCGCGCTGGACGGCATCCGGATCCTGGATTTCACCCAGATGATGCTGGGCCCGCTCTGCACCCAGACGCTTGCCGATCTGGGCGCCGACGTCATCAAAGTCGAACGGCCGGGCAAGGGCGAATGGATGCGCGGCATGCCGATGATCGGCGAGTTCGTCGGCGGCGATTCGGCCGCCTTTCACGCCTTCAACCGAAACAAGCGCGCGATTACCGCCGACCTTAAGCACCCCAAGGCGCGCGAGGCGTTGTTGGAACTGGCCAAGGATTGCGACGTTGTGACCGAGAACTTTCGCGCCGGCGTGATGGACCGGCTCGGCCTCGGATACGAGGATTTCAAGGCCGCGAAACCGGACATCATCTACGCCTCCGGCTCCGGCTGGGGCCAGCGCACGGAGATGGCGAAGCAGAACCGGCCGGGTCAGGATCTTCTGATCCAGGCCATGTGCGGCCTGATGTACAATACCGGCCGCGCCACCGACCCGCCAACGGCGGCGGGCACGCCGGTGGCCGACTTCGCCGCCGCGCAGGCCATGGTCAGCGGCATTCTCGCCGCCCTGATCGCGCGGGACCGGCACGGCATCGGCCAGCGGGTGGAGGTCGACCTCTATTCCGCCACCTTGAACCTGCAGGCGCAGGAGAACTTCGCGGTTCTCAACCAGGGCATCGATCTGGAGCGCTCCGCCGCCGGCGTGGCGTCCTGCTGGAACGATGCGCCTTACGGCACCTACCCCAGCGCCGATGGCTGGATGGCGATCGCCATGTGCCCGCTGGACAAGCTTGGCCCGCTGATCGGCGACGATGATTTGGGCGCGCTGGACGCGTGGACCGAGCGCGACGAGGTCAAACGCCGCATCGAAGCCCAAACGCGTGGGCGTACCACAGCCGACTGGATGGCCGTGTTCGAGGCCGCCGATGTCTGGGCCGCCCCGGTCCGCACCTCGCGAGAGGCGATGGACGAGTTGGTCGCAATGGGCTCCGACCGGCTGATCACGCTGAACCATCCGAAGGGCGGCCCGTTGAAGATGATCGCCTGCCCGATCACGCTCAGCGAGACGCCGGCGGTCGCCAACAACGCCGCGCCCCTGGTCGGCGAACACACCGACGAGGTGCTGACCACACATCTGGGCACGGAACGGCTGGGTGCCCTGCGGCGCGAGGGGGCGATCTGATGGCCGGAACGCGGCTGCACGACAATCTCGTGCTCGACCGAAAAGGGCCGGTCCACATCCTGCGCATCGATCGCAAAAAGGCGCTCGGCGCGCTGAATTTAGAGATCATGACGGCGCTGGGCGATTATGCCTCGTCGCTGGCCGCCGATCCGACCGTGCGGGTTCTGGTGATCACGGGCACCGGGCGCGGCTTCGTCGCCGGTGCGGATATCGGCGGCTATCACAATGCGGCCCAGACGGTTTTCGACCGGTTCCAGCGCCGATCGCGACAGACCCATGACGCGATCGCCGCGCTGCCCCAGATCACGATTTGCGCGGTCAACGGCTACGCCCTGGGCGGCGGCTTGGAACTGGCCCTGTGCTGCGATTTCATCCTCGTGTCGGAAACGGCCAAGGTCGGCCTGCCGGAGATCAAGTTGGGCCTGATGCCGGGCGGCGGCGGCACCCAGCGCCTGCCGCGTCTGATCGGCCCCATGCGCGCCAAGGACCTGATCCTGACCGGCCGCATGTTGACCGCGCCGGAGGCCGTGACATGGGGCCTGGCGCTGAAGAGTTGCGCGCCGGACGCCTTGATGGACGAGGCCCTGGCCCTGGCCGGCGACCTCGCGAGCAAACCGCCGATCGCGCTGGCGGAAGGCAAGCGGGTGATCGATGACGGGCTCGACACGGCCCTGTCGGCCGGGCTGACGCTGGAACAGCGGGTGCTTGGCGCCCTGTTCGCGACCGAGGACGGCAAGGAAGGCATCGCCGCCTTCATCGAAAAGCGCGATCCCGACTTCAAAGGAGCCTAAGAGCGCATCATGAGCGACGTCATCGCCTTCAAACACGGGCCGTTTTCGGCCATCTCCATGGGCCTGCCGGGCGACCATGCCGGCAAGTCGGCGGTTCGCATCTTTCTCGTTGAGGGCAATGACAAGACGGCCCTGATCGACAGCGGCATCCATGTCGGCTATGGCCAGTTGAAGCAGGCCTTTGAGGAACTGGGCAAGCAGGTGTCGGACCTCGACTATCTGCTGCTCACCCACGAGCATATGGACCATGTCGGCAACAACGCCGCGCTGAAACGCGATTCCGACTGCACCATCTTCGCCCATCCGGCACGCGCCGACCGCATTGCCGACAACATGCTGAACGCCAAGACCATCGTGCACGCCTTTCCGGAGGGCGAGCATTTCGACCTGGCGGAGGAATACCTCGATTGGATGGGCCCCGACGCGGTCCCGGTCGAGCGGTTCTACAAGGACGGCGACACGATCGATCTGGGCGGCGTGGCCTTGGAGGTCGTCGAGGTCATGGGTCATTCGATGGGCGAGGTCGGCTTCTATGATCCCGCCAGCAAGACCCTGATCATCGCCGACCCGCTGCTGCCCGCCTTCAACCCCGTGCTCTATCTTTACGAGGACGCCCATGTGATGCGGGCGACGTTCCAGAAGATCATCGATTTCATCCGCGATCGCGGCGTCGAAACCGTGATGTTCGCGCATGAGGACCCGTGCGGGCCGGAGGAAGCGATCGCCAAGGCCGAGGACTGCCGGGGCCGGGTCGATGCCATCGAGGCATCCCTGCAGCGCCGCATCAAGGCTTCGCCCGGCATCGGTTTCGCCGAGCTGCGCGATCAGATCTGCGATGAGTTCGAGAAGGTGAGGGAGTGGCGCGCCCTGGTCTCGATCGACGCCAGCCTGCGAGACTTCGAGCAGCGCGGTCTGATCCGCCGCCAGGGTGACGGCTGGGCCGATGCCGGCTGATCCGCCCATCGCGTCGGCCACCGTTCTGGGCGCCGGCGTCATGGGCGCACAAATCGCCCTCGCCCTGGCGCTGGGCGGCGTGCGGACGACGCTTTGGGCCCGGCGCGTGGAAACCCTGCCGAATGCCGTCGACCGGATTTCCGAGGCGTTGGAGTTCCTGATCGAGGTGGGGCTGGTCGATCGGGATCAGCGCCCGAGCGTGCAGGACCGCCTCCGGACCAATGCGACCATGGCCGACGCGGTGGGACACAGCGGCTTCGTCATCGAGGCTGTTGCCGAAGACCTCGCGGTCAAACAGTCGGTGCTGAAATCCGCCGAGGCTATGGCCGCGCCGGAAACCATCCTGTCATCGACGACATCGGCGCTGAGCGCGACCGCCATTCAGGATGGATTGAGCCGGCCCGACCGGTTTGTCGTCGCCCACTACGCCCAGCCGGCCCATCTGGTGAAGCTGGTCGAGGTCGTGCCGGGCCGGCAGACGGCGCCGGAGACCACCGAGACCGTGATGGCCCTGTTGCGCGCCACGGGCAAAACGCCGGCTCTTTGCCCGGACATTCCGGGCTTTCTCTGGGCCCGTATTCAGCACGCCGTCCTGCGTGAGTTCGCCAGCCTCGTCGGCCAGGGCCTGGTCGACGCGGAGACCTGCGATACGATCCTGAAGGAAGGCTATGCCGTGCGGCTGCCGGCCATGGGCGCCTTCGAACATGCGGATTTGGCCGGGCTCGACCTGATGAACGGGGCGGCGACCAAGGCGGTCTGGGCCGACCTGTCGACCGCTTCCGACCCTGCCGAGACGCCGGTGGGCACGCTGTTTGCCCAAGGCCATACCGGCATGCGCTCCGGCCAAGGGTTCTATGATTGGACCAAACGCGACCCGGACGCTTTCAAGCGCCAGCGGGACGCGGAAATCGTCCGCCGCCTGAAGATCCAGCGGGAATTGCAAGGCCAGGGCGATTGACCGGCCGGCAGCGTCTTGCGCTCGTGCGGTCGCAGGCCAAGAAAGCTCTTACACAAGAATAGCGAATTGCGTCTCAGGTCGGGCGGGGCGCTGACGCCCTGGTCGACTGCTTTGCAGGGTCAAGGTACGATTTCGACCATGGACCGAAAAGACGCCGATATCGATGTTCGCCAAGAACTGACCCACGCCTATCACGCCGACGCGCAGGCCGCCGCGAAGACCACCGCCGATGCCCCGGTCGAAATCCGCTTGGCCCGCGCGGAAGACGCCGACGGTCTCGCGCGATGCTTCTACGGCGCCTATGGCGACAGCTATGACCATGACTGGGTCTATAAGCCCGACGCGCTGCGGCGGCGCTGGGCCGACCGCGCGATGGTGTCGGTCGTCGGCCTGGCACCGGACGGCGAGGTGATCGGACATCTGGCTGCATCCTTCGCGGCGCGCATCTCCAAGGTGGCGGAGGCCGGCCAGGCCGTTGTCAGCCCTTCCTATCGTGGTCATCATCTATTCGAGTCGATGAAGCAACGGCTCGCGGCCTGGGCGGTCGATGACGGCCTCTATGGCCTGTTCAGCGAGGCGACCACCGCCCACCCCTATTCCCAGCGCGGCAACCTGGCACTTGGGGCGCACGAGATGGGGTTCATCTTCGGCTATATCCCCGGCGCCGTTCAGTACAAGCAGATGGCCGATCCTGCGGCGCTTCACCGGAAAACGGCCGCCCTGATGTATCTTCGCACCAACCGCGAGCCGAGCCGAACGGTGCATCCGCCCGCCGCATATCGAGAGATCGCGATGCGCATTTACGGCAATGCCGAATTCGCCCGCACGGTGGGTGCCGGTGGGATTTCACCAAGCGATGCCGATGGCCAGGTGCATCTGAAGCGCGACCACGATCACAACGCCGCGCTGTTGACCTGCGACAGCGTCGGCGCCGGTTCATGCGCCCAGGTCGCGGCCCGCGTCGAGACGCTGAAGGCGGAGGGTCTCGCCTGCCTTTTCCTCGACCTGCCCCTGGCCGACCCTAACCTGTTCGTCTACGGCGCGGACCTGGCCGACCTGGGCTTCGCGTTCAGCTGCATCCTGCCCGAGGTGCGTGAGGACGGCGACATCCTGCGGCTGCAATACCATAACGAACCGGATCTCCATCTTGGGCAGATCGCCACGTCGTCAGACTTCGGGCGCGCGCTGCTGGCCGAGATCGCGGCCGGTTACCAAGGAGACCGCTAGACTGGCTCGGGATCGAACGCCCTACCCTGGCGGCCCGTGACAATTTGCCGGGCAGTCAGGCGCGTCGTGCCGATTTCCGCGTCGACTGGAGTCCAAGAACGAGATCGGCGCGGCGCGGCCTCAATTACCTACAGGCGACTACGACAAGCCCGCCTCGACCGGCAGGCAGGTACCGGTAATGCTGGACGAGCGTGGGCTTGCCAGGAACAGGGCTGCCTCCGCCACATCCGCCGGTGTGGCCAATCTGCCCAGAGCCGTTGTGCCCGCCAGACCGGCGATCGCCGTCGCTTCGTCCTCACCGCCCGCCGCCGCGCGCGCCTTGACGCGGGCCCGCAAGGCGTCGGTCAGAACCGGGCCGGGTGCGAGCGCGTTGACGCGGACCGACTGGCCGCCAAGGTCCTGCGCGGCGGCGCGCATCAGGCCAAGGACCGCGTGCTTCGTCGCGGTGTACAAGGCCTGGCCCGCCATGGGCCGATAGGCGTTGATCGAGGCCATCAGCACGGCGGACCCGCCGCCATCCTCCGCGAGACGCCGTGCCGTGCATTTCAGGCTCAGCGCCACACCGCGTACATTAAGCGCAAAGACCCGATCCCATTCGGCGAAGTCCAGATCGGCGACCGAACGCCAGGGCGGCACCACGCCGGCGTTCGCCACGAGAATGTCCAGGCGAACGAGATCGGCAACGTGGCGGGCCAGCCTTTCCTCCGCATCAGCCGCCGTCAGGTCCAGCGCGATCGGCTGCCAATCGTCGGGCAAATCGGCGCTGGACAGAGCCTCTGGCAAATCGACTATCGCGATGTCCGCACCCGCACCATGCAGCTTGTCGGCAATCGCGCGACCGAGGCCGCCCGCGCCCCCCGTGACGAGTGCCGTCCGCCCCATAAGCTCGGCCATGGCCTCTCTTTCCTGGTTCTTGCTCGCATCGTGACGGAATGACGTTGGTGATGGGCGTCGCGCCGGTGCCAAGCAATGCCAATCAGACTACAGGAACGCAGCGCAACGGAATCCGATTGAGCCGGCGCATGTGTTCACTATACTAACTTTTGTACGCTCTTTGAACACCAGACCATTCCCGACCGACAGGAGTAGCCCGCCCATGTCCGCGCTGAAGGTGGCCGCCAGCACGTTTCCCTATCTCTATTCCCACTCCGGACTCGATGCGCTGAAGCACCTGCACGGAATGGGATACCGAAACTTCGAAATGATGATCTTCCCGCCCCATTGCTGGCCGGCGGAGATGAGCGCGGCGGACCGGACGGAGATCAAAAGCTGGCTCGACGGCGAGGGCGGGCGGATCACGTCCTTCTGCTATCCGCTGTTGGACAATAATCCGAACTCCACCGACAAGATCATGCGGGATTATACCCTGGCCCGGTACCGCGAGGCGATCGATCTGGCGGCGGAATGGGGCTGTCCGTACGTGGTCGCGATCCCCGGCCCTGTAAACAGTCTCATTAACGCGCCGGAAAAGTGGATGCTGGACTGGTTCGTGTCGGGCATGAAATCGCTGGTCGCGCATGCCAACGGCACGGGCGTGAAGCTGCTGCTGGAGAACGTGCCGTTCACCTTCCTGCCCTCCGCCCAGGACATGAAGGACACCGCCGCGCTGATCGGGCCCGAGGTGGGCGTGAACTTCGACGTCTGCAACAGCGCCTATATTAGGGAGGATGTCGGCGCGGCGATTCGCCTGCTGGGCGACCTGGTCGAGAACGTGCACATCTCCGACAGCGGCTACGACGACTTCAAGCACGACCGGCTGGGCACGGGCATCGTCGACCCCGGACCTGCCCACGCGGCGCTGCGCGACATCGGCTACGACAAGTTCACCGTGCTGGAGATCATCACGGACGCCAACCTGCCCGGCGTGGACCCCGACGGCGACATCAAGGCCAGCCACGACATCCTGGCCAAACACGGTTGGGCCGCCCTTTAGGCCGGGCTGACAAGGCCCGACCCTGATGCCCTTGGTACAGGCCCGGGGAACGCCATGAACAGCTGAGCCTCAGCGCGCGACCCGACCCAAGGGGCGGCGATCAGCGGCTCGAAGTCGACGCGAACAGTTGTTCGCAACATGACAGGCGGAGGGAAGCTCTCAAGCGATGAACGAGCGCATTTTGGTTTTAGGCGCCGGGGCGATCGGGACGGCACTGGCGGCCGTTTTTGTCGAGGCAGGGTGCGGGGTCAGCCTGCTCGACCCTGATGCAAGCGCACGCGAAAACGCGATGGCAGCGGTCGAACGGCATCGCGCGGCGATGGCCCGTGCCGGCCTGTCGACTGAAGCGGACAAAGGTGAACTGGCGCTGATCGCAAGCCTGGATGATGCCGGTACGGCGGCGCTTGCCATAGAGGCGGCGGCCGAAGACCGGGATCTGAAGGCCGCGCTGTTTCAAGACCTGCTGCGCACCATGGGCGACACGACGGTTCTGGCCACCGCCTCGTCGGCCATTCCAATCTCGGCGATATTGCCGCAAGCCGCCGACCAGCGGCGCTGCCTGGTCGCCCACCCCGCCAACCCGCCAAGCCTGATCAGGGTGCTGGAACTGGTGCCGGGGCCAGGCACCGCACCCGAGACCGTGAGGCGCGCCTCCGCCCTCTTCTCCACCGCCGGTTTCGACCCGATCGCTCTCGGCCACGAGCTGCCGGGCTTTGTTTTCAACCGGCTGCAGTCGGCCCTGTTGCGCGAGGCCTATCGCCTGGTCGATGAAGGGGTGGTCGATGTGGACGGGCTCGATCGGTTGGTGCGCAACGGGCTGGGGCCGCGATGGGCGCTGTCCGGGCCGTTCGAGACCGCCGACCTGAACACCGCCGGCGGCATTCGCGGCCATGCGGCACGGCTGGGTCCCGCCTATGCGGCCATTGGCGCGGCACGGGGTGAGACCCACCCAAGCTGGTCTGCCGCATTGGTTGAAAGGGTTGCCAATGAGCGGCGGCGCCTGTTGCCGGAGGAAGCCTTGCCGGCCCGCCGTGCCTGGCGAGAGACCGCGCTGGCCGATCTTTTGGCGGCGCGCCGCAGGTTGCTGACCGAGGCGGAGGGATGAGCGAAACCGTTCGCTTCACGTTCGACGGAGAGCCGCAAACCGCGACCGGGAGTGTTTCGGTGGCGGCGGCCCTGACGGGCACGGGACACACCAGACTGCGCCGCACCGACGGGGACAGCGCGCGCGGCATGTTTTGCGGTATCGGCGTCTGCCAGGACTGCCTCGTAACGATCGATGGCAGGCCCAATCGCCGGGCCTGCATGACGCTCTTGGAAGATGGCATGGCGGTCGAGACGCAGGCCGCCCGAGCACCGCTTAGCGGGCCAGCGCCGCCGCACCTGAAGGCCGAACGACTGTCACCCGCCGTCCTGATCATCGGCGGTGGGGCGGCGGGGCTGGCGGCCGGAATCTCGGCCCGCGCCGAGGGCGCCGACGTGCTGCTGCTCGATGAGCGCAAGGTCGCCGGAGGGCAGTATTTCAAGCAGCCGGCCCGCACCGACGCCCCGGCGATGGATCCGCAACAGGCGGACGGCGGCGCCCTTGTCGCGCGCGCCCGAGACAGCGGCGTCACGATCGTGGCCGGGGCAGAGGTTTGGGGCGCCTTCGACGGCCCCGAAATCATGGCTTCGACCGCGACCCACGTCTATGTGCTGACGCCGCGCGCCGTGATCGTGGCGACCGGCGCCTATGAACGCCCGATCATGATACCGGGCTGGACCTTGCCGGGGGTGATGACCGTCGGGGCGGCGCAAACCCTGTGGCGCAGCTATGGCGTGCTGCCGGGCAAGCGCGTGGCGATCTTCGGCAACGGGCCGCTTTGCGCCCAGGTCGCGCTGGAACTGTCGAAGGGCGGGGCGGAGATCGCCGTTCTTGGCGAGGCGGCCGCGCCGGGCTGGACCCAGCCACGGGCGGTCGCGGCGATGGTCCTTTCCAACCGGGCCCTTGCCACCAAGGGTGCGGGCATGCTGGCCGGGCTGCGACGGCGCGGCATTGCGGTCACCTGGCGCGTCAAGCCGTTGGCGATCGAAGAGAGTGGGGCCGGCCTGACGGTCGCGTATCAGGCGGGAAAGCAGCAGCGGCAGGTGACTGTGGACGCGGTCTGCCTGAATTTCGGCTTTCAGCCGCAGAACGAGATCCTGCGACTGCTGGGCGCGGCCATGCGCTTTGACGCCAGGTTCGAACAGCTTCGACCGGACCGTAGCGCGGTGATGGAAACCAGCGTACCCGGCGTCTACGCGGTTGGCGATTGCTGTGGGCTTGGCGGCGCGCATGCGGCATTGGTCGAGGGCCGGATCGCCGGGCGGGCCGCCGCTGGCGGCAGCGGTCCTACCGACAAGGAGAGTGCCGAGTTGTCCGGTCACCGGCGCTTCCAGGACGCGCTTTGGCAAGTCTACGCGGCCGACCCACCCGGTATCGAAAACACGACGCCCGAAACCCTCATTTGCCGGTGCGAAGAGGTTACGTGTGCGAAGCTTGACGAGGCGCTCAAAGCCGGCGGCAGCGACATAGGTGCGATCAAGCGCGCCACGCGCATCGGCATGGGGCGCTGTCAGGGCCGCTATTGCGCACCGGTGTTGGCTGCATATCTGGCGGGCAAGCAAGGTCGCCCGCTTGAAGATCTGTCCTTCTTCGCGCCGCAGGTGCCGATAAAGCCGGTCGATATCAGCACCGTGGCCGCGACCGAAACGCTATTGGAAACGCCGCCGGCCGATGGCTGACACATTCGACCTGCTGATCGTCGGCGGCGGAATCACCGGACAATCGGCCGCGCTGACCGCGGCAGGCGCGGGCGCCAGGGTCGCGATCGTCGACAGTGCGCAGAATGTCGGCTCACACGCCAATGCCGGCAGCCTGCATGTCCAGATGCAGAGCCGTTTCCTGCGGTTGAACCCGCACCTTGCGGAGAACGTCGAGAATTCGCTGCCGCTCTATCTCGCCGCCGTCGCCGAATGGGACGCGCTGGAGGAGGGCCTTGGCGGGGTCGAACTGACCCGCGAGGGGGGGCTGATGCTGGCCGAAGGCGCCGATCAGATGGCCTTCCTGCGCGAGAAGGCGGAACGGGAGGCGAAGAAAGGTCTCGCGGTCGACATTCTCGAGCGCCCCGAATTGGAGCGGATCGCACCCTATCTCGGCCCCAACATCATCGGCGCCGAACTCTGCCGCGACGAAGGCAAGGTGAACCCCCTCATCGCCAACCGCAAAATGAACGCTCGACTAAGCGCGCTTGGGGTTCGGCAGATCGCCGATCGAGTCGTCGGCATCGAGGCCGGCGACGGAAAGCCGGCGGCCATTGGCCAAGCGCGTCACGAGGCGGACCACATCCTGATCGCGGCGGCCTGGGGCACCGAGGCGCTGACCCGATCGCTGGGCCTTCGTCTGCCCACGCCGCCCGAGCCGCTGCACATGAACATCACCGAGGCCGGCGCGTACGCCATAAAGCATCTGGTTCAACATGCGGAACGGTCGATCACGCTGAAGCAGTTCAGATCGGGCCAGGTGGTGATCGGCGGCGGTTGGCCGGCACGCCAAAACGGCATCGAAGCCACGCCCCGGGTGCGAGGCGACAGCCTGCTGGGCAATGTCGCCCTGGCGGCAACCATTGCGCCGGGGATTGATGGACTGAGGGTCTTGCGCACCTGGGCCGGCGTCAACACGCCCGTGGACGGCAAGGCGACGATCGGACCCGTTCGCCCGGGCGCGCGCGTGTCGCTCGCCCTGCCTGGCGACGCGGGCTATACGCTCGGCCCCATTGTCGGGCGCAGCGCCGCGGAGCAGATCCTGGGCCTGCCAAGCCAGATCGATCTGGAGCCTTACACGCCGAACCGCTGGTACGCCTAGCGGGCCAAGGATCTTTGAATCTGGTCGGCGGTCTCTTTGAGCTTCGGCAAGTAGATCGTGACCATGTCCTCCGGCACGGCGCGCACGGAGGGGACAGCAATGTTGATTGCGCCGGCCAGCACGCCGGAGCGATAGCGCAGCGGTATGGCGATGGACAGCAGCCCCAACTCAAGCTCCTCGACGACCAGTGACCATCCCTTGTCGCGTACATCCTCAAGCACCTCACGGAACTGAGTCTTTTTGGTCACGCTGTAGGGCGTGCGCGGGGTGAGCTGGGCGTTCTTGATGATGCCGTCCCAATATTCCTCAGGCTGGGCCGCCAGCAGGACCCGCCCATTGGCCGTGTAGACCGCCGACAGTCGGCTGCCGATCGTGATGCCCACCGAGATGATGTTGTGGGCCTGAACGCCCGCGACATAGACCACTTCCGACCCGTCCAAGATGGCGGCCGAGCAGGTCTCGCCGGTCTGGTCAGACAGCCGTTCCATGAACGGGCGCGCGCGGTCCCAAACGCCGATGGTCGACAGCACCGAGAAACCCAGATCCAGCACCTTGGGCGTGAGGTCGAACAGCTTGCCGTCGGTGACAACATAGCCGTCCCGGACCAGCGTGAGCAGAAACCGCCGGGCCGTGGCGCGGCTCATTCCGGTTTCCGCGGCGACTTCGCTCAAGGTCATCTTGCGCGAGGTATTGGAAAAGCTGCTGAGAATCGACAGGCCCCGCGACAGGGAACTGACGAAGTCGCGGCTGGACAGTTTCTCTTCCTCGTCGAAGCCGATCCCGGGGTCGACAGTGCCGAGGCGGTTTTCGCTGACCGCCGATGGGGGGGTACGCAATGCCTGTCTTGCCATTCTCTTCGTCTCCGTCCAGCCGGCGCTCGATAGCACAAGCGTATGCCCTCTGAGAAGCGCGGCGCGGTTCGGTGCGCACGCAGTTGAAGGCACCGAGAAACCGCTTGCCTTGCCCAGGGCGCAATCGCATAGTACGAACATAAGTTCGTGATACGAACACTAGCCACAACAGGGGACAGGTCAAATGACTGTTAATCGCTTTATGTCGACGGGCGTTCGCCGCCGGTCCGTGCTGGGCGGAATGGCCGCCGTGGGCGCCGCCGCCGCGATGCCGCGCCGGATACGCGCGCAGGAGACGATTACGCTGCGCTGGTGGTCTCCGCAGAGCTCGCCGGAACAGCTGGCCGCCTACGAAACCCAGATGCGGAACTTCGAGGCCCTGCACGAGAACGTGCAGGTCGTGTTCGAGCGGACGTCGGACGAAGGCTATGCCCCGCAACTGGCCGCCGCCTTTGCCAGCGGCGACGTGCCGAACATCGTCACCCACCTGCCCAGCTTCGCGGTCTCCGACTATTGGAGCGCCGGGCTTCTGGAGCCGTTCAACGACGTGATCGAGATGGTCGGCCCCGAGAATTACTATGAGGGCGCCAACCAGATCTATGAGATCGACCCGGGCGTCTATGCTGGCACCGGCATCGGCAACTCGGCCGCCAACATGCTTTGGCTGCGCACCGATTTGATGGAGCAGGCGGGCATCGACGCGGCCCCGCGCACTTGGGACCAGCTGCGCGACGCGGTCAGCCGCATGCAAGGTGGCGGCATCTTCGGCGCGCCCCTGCCCTATGGCCGCAACTCGATGACCTCGCTGATCTTTATCGGCGTGATCCATCAGGCGGGTGGCCAGGTCTTCAGCCCGGACCTGCAGGTCGCCATCGACAGCGACGAGACCCGCAACGCGCTGGAGTTCTACCGCTCCATGCGTGAGTACTGCCCGCCTGGCGCGACCAACTATAGCTGGGGCGAAAGCCTGACGGCCTTTGTGTCGGGCGCGACCGCGACCGGCATCTATACCGGCCGTGTGTTGATCAACGTCGCCAACCAGAACCCGGGCATCGCCGACTACATAGATTGCGTCCTCTACCCGACGGTTTCGGAGGATGTGCCGGCCTGGACCTTCAACGACTTCCCGTCCGTCTTCATCCCGAGGCAGGCGTCGAACATGGACGTCACCAAGCAGTTCGCCGCCTTCCTGTTCGATCCGGAAGGGTATATCCAGCAGCTTCACGCTGCCCCAGGACACGTCCTACCGGTGCTGTGGACGATCTCGGAGAATCCGGAGTATTTGGACAACCCGATCATCGAGCGCTACACGCCGCAGGTGGACCTGATGGCGGCGGCTGCGGCGGAGGGCTACAATCTCGGTTGGGAAAGCCGGGGCCACCAGCCGAACGTCAAGGCCGGCGAGATCATCAACTCCAACGTCATTTCGGAGATGGTGCAGCGGGTCGTGCTGAACGACGAGAATGTCGATCAGGTGCTGAGCGACACGTCCAGCCGTCTCGAAGAGATCATGGGCTCTTAATGACGCAGCGAAGGGCGGCGTCCTGATCCCCTGACGCCCACAGACGCCGCCCTTCGAATCGGTAACCACGCCTATGGCAATCGCAGCCCACGCCGGCCATCGACTGGAGCGCCGCTACGCCCGTTTGGGTGTGTTTCTGATCGCGCCCACGATCGTGGTGTTCAGCCTGGTGATCGTCTACCCGCTGCTGGCGGCGATCTATCTCAGCGTCTTTTCGGTCTACACGCCGACCTTGGAGGGCGAGTTCACCGGCGCGGACAACTACATCCGCTTGCTGACGAACGCGGCATTTTGGAACTCCCTGATCACCACGTTGATCTGGACCGTGGGCACGTTGAGCCTGCAGATCGTCTTCGGCGTCGGCATGGCATTGCTGCTGCACCAGAACCTCTGGTTTCGGTCGTTGGCGCGCAGCCTGGTGCTGTTTCCGTACTTCGTTTCGACCGTTGTGGCCGTGCTGGTCTGGCGCTGGCTGTTCAACGACCTTTACGGCGCCATCAATCACGGGCTGATGCAGCTGGGCATCATGGACATGCCGCTGGACTGGCTTGGCACCATGCCGAACGCCATGATCGGCGTCATCCTGGTCGGCGCCTGGAAGTACTTCCCCTTCGTGGTAATCGCCGTACTGGCGCGCCTGCAGACCATCCCCGAACATCTCTATGAGGCCGCCAAGATCGACGGCGCCGGCCCCATCGCCCGTTTCTTCGACGTCACCCTGCCCCAGCTACGCTCTGTCCTGGTGGTGATCATCCTGCTGCGCGCGATCTGGGACTTTAAGGAGTTCGACCTGATCTACCTGTTGACCGGTGGCGGGCCGGTGACGTCGACCCAGACCCTGTCGCTGCTGGTCTATCAAGAGGCCTTCGCGCTGAACGAAATGGGCCAGGCCGCGGCCTATTCGATCGGCATGATGCTGGTGATGCTGGTCTTCATGCTGGTCTATATCCGCCGCACAGCGCGGGAGGCGTGACCGTGCGGATCCTGCGCAAACTGGGTTTCAACCTGTTCACCTGGATCCTGGTCCTGCTGGTGGCGTTTCCGCTGGTCTGGATGATCCTGACATCGCTGAAGCCGCAGACGGAGCTGTTCCGCATCCCGCCGACCTGGCTGCCGGAAACGGTCACGTTCGAGCATTATTGGCGCCTGCTGACCGAGACGCCGTTCCTGATCTATTTCCGCAATTCGGTCGTCCTGGCGACAACCACCACTGTTTTTGTCGTCGTGCTGGGCGCCATCGGGGCCTACAGCCTGGTCCGCTTCGCCTATCGTGGGCGTGAGACCCTGGCGACGCTGGTCCTGTTCACCTACCTGCTGCCGTCGGTCGTGCTGATCATTCCGCTTTATCTGATGATGGTGGAGTTGGGGCTGTCCAACACCTTGGCCAGCCTGGTCCTGGCCCACACGACCTTCGCATTGCCCTACGCGCTGTGGCTGTTGCGGTCGTTCATGGAGGGCGTGCCGGAGGATCTTGAGTCGGCGGCCCTGGTCGATGGCGCCAGCCGCATGGGTGCCTTTCGCGACGTGATCTTGCCGCAGCTTCTGCCCGGCATCATCTCCACCGCGCTGTTCACCTTCATCCTGTCGTGGAACGAGTACCTCTACGCGCTGGTGCTGGTGAACTCGGACGCCGTGCGGCCGTTGACCACCGGCGTCATGACGATGCTGATCTCCGCCTTCAACATCGAATGGTCGCTGCTGATGGCGGCATCGGTGATGATGAGCTTGCCGCTGATCGTCGTGTTCGCCTTCCTGCAAAGCTATCTCACCCGCGGCTTCGGCGCGGGTGCTGTGAAGGGTTAGAGGAAGCCGGACCGGTGGCTGAAGTCGTCCTCAAGGATATTCGTAAGGAATTCGGCACGTTTGTCGCGCTGGAGCGGCTGAACGTCGCCATCAATGCGGGGGAATTCGTCGCCCTGCTCGGCCCGTCCGGCTGCGGCAAATCTACTACGCTGCGCATGTTGGCCGGGCTGGAGTTCCCGACGGCGGGCGAGATCTCAATTGACGGGCGCGTGGTCAACGATGTGGCGCCGGGCAAGCGCGACATCGCGATGGTCTTCCAGTCCTACGCGCTCTATCCGCACAT
Source organism: Pseudomonadota bacterium (assembly GCA_039177555.1). GTDB lineage: Bacteria > Pseudomonadota > Alphaproteobacteria > DSM-16000 > Inquilinaceae > JANQGH01. The sequence goes on along the minus strand of JBCDFV010000002.1, from coordinate 16,262 downwards.
GACGGTTGCGCAAAACATCGCCTACCCCTTGAAGAAGCGCGGCGTGGCCCGGCCGGAGCGTGACGCGGCGGTGGCCAAGACCGCTGCGCTGCTGCAACTCGAACCGCTGCTGAACCGCAAACCCAGGCAGTTGTCGGGCGGTCAGCAGCAGCGTGTGGCGCTGGGGCGCGCCCTGGTGCGCGAGCCGAAAGTCTTCCTGCTGGACGAACCGCTGTCCAACCTAGACGCCAAGCTGCGCAGCTATATGCGGGCGGAACTGATCGAGCTGCATCGCCGCATCGGCAAGACGATGGTCTACGTCACCCACGATCAGCTTGAGGCCATGACCATGGCCGACCGGATCGCGGTCATGCATGACGGCCGGCTGCAACAGTTCGATGAGCCGGAGATCATCTACAACCGGCCGGCCAACCGGTTCGTGGCGGGGTTCATCGGCACGCCCTCGATGAACCAGTTGGAAGGCGAAATCTCCGGATCGAGCTTTGTGATCCACGGCGAGCAGGTGCCGATCAACCGGGCGCTCTATGAAGACGCCTTGCAGGACGGGCCCGTCGTTCTCGGCATCCGGCCGGAGAATGTCTCGCTCTCGGGCGGGAGCCTGCCCGCGACCGTTCGGCTGGTCGAAAACGCCGGGCATGAGCAGATCGTGACCGTGGAGATCCCCGGCGGCCACCGGCTGCTCGCCCGCGAGGCCTCGGGTCAGCGGACAAGCGTCGGGCAGACCTGTCAGATCGGCTTTGACGCCGATTTCATCCATCTGTTCCAACCGGGCGAGAACGGGTCTCGGTTCGAGACCACCGGCCAAGCCCATGTGATCCCGATGGAAGCCCAAAGATCGGCTTCGGACGAAAGCTAAGATGACCGACATCAGAGAACTCGACCGGCAGTACATCTTCCACCCGTTCAGCGTGTTGAACGCGCATGAGCAGGCGGGGGCCGCGATGATGGCGCGCTCCGCCGAGGGCGTGTGGATCACGGACGACCGGGGCAAACGATACCTCGACGCCATGGCCGGGCTGTGGTGCGTGAATGTCGGCTATGGCCGTGGCGAGATTGCCGACGCGCTGGCCAATCAGGCGCGCAAGCTGTCCTATTTCCACGGCTTCTCATCGATGGCGACCGAGCCGGCCGCGCTCCTGGCCGAGCGGGTGATTACGAAAGCACCAGCCGGCATGTCCAAGGCGTTCTTCGGTGCCTCCGGCTCCGACGCCAACGACACCCAGGCCAAGCTGGTCTGGTACTACAACAACGTGCTGGGCCGGCCGGAGAAGAAGAAAATCATCGCGCGTGAGCGGGGCTATCACGGCGTCACGGTCATGTCCGGCGGGCTGACGGGGCTTTCCTCGCTGCATGACGGGTTCGATCTGCCTCTGCCGATGGTCCGCCATGTCAGCGCGCCCCACAATCTCTGGGTGCGGCATGCCGGCGAGACCGACGCCGCCTTCGCCGACCGCCTGGCGCGCGAGCTGGAAGACACGATCCTGGCCGAAGGGCCGGAGACGGTGGCGGCCTTCATCGCGGAACCGGTGATGGGTGCCGGCGGCGTGATCGTGCCGCCGGAAGGGTACTTCGCAAAAATCCAAGCCGTGCTGGACCGGCACGACGTGCTGTTGATCGCCGACGAGGTGATCTGCGGCTTTGGCCGTCTCGGAACCTGGTTCGGGTCGGAAAAGCTGGGCCTTCGGCCTGACTTGATGACCGTGGCCAAGGGCATCACGTCGGGCTATGCCCCGCTTTCAGCCTGCCTGGTCGGTGAAAAGGTATGGCAGGTGATCTCCAGCGAGAAGGCGGCCAAGTATGGCGCCTTTGGGCATGGCTATACCTATACGGCTCACCCGGTCATGGCGGCGGCTGGCCTCGCCAACCTCGACCTGATGGAAAGCGAAGGGCTGATCGAACGCGCCGGCAGGATGGGGGCGGTCCTTCAAGAGCAGTTGCGTGACACATTCCGGGATTTCCCGATCGCGGCCGAAACGCGCGGCGACGGGCTAATGGCCGCGGTCGAGTTCGCCAAACCATCCGCCGATGGCTGGCAACGGTTCGATCCGAAGCTGACCGTTGGCCCGAAGATCGCACGGGCGGCGCTGGACGCCGGACTGATCGTTCGCGCGCTGCCCTTGTGCGACGCCATCTCCATGTCGCCGCCATTCGTGATCACCGAGGACCAAATCGCCTTCACCGCCAGCACCTTGCGCCGGGCGGCGGCCACGGTTTTGGAGACGCTGAACAGCGACGGCGTCTTGAGCGACGAACAAAGCGAGTACCAGAACGTTGGATAGAACCAGTGTCACCTGGACGGGCGCCATGCCCGCCGTCACGACGCCGTTCGCCAAGGATGGCAGCGTCGACCACACCGGCCTTGCGGCCAATATCGAACGGTTGATGAAGGCCGGCGCGACCGGCGTTGTCGCGGCCGGCTGCACGGGCGAGTTCTGGAGCCTGAGCGACAGCGAGCGCAACGCGATTTACAAGACCGCGCGCCGCAGCGTCGGGCCGGACGGTACCGCGATCGTCGGCGCGGCGGCCGTGACGCCCGGCGCCGTCATCGAGGCGCTGCACGCGGCGAAGGAAGCGGAGTGCGACGGCGGCCTCGTCCTGCCGCCCTACTTCGTGCATTTGAACGAGGCGGAACTGATCGCCCATTACGAGGCGGTCGCCGCCCAGGCCCCCTTGCCGGTCGTGCTTTACAACATTCCCGGAAACGCCGGGAACGCGCTGACGCCGGCAATCGTCGACCGGCTCGCCGACCTCGACCCGGTGGTGGCGATCAAGGAGAGTTCCGGCGACTGGCTGAACTTCCAGGAAACGCTGGCGGTGGCAAGCGACAGGATTCTGGTCTTCTGCGGCCCTTCGTCGACGATCGGTGTGCCCTCGATCCTGGCCGGCTGCGATGGGTTGATCGACTGCTTTCCCAATGTTTGGGAGCGGTGCATGGATTTGTGGGACCTGACCAAAGCCGGGCGGCTTGACGAAGCGTGGGACGTGCAGCGCCGGGCGCAGCAATTGACCCGGCTGTTCACCAGTGACGGGCGCAGTCTCTACCCGTCGACCAAGGCGGCCATGGACCATCTGGGCTTCCCGGGGGGCGGCGCGCCACGTGCACCTCTGGCACCTTTGCAAGGCGCACAGCTTCGCGGGCTGCTCGCTGGCCTCGAAAGCATATTGGACGTTCGGGATACCGCGGCCTGACGCGCCCCGAGAGCTAAGAACACACGAAAGGATACGGTATGGACCTGGGTCTAAGCGGCCGCAGAGCCATCGTCAGCGCGGCCGGCAAGGGGTTGGGCAAGGCCTGCGCCATGTCGCTGGCGCGCGAAGGTGTCGACCTGGTGCTGAACTCCCGCACCGCCGAGGCGCTGGAAGCCACGGCAGAGGAAATCCGCACCGAGACCGGGGTCTCGGTTACGACGGTCGCCGCCGACTACAACACCGACGAGGGCCGCGCGGCCATTTTGGAGCAGGCCTCGGAGGTCGATATCCTGGTCTCAAACCCCGGCATCCGTCAGATCCCGGGTGATTTCAACGAATGGGGCAAGGACGAGTGGTTGTATTGGCTGGACGTGCATTTCCTGTCGTCGATACAGATGATCCAGGCCCTGGTTCCAGGCATGCGGACGCGCAAATTCGGCCGGATCGTCAACATCTCGGTCAGCTTCATCAAGTTTCCGCAGGTGAACTTCGCCCATTCCCATTCCGCGCGCCTGGCCCTGTCGGGCGCCATCGCCTCGATCGTGCGGGAATGCGTGCCGGACAACGTCACCATGAACACGGTTTGTCCGGGCTTTTTCGACACGGACGCCTTGCACACCAACCTGCACAACCACGCGCGGCGCGGCAACACGACCTACGAGGCGATCGTGGAGAACCGCCTGCAAAGCGTACCGGCAGGACGGTTCGCCGACCCCAAGGAGTGCGGCGATCTGGTCGCCTTTCTGTGTTCCAGTCAGGCCGGCTTCATCGTCGGCCAGAACATCATCAATGATGGCGGCGTCTATCAGGGCCTGTTCTGAGATGACCGCGCCGAGAATCGTCATGGTCTCCGGCGGCGCGCGCGGGCTGGGCGCGGCGATCGTGCGACGCTGTCTGGACGATGGTCACAAGGTTTCCGTCGGCGCCCGCGACAAGGGGGCCATTGTGCGGGCGTTCCCCGACGTCGCGCCCGAGAAGCTAAGCGCGCATTGTTTTGATGCCGACAAACCAGAAACCGCCGAGGAGTGGGTTGCTGGAACGGTGGCCGCCCTCGGCCCGCCGGACGCGTTGGTGAACAATGCGGGCATCTTGAAGATGGTCGATTTCACGCGCGGCGACGAAGACGACCTCGACGATTTGTGGCGCGTGAACGTAAAGGCGCCCTTTCGCCTCATTCGCGCGGCCCTGCCCCATCTGAAGGCGTCCGGGCGCGGGCGGGTGGTCAACATCGCCTCGACCGACGCCAAACGCTATCGCGATGGCACCGTGTCGCTGGGCTATGTGATGACCAAGCATGCCTTGCTGGCCATGACCAACGCCGTGCGCTTCGCCGGCTGGGACGAGGGCCTGCGCGGCACGGCCATCTGCCCCGGCGCCATCGACACAGACATGATCGCTGGCATTCCCGGCGTCACGCCGAAGGCCGAACGGCTGCAGCCCGAGACGATCGGTGAGATCGTCTCGCTGCTGTTGAAGCTGCCCAACCAGGCCAGCGTGCCGGAAATCGTCGCCAATACGCGCCTGGAGAGCGCGCTGTAGCTGCTACTCAGCGGCCGCGACCATACCCTGCTTGCGCTGATAGGCGCGCCACGTGGTCGCCCACCGGTCCGGGTCTTCCATGCCATCGGTCTTCAGCTGATGGATCGCGCCCTTGTGCGGGGCGGTTTTCACCGTCTGGGGCTCGACATAGGCTTCCTTGATCACGCGCGCCATGACGTCGATCCAATAGTCGATATCTTCTTTCGACCATAGCTCGCCCGCCTCCGGCGTGAACGGCTCCGGCACGACCCAGGGCTCGTGGCTCAGCCACAGCGCGTCGATACCGTAATCGGTCATGCGATTGGCGATATCGACCACCGTGCAGCCGGTATCCTTGGTCACCTGTTCCACCGAATGGCGCGTCATCTCCAGCCGCCAGGCGTCGATATGGGGGTGCGATTTGGTCACGCCGGGCAGTTCACCCAAACGCTTGTCCATGTAGTTGTTGGCAAGGACCGACAGGTCGGCGGCCTCGCGCAGGCCCTCGGCCCCCATCGCCCTTGCCCAGGCATAGGCCTTCACCACTTGCGGCGCGTTGCCCCAAAACTCGCGGACCCGGCCGATGGATTGCGGGCGGTCTTCGTCGAGCGCGAAGCGTTGGCCTTGCCGCACGACCAAGGGTGAGGGCAGGAACGGCACCAGATGATCGGCACAGCCATAGGCGCCGACGGCAGGGCCGCCGCCGCCCTTCGGCGCGCCGAAGGTCTTGTGCAGCATGAACATGCAGGCGTCGAAACCCAGCTCGCGGGCCCGCACGCGGGTCATCACGCCGTTGAAATTGGCGTGGTCGTAAAAGCACAGCCCGCCGACACCGTGCACCGCCTTGATCCACTCTTTGATCTCGGGGTTGTAGATGCCCATGTCGTCCGGATTGTTGACCATCAGCGCAGCCGTGCGCGGCCCGATCGCCGATTTCAACTGGTCGAGCGACGGGTAGCCGTTCTCTTCCAGGCTGAGCGTGATCACCTCGAACCCAGCGGCGTTGGCGGTCGCGGGGGAACAGGGGTGGCTCTGGATCGTGGTGACGATCTGATCGCGCTGGGCCAACTCCCCCCGGCTGGCGTGATAGGCGCGGGTGACGCAGGCATGGGTGTAGGCGGCGTCCGCACCGCCACCGGCCTGGAACACGAACTGGTCCATTCCGGACAGTTCGCACAGCATGTCGTTGAAATTGGCGTAGATTTCCAAGATGCCTTGCAGCGTGTCCGGATGCTGCAGCGGGTGGACCTCCGCCAACTGATCGGCCGCGACCGCACGCTCGCCGATGCGGGAGTTGTACTTCATCGTGCAGGTGCCGAACAGCGAGACGCCCATCATGCCAAGGGTCATCTGGCTGAGATGCAGGTAATGGCGCAGCGCGTCATGTTCCGTCATTTCCGGCAGCGCCGGGCGTGCCTTGCGCAGGGCACCTGGCGGCAGGTCGGGGACAGGCCCGGCATCCGGGAACACGGCGCCGCGACGGCCAGGGCTGCTCAACTCCATCACCACGGGCTCAGCCCACCTGGCGGAATGATAGCCCTCGAACCGCGCGTTGGAGCGGTTGGATATCGGTGCGGTCATGTCAGAGGCTCTTCTTCAGCGCGGTAACGAGACGATCGATGTCGTGGTCGGTGTGGATTTCGGTGACGCAATAGAGCGCGGCCTGTCCGTCGATGCCCGGTTCGCCGGATATGTCCTTGCCGCCGAAAATGCCCTCTCCGCGCAGCTTGGCGCTCACCGCGTCTACAGTGGCGCTGTCGAACCGGACCACGAACTCCTTGAAGAAGGGTCGGCTGAGATCGACCGAGCAGCCCTCGATGGCATCGATCGCCTGCGCCGCGTGCCGAGAACGCGCCAGGATGAGGCGCCCGATTTCCTCAAAGCCGGCCGGCCCCATGGCGGCCATATAGGCGGCATTGGCCAGCGACCAGAGATAGACCGAATTGCCGGTCCAGTCCTTGCCTTCCTCGCGCGAGCCGTAGGATGATTGCCCGAACAGCGTCAGGCCGAAGCCGTACTCACCTTCCTCGATCGTCTCGGCGATGGTAATGTTCAGGGTCGGGTATTCGCGCGCATAGCGTTCGGTGTCGGGGCTGGCGATGAAGCCGCCTACACCGCCGCCGGCGTTCATGTGCACGCCCAAGGGCTGGGTCGGACCCACGGCGATGGTGGCGCCATAGGCGCCCGGCGCCTCAAGCACGCCCAGCGACAGCGGGTCGACACCCACAATCGCCTCCGCGCCGACCGCAGTGGCGGCCTGGCACAGGCCGGCCGGATCGGCGTCGATCACACCGTGATAGGACGGTGTCTCGAAATAGAGCGCGGCGACGTCGTCGTTCATCTTCGCGGCCAGATCGGCCCGGTCGATGCATCCGTCCGCACCGACCGCGACTTCGACGATGTCGATATAGCGAGCCATCTCGGGCGGCTCGCAGTAGTTGCGCAGGACCGACAGGCGCTCCGGGTCCATGACCGCCGGGATCAGCACGGTGCGCCGGCCCGTCATGCGGGCCGCCATGCGCACCGCGTGGCCGATGGCGCAGCCCCAGCTATAGACCGGCAGTCCGACGAAATCGAACTCGACCAGCGCGCCGATCTGCGAGCAGAACTCGAACCAGGCCTGGTTGCGGCCGTGATCGGATGTCGGCGAACCGAACACGGAGGTCTGCCATTCGTAGCGCCCAACCACCTCGTCGCAGATCGCCGGCACATAGTGCGGCCACGCTCCGGCACCGAGAAAACAGAGATTGTCGGCCGCCGTTTCGTTCTTCGACAACAGATCGTTCAGATGACGCGACAGTTCGACCTCCGACGCCAATTGGCGCGGTAGGTTGAATGCGCCGCTATGGCAATGATCCTCCGGGATCTGGCCGAACAGCGCCTCGACACTGTTCACGCCCAGCGCGGCCAGCATCTCCTGCTTGGCATCGCTGGCGGAATTGGCCATCCAGGGATGGGCTTTGGTCATCGTCTCACCTCGTCGTTTCGAACATGTTGTCAGGCCGCGACCCGAATGACCTGGCGTCGCCCCGGCCCGGTAATGACCTGTCGGAAACCCGACAGCCCTTGGTCGAGCGCTACATCGCCCGTATCCACGGCAAGCTCGGGCAAAGTAAGTGCCGCCAGTTTCGAGGCGGCGCAGATCACGTCTATGGCGTCGAGGCCGATGCGGCCGATCACTTGGGGCGAGAATTGCTGGTTGCCGCGGCCCAGCAGAAACCCTTGCCCGCCAATCACCGTCAACACGATGCGCGCGCAACCGTTAGCTTCGAGCAAGGCCAGGATATCCGCCTCGCTGAGATCGCGGGCGATGATCTGGCCCGCCCGTGCCGCATCGACGCCCAGAAGCGTGCCGCCGCCTAGGCGCTGCTTCAATGCCGCCATGGTCATTCCCGGGCCGATGAAATAGAGCGTGTCGTCGTCCATGTCGCGGGCGTAGGCCCCGAGGGCCGCGTCGATTTCCGCCACGGCATCGCCGCCGCTGCCGGCCTTTGGCCCGAGATGCGCCGTGGGGCCCGCCGGCGTGCGAGCCATGCCGTAAAGCTGGGCCGACAGCCGCCCGCGCCGGCGTTCTTCCTCATCAATGTCCATGACCTCGGCATCATCCAATCGCTGGCTCTGGTGAGCCACGAAGGCGGCCGCGACTTGGCCTGCCCGTTCCGGCGTCCGCGCGAAGACGCCGGAATGCATCTTCACGCCGGCCGGAATGCCCAGGATCGGGATATCGGCGTCGTTGGCCGCCATGACGTCCCTGGCGGTTCCGTCGCCACCGGCGAACAGGATCAGCGCCACCCGGCCCTGCATGGCCTTCACCAGCGCCTTGGTATCCTCCGCAGTACCCGTCGGGTTGAGTGTGATCACGTCTGCCCAAGGCGCGGCCTCGGCCCCCAGATTACCCGGCCCGGTCAGCACCGGGCCGCCACCGTCCCGCCTAAATGCGTCAACGGCCCGTCGCGCCCGCTCGCCTGCATGGGGCTCAGCCCCCGCCTCCAGCGCCTTGGCCACGATCGCGGCTCCGTCGGTGCCCTTCAGCGCCACGGCGCCACCCAGCCCAGCCACTGGATTGACGACCAGGCCCAAGACCCGGGCCGGGTCCCGATCAGAGGGCCCTTTCGTCATTTCCGGACTTTTGTTCGCATTCCGAAACGATGCCAGTCAGAGGCTGTTCCGGCAACACAAAAATCCCGCAAATCGGCGGATTCGACTGCGGCACGTTCGCCGGCAAGCGGGCATTCGACAGCGTCGCAAAACCTGGGCACGCGTGCGATACATCTTCGAACCGGACTTTGGTCTCTCGAAGAGCAAGATAAGAAGGGGCAATGGTGGACGATAGCCGAGACTCACAGGACCTTCCCCCCTTCCATTGGGCGGAGGAGACATGGCGCGGCATCGTCGGCCAAGTGCGTGCAGGCCGTCGGCTCGCGCCTGACATTTGGCCGGACGGTGCGCGCTGTGCGGTCGCCCTGTCGTTTGACTGCGATCACGAAACGTTCGAGTTGGGCGCCGGCGGACGGGCGATCGGGCGCCTGGGCTGGGGCGAGTATGGCCGCCGTGTCGGCGTGCCGCGCATCCTGGACGTGCTGGCCCGCCACGATGTTCCGGCCAGCTTCTTCGTGCCGGCGGTGGCAGCGCTGATTGGCCCGGACGAGCCAAGGCGCATTGTCGAGGCGGGCCACGAGGTCGGCGTTCATGGCTGGATCCATGAGAACAATGCGACCCTGTCGGCCTCGGAGGAGCGCGAGATGCTGCTGCGGGCCCGCGCGACGCTGGCTGATCTGACTGGACGCGAACCGGTGGGTCACCGTGCGGCACACTGGGACCTCAGCCCCAATACGGCGCGGTTGGTCGCGGAGCTGGGGTTTCTCTACGACAGCTCCATGATGGCCGACGAGGATTGCTACGAGATCATGATCGACGGAGAGCCCTCGAGGCTGATCGAGATCCCTGTCGACTGGGTGCGCGACGACGCCGTCTATCTGATGTTCAACCGCACGCCGCCGACACGGCCCTACACCTCGCCCGAAGCGGTTCTGGACATCTTCCGCCGCGAGTTCGATGGCGCGTTCGATGCCGGCGGGCTGTGCCAACTGGTGATGCATCCCTTCGTGATCGGCTATCGCTCGCGCATCTGGATTTTGGACGCCTTGATCAAGCATGCCCGATCGCGGGGCAAGGTCTGGTTCGCCACCCACGAACAGATCGCCCGGCATGTGCGAGCGGCGTGCGGCTTGGAGTCGACGGGCTAAGCCGAACGAGACAAGAGGCGCGCCTCTCACGCAGGCGTGTTCTGGTGCAACCGCCTCAATTCATCTATGTTGTTTTAGTCAGGTCAAAAAAACTTTAGTGATTTGGAGCGGTCTCATTTCCACCCAGTCCTCCATTGCCACCCCCACCGATGCCCCGCAGATGGGCGGCCTGATCAGGGCGCGCAGACGCGCGCTCAACATGACGCTCCAGGAAGTCTGCGACGCTGCCGAGATTTCGGGCGGGTATCTCAGCCAGGTCGAGCGCGACCTGGCCGTGCCGACCATCACCACGCTGTCCCGCATCGCCGGCGCCCTCGGCGTCACGTTGGAGTTCTTCATCGCACGCCCGAAGCCGACCGACTGTGTCACCCACAGCGACAGGCGGCAGCGCTTCGCGATCGGCGGGTCGGAAATCCATTATGAGCGTCTGGGTGCGGAGTTCGCCGGCCATGTGCTGTCCAGCTTCATCATGACCATTCCCCCCGGCTATCGGTCGGAGCGCGTCACCCATGGCGGCGAAGAGACGTTCTTCATCATGGAAGGGCGTTTGGATCTGGCGCTGGACGATCACGAAATCAGCCTGAAGGCCGGCGACAGTGCCCACTACAAGGCCAATCGGCTGCATGGCTGGTCGAACCCCGGTCCCGTCCCGGCCCACGTGTTGTGGACCGGGACAATGGATCTGTTTCGCGACCCCGTCAGCAGCATTGCGGACGACGACTGACGCTCTCCATTAAAGCGGCGCGTTTCCCTACGTCCCCTATTCGATGACGATCAGCCCCTGAAAGCCGCTGGTCAGGGCCTCGCCGCCGCCGGGTCGCGCGACGATGCAGTCCTCCACCCGGGCACTGACGCCGCCATCCTGGAAGATCGAGGGTTCGATGGTGAAGATCATACCTTCGCGAACCTCGGTCGTGTCGCCCTTGGTCAGGAAGGGCGGCTCGTGCACATCCCAGCCGATCGCGTGGCCCAACCGATGACGAAAGGCGGGGCCGTAGCCAGCATCCTCCAGCACATCGCGCGCGGCCTTGTCGACGGCCTCGCAGGTCACGGCGCCGGCTTTCAGTGCTTCGATCCCGGCCCGTTGGCTGTCCATGATCAGCTTGTGCACCAGCACCTGTTCGTCGCTGGGCGCGCCGAAGCAGACCGTGCGGCCGAAGTCGTAGCACATGCCGTCATGCACCGCGCCGAAGTCGAACAGCACCGACACGGGCGGCGTCAGCTTGCGCGGCCAGCTTTCCAGCTTGTTGCCGAAGCATAGCGGATGGTTCGGCCCGGTGTTGTAGAGTGAGGTGGTGAAGGACGGCCCCAGCGAGCCGTGCCTCTTCATCTGATAATCGACCTCCGAGCTGACATCCAGTTCGGTCATGCCGATCTTCAGATTGCCGACGACGGCGGCGAAGGCCTGTTCAGTGATCGCGCCGGCCTCGCGCAGCTTCTCGATCTCGTCGTCATCCTTGATCACCCGCAATTCGCGCAGAATTGCGGTGCCGGAGACGAAGCGGGCGCCCGGACACAGGGTCTGCAACTCCATCAACGACTCCGCCTCGGCATCGTCGCTGGTCGCGATGCGCGGCGCATCCTGCAGGCCGATCTCCGCCAGGATGCCCTTGACCATGTCGACCGGGTCGTCCCAGTCACCCAGCACCCGGACATCCAGCCCGTCAAGACCCTCGGGCGTGCCGAACTCGACCGTCATGCGCGGCAAGGTCAGGATCGGGGCCCGACCCGGCGCCAGCCAGGCGCCTTCCAGCCAGTTGCCCGGATGCAGGTTGCGGCCATAGTTCGGGATGTCGCGGTGAATGCCCGTCAGATAATCCAGATCCGTGCCGATCGGAAAGAAGACCAGGTCGGCCCTGCCCTCGATCAGCGTTTGGAATCTGGTCATCCGGTCTTGGTAACTGGCCATTCAGTGCTCTCCTTGGCAGCGGTTGGGGCAACAGTTGAGAATTCGGGAACGAGGTGACAGGCCGCGCTTCGGCCGGGCGCGATGCGGCGCAGTTTCGGCGCCTCCACGCGGCAGCGATCCTGCGCCAGCGGGCAGCGCGGATGGAAATGACAGCCCTTGGGCGGATCGAGCGGCGACGGTATGTCGCCCTCGATCGGGTTGTAGACGACGCGGCGTCGGTCTAGACGGGGCACGCCCTCGATCAAGGCGCGGGAATAGGGGTGCTGCGGGTTCGTGAAGATCTCCGCCGCCGGGCCGCTTTCAACGATCCGCCCCAGATACATGACCAAGATCCGGTCGGCGATATGCTCGACGACGCCAAGGTCATGGCTGATGAAGACGTAGGTCAGGCCGAACTCGTCGCGCAGATCCATGAACAGGTTGATGATCTGGGCCTGGATCGAGACGTCGAGGGCCGACACCGCCTCGTCGCAGACCAGGATCTCGGGCTTCACAGCAAGGGCGCGGGCGATGCCGATGCGCTGGCGCTGGCCGCCCGAAAACTGGTGGGCGAACCGGTCGCGATAGGCCGGGTCGATGCCGCAACGCTCCATCAGGTCGGCGACATAGCGCTCCAGCCCGTCGCGATCGACGATGCGATGGACGCGCGGGGCCTCGCCGATCAGGTCGGTCACCCGTTTGCGCGGGTTGAGGGACGAAAACGGGTCCTGGAAGATCATCTGCAAATCCAGGGCGCGGGGCGCCTTGCCCGGCTCGTCGCGCTTGGCCACACGGGCGCCGCGCGCCTCGCCATCGACCAGGATCGTGCCGTCGGTCGGCTGCAGCAGGCCCGCGATCATGCGGCCCAAGGTGGATTTGCCGCAGCCGGATTCACCGACGACGCCCAGCACCTCGCCGCGATTGAGCACGAAACTGACATCGTCCACCGCCAGCACCTGCGGGTGCGGCTTGGCCAGCCCGATCGCGGCCAGGCCGCGAGCGATCAGATCGCCCTTGCCGCCGAACCGTTTGCTGACGTTTTCCACGGTGAGCATCGGGGCTGCGGTCATGCCGTCGCCTCGGTCAGCGGGTGGATGCAGCGCACCTTTCGCTCAGGCCCAATGTCCTGCAACTCCTGCGGCGCGCGACAGGCATCGGTGGCGCGGGAACAGCGGGGCTGGAAGGCGCAGCCTTCGGGCAGGCTGGTCAGCGCCGGCATTCGGCCGGGGATCTGGTTAAGCCGGCGGCCGCGCCGGCCCCGTGACGGCACCGAATCCATCAGGCCGGCCGTGTAAGGGTGCGCCGGGTTGTCGAGCACGTCATCGACCGGCCCGACCTCCACCAAACGGCCGGCATACATCACCGCGATCCGGTCCGCGATGCCGGCGACCACGGCCAGATCATGGGTGATCCAGATCAGCGCCGTGCCCCGCTCGCGGCAGAGCCGCTGCACCAGGGCCAGGATCTGGCCTTGGATGGTGACGTCAAGCGCCGTCGTCGGCTCGTCCGCGATGATCAGGTCCGGCTGGTGCAGGAGCGCGATGGCGATGGCCACGCGCTGGCGCATGCCGCCGGAAAGCTGGTGCGGATAGGCGCGCAAGCGCTCCGCCGGCGACGGTATGCCGACCTCGTCCAGTGCGGCGATGGATCGGGCCCGCGCCTCGGCCCGTGAGAGGCTCAGATGGGCCGCGAGCGCGTCGCGCATCTGGGTTTCGACCCGCAGGACCGGGTTCAGCGTCATCATCGGGTCCTGGAAGATCATGGCGATGTTCTGCCCGCGAATCCTGCGCATGGCCTCGCGCGACAGATCCAGCACGTTCTCGCCATGCAGCAGCACTTCGCCCCCGACGACGCGGCCCGGCGGGCTGATCAGGCCGTTGATCGAAAAGCCGGTCAGCGACTTGCCAGACCCGCTTTCGCCGACAAGACCCAGGATCTCGCCACTGCCGACCGTCAGCGAGACGCCCTGCAACGCCCGCAGCTCGCCCCCTTCGGTGAAGAAGGACGTGTCGAGGTTGCGAAGTTCGAGGACATGGGTCATCGACTCACCGCCTCAAATGCGGGTTCAGGATGTCCCGCAGCCGGTCGCCCAGAAGGTTGACGCTGACGATGATGGCCAACAGCACCAGGCCGGGCACCACACTGATCCAGTAACGGCCCGACTGCAGATAGTCGAAACCGTTGGAGATCAGCAGGCCTAGCGACGGGCGGGTCGGCGGCAGGCCCAGGCCGAGGAAGGACAAGGTCGCCTCCAGCGAGATGGCCGTGGCCATCTGCATGGTCGCCACAACCAAGATCGTGGGCAGGCAGTTGGGCAGGACGTGGCCCAGAAGAATGCGCACACCGCCCAGGCGCAGGCCGCGCGCGGCCTCGACATATTCGCGCGCGCCTTCCACCAGGGCGACGCCACGAACGGTGCGGGCGAAATACGCCCATTGAACCACGACCAGCGCAAAGATGATCTTGTCGACACCGCGGCCTAAGATGACCAGCAGGATCAGCGCCACGAGAATGGTCGGAAAGCTGAGCTGCAGATCGACGATCCGCATCAGCACGGTTTCCGCCCAGCCGCGCCGGTAGGCGGCGACCAGCCCCACCGTCGTGCCCACGATCAGGGCGAAGAAGCCCGACAGCAGGCCGACGATCAGGCTGATGCGGATGCCGTACAGGATGGCGGAGAGCATGTCCCGCCCCTGCCCGTCGGTGCCGAGCCAATAGGTCATGCCGGTGAAGCTCTCGCTGCCCGGCGGCAAAAGGCTGTCGAGGATATCGACCTGCGCCAGATCGTAGGGGTTTTGGGGCGCGATCCATGGCGCCAGCAGTGCCGCGACGCAGAAGAAGGCAAATACGAGCAGCGCGCCGACGGCCGTGGGCGACGCCAAGAACCGCCTTACGGCCAGGCGGAAATTGCTGGTCCGCGGGCCCGGTACATCCTGCGCCAGATCGGTCATGCAGCGGCCGCGCCCAGCCGCACGCGGGGGTCAAGCAGCGTGTAAAGGATGTCCACGAGCAGATTGAGGATCACGAACATGAACACCACGAAGATCAGATAGGCGACGATCAAGGGCCGGTCGAGCACCGCAATGCCGTCGATCAGCATCTTGCCGACACCGGGCCACGAGAAAATGGATTCCACCACCACGGCAAAGGCGATGATGCCGCCAAACTCCATGCCCAAGACCGTGACGATGGGGATCAGGATGTTCTTCATCACATGCAGGCTGAGCACGCGCCGTTCGCGCACGCCGTTGGCCCGGGCGAACTTGATGTAGTCGGAATACAGCACCTCGCGCATGCCGGCCCGGGTCAGCCGGATCACCAAGGCCATCATGATCAGCGACAGGGTGAAGGCGGGCAGGATCAAATGGTGCAGGCCGCTGAACGTAACAAAGCTGATATCGATGCCGAAGATCATCACCGTCTCGCCCCGACCGACGGCCGGCATCCAGCCAAGCTGGACGGCAAAGACGACGATCATGATCAGCCCGATCCAAAAGACCGGGACCGAAAAGCTGATCATGGAAAAACCCATGATCAGCCGGCTGGAAAACGCGTTGGGTTTCAACCCTGCACGCATGCCCAAAGGCAAACCGATGGCCAGCGCCATCAGCAAGGCCATGACCGCCAACTCCAGGGTGGCGGGCAGACGCTCGAAAATCAGATCAAGCGCCGGCACCCCATGGGTGAAGGAATTGCCCAGGTCGCCCCGGACGAGATTGCCCATGAAAACCAGATACTGCTCCCACACCGGCCGATCGAGACCCAGATCGGCAATGATGCGGGCAAGGCAGGCCTGGTCGCATTCCGACGAGGCGAAGATGTAGACCGGATTGCCGACCACATTGACCCCGAAGAACACCAGCACGGTCATCACCAGCAGGACCAGCAGGGCCTGCAAGATGCGCCGCAGGATGAACTCGGCCATTCAATCTTCGCCTCGTCGGTTTGCGCGACCCTCGCCTATTCGGCGCGGTTGACCTCGATCGCCAGGGTCCGCTCGTTGGTGCGCGGCTCGTGCACCAGATCGCTGCTCATGGCCCAATTATTGACCTGGAAGTGGATCGGAATGTAGGCGTAATCATCCATGCCGATCTGAATGGCCTCTTGCAGGATCGCAAGGCGCTCTTCCGGGTCGATCGTCTGCTTGGCCAGCACCGACCGCGCGTCAATCGCCGGGTTGGAATAGCGGCCGAAATTGCCGTTGCCTCCGCCGGTTGCCGCGTTATAGGTCTCAAGCGTGCCTGAGACCGTATAGGTCGCCTCACCGGCCACCGTGCCCCAACCGGTCATCGATACCGAGAATTCCGGCACGTCGAAGCCCGGCATCGTCAACTCATCACCACGAATGAGGCGCGAGAAGAAGATGTTGCGCGGCATGGCGTCCACTTCCGTGGTGATGCCGATGCGGCTCCACATCTGGG
>JBCDFV010000001.1:0-246267 GCA_039177555.1 Pseudomonadota bacterium | reverse complement strand
CGGGAGGCGGGTTGGGAGTTTCGCAAGGGCGCGCTGGAGGGCATTCCGCTGGTCATCGTTGAAGCCGGCCTGGGCAAGGTCCAGACAGCGGTGGTCGCCACGTTGTTGATCCAACAGTTCGGTTGTGGGGGACTGATATTCTCAGGCGTCGCGGGCGGTTTGTCGCCGGATCTCACCATCGGCGACGCGGTGGTCGCGACTCGTGTGATCCAACATGATTATGGCGCGCTGGCCGCCGACGGCTTCGTTCGCTATCAGCCGGGCGTGCCACCGCTGCCGGGCATTCCAACCGATCACGGCTATGCGCTGGATACGGACGTCGTCGATACCCTGAAGAGCACGCTGCACGGGTTTCGGCTGCCGCGCCTGCCCGGCCATTTGCCCATCGAGGATCGGCAACCAACGGTTAACTTCGGAACAATCCTGACGGGCGATCAGTTCGTCAACAGCGAGGAAGCGCGCGACCGCCTGTTCGGCGAGACCGGCGCGCTGGCGGTCGAGATGGAGGGTGGTGCCATGGCCCAGGTTGCCGAGCGCCTGGGCGTTCCGTGGCTGGTGCTGCGCACCCTGTCGGACCTGGCCGGTGTCGAAAGCCATATCGACTTCAACGTTTTCACGTCCGCGGTCGCAAGCGGAGCGGCGGCCCTGGTTCGGGAGGTGCTGCCCATCATTGTCGCGAACGAGGACGAGGGAGAACCGGCCAAGCACTGACCTCCAGCGCGGCCGCGCTGCATCGCTTACTGCGGCTGGCTCGTGTCGCCCGAAGCGACGAGATGGGGCAGCCATCTCTGGGCCAGCAGATCTTCGCGGTCGCGCGTCTTGGCCTCTTCAGCCAACACGAGGTCGACGAAGGCTGTCGCAGCCGGTGACAGCGAGCGGTGACGAATGCGGATGATGCCGTAAGACAGTTTGAACCAAGGCGCGATCAGGGGCAGGACGGCTAGGCGGCCCTGGTCCAGCCGCTCTTCGGCCAGTGTGAACGGCGCGACGATTAGAACGTCCGATTGGCCGACCACGGTCAGGGCATCCATAAGGTCATCGACCTCGACGCTGGGCCGCAAGACCGAACTCGGTGACGCTCTGTAGGTTGTCGCCTGCCGCCGATTGAAGTGCCCAGCGACCCGCTCGGGTACCGGCGTGCCGATGATCGGAAAGCGCACAATGTCATCAAACGACGGCGGCGTGTCCTTAAGCAGCGGGTGGTCGGGGCGGGCGAAGAAGTAGAGCTGGTGTTGGCCGATCAGGCTGGTTTCGAGATGATCCAACTCCTTGGCGTGGGAGACTTCCGCGACCGCAAGGTCCACGTCGTGGTGCGTGACGGCGTCCGTAACCGACAGCCAATCGTGCTGCTTCGCTCGGACCCTAAGGCTGGGCCGTTCGGCCAAGAGGCGACCCAACGCCGGCATAACCGACAGGACCATGGGATAGGGGCCTGCGCCGATGGCCAGCGAGCCCACCTCCAGTCCAAGCGTGAGGCGTACTTCGCGTTCCAGATCGTCCAACGCCTCGACGATCTCCGCGCCGCGCTCGACCACCAATCGGCCCAGCGTCGTCGGCGCCGTGCCGGAGCCCAGCCGATCGAACAGCTTGGTACCGAGATTGGATTCCAGCGATTGGATGCTGCGCGACAGCCCGGCCTGCGAGATCTGAAGCTGTTCCGCCGCTTGATGAAAGTTGCCGTGGCGTGCCAGCTCTACGGCATGGCGGAGTTGCGAGGCCTTCAGCGCCATGATGCGCTCCGGTTATCGAAGGAAGGCTCAGATTATTGAACGGTTATTGCCGCGCCGGCTACCACAATCCCCAAACGCTTGGACCGTTAGAATCGAAGAAGGTGCCTACGCGGCCAGATAGGCCTGCAGTTCCGCATGCAGAGCTTCTTTGCGTTCCGGCGTGGCGAAACTCGCCTCGATCGCATTGCTTGCCGCAATCGCGACGTCGTCCCGCGACAGGTTCGGCCCGTCCATGACCGCTTGAAAATTCTCGTTCATATAGCCGCCGAAATAGGCCGGATCGTCGGAGTTGATGGTGACCTTCAAACCGGCGGCCATCATGCGGCCGATCGGGTGATTTTCGATCCGATCGACGTTCTGAAGCCTTACGTTCGACAGCGGGCAAACAGTCAGCGGGATGCCGGCCTTGGCGATGCGTGTCACCAGTGCCGGGTCTTCCATCGCCCGGTTGCCGTGATCGATGCGCTGAACCCTTAAAAGGTCGACGGCCTCCTCAACATAGTGGGCAGGTCCTTCTTCGCCGGCGTGGGCGACCAAGGCGAACCCCTCATCGCGGCAGCGCTTAAACAACCGTTCGAAACGCGACGGCGGATAGCCGAGCTCTGAGGAATCGAGGCCGACACCGTAAATCTCGTTCCGATGGGGCAAGGCCTGCTCCAGCGTCGCAAATCCGTCCGCCTCGCTGAGATGGCGCAGAAAGCACATGATCAGCCGGTTGCTGATGCCGAGACGCCTCTCCCCATCGTCGAGCGCACGTCTGATGCCACTCAACACCGTCTCAAACGCGATGCCACGGCTGGTATGGCCTTGTGGGTCGAAGAAAATCTCCACATGACGCGTATTCTGAGCCGCCACCTTTTCAAGATAAGCCCAGGTCAGGTCGTAGAAATCCCGCTCGGTCAGCAGGACGGACATGCCTTCGTAGTAGAGATCCAGAAAATCCTGAAGCTGCGTGAAATGATAGGCCTCCAACAGGGCGGCCTCGTCCTTGTGGATCAGCGGGATGTCGTTGCGCTTGGCAAGATCCAGCATCATGCCCGGCTCCAGCGAGCCCTCGATGTGCAGATGGAGTTCGACCTTCGGCAAGCCGGCGATGAAATCGCTGATCTCCATGGTTCCTCTCTAGACGCCTTGGACAGGGCGACGCGTTTGCGCCGCCCCGTCCGCTGCGTTCTCGGCCCGTCAGTTCGGCATACTACCGGTCACGCCCTCGACGAAATAGTCCATGGTCAACAGGGACGTGTCGTCCAAGACCTGCCCTTCAGCCACGATCTCCGACCCGTCCTGGGCGTAGATGGGGCCTTGGAATGGGTGGCGCTGCCCCGCGACGATTGCGTGCTCAAGCGCTTCGGCATCTTGGGCGACGGTGTCGGGCATGTTTGTGTAGTCGGCCATGAAAACCATGCCCGCGTCGATATCGTCCCAGGTGTCCATCGACTCCCAGGTCCCGTCCATCGCCGCTTGTACCCGATCGATGTAGTACTGGCTCCAATCATCGACGATCGCCGTCAGCTGTGCGTCAGGTGCGAACGCGATCATGTCGGAAGACTGCCCGAAGGCATAAACGCCGCGCTCCTCCGCGACCTGCAAGGCCGCCGGGCTGTCGGTGTGCTGGACGATGAGGTCGGCGCCCTGATCGATAAGGGCCGTGGCAGCTTCCGCCTCCAATGATGGGTTGTACCAGGTGTTCAGCCAGACGACATCGACCTCGGCGTTCGGATTGACCCGGCGCAACTCGATGGCGAACGCATTGATGCCGCGCACGACCTCCGGGATTGGGAACGACGCGATATAGCCGATCTGGTTGGTCTCGGTCAGTTGCCCAGCGATGTTACCGAGGATGGTCCGGCCTTCGTAGAAGCGGCCGGAATAGGTCGAAACATTGTCGGCGCGCTGGTAGCCGGTGGCGTGTTCGAAATAGACGTCCGGAAACTGCTCGGCCATTTCGATCACCGAGTCGCCAAAGCCGAACGAGGTCGCGAAGATCATATCGACGCCACTGCTGGCCAACTGACGCAGCACGCGCGCGGCGTCCGGCCCCTCGGCGACATTCTCGACATATTGCGTTTCGACCTGGTCGCCAAAATGCGCCTCCACGGCCAGCCGGCCCTGATCGTGCTGATAAGACCAGCCATGGTCGCTGATTGGGCCGACATAGATGTACGCGACACGAAACGGATCATCCTGGGCCGACGCCGACCCAACCGCCGTCAAGGCGGCCGCTGCTGCCGCGATCGATAGAACTGCTTTCAAACCCTTCATCATCTACCTTCCTGTTGCGATGGTTTCTCGGGGGGTGGAACTGGCCCCGTCACGAGGCCGGTTTGAATATCTTGCCGATGCTGGCAGGGGCGTGGCGCCGCAGGGCCACCTTGTCCCACGACATGATCACCAGCACCAGAATGGTGGCCAGATAGGGCACCATGGTGAGGAAATAGGTCACGCCGACCGAAACGCCCGTACCCTGAATGCGCAACTGCAGGACCAAGAGCGCGCCGAAAAGATAGGCGCCCAGCCACAGGCGCATCGGTCGCCAGGTTGCGAACACGATCAGCGCGAGCGCGATCCAGCCAGAACCGGCCGTCATGCCCTCGTTCCATTGTGGCGTCTTGACCATGGACATGTAGGCACCGCCGAGCCCGGCAAAGGCACCGCCAACCAGGATCGCGGCGTAGCGAATGCCGACCACGTGACAGCCAAGTGCGTGAGCCGAATTGTGGTCCTCGCCTACGGCGCGCAGGATCAGCCCCGCGCGCGTCCGGAATAGAAAGTACCAGGTGCCGAGGATGCCGATGACCGACAGGTAGACGAACGGGTCGTGGCCGAACACGATCGGGCCGATCACCGGTATCTGCTGCGGGCCTTCCGAGAACAGCGGCGCCATGGGTTCCAGCGGGGTGCCTGTATAGGGCTCGCCGATCAGCTTGGTGATGCCGATGCCGAAAATCGTCAGCGCCAGGCCGGTCGCGACCTGGTTGGTCAGCAGGGTTTGGGTAAAGAAGGCGAAGATCAGCGCCAAAAGGGCGCCGGCCAGGGCGGCGGCCGGAATGCCGACCGCGTAGCTCAGCTCTTGCGAGGCGGCGAAGCCGGCGAGCGCGCCGGCCAGCATCATGCCCTCGACACCCAGGTTCAGGACGCCGGACCGCTCGACGATCAGTTCGCCGGTGGCGGCCAATAGCAGGGGCGTCGCGGCGCCGATGACCGCGACGGCGAAGGAAACCGTCAGCAGATTGCTGATCACGAATTCAAACAGGCCGCTCATTCGGCGGGCACCCGCGTCTGATGGCCATGGCGGACCCACTGCACCCGGTAGCGCGTGATCAGGTCGCAGGCCAGAACGAAGAACAGCAGGCTGGCCTGGAACACATCGGCCGCCGCGTCGTTGATGCCGTGAGAGACGCGGATCCAGTCGCCACCGACAAAAGTGAAGCCGACCAGCAGCCCGCCCAGCACGATGCCAATCGGGTTCAGCCGGCCAAGGAACGCGACGATGATCGCCGTGAAGCCATAGCCGAGGCTGAACTGATCGTTCAGCTTCTCAAACGTCGCCGACAACTCGATGGCGCCGGCCAGGCCAGCGAGGCCGCCGCTCAACAACAGGCTGATCCAGATCGTCGCCTTTTCGCCGAAGCCCGCGAAACGCAGGGCTTTCGGCGTCAGCTCGGCCATGCGCATCCGATAGCCGAAGGTCGTGCGGAAGGTCAGGATGGCCAAGACTGCCGCGATCGTCACCACGACGATCAGGCCGGCATGGATGTTGGTGCCGTCGACCAGCGCCTGCAATTGCAAAGCCTCGTGCAACTCCACCGTCTCCGGCCAGCCGAACGACAGCGGGTTCTTCCAGACCTGATTGACCATGAAGTACAGCAACTGCTGCGCGACATAGACCAGCATCAGGCTGGTCAGCAGCTCGCTGGCGTTGAACGCCGTGCGCAACGCGGCCGGAATCGCGGCCCACAGCATCCCGCCGATCGCGCCCGCGATCAAAACGACCGGGACCGCCCAGATCGTCGCCGGGTTGCCCAACGCCAAGACCGCACCCATGCCGAAGATGGAGCCGAGCAGGAACTGGCCCTCCGCCCCGATGTTCCAGATGTTGGCGCGATAGCCGACGGCGAGGCCCAGCGCGATCAGGATCAAGGGCCCGGCCTTCACCAGCAGGTCGCTGATATCGAACAGGCTGGACAACGGACTGGTCAGGAAGACCGACAAGACCTCGAACGGCGGATTGCCTAAGAGCGCGAACATGATCATGCCGAACAGAAGGGTCAGCAGCACGGCCAGAACACTGGTGCCGGCCTGCAGCAGCAGGGACGGTCGCGTGCGCGGCACCAGCCTGATCATGGCAAGGCCCTCAGCGGTGCCGGCTCGGCCTCGGCTGGCGCCGTGGGCTCGGCACCCGTCATGGCCAGGCCCAGCGCGTGGATGGTCCAGTCCTGAACCGGCCGGGTCGGCGACAGCACGCCCTCATGCAGAACGGCAAGCCGGTCGCACAGGCCGATCAGCTCGTCGAGATCCTGGCTGATCACCAGAATGGCCGCGCCGTTCGCCGCCAGGCGCTGCAAGGCGTCGCGGATGCGGGTCGCCGCACCAGGATCGACGCCCCAGGTGGGCTGGTCGATGATCAGGCAAGCGGGTTGCTTGTCCAGTTCGCGGCCGACGACGAACTTCTGCAGATTGCCGCCGGAAAGGCCGCTGGCCAACTGGTCGATGCCGCTGTGCCGGACGTCGTGGCCGTCGCTGATGTCCTGGGCCCGGCGGGACAGCCGCCCACGGAAGATCCAGCCGCGCCGATGCAGCCGCCGGTCGATCAGGTTCGACAGCAGTGCGTTGTCGGTCAGCGTGAAGTTCGGCACCGCCGCGTGGCCCAACCGTTCCTCCGGCAGGAACGCGATGCCGGCGGCGCGGCGCGCGTTCGGACCGCTGCGACCGATCGGCTTGTCGTTGTAGCTGATGCAGTCCGGGCGCTGGGCCAGGTCTTCGCCCGACAGCGCGCGGTAGAGCGCCTCCTGGCCATTGCCGGCAACGCCCGCGACGCCCACGATCTCGCCCGCCCGCAGGCTCAGGTCCTCGACAACAAGCGGCTTGGCGCCGCCCGATCGCGCCAGTTCCAGGTCTTTGACCTTCAGGATCGTTGCCCCCGCTTGCCGGTCGTGGCGTTTGGTCGCCGGCGGCCGGTCGCCCAGCATCAGCTCGGCGATCTGCTCGGCGTCCACATCGGCGGGCCGGCAATCTGCCACGACCCGGCCGCCGCGCAGGATCGTGGCCTGATCGCACAGAAGGCGCACCTCCTGCAGCTTGTGCGAAATGAAGACGATGGCGGTGCCGTCGGCCGCAAGACGTCGAAGCGTATCGAACAGCTGCTCGGTCTCGCCCGGCGTGAGCACCGAGGTGGGCTCGTCCAGGATCAACAGCTTCGGTTCCTGCAGCAATGTCCGGACGATCTCAATGCGCTGCTTTTCGCCCGCCGACAGTTCGAAGACATGGGCATGCGGGTCCAGCTTCAGCCCGTACTGCTCGGCCACCGCGTTCAGCCGCCGGGTCAGCGCCGGCCCCGGCACCGCCTTGGGCAGGCTGAGCGCGATGTTTTCCGCCACGCTCAGCCCCTCGAACAGGGCGAAATGCTGGTGCACCATGCCGATGCCGAGATCGCGCGCCGCGATGGGCGAGCGGATGGTCACGGAACGGCCCTGCCACCTGATTTCGCCCTCGTCCGGCGCCAGCAGCCCGGCGATGATCTTCATCAGGGTCGATTTGCCGGCCCCATTCTCGCCCAACAGCGCATGGATCTCGCCGGGAGTTATGGTGAAGTCGATGTCATCGTTGGCTAGTACGCCGGGAAAGCGCCTGGTGATGCCGACCAGTTCCAAGAGCGGGGCGTCAGGCATGCAGCGCGCCGCCCTCTTGTTCGGTCATACGCATGCGCCGACTGCGCACCAGCAGCAGTTCGGCCGCCACGGCGGCGGCGATCACCGCCGGTTCCTTGCCCTTGATGCCCACGACGCCGATCGGACAAACGAGCCGCCCGATCTGGCCGTCGGTTAGCCCCCGAGCGCGGAGCTGGCTGAAAAAGCGTGCCTTTTTTGAAGTCGAGCCGATCAGGCCGACATGGGCCGTTTCGGCGCGCCTGAGCAGGAGGTCGCACAGCTCCAGGTCCAAGCCATGATCATGAGTCATGATCAGGTGGTAGGCGTCGGCGTCGGCCTCGCCCGCGACCGACAGAGGGTCGCCCGAAACGGCGCGGCAGTGATCGCCGCCCACCGGTCGCCAGTCTTCACGCGCGTCGATCCAGACGATGTTGAACGGCAGTGCGGACAGGGCCTGGACCACCGCCCGGCCGACATGGCCGGCGCCGTAGAGGTAGAGCGTTTCACGCCGGTCGTAGGCTTCGACCTCGCTCTGCTCTGTCGTCGCCAGGTCCAGGATCACGTAGCCGCCACAGCATTGTTGCAGCGTTGGTCCAAGCGGCAGCCGAAGCTCCCGATGCTCCGTGCCCTCGGCCAGCATCTCACGCGCCAGTTCAATCGCCCGCTTCTCCAAGGCCCCGCCACCAATCGAGCCGGCCTGGCCGTCGGCGTGCACGATCATCGTTGCGCCGGCCTCGCGCGGGGCGGAGCCTAGGGTCTCTGCGACGGTGACCTTGATCGCGCTCATGGCGCCTTGGCCTCGGCCAGGGCGCGCAACACGCGTTCGGGCGTCGCCGGGGCATCCAGGTTCGGCCACCAGCGGTCCGGCCCGGCGCCGGAGACTGCGTGGCAGAGCGCGGAGTGGGCCGAGATCGCCAGCATCAGGGGCGGTTCGCCGACTGCCTTGGATTGATAGAGGTTTCCCTCCTTGTTCTCATTGTCAAACAGGCGGATCGAAAACCGTTCCGGCCGGTCGCCCGCGCAGGGGATCTTGTAGGTCGACGGGGCGTGGGTCTTCAGGTTGCCCTTGTCGTCGAACACCAGCTCCTCGCAGGTCAGCCAGCCCATGCCCTGGATGAAGCCGCCCTCGATCTGGCCCAGATCCACCGCCGGGTTCAGCGACCGCCCGACATCATGCAGAATGTCGACCGCGCGGATCTCGTACTCGCCCGTCAGCGTGTCGATTTCGACCTCGGAAACCGAGGCGCCATAGCCGAAATAGAGGAAGGGCCGCCCTTTGCCGGCCTCCGGGTCCCATTTGATCTTCGGTGTACGGTAATACCCCGTCGCGGACAGCGAGACCCGGTCGAAATAGGCCAGGCTGACGACCTGGAAGAAGGGTAGGGTGAAATGCCCGTCCGTGATCTCGCTCTCGGCGAACCGGATGATGTTGGATTTCGACCCGGTGTGCCGGCGGAACATGTCGCTGAGCCGGGCCTTCAACGTCCGCGCTGCCTCCTGGGCCGCCCGCCCATTCAGGTCGGTGCCGGCCGACGCGGCGGTGGCGGAGGTGTTGGGCACCTTGTCCGTGCGTGTCGCCGTGATCCTGACCCGGTCGAGCGGTAGGCCGAACTCGTCGGCGACGATCTGGGCGACCTTGATGAACAGGCCCTGGCCCATCTCCGTGCCGCCATGGTTCAGATGGATGCTGCCGTCGCGATAGATGTGGATCAGGGCGCCGGCCTGGTTCAGGAACGTGTTGGTGAACGAGATACCGAACTTCACCGGGGTCAAGGCGATGCCGCGCTTGGTCAATTGGCTGTTCCGGTTGAACGCGACGATCTGGGCGCGCCGATCGGCGTAGTCAGACTCCGCGGCCAGCTGATCGACAAGCGCGGGCGCGACATTATCTTCGACCGTCATGTCGTAAGGCGTCAGGTTGCGCTCGCCGATGCCGTAGAGGTTGCGCCGGCGGATAGTCAGCGGGTCCTCGCCCAGCTTGGCGGCGATGGCGTCCATTGCCCGTTCGATCACCATCATGCCTTGTGGGCCGCCGAAGCCGCGGAAGGCGGTGTTGGAGACCGTGTGGGTCTTGCACCGATGCGAGGTGATCCGCACCGCCGGCAGGAAGTAGGCGTTGTCGCTGTGCGCCATGGCCCGGTCGTTGATCGGCCGCGACAGGTCGTGCGAGAAGCCGCAGCGCGACGCCAGCGTGATGTCGGCCGCCTGGATCAGCCCCTGATCGTCCACGCCGATCGCATACCGGCCGAGAAAGTCATGCCGCTTGCCGGTCGCGATCATGTCGTCGTCACGATCCAGGCGCAGCTTTACGGGCCGCCGAAGCTTGTTCGCGGCCAGGGCGGCCATGATCGCGAACGGTGCCGCCTGGGTCTCCTTGCCGCCAAAGCCGCCGCCCATGCGTCGAACCTCGACCGTGATGGCGACAACGGGAACATCCAGCGCATGGGCGACCAGCATCTGAACTTCCGACGGGTGCTGGGTCGAGCAGTAGATGGTGAGATCGTCGCCCTCCTGCGGCACCGCCAGCGAGACCTGGCCTTCGAGATAAAAATGGTCCTGGCCACCGATACGGATCTCGCCCTCGATCCGGCGGACGGCGGCTGTCAGGACGCCCTCGACGTCACCGCGCGCCATTGTGGTGGGCGGATGCAGCGCGTGCCCTGCCTCCAAGGCGGTGTCGACCGTATAGATGCCGTCGGCCGCTTCGATCTCGACCTGCGCCAGCCGGGCCGCCATGCGCGCCGCCATCCGGTCTTCGGCGACCACGAGAAAAAGCGGCTGGCCGGCGAAGTCCACCGACTGTTCGGGAAAGACCGGTTCATCGTGCACCACCGGCCCGACATTGTTTTCACCCGGCACGTCTTCGGCCGTCAGCACGGCGACGACGCCGGGTGCGGCCCGTACGGGCGCCAGATTCAGGGCACGAATGGCGCCAGGTCCGACGGGGCTCAATCCCGGGCAGGCATGCAGGGTGGTGGGCGGTTCCGGTATGTCGTCGACATAGCGGGCCAGCCCCGAAACATGGCCGGCCGCGCTGTCATGGGCCAGCGGGCGGCGGACGGAGCCGGTCTTGGCCACGAGGGTCGCGTCGTCAGGCATGGGCCGCCGTCGCGACGTTGTCGCCCTGATGCTGCCAAAAGAGCCGCTCCAGCAAGTTGCCGGCGACTTCCAGGCGGTACCAACTCGAGGCGCGATGATCGGTCAGGGGCGCGAAGTCCTGCGCCAAGGCGGTCTTCGCCCGCTGAACACTGGCTAGCGTCCAGGGCTGATCAATCAACGCCGCCATAGCGTGACGCGCCAGCGCCGGGGTCCCCGCCATGCCGCCATAGGCCAGCCTCGCATTCGTGCAAACGCCGCTGGACTCATCGACCGTCACCGCGAAGGCAGCCAGAACGCTGGAGATGTCCTGATCGCGCCGTTTGGAGATCTTGTAGACGCCGAACAGCGTGTTGGGGGTGCGCCGGGGCAGCAGCACGGCCTCGACAAACTCACCGGACCGCACATCCTGTTTGCCGTACGCGATGAAGAAGTCCTCAAGCGCCACCTCCCGCCGCGCATCGCCTCGGCGTAGCCGCAGGCTGGCGCCAGCCGCGATCAGGAAGGGCGGGCTGTCGCCGATCGGCGAGCCGTTGGCGATGTTGCCGCCGATCGTGCCGGCGTTGCGGACCTGCACACCGCCCAGCCGGTCGAACATGGTCTCGGCTTCCGGATAGTCGGCCAGAATGGCGGGCACGGCGTCGGTGTAGGTGGCCGCGCCGCCGATCTCGATCCCGTCGTCCGTCACAGTGATCTCGGCCAGGTCGCGGGCGGATTTCACGTTCACAAGATGCGGCAGATCGCGCAGTTGCTTGGTCGCCCAAAGGCCGACATCCGTGGCGCCGGCCACCAGCATCGCATTCGGGTGGTCGTGCAGATGGCTCGCCAGCGCGTCGGCGTCTTCAGGTGCGACGAACCGGCCCTCGGTGCCCCCGACATCGACGGTCTCGTGGATCAGTCCACCGATCAAGGGCAGCGCGCGGTCGATCTCATCCGCAAACCAGCGTGGCTGATCCGTGCCGGCAACCGCGCGAGCCGCCTGTAGAATTGGGCCGTAGCCGGTGCAGCGGCAGAGATTGCCGGCCAGCCAGCTATTGATTGTCCCGGTCTCCGCTTCGGCCCCAGCCAGCTGATACGCCGCCAAGGTCATCACGAAGCCCGGCGTGCAAAAGCCGCATTGCGAACCGTGATGGTCGACCATCGCCTGTTGCACGGGGTGCAGCGTGCCGTCGGGACCCGCGAGATCCTCTACCGTGATCAGCCAGGCGCCGTCCAAGGCACCGACAAACAAAATGCAGGCATTCATCGCCTCGAACCGGATCGCGCCGTCGTCGGCCGGACGGCCAAGGATGACGGTGCAGGCGCCGCAGTCGCCTTCGGCACAGCCCTCCTTCGTGCCGGTCAGGTGCAGGTCCTCGCGCAGATACTCCAGCACCGTCCGCGTCGGCGCGAAACCGTCCAACGTCGTCACAGCGCCCCGATGCACGAACCGAATCGACGATCGGGTCATGGGCGGGGTCCGGCTTCAGCTGCCGCGATAGGTGGCATAGCCATACGGGGACAACAGCAACGGCACGTGATAGTGCTCCTCCTCATGATCGATCCGAAACCGGATCACGACGGTCTCCAAGAACGTTCCTGAAGCAAGCGCCGTGCCGACTGCCTCGAAATACGCGCCGGCATCGAATTCCAACTGGTACGGGCCCGCCCGCATCGCCGGCCCCGACAGGATCGGCTGGTCCAGCCTGCCGTCATCGTTCGTGGTTGCCCGCGCCACAAGCGCCTGTGTCTCGCCGTCCATACGGTAAAGGCGCACGGCCACGCCGGCGGCCGGACGGCCACGGGCTTGATCCAAGATATGTGTCGTTAGTCTGCCCATTTCTTAGTCATCCTACGTCACGGCGACAGCAGCGTGACCGTTCAGTTTGCACATGCATATTCCGCGTGCAATAGCCGCTTTGGCACTGCAACATGCGCATTATGGCGCAGGTTCTGACGAGGGCGGGCACGGTATGAGCTATCGGTTGACGGATCACAGCCACGGCAAGGAACGCGTTCGGGTCATGCGCGTCGACCGGCGCCAGGAACGCCAGGATGTCAGCGAACTGGACGTGAAGATCACCTTGCGTGGCGAGGCGTTCGGCGTCGCCTTCGATCGCGCCGACAACAGCACGACCGTTGCCACCGATACCATGAAGAACCTGGCCTATGTCGTGGCCGCCGAAACGGGGCCCGGGCCTGCGCTGGATTATCTCGGGGCGCTCGCGCGCAAATTTTTGGATCTCTATGCCGACATCGAGCAGGTCGAGATCGAAGCGTGGGAGACGGTCTGGCAACGCATGGCCTTGAGCGGCGTGGAGCACCCCCACGCCTTCGCGCAGGACGGTAATGGTCAGCCCTATCTGCGGCTGGTCCGCGGCCAGGATGGCGATGGCGAAACCGTTGGCGGTGTGGACGAGCGCCGGGTGTTGAAGTCCACCGGTTCCGGCTTCACCAACTATGTGCGCGACCGGTACACCAGTTTGCCGGAAACCGACGACCGCATTCTCGCCTCCGCACTCACCGCGCGCTGGCATTATCGCGGCCTGCCCGAGGACGCGGCGGCCGATCGAATGGAGATTCTAGCCGCATTCGATGCCGTCTTTGCCGACACCTACAGCGTGTCGGTGCAAGACACCATGTACCGCATGGGCATCGCCGCCCTCGATGCGGTGCCGACAGTTGACCGGGTCAGCATGGCCATGCCGAACCTGCATTACCTGCCGACGGATCTCGGCCGCTTTGGGGTCGAGGACAGCACGTTCGTCTTTGTTCCCGCCGCCGACCCGCATGGCCAGATCGAGGCGACGGTCAGCCGGTGACCAAGACCGACTATCCCCGCGACCTGATCGGCTACGGTCGAACCCCGCCGGACCCGGCCTGGCCCGGCGGCGCCCGGGTCGCGCTACAGTTCGTGGTCAATTACGAGGAGGGGGGCGAGAACAGCATCCTGCACGGCGATGCCGCGTCTGAGGCGTTTCTGTCGGAAAGCATCGGCGCCGTGCCTGTCCAGGGCGCGCGCAACCTGAACATGGAGTCCATGTACGAATATGGTAGCCGGGCCGGCTTTTGGCGGCTGTGGCGCCTGTTCACCGATCGCGGCCTGCCGGTCACCGTGTTCGGCGTCTCCATGGCCTTGGCGCGCAACCCGGAGGCGGTCGCGGCGATGAAAGAGGCCGGTTGGGAAATCGCCACCCACGGCTGGCGCTGGATCGACTATCAGCATATGCCGCCGGACGAGGAATGGCGCCACCTGCAACAGGCCGTCGCCGAACATACGGCGGCGACCGGCGAACGGCCGCTCGGCATCTATACCGGCCGGATCAGCCCGGTCAGCCGGGATCTGGCGGCACGCGAGGGCGGTTTCCGCTATTGCGCCGATTCCTATGCCGACGATCTGCCCTATTGGGAAACCACACCGCACGGCCCGCTGCTGATCGTGCCGTACACGCTGGATGCGAACGATATGCGGTTCGCCACGGCGCAGGGCTTCAATGCCGGCGATCAGTTCTTCACCTACCTGAAGGATGCCTTCGACACCCTCTATGACGAAGGCGAGACGGCGCCGAAGATGATGTCGGTCGGCCTGCATTGCCGGCTGGTCGGCCGCCCCGGACGGGCCGCGTCTCTGGCGCGCTTCCTCGACTATGTCGCGGCCAAGGAGCGGGTCTGGGTCTGTCGCCGTCTGGACATCGCCCAGCACTGGCGCGACAGGTTCCCCAATGAACAATCCGGTTGATCTCGCAACGCTGAACGCCGTGTCCGTGGATCGATTTGTCGAGATCCTGGGACATGTCGCCGAGGACAGCCCGGACGTTGCACGCATGGCGGCGGACCGCAGGCCCTTTGCCGATCTCGACGATCTAACGGCGGCTTTTGAACGAGCGCTTGGCGGGGCAGACGGTGGTTTGCAGCTTGCCGTCTTGCGGGCGCATCCCGATCTGGCCGGCAAACTGTCCATGGCCGACGCCTCGCGCCGCGAGCAGCGGGGCGCCGGTCTGGACAGCCTGACCGGCGATGAGCTGCGCCAGTTCGAAAGCCTGAACGCCGCCTATCGCGAACGGTTTGGCTTCCCGTTCATCTTCGCGGTCAGGGGGGCGACAAAGCACCAGATCCTTCGTGCGTTCGAAACACGGCTGGATCGCGATGTGGACGTTGAACGTCAAGAGGCGCTATCGCAGGTCGCCAAGATCATGCGCTGGCGCTTGCTCGACGCCGTCTCATCTTGATTTCTCGGCCCGTTAAAAGAAACGATCTGCAATTATTCGGACTGCTTTGGCATTCTATTTGCGGTCTGCTTGATACGCATTACCGATCCATCTAGTGTCGGCTGAAGAGCACACACGGATTCTGCGCAGTCTGGATCGTGGAAACAGAACTCGCGATAGCAGTGGCGAACAGTTTGGTTCGCCTGCGACACACCAAAAACTCGTACCGGTTCAGGCGGGCGATGGGGTATCCGCCCCGTTACATCCGACCCGTGACCTATGGCGACAAGATGCAATGGCGAAAGCTGTTCGAGCGCGACCCGCAGTTCGCGGTTTTTTGCGACAAGATGATGCTGCGAGACTATGTCGAACGCGCGAACCTGCCGTTGAAGATGGCCGAGGTCTATTGGTACGGGCACGACGCGGACGCGATCCCCTTCGACAGCTTGCCGGATCGCTTCGTCCTGAAACCCTCGCATCTGAGCGGCCGCTTTTTGCTCTGCGATGACAAGCGGCGGCTCGACATCCATCATTCCAAAACCGAAGCCGCCCGGTGGATGAGGCGGGTCCATGGCCGCGCCGGCCGGGAGTGGGCCTACACTCAAGTAACCCGTGGGATCATCGCCGAGGAGTATCTTGCCACGCCTGACGAACTGATCGTGCCGTCTGAGTACAGGGTCTACTGTTTTGCTGGCCAACTAAAGTTGGTGCAACTCAGTATCGGCAAACTCACCGACGATGCCGACCTGACCTTCTATGATGCAGACTGGCGACAGCTGCCGTGGTGCGCCATTATCGACGGCGAAAGGACGGATGTCGGGCAGCCGCAGCCAAGGCCGCCCTTTTGGGAAGATATGTGCCGGATATCGGCACAGATCAGCAGCGATTTCGGACATATGCGCGTCGACTTCTTCGATGTCATGGGCGAGCTCTATCTCGCCGAGATCACCCCGTACTCGGCATCGGGCGGTTTGATCTGGGTTGGCGCGCAGGCGGAGAATAGCGATCGTTCGATTGACCAGGAGATGGGCGCGCTTTGGCCGACGCCCACGCGCTCGATCTGGAGAGAGCTGATCGACGCGTTCGGATTTCGATCGGCGCGCAAGGCCGTCGCAGCCTGAAATTCGGTCCGGCCTGGGACTCTGTGGTCTGACGTTTGGCTGTGCTTCGGTGCAATGGGCGTGACCTGGGGTGTTGTCGGCGACAGCGTGACGGCGCACAACACGGTCGCGGCGGTTTCGATCGGAAAGCCCGAGCAGCCGCCGGTCCGTCACTTTCGCAAACACCTCGCCGTTGTCGAGGACGATCCCTTATGATGCCATCCTGCGTACCCCCGCACCCGATAAGGCCCGACTTGAGCAACAGGCCGGCCAAAGCGATGACGATGCGATGCCCGATGATGCCGATGACCGCCCGCTGAGAGTGGATGTTTTGAGGGAGCGGCTGGCGCTTGCCTACCCGTCCCACACCGCCGATGCGCTTGTCGGGCGTATTGCGGATCTGGCAGGCCGCTACCGGGATACCATTCCCGAGCGCGCAAACCGCTGGGTCGATCAGACGGATGTGATGCTGATCGCCTACGGGGATTCGATCCTGGACGGCGAACGGCCACCCCTGGCCGTGCTGTCGGACGTCCTCGACCGGCACGTGGGGGACACTGTGCCGGACGTCCATATCCTGCCGTTTTATCCCTATTCCTCCGATGACGGCTTTTCGGTGATCGATTATCGGGCGGTGAACGGGCACGTCGGCACCTGGGACGATGTTGCGATGCTGGCCGAGCGGTATGGCCTGATGTTCGATGCCGTCATCAATCACGTCTCGCGCCAAAGCACCTGGTTCGAGGGGTTCGTCGCCGACGATCCGGCCTACGCCGACTATTTCATCGTCGCCGACCCCGATCTCGACTACAGCCAGGTCACGCGGCCGCGTGCCTTGCCGTTGCTGACACCGGTGGAGACGGCGTCGGGCGCCAAGCACACCTGGACCACGTTCAGCGCCGACCAGATCGATCTCAACTATGCCAACCCGGACGTGTTGATCGAGATCATCGATCTGCTGCTGTTCTATGCCCAACGGGGCGCGCGCTTCATCCGCCTCGACGCCATCGGCTTTCTTTGGAAGCAGATCGGCACGACCTGCATGCATCTGCCCCAGACGCACGCGCTGATCCAGGTGATGCGCCAGGTGCTGGATTACGCCGCGCCGGGAACCCTGCTGATCACGGAAACCAACGTGCCGCACCAGGACAACATCAGCTACTTCGGCGATGGCACGAACGAGGCGCACCTGGTCTATCAGTTCCCGTTGCCGCCCCTGACGCTTCACGCCTTTCAGACGGGCAATGCGCGACCATTGTCTGACTGGGCGGCGTCGTTGGAGCCGACGACGCCATCGACCACGTACTTCAATTTCCTCGCATCCCATGACGGCATCGGCCTGCGGCCCGTCGAGGATATCTTGACGCGCGAACAGGTTGCGGCGATGGCCGACCGTGTGCGTTCCAGCGGTGGCCTGGTTTCGATGCGTGCCCTGCCCGATGGCGGCACGGCGTCGTACGAGTTGAACATCAGCTACATCGACGCCGTGGCGTTGCCCGACGACACCGACGCTGTGCGCGCTGCCAAGTTTCTGGCCGCGCAGACCATCCTGCTGTCGGTTGTCGGCGTGCCCGGCATCTATATTCACAGCCTGCTCGGCTCGCGCAGTGATCATGCGGGGGTTGAACGCACCGGCCAGAACCGCTCGATCAACCGCGAGCGCCTGTGGCTTTCCGAGCTGGAAGCTGAACTGACGGAGCCGGACAGCCTTCGACACCGCGTGCTCGACGGCTATCGCCGTCTGTTGACCATTCGCCGGCAACGCACGGCCTTTCACCCCAACGTGGCGCAGCGGGTCGTCAGGGTCGATGACCGGGTTTTCAGCATCGTGCGCGAGGCGCCCGACGATCGCGTGTGGGTGTTGGTGAACGTTTCGGACCAAGGCATCCGACTTGCCCTGGATCCGGCCGACATTGGCCTCTCGGCAGCGGGGAGCCTTCGGGACTTGATCTCCGGCCGCGCCGACGTTCTGGGTGGCAAGACCCGGGAAGTGTGTCTGGAGCCTTATCAAGCCCTTTGGCTGACACAATAGGCAGCCGGCAAAACCCTACTCCGCCGGTTTTGCCTCACGCCGGTTGCTCCAGGGGCACCGATCACAGCGATCCAAGACGCGTGTATTAGGTGGATAAATGGCTGGGGGACCTGGATTCGAACCAGGGTTGACGGAGTCAGAGTCCGCAGTCCTACCGCTAGACGATCCCCCAGCAACCGACCGGCTGGTGCCGGCGGGCCCTCGATATCGCAATGACCGGTGCCGTTGTCAACACCGACCGGGCGAGAGCGCCCATCGGTGCAAACCTGTGCGCCTCACCCGCCGCCAAACATCGTGTCGGGCAGGAACAGGGCGATCTCGGGCACCGCGACCAGGATCAGGATGGCGATCAGCATGGCGAACCAGAAGGGCCAGATGCCGCGGAAGATGGTGTTCATCGGCACCCCGGGCGCTATGCCCTTCACCACGAAGACGTTGATGCCGACAGGGGGCGAGATCAGGCCCATCTCCAGCACGATCACCATCAACACGCCGAACCAGATCAGGTCGAAGCCGTAGACCTCCAACAGCGGCTGGATCAGCGGCAAGGTCAGCACCAGGATCGCGAAGCCCTCCAGGAAGGTGCCCAGCAGGATCAGCACGGCCAAGATCAGCAGCAGCACCCCGTAAGGCCCGAAGCCCAGGCCGGTGAGGCCGTCGACAATCGCCGCCGGAATGCCGGTGCGGGCGACAAAGGGCGTGAAGACGAAGGCACCCATCAGGATGATGAAGGTGGTCGCTGTCGAGCGCAGCGTGTAGGCCACGACCTCCTTGCAAGCCGCCCAGGTCAAGGTTCGCCGGAACACGGCGACGAGGAAGGCGAAGAAGGCGCCCATGCCAGCCGCCTCGACGGCGGAGAAGACGCCGAGATAGATGCCGCCGATGGTGATCAGGATGATCGAGATGATCCAGGTCGCGCGCCTGAGCGAGCGCAGGCGCACCTGCAGATCAGCGCGCGTGGCCGACCCCGGCGCCAGTTCGGGGTTTCGGCGGACCAGCAGGGTGATGGCCAGGATGAACAGCCCGGTCAGCATCAGGCCCGGCAACACGCCGGCCATGAACAGGCGTCCGATCGATTCTTCAGTCAGGATCGCGTAGACGACGAAACCGGCCGAGGGCGGGATCAGGATGCCCAAGGTGCCGCCGGCGGCGATCGACCCGGTCGCCAGGCTGTCGGCATAACGGAAGCGCTGCATCTCCGGCAGCGCGACCCGGCCCATGGTGACGGCCGAGGCCAAGGACGAGCCGGACAAGGCGGAAAATCCGGCACAGCCGACGACCGTCGACGAGGCCAGCCCGCCGCGATAATGGCCAAACCAGCTTTGCGCGGCGTCGTACAGATCCCGCGACATGCCGGAAACGCCCGCGAGGTTCCCCATCAGCACGAACAGCGGCAGGATGGTCAGCGAATAGATCGACGAGATGCTGAACACCTCGCCGGCGAGCGTCGGCAAGGCGCCGCGCGGACTGATGACAAAAAGCCCGCCCGTGCCGACCAGCAGCATCGCCGTGCCCACCGGCATGCGGATCAACAGCAGAACCGCAAGCACGGCAAAACCGATCAGGCCGATTTCGATGTTACTCATGGACGCTACGTATGCTCGTTGGGGTCACGGGCGTCGCGGATGTGGATGATCCCGACGATCAGTTCCAGGATCAGAACCAGGGTGTAGGCCCCCATGCCGGCGATTAGCAGCCAGTAGAAGGGCTGGTGCGGGATCGCCAGGTTGGGTGTGAAAAAGCCACAGAGCGCGCCGCACAGGCTTTGCTCGTAGAGCGCGTAGGTGGTCAGGCCCACGATGCCGGCGCCCAGCACCCGGACCACAATGTCGGTGTAGCGGGTAATCCGGCGGCCGCCGACCATGCCGAGCACATCGACATGGACGTTGGCGCCGATACGGCTGCCATAGCAGATGGAGCCGGCGACGCAGACGGTCAGCAACATGGTCGAAATGTCGTCCATGCCGAAGATCGGGTCGTTCAGCACGTAGCGGTAGAACACCGCGACCACGGTCACGCAGACAAGCGCGACCGTGGCCAGACCACCGATCGCCGCAAGCAGGATCGACAGCTTGTCGACCCAGCCGAGCGCGCGTTCCGGCCCGTTGGCAGTGGCCATCGTGTTGGCTAGCTGTTCTGGGCTGACTTGTGCTGGCTAGTTGTTACCCTGCATGATGTCGACGACATCGGCGCCGGTCAGATCGCCGGAAATCGTGCTGGCCAGGAACGCGTCCATCGCCGGCTGCATCGCCTCGTTGAAGCGGGCAACCTCGTCGTCCGACAGCTCTATGATCTCGACGCCGTTGTCGCGCGCGACCTCGATGCCGCGCAGGGCGTCCTCCAGGTAGACTTGGCCGCCGTTGAGGCTGAGCCATTCGCCGCTGGCCTCGTCGACCCAGGCCTGCTCCTGCTCCGTCAGCCCGTCATAGACCTCCTGGTTCATCAACAGGACGAAGGCGGAGCCGGATCCGGGAAGGCCGATCGTGACGTAGTTCGCAGGCTCCCACAGGTTGAAGGAGCCTATGGCGCTGGGGTCGATGGCGATCGCGTCGATGGTGCCGTTGGTCAGGTTTTGATTGATGACCGAAACCGGCTGCGACACGGCGCTGGCGCCCAGCGCCTCGACAAACGGAACGTCCTGGGCCGAGGTGACCCGCACCACCATGCCATCGAGATCGTCCAGGCTGCGGATCGGCGTATCCCGCGTGATCAGCACCGGCGCGGCGTTGGTCCACATGGCCAGGATTTGGGCGTCGTACTCCTGCTCGATCAGGTCGCGCGCCCGCCACAGGGCCTCGGTGCCATCGACGGCGTCGGCGGCGACGTTCGGCACCGTGATCACGTTCGTGACCGGAAACAGTTGGGCCGTATAGCCCGGCAGCGCAAAGACGATGTCGGCCACGCCCTCGACGACCGTGGCGTACTGGCGCGGCGGGGCGGAGTTCAGCGCGCCCCCGGGGAACATTTCCACGGTCAACTGCCCGTCGGAGACCTCAGCGAGCCGGTCGGCAAAGGGCTGGAACACCGCACCGTTCATCGGATGGCCCGGCCCCATGAAATAGGCCAGGCTGAAGTTCTCCTCAGCGGCGGCCGGCGCGGACCAGCCAGCAGCAGATGAAAGGGCAAGTGCCGCGGTGGCTACTCCAAAAATTGTTCGACGTTTCATGACGCAGTCTCCTCCGTTCGGTTTTGTCTTCTTTGTTGCTATCGATGCTAGTCGCTCAGCATCACTTCGACCAGGGCCTGGGTACCTGACGTTCGGATGTGCATGATCGCCTCGGCGAGAACTGATGGCAGGTCCGCACCCCCCTCGACGCGGCGCGCCCATGCCCGGCTGGCCTGGGCGATCTGAACGAACTCGGGCAGGGGTGACAGGGCGGTCAACGGCATCTGGTTGGCCCGCGCCGCGTGGCCGTCCGGATAGATGTCGAGCACGGAGTCGCGTACGGCACGCCACTCGGCATTGTTCAGGACCAGCACGAGGACCGGCAAGTTCAGCGCTTCGGCGATCTGGTGACACACGGCCGGATTGGCGAACAGGTACGAGCCGTCGCCGACCGACGCGACGACGATCCGCTCTCGATCCGCGAGTTGGATGCCAAGCGCGCAAGCGAACCCCCAGCCGAGGCCGCCGGAATGGGGTGCTAGTTGAAAGCTGTTGTGTTCCGTGCGGCGCAGGGCGTCCAGACGACACCCGAGCTCCGAAATCACGGTTGACGGCCCGGCGTCCGCCAAGGCCTCCGACAGGCAATGGCTGGCCCATTCCTTGGTCATCAGCGTGCCTGCGCCTGCCGTCGCTCTGGCGCGCACCCGATCTCTGATCTTGTCGGTTTGCGCGGCAACGTTTGCACGGCGTGCGTTGCGCTTCTGCCGATACCGGTCCGCAAACGGCGCCAACGCGTCGGCCAGCGCTGTGACCGCCGGCGCCGTTTCGCTCAGGATCGACAGGTCGGAGCGGAAGTTGCGCACCGGAAAGCGGCTGTGCAGTGGGTTCGGGCCGATCTGGATGATGGGGCAATCCGGGCGCGGCTCGCCATTGGCCGGCGACCACGGGGCCAGGCTGTTCAGCACCAGTATCGCGTCTGCCTCGGAGAGCCATGGTTCGGGACTGCCGCCGACGCACATCGGGTGATCGGTCGGTATCGCGATCTGAACGGCGAAATAGTGCAGAACGGGAATGCCCCAGTCATCGACGAGGCGCGTTAGCGTCGCGAAGGCGTCGGCCGAGCCGGCGCCGTGCTGGGCGATGATCAGGGGGCGTTCGGCGCCCGCCAGCATCGACGCGGCCGCTTCGATCTCGGTGGTACCGGGTGCGGCCCGCGCCGGCGCCATACTTGGCGGAGCGTCCAGCCCGTCGGTCGGGCAGGGGTCGCACAAAGGCTCGCGCGGCAGGCCGACATAGACCGGCCCGGCGGGTGACGACAGGGCGATGCCGTAGGCCCGGTCGGCCAGGTCGATGGCCTGCTCGGGATAGCGCAGCTCGTAGTCCCACTTGCAGGCCTCGCGCACAAGCGCCGTCTGGTCGCGCATCTCCTGGCCCCAGCCGATCGGAACGGTCCGCGCGCCCGGGTGGCCCTTTTCCAGGATCGGTGTCCGGCCGGAAAACATGAGGATCGGTATGCTCTCGGCCGCGGCGTTGATCGCCCCGATCGCGCAATTCGCCAAGCCGACATTGGTGTGGGCCATGACGGCCTGCGGTCGCCCGGTTGCCAGATAGTACCCATGGGCCATGCCCATCGCCGCGCTCTCATGCGGCATGACCAGCGCCTCGGGCAGGTCGATGTCGTTAGCCGCGGCCTCGGCAAGCCCTTCGATGATCGGCGGGTAATCGGTGCCAGAATTGGCGAAGATGTAGTCGACGCCGAGCGCCTTCAGCCGAGCGAGCAGGGCGCCCCCGGCGGTTATCGACCCGCTTGTTTCGGTCACCCCGTCGGGTTGCGGCGCACCGTCAGCCATCGACTGAGATCCGCAATCCCACGATCACAGCCCGAGGAACCCTGGCGGGCCGGAGATGCTGTGATACTGCTGAAACTCGATGATGCCCTCATAGCCCAGATTGCGGCCGATGCCGCTGTTCTTAAAGCCGCCGAAGGGTCCGCGGCTGTCCTGCGCCAAGGGTCCGTGACCGTTCAGATAGGTGTAGCCGGCCTCAAGCTGCCGGGCGATGCCGACCGCGCGTTCCCGATCGGCCGACCAGACGGACGAACATAGGCCATAGTCGCTGTCGTTCGCCAGCGCGACCGCCTCGGCATCGCTGTCGAACGGCATGATCGGTAAGACCGGACCGAATTGCTCCTCGCGCACGACCAGCAAGTCCGGCTCGGCATCCGTGACGATGGTCGGCCGGTGAAAGTGCCCGCGCTCGAATACGGCCTGATCCTTGACCGTGCCAACTGGGTTCACGGTCGCGCCGCGCGCCTTTGCCTCGTCGATCATGCCGGCAACGATGTCAAACTGCGCCTTGTTGTTCACTGGCCCCATGGTGACCTCCGGGTCCAGCCCGTCGCCGACCACCGCCTTGCCGGCGAACGCGGTGAACCGCTCGACCACCTCGCCATAGCGCGAGCGGTGGACGTAAAGCCGTTTCAGCGCCATGCAGATCTGGCCCGCCGTCATGAACGTGCCCATGACCATGCGCTGAAACGCGCCGTCATCCAGATCCGCGTCTTCCAGCACGATCGCGGGGTCGTTGCCGCCGAGTTCGAGTGTCACGGGCTTCAGCCCCTCGGCCGCCTTGGCCATGACGGCGCGTCCGGCGGCGATCGAGCCGGTGAAGTTGATCCTGCGCACCAAAGGGTGGGTCAGCATCGCGTCGCCGATTTCCGACGACTTGCCGGTGATCAAGTTGATCACGCCTTTGGGCAGAACCTCGGCCATTTTCTGGATGGCCAGCGCCGGCGCCAGGGGGGCCTCGTTGGCGATCTTGATAACCACCGTGTTGCCGGCCATCAGGGCCTGCGGCAGCTTCGCGCCCAGGATCGACAGCGGCCAGTTCCAGGGCACGATCAGCAGGGCGACACCGAACGGCTGGCGCGTGATGATGGTGTCCAGCGGCGGGGCCGGCAGTGCATCATCGTGTGCAAGACGATCGGCGTAGGAGGCGACGAGCTCGAACCGATCGCCCAGTCGGGTCATCTCGATCCCCGACTCTTTCAGGACCTTGCCATGCTCGCGCGTGAACAGGTGGATGCGGGCCTTCAACTCCGGCTCGTCGGCGACCAGGTTCTTGGCCACGGCGCGCAGATGGTCGGCCCGTTCCTGATAACTTAGCGCCGCCCAGGCCGGCTGGGCCCCATGAGCCGCCTTGATCGCGGCATCCACGTCCGCCGCCGTGGCGCGGGCGGCATGGCCGACGATCTCGTCCGGCCGTGCCGGGTTGTGCACGTCATAGCGGCCGCCGCTTTCCGGCGGCTGCCAGATGCCATCGATGATGAGATTGGTTTCGATCGCGCCGGCGACGTGTTGATCCATCACAGCCTCCCCTTCCGGACGGTCCTCGACCCGACTTGTTGGTCGCCTTGTTGTCGGCGTGTCGGGTATCGTCGGATCAATTCAAGGATCAGCCTAACCCTGGGTGAGGTGCAAAACCCATTCAAATCGGGCCGGCGGGCCATAAACTTTATGCATATGGCCGCCATTGCCCAAGTAAATCAGCGTTTACCTTGGCGCACCGACGGCAAGCGGGTACGATGACGAAAGAGTGACGAAAATGCGCTGGAAATCTGACCAGCCATTCAGTCTAAGGAGCCGCCGTTGCCCTCCACCGCGCGCCTTTCCGACAGTCCAGCCCCGCCGAAGCGGATGGATATCGGTCGGTGGGACGGTGCGGAGAACGGCATTTGTGCGGCGGTCGATCTGGGAACGAACAATTGTCGCCTTTTGGTCGCCAGGCCGGCGCGCGGCGGTTTTCGGGTGATCGACGCGTTCAGCCGTATCGTGCGTTTGGGCGAAGGGGTCGACACCAACGGCCGGTTGAGCCCGCGTTCGATGGGCCGCACCATCGGCGCCTTGCGCATATGTGCCGCCAAGATACGCCGCCGTGGGGTCACCGCAAGCCGTGCGGTCGCAACCGAAGCCTGCCGCAAGGCCAGCAACTTCGACCAGTTCCGCGACCGCGTGGTTGAGGAAACCGGCCTGCGGCTGGAACTGATCAGCCCGGAGGAGGAGGCGCGGCTGGCCCTGTCCGGCTGCGCGCCGCTGTTGAATACGCAGGTGCGCCACGCGATCGTCTTCGATATCGGCGGCGGGTCGACCGAGGTCATGTGGTTGCAGGTCGACCCGGATACTGGGCGGGCGGCCCTGATCGACAGCGTCAGCATGCCTCTCGGTGTCGTCAACCTATCGGAGCGCTTCGGCGGCAACCGCATGTCGGTCGACGCCTACGAGACGATCATCGACGAGGTGATCTCCGTCCTGGCGTGGTTCGATGCGGAGTACGACATCGCCGGCCTCATTGCCGATGGGCAAGTTCAGATGATCGGCTCGTCCGGGACGGTGACAACACTGGCCGGCGTGTCGATGGGCTTGCCGCGCTACGACCGGGCGAAGGTTGACGGCAGTCATCTCGATCTGGAAACCGCCATCACCGTCAGCCGTACGCTGCTGTCGCTCGACTTTGAGGGCCGGGCGGCGGAACCTTGCATCGGGCGCGAGCGATCCGATCTGGTGGTGGCGGGATGCGCCGTGTTCGAGGCGATCGGCCGGCTTTGGCCGGTGCCTCGGCTGCGCATCGCCGACCGTGGTGTGCGGGAAGGCATATTGTTCGACCTGATGACGGCCGACGGCGCCATGCGGGCAGGCTGACCGGCACCCATCGGTCGTTTTCGATACCGGGGATTGTGAGGATGGTGGGCAAGAAATCTGGGCCCAGCGGGCGCGGGCTTGCCGTTCGGGTCAAGACGGCGAAGCGCCGGCGCACCTCGTCGACACGCTGGCTGCAGCGCCAGCTCAACGACCCCTACGTCGCCGAGGCGAAGAAGCGCGGCTTGCGCTCGCGCGCGGCCTTCAAGCTGATGCAGCTCGACGACCGTTTTTCTTTCTTGAGGCAGGGCCAGCGGATCGTCGATCTCGGCGCCGCGCCGGGTGGCTGGTGCCAGGTGGCGGTAGAGCGCACCAAGGGGCGGGGCACTGTCGTCGCGCTCGACTATTTGCCGATGGAACCGCTGCCGGGCGTGACGGTTCTGGAAATGGACTTTTACGACGATGACGCCCCGGACCGGCTGAAGGACGCAGTCGGCGGACCGGTCGATGTGGTGCTGAGCGACATGGCGGCACCCACCACCGGCCATACCGCCACCGATCATCTGCGCATCATGGCGTTGGCCGAGACGGCCTACGAATTCGCCGCCCAGGTGCTCGCGCCGGGCGGCACTTTCGTGGCCAAGCTGTTCCAGGGCGGCGCGGAAAAGTCGTTGCTGGACCCGTTGAAGCGCGACTTCGAAAAGGTCACGCACGCCAAGCCGGCGGCGAGCCGGTCCGATTCCGCGGAGACCTACGTTGTCGCGCTGGGCTTTCGGGGCGGCAGCGAC
The DNA here is from genome assembly GCA_039177555.1 of Pseudomonadota bacterium. Lineage (GTDB taxonomy): Bacteria > Pseudomonadota > Alphaproteobacteria > DSM-16000 > Inquilinaceae > JANQGH01. The sequence goes on along the minus strand of JBCDFV010000001.1, from coordinate 219,727 downwards.
ACGTCGGATTGACGCCCCCGGTCCGGTCAACGGTGCCATGCGATTGGCCGGGTTTCCTTGTGAAGGCCGTTGGGTATAGTGCGGCGAATTTCCCCGCCGCCGATTCGAGTTCGCACGATGGAAATTCGTACCGCCCTTACATTCGACGATGTTCTCCTAAAGCCGCTGGCGTCGGAGGTTTTGCCGGCCGAGACGGATACCTCGACCCGCCTGACCAAGTCGATTTCGCTTGGCATTCCGCTGCTTTCCGCCGCGATGGACACGGTCACGGAGTCCAAGCTGGCGATCGCCATGGCCCAGGCCGGCGGCATCGGCGTGGTGCACCGCAATCTCGATGTCGACAAGCAGGCGGAGGAGGTGCGCCGGGTCAAACGCTTCGAATCCGGCATGGTCGTCAACCCGATCACGATCGGGCCCGACGCGCCCTTGGCCGACGCCCTGGCCCTGATGCAGCGCCACTCGATTTCCGGCATTCCGGTGATCAAGCCAGACGGTACGCTGGTCGGCATCCTGACCAACCGGGACGTTCGTTTTGCCTCCAACCCCAACCAGCCGGTCGCCGAATTGATGACCAGCGACCATCTGGTCACGGTGCATGAAGGGGTCGACCGGCAGGACGCCAAACGGCTTCTGCACCAGCATCGGATCGAAAAGCTGCTGGTTGTCGATAAGGCTTACCGCTGTATCGGCCTGATCACTGTGAAGGACATCGAAAGGGCCCAACTGCACCCGCTGGCCTGCAAGGACGAGCAAGGGCGGCTGCGCGTGGCCGCCGCCACCGGCACCGGCGACAAGGGGTTGAAGCGGGCGGCCGCGCTGTTCGACGCCGGCGTCGATGTGCTGGTCATCGACACCGCCCATGGGCATTCCAAGGGCGTGCTGGACGGCGTCGAGACCGCGCGCAAAATGTCCAACTACACCCAGATCGTCGCCGGCAACGTGGCGACGGCCGAAGGTGCGCGGGCGCTGATCGATGCCGGCGCTGACGCGGTCAAGGTCGGCATCGGTCCGGGCTCGATCTGCACGACCCGCATGGTCGCCGGGGTCGGCATGCCCCAGCTCTCGGCCGTGATGGAGGTCGTCGAGGAAGCGCGCCGTCAGGATATCCCCGCGATCGCAGATGGCGGCATCAAGTTTTCCGGTGATCTGGCCAAGGCCCTGGCCGCGGGTGCCGATTGCGCCATGATCGGCTCGCTGTTCGCCGGCACCGACGAGGCGCCGGGCGAGGTGATTCTCTATCAAGGGCGCAGCTACAAGAGCTATCGCGGCATGGGCTCCGTCGGGGCGATGGCGCGCGGCTCGGCCGACCGGTATTTCCAGCAAGAGGTCTCCGACGCACTGAAACTGGTGCCGGAGGGCGTGGAGGGCAGGGTGCCCTACAAGGGCCCGGTCGCCCAAGTGGTCCACCAGCTTGTCGGCGGCCTGAAGGCGGCGATGGGCTATACCGGCAGCAAGACCATCAGCGACCTGCAGCAGCGCGCCGAGTTCGTGCGCATCAGCAATGCGGGCTTGCGCGAAAGCCATGTCCACGACATCACCGTGACCCGCGAGGCGCCGAACTATCGGCAAGGCATCTGATCCTCGGCGGCGCCCAATGATCGCCCCCTCTGACCCGCGATCCCGCCGATGACACCGTCCGCACGCCTTGCCGCCGCCCTGGAGCTGTTGAGCGAGGATGAGGAAGGCGGCCGTCCGGCGGACGTGATCGCGGCCGCCTATTTCCGCTCGCGGCGCTACATTGGGTCTAAGGATCGCAGCGCCATCGCCGTCGCCTATTACGGCACCCTGCGGCACCGCGCCCGGCTCGATTGGCATTTGGCGCGGCACGAAGTGACGCCTTCGCCGCGTACAAGGCTGCTTGCCCACCAAATGCTTGTCGACGGACGACCGCCGGCCAACCTGGACACCCTGTTCAACGGCGACCGCTATGCCCCGCCACCGTTGAGCGACGACGAGCGGCGGTTCCTGAAGGCGATCGATGGCCAGCAACTGGACGATCCTGCCATGCCGGCCGCCGTGCGCGCGGAGTGTCCGGACTGGGCGGTGGCGCCGCTGGAGACCGCGTTCGGCGATCGGTTCGAGACCGAACTGACGGCCCTCGTCGATGAAGCGTCGCTCGACCTGCGGGTCAATACGATGCGCGCCGATCGCGACAAGATCCGCGACGAACTGACGGGCTTGGGCATCGCCAGCCAGCCGACGCCATGGTCGCCGGTGGGTCTGCGGGTCGAGGGCCGACCGCCGCTTGGCGGGCTCGACGCGTTCAAGCGCGGGGCGATCGAGGTGCAGGATGAGGGCTCGCAGCTACTGTCCCTGCTGGTCGATGCGCAACCCGGCTTTCAGGTCGCCGATTTCTGTGCCGGCGCCGGCGGCAAGGCGCTGGCCATGGCCGCGGCGATGGCGGGCAAGGGGCGGATCGTTGCCTGTGACGTCGCCACCGCGCGGCTGCACAAGGCGAAGGAGCGCATCAAGCGCGCCGGTGTCGACAACATCGAACCGCGACACCTGGCCAACGAACGTGATCGCTGGGTGACGCGGCAGAAGGGCAAGTTCGACCGCGTGCTGATCGACGCGCCCTGTGCCGGCATTGGCGCCTGGCGCCGCAATCCGGACGCCCGCTGGCGCGCGGTCGATCTCGGCGCCCTGACCGCATTGCAGGACCGCATCCTTGCCAGCGCGGCCAGGCTGACGAAGCCGGGCGGCCGGCTGATCTACGCCACCTGCTCGCTGCTGCCGGCCGAGAATGAGGATCGGATCGCGCGGTTCCTCGCGGCGACACCGGACTACACGATCGTGCCGGTCGGCACAGTCTGGCGTGCGGTCCTGGGCTCGGACTGTCCGGTTGCGGGCGAGTTCTTGCACTTGTCGCCGGCCAGCACCGGCACCGACGGCTTTTTCGCCGCCGTTTTGGAACGGAGGATGACTGATGGGGATGGCGATGCAGGCTAAAGGGAAGCCGAAAACGATGGTCGAACAGAACCACGATCGCATCCTGATTCTCGATTTCGGCAGCCAGGTCACCCAGCTGATCGCCCGCCGCGTACGCGAGAGCGGCGTCTATTGCGAAATCTGGCCCTTCAATCGCGCCGAGGATGACGCCATCCGGCAGTTCGGTCCGAGGGCGGTGATCTTGAGCGGCGGGCCGGCCTCGGTCACCGAAAGCGATACGCCACGCGCGCCAGCCGTGGTGTTCGACCTCGGCGTACCGGTGCTCGGCATCTGCTACGGCCAGCAGACCATGTGTGCCCAGCTGGGCGGCGAGGTTGAAAACTCCGACCATCAGGAGTTCGGCCGGGCCTTCATCGAAGTGCAGGAGAGCTGCGCCCTGTTCGAGGGCCTATGGGACACCGGCCAGCGCGAGCAGGTGTGGATGAGCCACGGCGACCGTGTGACGGCGCTGCCTCCCGGGTTCCGCGTCGTGGCGGTCAGCGACAATGCGCCCTTCGCCGCCATCGCCGACGACGCGCGCAAATTCTACGGCGTCCAGTTCCACCCGGAGGTCATGCACACGCCGCACGGTGCCGAGTTGTTGCACAACTTCACCCATCACGTCGCGGGCTGCACCGGCGACTGGACGATGGCCGCCTTCCGCGATGAGGCGATCGCCAAGATCCGGGCGCAGGTCGGCGCCGGTAAGGTGATCCTGGGCCTGTCTGGCGGGGTCGACAGTTCGGTCGTAGCGGTGCTGCTGCACGAGGCGATTGGCGATCAGTTGACCTGCATCCTGGTCGATCACGGCCTGATGCGTGCGGACGAGGCGGCGCAGGTCGTGGACCTGTTTCGCGGCCATTACAACATTCCGCTGGTCCATGTCGACGCGGGCGACCTGTTCCTGGGCAAGCTGGAGGGGGTCGAGGACCCAGAGGCCAAGCGCAAGATTATCGGCGCCACCTTCATCGACGTGTTCGACGAGGAGGCGGCGAAGATCGACGGCGCCGATTTCCTGGCCCAGGGCACGCTCTACCCGGACGTGATCGAAAGCGTCAGCGTCACCGGCGGCCCCAGCGTCACCATCAAGTCCCACCACAATGTCGGCGGCCTGCCCGCCCACATGAAGCTGAAGCTGGTCGAACCCTTGCGCGAGTTGTTCAAGGACGAGGTGCGCGACCTTGGCCGCGAACTCGGCCTGCCGGAACCGTTCATCCGCCGCCACCCGTTTCCCGGGCCGGGCCTGGCGATCCGCGTGCCGGGCGCCATCAGCCGCGACAAGCTCGATATCCTGCGCAAGGCGGACGTCATCTATTTGGAGGAGATTGCCGCCGCCGGCCTCTACGACGCCATCTGGCAGGCCTTCGCGGTGCTGTTGCCGGTGCGCACCGTCGGCGTCATGGGCGACGCCCGGTCCTACGACCATGTCTGCGCCCTGCGCGCCGTCACCTCGACCGACGGCATGACCGCCGACTACTACCCGTTCCCGCATGACTTCCTCGGCCGCGTCGCCACCCGCATCATCAATGAGGTCCGCGGCATCAACCGCGTCGTCTACGACGTGACGTCAAAGCCGCCGGGCACGATCGAGTGGGAATAGGCGATTGACACAGTCTGGCGTAGGTTTTTTGCAGAGAAGCCAGTTACTTCGTCCGCCGTTGATTTTCTTTGGCCATGAATGGAGGGTTGCCGAATGCTATCCGACATCAATCACGGTTGCGATGCGTTCGTCGGTCAGATCGAGAAGGTGGCGAAAGGCTGGGTTGGACAGCAGGCTGCGCCGAAAAATCATGCCGGACTCGAAGGTGACATCCGTGACATTGGTGTCAACCACCTGGAGGTCCCAAAGGCTCGATGAGGTGATCAGGCTGCCCGGCAGAAAGGCGAGATAATCCCCCTCTCGCATAAGGGCCAGCAGCGTCAGGATCGATTCGCACCTGACGATGGCACTGGCCCGCCGGCCGGTTTGCTCAAGGATCGGCTCCATGATCGTGTCGAGATAGCCGACATCGGTTTGGTAGGACAACCACGGATAGCTCAGCAGGTCGTCCGGCCCCACCTCCGGCACGGCCAGTATCGGATGGTCGCGGCGCGCAATCACCCTCAACGCGACGGTGAAGAGCTCGCGACGAACCAGGAAGGACGGCAGGCTCTCGGCGCGCTGAAAACCCCCGCAAAGCAGGTCAAGTTCGCCATTCTGCAGGCCGGCAAGCGCCAGCGAATAGTTGATCGAGGCCAACTGGAACTGAAATCGCGGATAGGTTCGATGCAGGCGCGCAATCACGAAGGGCAGAATGGACGACATCCAGATCGGTCCCGCCGCAACGCTCAATGATCCCGCGTCACCCGTGCGCAGCGCATCCATGTCGGCGTCGGCAAGCTGGCATTCCCGCAAGATATGCCTGGCGTGACGCAGCGCCCGTTCGCCCAGTGCGGTCGGCCGCAAACCACGCGGATACCGCTCGAACAAGGGCGCGCCAAACTCATCCTCCAAAAGCTTGATGCTGCGCGTCAGCGCCGGCTGGGTCAGGCCGAGTTCGGCGGCGGCGGCATGCAACGTGCCCTTTTCCGCTACGCAAATAAACCGGCGAAGGCTTTCCGATTTTCCGAACACCCGATATCAGCTCTCGTTATCAATTTCGCAGAAAATCTTACTTATTGTGATTGATCGCATTTGTCACTATGGCCGTCGAAAGTCAAAAGTAATGTGTCAAAAGCAGCCAAGGGGGGACATGATGACGAGTAGGAAAATCCGGGGCGTATCACGACGCGGGTTCATGCAAGGCGCGGCCGCGGGCGCAGCGGCGCTGGCCCTGTCACCGGGATTGGCGAAGGCCCAGATCTCGGTGCCGCCGGCCATCAGCGCAATACCGTCGGGGGCAACGTTCCGCTGGATCGATAGCGGCGATCAGAAGGCCGTCTTCTTCCGTCAGTTCTTCGATGCGTACAGCCGGGATCGCGGCATAGAGGTGGTCTACGACGCGCTGCCCTGGAACGAGATTGCGCAAGTCGTGCCGCTGGGCGTTCGCAACGAGACCGCGCACGACGTCTTCGTGCTGCCGGAGAATGTCAGCGCCGCCGATGCCGTGGCGCAGGGCTGGGTGCAGCCTTTTGACGATTTCATCCCGGACTTCGAGACTTGGAAGGCCGGTTTTCCCGCCGGCGCCTTTTTGCCGGGCATCAATGAGTTCGACGGCAGGACCTATGGTCTGCCGTTCACGTCCAACAAGCGCTACAGTTCGCATCTACTCTACAACCGGGCCTATATGGAGGACGCAGGCTTCGATCCGGAAGCCTCGCCCTTGACCTGGACCCAGTTCAGGGACGCCGCGCGCCGCATCACCGAGGCCGGGCAGGGGCGCTATTTCGGCTTTATCATCGGCGGCTCTCAACTCGGCCGCTGGTCGCGCACGGTGCGCAATCTGGGCCGCATGGCCGGTGCCAGTGCCGGCATGGACAGCGTCATCGAAGCCGACATCGACTTTCGAACCGGCGATTTCGTCTTTGACAGCGACCAGTATATCGGGGCGGTGGAACTGCTAATAGCGCTGCGCCAAGACGGCAGCATGTTCCCGGGTGTGATGGGCATGAACGCGCCCCAGGCCCGTGCCTTCATGCCCCAGGGTGCCGCGGGCATGATCCTTCAGGGGCCCTGGAACATCCCGGTCTGGCAAGGCGAGAACCCTGACTTCGACTTCGGCATCTCCTCCGGCCCGGTCCCGGACGATGGCCCCGTTGGCAAGCTGACCATTGGCCAGGGGGGCGCGGAAAACAACACGATGTGGCTGTACAGCGGGTCGGAAAACGGCGCCATTGCCGGCGACATCTTCCACTATCTCGGCACGCTGGCGGGGCAGACCGCATGGGCCGATATCGTCGGCCCCGGGGACCCGCCGATCATGGCGGCCGCGGTTTCGGACGCCGATATGTCGCCGCGCGCCGAGCAAGTCCTGACCATGTTTGACGAGCAGATCCGCGTCGGGCCCAATCCAATCGTGCGCAATAACGAGCTGGCGAACGTGATCGCTTCGTTCCAGGCGCCCGACATCAACTTCGCCCGGACCGTACAGGGCCTGGTGTCCGGCGACCTGACCGATGTCCGGGCGCAGATGAAGGCATTGAAAGACCGTTACAATGCGGCGCTGGACGCAGCGTTCGAGGCGGCACGCGCCGATGGTGCGTCGGTCGAGCGATCGGACCTGGTGTTCTCCAACTGGGACCCGAACGTCGATTTCGGTTCGGCGGACTACTGACCGGCCATGGGCCGCTTGCCCCGCCAGGCGGCCCATCCCGGGGCCGATTAGACCAAGGATCGGACAGATGCGCCTGATCGCGGTCCTTCGGCGCCATCGCGCCCAGTATTTGATGTTGCTTCCCGGCCTGGTGCTGGCCGGGATGTTCGTCTTCTATCCGATACTGGCGGCGGTCTATTACTCTTTGCAGGATTGGTCCGGCTTCAACGCCGACCGGGTGTTCATCGGGCTGGCCAACTATCTGCAACTCTTCGCCGACCCGATCTTCTGGGGCGCCTTTCGGCGCTCGATGCTGTTTCTCATCGGTACCGTGCCGCTGCAGCTTTTCCTGTCGCTGGTTCTGGCGGTGGTCCTGAACAATCAACTGCTGAAGCTCTCGACGTTCTTCCGTACGTTCATCTTTCTGCCGGTCGTGACGCCCGTTGCCGTGATCGGCGTGGTCTGGACCTTTCTGCTCAGCCCCTTCAACGGCCCGATCAACGGGTTTCTCATGGCGCTGGGCATTATTTCTCAGCCCATCGACTTTCTCGGCTCCAGCGATACCGTCTTGCCGTCCGTCATCGGCGTCTATGTCTGGAAATGGCTCGGCATCACCCTGATCTACTGGCTTGCCGCCCTGCAGACCGTGCCGGATGACGTTTACGACGCGGCCAAGATCGACAATTGCAAGGGTGCGCGGCTGCTCATCCATGTGATTCTGCCCATCATCCTGCCCTTCGCCGTGATGATCCTTTTGATCTCCGCGGTCGGCGCGCTCAACGTCTTTCCGTTGATCATGTCCATGACCAATGGCGGCCCGTTCTTCGCCTCGGAGGTGATGGAGATCTTCATCTACCGCACCGCCTTTGCCACCGGCGACGGTTCCATCCCGCGTCTCGGCTATGCGGCGGCGGCGGGGGTTTTCTTTGGCGTGGTGGTCTTGTCCATTACGCTTGTTCAGGCGCGCTTTTCCCGACGCATCAGAGGGGCGGTGGGGTGACATGACCCTGATCTCCGCCCTGCATCCCCGCCGCATCCTGTTCGGTGATCATCGCCCGACGCCGCGCGTGGCCTTGACCAGCTTGGCCCTGGCCTGCCTTTGCCTGCTGTGGATCTATCCCTTCGTCTGGATGATCTCGACCAGCCTGAAATCCAACGCGGAGATCTTCGCCGGCACCGGTCTGATCCCCGACGCCATCGCTTTTGAGAATTATCAGCGGGCCTGGGTGCAGGCCCATATGGGCCGCTACTTCATCAACACCCTCATGGTGACCTTGGGTTCCGTGGCAATCGTCACGGTGTGCACCTCCATGCTCGGCTACGTGCTCGGCCGCTATCGGTTTCCCGGACGCAAAACCCTACTTTTCTGTTTCGTGGCGACCGTCTTCGTGCCGCAAGGGTTCACCATCATTCCGGTCTTCGAACTGCTCAGCTTTCTCGGCCTGTCCAGCAACTTGCTGGGCCTGACGCTGGCCACCAGCGGGCACGCGATGGTGATCTTCGTTCTGCTTTTCGCCGGCTATTTCAGCCAACTGCCCAAGGAACTCGAAGAGGCGGCCGTGATGGACGGCGTCAGCTTCTTTCGGATCTTCTGGCATGTCATGCTGCCGCTCGCGCGACCGATGGTGGTTACCGTGATCATCATGCAGGTCCTGCACGCCTGGAACGATTTCCTGCTGCCGTTGGTCGTCACCCTGGCAAACCCGGCGATCCGCACCCTGTCGGTCGGCATCTATGCCTTCAAGGGCGAGCAGTTCATCGACTGGTCGGGCATGGCGGCTGCCTCGACGATTTCCATCTTGCCGATCGTGGCGCTTTTCATCCTGTTGCAGAGATACTTCATCAGCGGTCTCGCCGGCGCGGTGAAGGGGTAGGGACGAACCCATGGCCAAACAGCCCAACATTCTTCTGATCACGACCGATCAGCAGCACTATTCCGCCCTTGGTGCGATCAATGCGGCCATTCGGACGCCGAGCCTGGACCGGCTGTGCCGGGAAGGCACGCGGTTCGACCGGGCCTATTGCCCAAGCCCGGTCTGCACGCCATCGCGGGCCAGCATCATTACCGGTCTCTACCCTTCGCAGCACGGTGCCTGGACCATCGGCGTCAAGCTGCCGGAGACGGTGCCGACCATCGGCGCGATGCTGTCGGCCGCCGGTTACCGCACCGGGCTGATCGGCAAGGCCCATTTTCAACCCCTGCATGGTGAATCGCTGGAACGCCAGCCGACCTTGCGCGACCTCGATTTCTGGCGCGGCTTCAACGGGCCCTGGTACGGCTTCGATCATGTCGAACTGACCCGCAACCATGCCGATGAAAGCCATGTCGGCCAGCACTACGCGATCTGGATGGAGGCGAAGGGCCTTGCCGACTGGCGGGACTATTTTCAGCCGGTGTCGGGTGAACTGCCGGACAAGGCGCCAAGACGGCTGCCCGGCACACCCTACTGGGCCCGGCGAGACCGTCACTGGCAGTTGCCGGAACGGTTTCACTATACGCCGTGGATCGGTGAGCGCTCGCGCGCCTTCATCGATGATTGCGTCGGCGCCGACACGCCGTTCTTTCTCTGGGCCAGCTTTCCCGACCCCCATCCGCCCTACACCGTGCCAGAACCTTGGGCCTCGATGTATGACCCGCAAGAGATGGAGCCTGGCCGCCTGATGCAGGGTGAGCATGAGCACAACGCACCGCATTTCGGCATGACGCAAGAGGTGGCGCCCGACTTCTCAGCTTGGCACGACCCTCACGAGGCCCATGGCTGCACCAGCCATCTCTATCCCGAAGACGAGTTGAAGAAGGATATTGCCGCCTATTACGGCATGATGAGTTTCCTCGACCGCGAAGTCGGGCGCATCCTCGATCATCTCGACCGGCTGGGCATTGCGGAGACCACCTTGGTCGTCTTTACCAGCGATCACGGGCATTTCCTCGGTCAGCATGGGCTGGTTGCCAAGGGACCGTTTCACTATGAAGACATGCTGCGCGTGCCGTTCATCGTGCGACAGCCCGGCAGCGTTCCTGCCGGCCGGACCAGCCCCGCGATTCAGAGCCTGGTCGACCTGACGCCGAGCTTCTCCGAGGTCGCGGGCCTCGGCGCGCCCGACAATTTGCAAGGTGTCTCGCAGATGCGGGTTTGGCAGGGTGACGACACGGCGGCGCGGGACTTTGCCCTGGTCGAAAACCGCCACAACCCGGACATGCCGCACGTCACCACCTATGTGAACGACCGCTACAAGATCTCCGTTTATCGTCGCGGTGAATACGGCGAAGTCTTCGACCTGCAGGAAGATCCGCACGAGTTAAGCAATCTTTGGTCGGACCCCGCCTCCGTGGCGCTGAAATCGAAGCTGCTCCATGAGATGGTCCAGGGGCTTCTGAAGTCCGAGCCGATGAAGATGCCGAGGGTGGCCCAGGCCTGATGGGCGCCCATGCGTGAACGACTGAACTGACCCGCGCAAACTGACCAACGTCGTACCCGATCGGTAACCGGGGCCGCTTACTGCCGGCCTCAGACCACGACCAGGTCGCGCGGCAGCGTCCAGGCCCGCTGCGGTCCCCGCTCGCTAATCACGAACTGGTCTTCGACCATCAGCGCGCCCAGGCCTTGGATGTACCACGGCACTTCGACGGCCAGGACCATGCCGGGCGCCACCGGTTCCGTCTCGCCGGGACCGATGAACGGCCATTGCTCGACGAAGGACGACGCGCCGAGCCCGTGGCCGAAATGGCCCCGGTGATAGCTGTCGAAGCCGGCGCGATGCATCACCGTGATGGCGGCGCGGTGGATCTCCCCCAGCGGATTGCCGACGGCCACGGCGTCGACCGCCGCCGCATGAGCTTCCAGCATCGTCTTGAACAGGTCCGACACCTCGTCAGGGGGTTGGCGCCAAGCAAAAGTGCGCGCCGAATCCGACGAATAGCCGTCGATCACCACGCCGACGTCGAACTTGATCGTGTCTCCGTGCTGAACCGGCCGGTTGCCGCTGAAGGCGTCCGACCCCGAGGCGACGGAGGACCATGTGTCGAGCGGCATGCCAGGGCAGAGCGTGGCGGCGTGGTCGAGCGCGGCAGCGCGCCAGATATCCGCCAGCGCGTTGCCGCTGACGCCGGCCGCGATGCTGGCTTGCGCCCGACGCATTCCAGCCTCGGCGGCAGCCGCGGCCCGGGTCAGGATGGCGATTTCGGCGTCCGATTTGATCATGCGCAAGCGTGCCAGCAGCGGCCCGCCATCCAGCCAGCGCACATTTGGGCAGGCGCGCTTGATCGCCGCGCTCTCCGCGGCAGTCAGACCATCGGTCTCGATCGCGATCACGGCGCTGGCCAGCCCCCGATCCGCCAAGACGTCGTTCAGCAGGGCGAACGTCCGTTCCGGTTCGAAGGTCGCCGGGCGCTGCCTGCCGGGCGGCCTGTCGGCCAGCGCCAGCTTCTCCCGCAAGGAGAGGTCTTGTCCGGCAAACCCGGTGATGTCGGCCGTCTCGATCCAGGTGGGAAAAGGGCGCACATCCGCGATGCCGCTTCGCGCCGCGAAGGTCATGGCGCCGAAATCACCGATGATCGCTGATGGTGGATCGCCCGCGTCGGCCGGGATTACGACGAAGGCGGAACCGGCCTTGTCGAACAGGGTCACGGGCCCGGCATCGGCGCCGGTGGCGTACTTGATGGATTGCCGGGTCAAGAGCAGCAAGGCGTCCGCGCCGGCATCGGCCAACAGGGATTGCGCCCGGCGGCGATCCAGATGGCCGCCGCCGATATGCATCTTCTCGGCGTCGGTCGGATCGGATTGGCCGGCGCTGACGGCGGCCTCGCTCTCAGTGTCAGTGTTCGTCATGATCAGACAGTCTATGTGAAACCGGGCGCGCGGTCCTGTTCGATGTCCTGCCGAATACGCGGTAGAGACCTTCAGACCGTTTCATCGTGACGAATAGCTCTGCCGCTGCCCGACCGATGTCCGTGGATCAACAGGGCAGCGAACAGGACCGCGCCCGCCAGGTTGGTGACGATGGCCCAGGTTCCCAGGCCAGGCGGCATGAAAAGAAGCACGCCGACGACCGCCCAGGCCAGCCGCCATGGTCTTCCCAGTCTCGCCCGGTGGAAGCCCACCGCACCGGCGGAGATGCAATAGATGCCGACCATCGCGGTCGCGACGGTGACGCAAACCAGAAACCAGGGCGCGGCCAGAACCAGGGCCGGCGAAAAGACGAACAGGAACGGAACGATATAGGCCACCCAGGCCAGCCCCAAGGCGTTCCAGCTTGTCGACCAGGGGTTGGTGCCGGCGATGTTCGCGGCCGTGATCGCGGCCAGCGCGATGGGCGGCGTCACCATCGACATCATGCCGAAATAGAGGATGAACAGATGGGCCTCGATGCCCCCAAAGCCGGCGGTTTCGAGGGCAGGCGCCAGCAAGGTTGCCAGCAAGATGTAGACCGCGACCGTCGGCATACCCATGCCCAGCACGATGGCCGTCACGGCGACGATGACGAGCAGGGCGATGGCGCTGCCGCCGCTGAGCGCGATGGCGTCCAGGGCTAGCGAGAAGCTGACGCCGGTGATGTTGATCAGCCCGATCAGCAGGCTCGCCGCCGCCGTGACCACAACCACGGGCACGGCGGCCGTGCCGGCATCCCGGGCCGCCCTGACAAGCGCCGACACCGTCAGCCGGTGACCGCGATAGCCACGCACCAGCCCGATGACGATGGTCGCGGCGATGGCATAGAGCGCCGCCGTTTGCGGGCGCGCGGCCAGCACAAGAAACGCGATGAACAGAACCACGAACGGGATCAGGAACAGCGCGCCGGCCGCGAAGATCGCAAGCGTCGAACGGTCAGCCGTTTTGACGCCGCGAATGCCGTCGCGCGCGGCGACGCGGTCCACCTGGATGAACACGGCGGCGAAATAGAGCGTCGCCGGCAGCAACGCGGCCAGCAGGATATCGGAATAGGGCACCCGCAGAAAATCGGCCATCACGAACGCGGCCGCGCCCATCACCGGGGGCAAAAGCTGGCCGCCGGTCGAGGCGACCGCCTCGATGGCGCCGGCCATCCGCGACCGGTACCCGGTCTTGACCATCAGCGGGATGGTGATGACGCCGGTGCCCACCACGTTGGAGACGGCATTCCCCGATACCGAGCCGAAGAGCGCCGACGCGGCGACCGAAACCTTGGCCGCACCGCCTCGGTACCGCCCGAACGCGGCCTGGGACAGGTCGGTGAACCAGGCGCTGCCGCCCGTCACTTCAAGCAGGCGGCCGAAAAAGACGAACGGAATGACGATCTCCACCGCCACGCGCAAAGGCAGGTTGAGCAGCCCGCTGGCGTCGGTAACCAGATAGAGCGCCAGGCGGTCCGGTGTCACCGTCGGAATGCCGATGCCCGAGCCGGCGAGGGCCAGCACGATGAAGGTGCCGAGAATGACCGCGATCGCGGCCCCGATCAGGCGCCAGATCAGCACTATCAGGACGATGATGGCCGCGCCGCAAAGCCAGGCCAGCCCTTGCGGGCGCTGCATGGCCAGCATCACGATGTCTTGATAGCCGGCCGCCAGCCAGACGAAGAAGCCGCCGGTGGCGATCGCCAGTGCGAGCACCAGTGCCCGGCCCGCGACATGGTCCGCGATCGGCCGCCTCGTCATCACGATCAGCCCGCCTGACACGATCGCCAGGGCTAAGGCCAAGGCAATCGGCTGTTGGGCGAACAGCACCAGATCGGCCTGACGATGCAAGCCGCTGATCCAGGCAAGAGACAGAAGGGTCAGGCACAGCCCGACGGCGCCCATCGCTGCTGCGTGCCAGCGTCGGGTGCCGTCGGACGATGTCTCCCCGTTCGCGCCCGCCATGCGAGCCTTGGGGCTAGTTGGAGAGTGTCGCTTCGGCGATCGGATGGTAGGTCAGGCCCGGATACGCGCGGATGAAGTTGTCCGGGTCAAGCGACCCCAGCACGGGGCTGGTCTCGCTGATGCCGGCCGGATCGTCGGCCAGGGCGTCGACGATGGCCTGAACGACCTCGTCGGGCACGTGCGCGCCGACGACCAGGGCGTAGTCATAGGCCATGGTCGGCATGTCGCTCGCGATGCCGATCACGCCGTCATCCGCCGAGACGTCCACAAGATAGGCCTCGCTGGCCACGTCCTGCATGGCCGCCACCGCATCGTCGGAATGGTCATAGGGCAGCCAGCGGACGCCGCCGAGTGCGGAGTCCGCCTCGACGACCTTACCGGCCCTCAGCGCGAACAGGGTCGCGTCGACCCGCCCGGCGATCAGTTCGTCCACGCCGGCGCCGACAGAGGTTACGGGCACCAGTTCGACGTCGTCGAGCGTGAGGCCGCCATTAGCCAGCGAGCCCTCGACATAAGGCAGCAGGCTGGCTTGGGCCGGCAGCCCCCAGGCCACCCTTTGCCCCTGAAGGTCGGCGATGGTCTCAATGCCGCTGTCGTCGGCGACCATCATGCCGACCGGGCTGGGGAACATCGATGCCAAGAGAAGCAGCTGATCCATCGGCTGGCCGTCAAACGGGCCGCGCCCTCGGATCGCGTCGCCGACATCCGGCATCACGGCCGCCGCCACGTCCAGTTCACCCGACTGCAGCAAGGGCAGGTAAGCAGCCGGTCCGCCAAACGACTGGACCGAGACGTCAAGCGATGTGCGGTCGGTCAGGGCCTGGGCCAGTGACGCGTTGACGCCAAAATTCTGGGACCCCTGCTGACCGGCGCCCATGCGGGCGTCCTGCGCGGTACCGGCCTGGGTGGACAGGGCGACAAATGTCATCGCCGCGACGGCGAACAGCTTTTTGGTCATCGGTTTCCCCCAATTGTTGTCTTCGATCGGCAGATCGGCCGAACATCAACGGCCAACGGGGCTTACGCCTGCCCTGGCGCTTGGATCGCCCGGCAATCAGCCCTTCATTCCGGCCGTTCTCTCGCTTGGCGAGGGCACCAAGTATAGGGCTCGTCGCTAAGGTAACTCAATCAGTATATGAAAACTAATTACCATATGCTGGTAACAGTGGCCCCCGTTGCGGACGCCATCAAGACGGGCCGCCGGCGCCGCGAACGCTGCCTTGCTGTCGCCGTCTTGCGCCTCTGTTCTTCTGGATCGTCGCACGGAGCGGCCGTCGAGTGCTGTCAGACAGCCCGCCGTGCGAGACGGCCAACACGTTGCGGCAAGATCGATTTATCAGGCTCCGTTTTTCATGAATCCGATTTCCGTGATGTACTCAGGATCGGCACTTTTGTGCTTGTCTAACGGCGCGCTCTGGGCTCCATTCTCCTTGATCAAAGAGGCCCTGATCGATCCCGTCGCGCATCGCTGCGTGGGTAAGGTTCCGATGGCACAAGGGAGGCAGCGACGATGGCAAGCTTTCGCGTGAAGTCACTGGCCGCCGCCGCCGGACTGTTTGGAACGGTCGCGGCGACGCCGGTCATGGCCTGCGGCCCCTTTGTCGCCCACGGTGCGGGCGACACCAGATCGGTGGCCTACGTCAATGTCGGTGAGGAGACCTTATCCCAAGGTGACATGCGCCTTGGCGGACGAACGCTCAACGATGACGATGGCGAGCCGCTTGGCGTCTATAGCTGGGTCTCGACGTTGCAGGAGCCGCCGGACGAGAACGGCTCAGGCACGGTCGCGATCGACCTTTATCTGGAGTTGGAGGGCGGTCAGATCATGACCCATGCCCTGACCAGAAACACCGGACGGTTCGACGATCTCGATGCCGTCATCGTGCAGCCGCCGATCGAGTTCGCGATCATCGGCGGCACCGGGGACTATGCGCGCGCACGGGGCATCAGCCGCTTGATCGTTTCAGGGGCCGACACCGTGTTCGTGGTCGACGTCGTCTGCGACTAGGTCTCAAAGAGAAGGGCATAAACGCCTACAATGATAGCCAAGATGGCCGCCAGCACGCCAAAGGCCAGAAGGCTCCACAGGAACTGGCGCATCTCGCCCTGCTTCCAGGCGCTGCGCGCCAGCAGCAGGATGTAGGCCGCCGCAAAGAGGGTTACGAAGGTCCAGATCGACATTGCCGGTCAACCAGCCCGCGACGGGCTGAAACGTCAAGCGCCATTTGCCCACTGGCCAGCCGCGCCCCATGTCTAACGTGGATTTGGACGGAAGGTTCGGATGTACCCCGTGTCGCCTCGCCCTCGCCATTTGGATTCGGCCCTTCAAGAGCAGCTCATCAGGTGCTCGGTGTGGTGCGCCGCGATCGGCGTCGCGGTCGGTGTCGGATTGGGCGCCGGGGTCAGCCAGGCCCAGGCCTCGGCCCAGGCCCCGGCACTGATTGCCGACAGCGCCTTCGCCACCGCCGGATGGGTGGGGGCGGCCTTTCGCGATCCGGCATCGGGCCAGTTCGCCTTTTGCCGACAGGGCCGCGCCTTTGACGACGGCACGGTTTTGACCTTTTCGCTGGACGACATCGGTCAACTCGACGTTGGGCTGGGCGGCGGCGCGTGGACTGCCGATCCCGACGCGATTGTGCCGACGGCCGCACGGCTGGACGATATCGGGCCGGTGGCGCTGAACGGCCACATCGATGACGCCGGCGCGTTGATCCTATCTCTCGACAACGATCCGGCCATCCTGGCGGCGTTTCGCAGTGCTTACGTCTTCGAGATCGTCGGCGACGCGTTCGGGCCGCTGCTGTTCGAACTATCCGGCACGGCGGCCAGCCTTTCCGACTTGCGCACGTGTGCCATCACCTATCGGGAGGTGCGTGCGGTGTCGCCCGCCGTGGCGGCCGTGCAGGCGTCCGATCGTCCATCGACGACCGGCGACGGTGCTTTGACAATCGACGATCTGGGCCGTGTCCAGGCTGCGATGGATGCGCCAGGCGCGGATTTTGAGCGCCAGTCGTTGGACCGGCTGCTGCTTACCGGGCTGGCGGAACGGTTAACTGGCGGCCTGGGCCTGACGATCGATGACGGTGCTGAGCAAACGGTCGATATCGTGTCCCCAGATGCGCGGCCGCCAAGCCCGATCGTGCCGCCGCCGCCCAGTCGCGCCTACCGGATCGGTGACCAGGGCGGCTTCGGCAGCGATGGCCTTTACGGCACGCCCTATACGATCCGCCCGCCATCGTCACCCTACAGCATCAGCACGCCAGGTACCGCGAACCCCGATCGGCGCTGACTGGTTGCGCGTTCAGGACGGCGAGCCAGCGGCGGCGAAGGGCGCCGCTTAAGCCTGGGCCGCAACCATACCGTGGCAGTGTTTGTACTTCTTGCCGGAGCCGCACGGGCAGGGGGCGTTGCGCGGAACCTTGCCCCAGGTCGCCGGGTCGTTGGGATCGAGCTGGATCCCTGGCGGCGGCTGGCGGGTCAGCGGCCGCACCGTTGCGCTCTCCTGTGGTTGCTGCTGGCCGGCGAGGGCTGGGTCGGTGTGCCCCTCCTGAAGGTTCTGGGGTGGCGTGCCTTGCGGGGCGGGAACCGCGTCCGGCGTGTTCACGCGCAACTGAACCATGCTCAGCACCCGACTGACCGACTCGCGCAGCTGACCCAGCATAACCTGGAACATGTCGAAGGATTCCTGCTGATACTCGCGCAGCGGGTCGCGCTGGGCGTAGGACCGCAGCGTGATGCCCTGGCGCAGATGGTCCAGCGCCAGCAAGTGCTCCTTCCAGTGTTGGTCCAGCAGTTGCAGCAGCAGGCTCTTTTCGGCCATGCGCATGACCTCGGCGCCGAACTCTGCCTCCTTCGCCGCCATCTTTTCGTCCGAGGCGGTTCGAATGCGCTCCTCGATCTCGGGCTCCGCGATGCCTTCTTCCTGGCCCCACTCGTCGACCGGCAGGTCCAGGTCCAGTACGGTCTTAACCCGTTCCTTCAGGGTATCGATCTCCCACTTCTCAGCGTAGGAGTTGGGCGGGATCGCGGACTTGACCATGTCCTCGATGATCTCGTGGCGCATCGCGGTGACCATGTCGTCGACCTTGTCGGCCTGCATGATCTCGCGGCGCTGCTCGTAGATCACCTTGCGCTGGTCGTTCATGACGTTGTCGAACTTCAAGAGGTTCTTGCGGATCTCGAAGTTGCGGGCCTCGACCTTTGTCTGCGCCCGCTCCAGCGCCTTGTTGATGAAGGGGTGGGCGATCGCCTCGTCTTCCTTCAGACCCAGCTTTTGCAGCATCCCGTCCAACCGGTCCGACGCGAAGATGCGCATCAGATCGTCTTGCAAGGACAGGTAGAACAGCGACTGGCCCGGGTCGCCCTGGCGGCCTGAACGGCCGCGCAACTGGTTGTCGATGCGCCGGCTCTCGTGCCGCTCCGTGCCGATCACGAACAGGCCGCCGGCGTCCAGGACGGTTTGCTTCTCCGCCGCGACCTCGGCCTTGATCTGTTCGATCTTGGCGGCGCGTTCGGCCTCGTCCCCGATCGGCATCGCTTCGTCCGCAATGCGCATGTCGAGATTACCGCCAAGCTGAATGTCCGTGCCGCGGCCGGCCATGTTGGTCGCGATGGTCACGCCGCCCGGCCGCCCGGCCTGGGCGATGATGTGGGCTTCCTGCTCGTGAAAGCGGGCGTTCAGGACGTTGTGCTTGATCTTGTCCTTGCGCAGCCGGTCCGACAGGCGTTCGGATTTCTCGATCGAGACGGTGCCGACCAGCACGGGCTGATTGCGCTTCTGCGCTGCCTCGATCGCCGCGACGATGGCATTGAACTTGACCTCTTCGGTCCGATAGACCTCGTCATCGTCGTCGGCGCGGTTGACGGTCACATTGGTCGGGATGTCGACGACCTCCAGGCTGTAGATCTCGCCGAACTCCTTCGCCTCGGTCAGCGCCGTGCCGGTCATGCCCGCCAGCTTGGGATAAAGCCGGAAGAAGTTCTGATAGGTGATCGACGCCATGGTCTGGTTTTCGCGCTGGATCTGGACGCCTTCCTTGGCCTCCAGCGCCTGATGCAGGCCGTCTGAATAGCGCCTGCCTTCCATCATGCGGCCGGTAAACTCGTCGACGATGACGACCTTGTCGTCCTTGACCACGTAGTCGCGGTCGCGCTGGAACAGCTTGTGCGCCCGCAGCGCCTGCTGAACGTGGTGGACCAGTGAGATGTTGGCGATGTCGTAAAGGCCGCCCTCGGCCAGCAGACCCGCCTCCGTCAGGATGTTCTCGACCCGCTCCTGGCCTTCCTCCGTCATGTGGATCGAGCGCTGTTTTTCGTCGATCTCGAAGTCGCTGTCGTCAAGCTGCGGGATGACCTTGTCCGCCTTCACGTACTGTTCCGACGTGTCCTGCGCCGGGCCGGAGATGATGAGCGGCGTGCGCGCCTCGTCGATCAGGATCGAGTCGACCTCGTCGACGATGGCGAAGTTGAAGTCGCGCTGGACCATCTGATCCAGCCGGAACTTCATGTTGTCGCGCAGATAGTCGAAGCCGAGCTCGTTGTTCGTGCCATAGGTGACGTCGGACGCATAGGCGCTGCGCCGTTGCTCGTCGGTCAGCCCGTGCACGATGCAGCCATAGGTCAGGCCGAGGAAGTTGTAGATCTTGCCCATCCACTCGGCATCGCGGCGGGCCAGATAGTCATTCACGGTCACCACGTGCACGCCCTTGCCGGTAAGCGCGTTCAGATAGACCGGCATGGTCGCGACCAGGGTCTTGCCTTCGCCGGTTTTCATCTCGGCGATCTTGCCCTGGTGCAGCACGATGCCGCCGACCAGTTGGACATCGAACGGCCGCATGCCGAGGGTTCGTTTCGACGCCTCGCGCACGGTGGCGAAGGCCTCCGGAAGCAGGGTGTCCAGCTTCTCGCCCTTTTCCAGGCGCTCGCGGAACAGGTCCGTCTGGGCGCGCAGGGTGGCGTCATCCATCTCGCTCATGGACGGTTCCAACGCGTTGATTTTGTTCACCGTCTTTTGCAGTTGCTTGACGATGCGGTCGTTGGAGCTGCCGAAGACCTTACGGCTCAATGCACCCAGCATGGGAAACCTCTAATTGTCGATTGGCCCCAAACGATTTGGGCCTGTGGCGCCTTGCAATCACGCCATACCGGGCGTGTGGGCACCAAGAAAGGGGAGGGTTGCGCCGCAGCGCGCGAATGGCTTGAGGCGGCTAGGAACTGCCGCTCAGGCGGCCCAGCAGCGGCGTGCCGCTCATTAACGGACCGCTCGTGGCGTCCATCGTACGGACAAAGGCGTGCGCCTGAACCTGGCCACAGATACGTTCCGGCCCGACCGGCGTCGGTTCACCGGCGACCCGAACGGGTGCAACCGCGACATCCTCGGCCTCGACTGGCTCGGCCTCGTATTCGGCGACGTCATCGGCGGCGTCGCTCGAGCAATCCGCGACGACACCGTCACAGGGCTGCTCCGGCTTATGGGCGTCGTCATGCGCGGCCGCGGTCCAAGAACCGCCGCCGATCAACAGCCCCAGCAAAAAGGCGCGTATGCGGGCCCGCCGCGTCATGTCCGATGCCATTCTCCGGTTCGCCAGCGGCAATAGACCGCGACAATGCCCCTATATAGGCCAGCGCCGGCACGCAAGCGACCCTTTTGACATTTCCGGGGCAGATCGGGGGCAGGGGGCCTCCGCGCTTGCGGGCCTTCCCATCCTATGCTTTACCCCTGCCAGCCCCCCGGCCGACGACATGCCCGGCCGAATGCCCCCAAACAGGGATGAGATTTCGATGATGAATGATGTCTTGCGCCGCACGGCCGCTGTCGGCGCGCTGGTTGTTGCCTTGGCCGCCCCCGCCGCATTCGCCCAGTCCGACACCGCCGAAGGCGAGGAAAACCGGGTCGTTGCCACGGTCAACGGGTCGGAGATCCTGATGTCCGACGTCATGGAGGCCTTGGTTGCCCTGCCGCCGCAATACCAGCAGTTTCCGCCGGAGATGCTTGTCGGCATTCTGGCCGACCAGCTCGCGACCGGCCGGCTGATCGAACAGCAGGCCCTGGATGACGGCCTTGGCGATGACCCGGAAGTTCTCGACCTGGTCGAACAGGCCCGTTTGGGTATCATTCAAGAGGTCTGGCTGGCGCGCGCGATCGACGAACGCGCGACGGACGACCGCCTGGCGGCCGCCTACGATGTCTTCCTTGAGCAAAACCCGCCGTCCGAGCAGGTAAGTGCGCGGCACATCCTGGTCGAGACGGAGGAGGAGGCCAACGCGGCCATCGAGCGCCTGCAGGCCGGCGAGGACTTCGCCGATCTCGCGCGCGAACTGTCGGTCGGACCCAGCGGCGAGAATGGCGGCGATCTGGGCTTCTTTTCGCTCGGCGACATGGTCGAGCCCTTCGGCGAAGTCGCCTTCGGCCTCGAGGATGGCACATTCACGACCGAGCCGGTCGAGACCCAGTTCGGCTGGCACGTCATCAAGACCGAGGAGCACCGCACGATCGAGCCGCCGTCGTTTGACGAGATCAGGCCCCAACTGGTCGATGCGACCGCCGGCGAGATTGCCCAGGAGATTGCGGCGGAGCTGCGCGAGGGCGCGGAGGTCGTGATTTTCGGCCCCGACGGCGAACCCATCGAGCAATAGTCGGCCGCACCGAAGCGCCTATGGAACTGCCGATCTCGCCCCTGGCGCCGGCCGAACCGCCGTCAATGCCGACCGTGCCAGGCGTTCGCCTGACCGGGCTGGCAGCGGGCCTGAAGAAGGACGGCTCGCCGGACCTGATGCTGGCCTTGTTCGATGAGGGCACGACGGTCGCCGGCACGCTGACGACAAGCCGGTGCCCTTCGGCACCCGTGGATTGGTGCCGAGAGGCGCTGCCGGGGGGGCAGGCACGGGCGGTTCTGGTCAATGCCGGCAACGCCAATGCCTTTACCGGTCGTTTGGGCACGGAATCCGTGGCAGAGACCGGCGCGGCGCTGGCGCGGGCGGTCGGTTGTGTCGAAAGCCAGGTGTTCCTTGCCTCGACGGGCGTGATCGGCGAGCCCTTGCCGCCGGAAAGCATCACGGCGCACATCGATCGGGCCATGGAGGCCGCGACGCCGGACCAATGGCGGCCGGCCGCCGACGCGATCCGCACGACCGATACTTTTGCCAAGCTTGCGACCCGGCGGGCCAAAATCGGCGATCGACAGGTCACGATCAACGCCATCGCCAAGGGATCTGGCATGATCGCGCCGGACATGGCCACCATGCTGGCCTTCATCTTCACCGACGCGGCAGTGCCGGCGCCTGTTCTCAGGCCGATGCTGAAACGGGCGGTCGACCGCAGCTTCAACGCCACGACGGTCGACAGCGACACCTCGACCAGCGACACGGTCCTGGCGTTCGCCACGGGTGCTGCCGGCAATGCGATGGCCGATCGTCCCGACAATGCGTTGTGGCGCGATTTCCGCCGGGCGCTGGAGGCGGTGGCGAGCGATGTCGCCCAGCAGATCGTCCGGGACGGCGAGGGCGCCAGCAAGTTCATCACCATCAATGTCAGCGGTGCCACGTCGCCCGTCGCCGCGCGCCGGATTGGCAAGTCGGTGGCCAACTCGCCCTTGGTCAAGACCGCGATCGCCGGCGAGGACGCCAATTGGGGGCGCATCGTCATGGCCATCGGCAAGGCCGGCGAACGGGCCGAGCGCGACCTGGTTTCGATCGCCGTCGGCGGGGTCGAGATCGCCCGGCGGGGACAACGGGTCGAGGGCTATGACGAGGCGCCCGTTACCGCGCACATGAAGGGCCGGGAGATCGTCATCGATATCGACCTGGCGATCGGGCGGGGCCGGGCGACCGTTTGGACCTGCGATCTGACCCACGGCTACATTTCCATCAATGCCGATTATCGTAGCTAGGTTCTGATGGTTTTGGCGCTGCCCCAAAGGCTGCAGACGGAAAGGCTGGTTTTGCGCCGGCATCAGCGCGACGACGCGCCGGCGATCGCGGAGGCCCTGGCCGACTGGGAGGTCGCGCGCTGGCTGGCGCGGTTGCCCATCCCTTACACGCTGCCGGACGCGGTGAGCTGGATCCGAACGGCGACGCGGAACTGGAACCAGGCCACCGACTACCAGTTCGTCGTCGCCGAGACCGATGACGATCGGCTGATCGGCCATATGGGCGTGCGCATAGAGCCGGGCGGCACGGAAGGCGAGTTCGGCTATTGGTTCGATCGCCAGGTTTGGGGGCGCGGCTATGCCAGCGAGGCCGGGCACGAGATCCTGCGTTTCGCCTTCGACGAGCTGGGGCTGCAGCGTGTCACGGCCGTAGTTCTGCCGGACAATGAGCGGTCCGCGCGCGTCGTGCTCAAGCTCGGCCTGACGCCCGACGGCTATCGGCGCCAGCGTTTCGACCCGATCGATGCCACAGTCGACGCGCCGGTCTACGCCGTCACGCGCCGGCAGTGGCAGGACCTGCAGGTGGGCTGAGGGTGGACAACGCGACGGCTGCCGCCCCGAAGGACCGCCCGGTCGTGCTGGTCGCCGCCGTTGCCCTGATCGACGCCGACGGCCGCGTGCTGATCGCCCAGCGGCCCGAGGGCAAGGCCATGGCGGGCCTGTGGGAATTCCCGGGCGGCAAGGTCCAAAACGGCGAGACGCCCGAGGCGGCGCTGATCCGAGAGCTGCGCGAAGAACTCGCGATCGACACGCAGGAAAGCTGCTTGGCGCCGTTTACGTTTGCCAGCCATGCCTATGACGATTTTCACCTGCTGATGCCGCTTTATCTGTGTCGGCAATGGCACGGCACGGCAAAGCCACTTGAGGGCCAGGCGCTGAAATGGGTGCGGGCGAACACGTTGCGCGATTATCCGATGCCGCCGGCCGACCGGCCGTTGATCGCCATGCTGCGCGACCTTCTATGAGTCGTTGGTCTGGCCAGGTGCGGTCTTGCTGGCGAAGAACGGCGCAGTCTCGCCCGCGGAACGCTCTTTGGCACCCAAGGCTTCGGCGAGGCTGGAGCGCGCGCTGCCCGGGCGCAGCGGCTGTTGCTGGCTCGCCGCCGGCGCCCAACCGGACAGGTACAGCACCTGAAAGGTCGCCGGGATGCGATCGTCGGCTTCGGCGAAGCGCTGGTGGTAGATCTCCGCGACGCGCGGCCAGAAGGCGCGCGGCGGGATCGCGGCATTGCGGTTCAAGGACGCATTGGTCTCGCCCATGCCCCTCAGGTCGGCGATCAGGCGAAACGCGTTGTCGTACGTCACCGTAACCGTTTCCCGGTCGACAACCGGCAGGGCGAAGCCCGCGCGCTGCATCAGGCCGCCGGCGTCGCGCACATCAGCGAGGGGGGACAGGCGAGGGCTGGCGCCGCCGCAAAGCTCGATCTCGGCTTCGGTCAGGGCGATGCGCAGTTCGGTCAGGCTTTCGCCGCCGAGCAGCGCGCCCAGAAACAGCCCATCGGGACGCAGGCTTCGGTTGATCTGGACCAGCGCGCCGGGCAGGTCGTTGGTCCAATGCAGCGCCAACGCGCTTGCCACAAGATCCGCCTTGGCCTCGCCAAAGGGCAACAACTCTTCATCGGCGACAATCGTCAGGCCGGTCTGGGAGGCCATTTGTGCCAGTCGCGGCGACAGATCGCTTCTGATCACAAGGTCGGTGCCGGGCCGCTGCTGAAGCCGCCGGGCCAGACCGCCGTTGAACGTGCCCAGATCGATCGCGGTCGGAAACGTGCGCAGCACATCGTCAAGCCGATCGATCATGCCGTCGGCGACATGGTCGAACAGAAAGCCGTGCTCGGCGATCGACCTGTAGGCCCGGTCGCGATGGGCCCGCACCCGTCGCCGGTCAAACACCTTCATCGAATCCTGGCTCATGCCGGCGTATATAGCCCTATGGGATCGACAGACAAAGCCGACGATGGCGCTGGCGGCGAGCGGTCGCGGATGATCCGACTGGCGGTCGCAGGCACAACCCTGCAGGCGATCGGCCAGCGGTTGCTGGACGGGCTGCTGCCGCCGCGCTGTGCGGCCTGCGGCCAGGAAATCGAAAGCGGGCAGGGGCTTTGCGCGGGTTGCTGGGGCCGTCTGACCTTTATCGACGCCCCGCATTGTGCCTGCTGCGGCCTGCCGTTCGATTTCGAGATCTCGGGCACGACGTTGTGCGGTGCCTGCCTCGCCGACCCACCGCCGTTCGATCGCGCCCGTGCCGCGCTGGTCTACGACGATCACAGCCGGTCGCTCATCCTCGGCTTCAAGCACGGCGACCGCACCGACCGCGCCGGCGTCTTGGGCCGGCTGATAGCGCGCCTGCTTGCCGGTCTCGACGCGCCGGTCGACCTGGTCGTTCCCGTACCGCTACACCGCTGGCGCCTGTGGCGTCGACGCTATAACCAGTCGGCCCTGTTGGCGCAGGCAATCGCCGATGCCGCCGACGGGGTCTACCGACACGATGCGCTCGAGCGAATGCGCGCGACGCCGTCTCAGGCTGGCCGCAACGCAAAAGAGCGCCGCCGGAACGTGCGCGGCGCGTTCAAGGTCGCGCCCCGGGTCGCGTCCGACTTGACCGGTCGCCATGTCCTTCTGGTGGACGACGTGATGACCACCGGGGCGACCGTGCGGGAATGTGCCCGCGTCCTGAAACGCGCCGGTGCCGCCGAGGTGTCGGTTCTGGTCGTGGCGCGCGCGGTCCTGCCGTCGCGAGTTGATTGACCCCGGGCGGCGCGTGACTGGAAATCCGTGCCGGGATGGTCATATGCTACCGATCCAGACGTCGGTCCACGCACGGGAGCGCCCTTGATGCCACAGGTCACGGTCTATTCCAGCCCCTTCTGTCCCTACTGCTTCATGGCGAAGAAGCTGCTGCGCTCGAAGAACGTGACCTATGACGAGATCGACGTGATGATGCATCCCAAGCGGCGCAAGGAGATGATCCAGCGCGCAAACGGGCGTACCTCGGTGCCGCAGATCTTCATCGATGACGTCCATGTCGGCGGTTATGACGATCTCTCGGCGCTCAACGACGACGGCAAGCTCGACCCGCTGCTGAAAGGTGCCGCATGACCGCGACGCTGACCGCGGCCTGCGTTCAGTTGAATGCCGGCCCGGAGATTGAGCCCAACCTGGCCACGGCCGGCGATCTGGTGCGCCGCGCGCGCGATGCCGGCGCGGACTTCATCGCCCTGCCGGAAAATGCCACCATGATGGTGATCGGCCGGCGCGAAATCCTCTCCCGGGTGAAGACAGAGGATGAGCATCCCGGCATTCCGTACTTCAGCGACCTGGCGCGGGAAACCGAGGCCATGCTGCTGGTCGGCTCCCTGGGCATCAAACTGACCGAGGATACGGTCGCGAACCGGTCCTACCTGTTCGGCCCGAACGGTGAGATCGTCGCGACCTACGACAAGATCCACATGTTCGATGTCGATCTGGGCGGCGGCGAAAGCTATCGCGAGAGCGCAACCTTCCGGCCGAGCGACCGTGCGGTAGTGGCGCCGAGCCCCTGGGGCGGGATCGGGCTGACCATCTGTTACGATGTGCGCTTCGCCTATCTGCACCGGGCGCTGGCCCAGGCGGGCGCCGATATCCTGACCGTTCCCGCCGCCTTCACCGTGCCGACCGGCAAGGCCCATTGGCACGTGCTGCTGCGCGCGCGCGCGATCGAGACCGGCTGCTTCGTCATTGCCCCGGCGCAGACGGGTACGCATTTCGCCGATCGCAAAACCTACGGACATTCGCTGATCGTTGCGCCCTGGGGTGAGGTCTTGGCCGATGCCGGGACGGATGTCGGCTTCGTCACGGCGGAGCTCGATCTCGAACAGGTCCGCAAGGCACGCAACGCGGTGCCGGCCCTGACGCATGATCGATCCTTTGCCCCGCCGGCCGCGCCAATACCCCTGGCCGAGACAGGCTCCTAGGCGCGGGGCAGCGGCCAGGGGCCGGGGTATCCGTCCAGGTCGGGCGCGTCGCCGGCGTCGCGGGCCGCCGCAATTCGCTGCATCACCGCTGCTTTGGGCGAGGCGATCTCGCCATGTTCATAGGCGATGACTTGAAGTTCCGGCTCTGCCCAGGCGAGCAGTTCGCCGGGCCGCAGCAGGTATGCCGGATTGCTTGGTTTGCCGAAGCGCTGGTTGCCGATCGCGAACGTCTCGTAGATGACCAGACCGGCCGGTTCAATCGCCGAGAGCAGCGTGGGCAGGAGGGGGCGGTGCAGATAGTTCGTGACCACGATGGCGCCGAACCGGCGACCGGTGAACGGCCAGTCAGCGCCTTCCAGATCCGCACGGACGAGTTCGACGCGCGGTTCGGAGGCCAGGTCGGCGATTCCGCGCAAATCGATGTCGACGGCGACGACGGGATGCCCGCTTTCGGCAAACAGCCTCGAATGGCGGCCGTTGCCGCAGGCGACGTCCAGAACCGTTCGACCGGCCGGCACCAACGGCGCAAACCGTGCCACCCAGTCTGAAGGCTTATGCAATGCGCCGGATACGGACATGTGATACCGCCTGCCTTGTCGTTTTGTCCTTGGTGACCAATTTGTTAAGCGCTAAACCGGGTGACCGGAAAGGGTCAGATGCATGATCTCGTTTAACCTTCGCTGCGCCAATGGCCACGGCTTTGAGGCCTGGTTCAAGGACGGTGCCACGTTCGACGCCCAACAGGCGTCGGGCGAAATCGCCTGTCCGATATGCGGCGACGAACAGATCGTGAAGGCGCCGATGGCAACCCGCATCGGCCGGCCGACGCCGTCATCCGCGGCTGAGGAAAAGATGGCCGCCGTCATGACTAAGATGCGCGACCAACTGGTCGAGATGCGCAAGAAGGTCGAAGAAAACTGCGACTATGTCGGCCCGCGTTTCGCCGAGGAAGCCAAGCGCATCCATTTCGGCGAGGCGGAGCACCGGGACATCTACGGCGAAGCCACCGACGAAGAGGCCGAAGAGCTTGAGGAAGAAGGCGTCGAGTTCGCGCGCATCCCCTGGGTGCCGACGGATAACTGAGCCAGATCAGCCCTTCGATGCCGCCGCGATGTAGTTGATTGCCAAGTCGCGGCGCGAGAGTTTCCAGCGACCCCTGATCGGGTCATAGACCATTCCGCTGATGTCCCCGACCGTCAGCCCGGCCTTGCGCAGGCCGGCGGCAAGCTCGCTGGGTTTGACGAATTTGCGCCAGTCATGAGTGCCGCGTGGCAGCCATCTGAGGACGTATTCGGCGCCGACGATCGCCGTGGCGAAGCTGCGCCTTGTCCGGTTCAGCGTGGATATGAAGACCATGCCGTCGGGCGCCGTCAAATCGGCCAGCGCGCCCAGGAACTCGTCCGTATCGGCCACATGCTCGATGATCTCCAGCGCCAGCACGACGTCGAACTTGGCGCCTGAAGCGGCCAGCCCCTCGGCCGTTTCGACGCGATAGTCAATCGCAAGCCCGGCCGCTTCGGCATGGGCCTGGGCCACGGACACGCCCCCGCTGGCCGCGTCGATACCGGTGACGCGGGCGCCCAGCCGGCTCATCGGTTCGCTCAGCAGGCCGCCGCCGCAGCCGACATCGACGATGCTCAGCCCGTCGAACGGTACGACACTGTCTTCCGGCCGTTCGAACCGCGCCACGACCTGGTCGCGTATGTAGCCGATCCGCAGCGGGTTCATCCGGTGCAGCGGCTTGAACATCCCCTCCGGGTCCCACCAATCATGGGCGATGCGGTCGAACTGGCTGATCTCGCGATCATCCACGGTGGATTGGCCATGCACGGCCGTGGCACTGGTGGCCATCGGGCTTCCTGTCCGTCGGTTGCAACGGTGCGATGTTGCGAGTATGGATACGCCGCCTCGCCCAGGCAATGTCGGCGCAGCGTTTGGTCGCGCCTGGCGGGCATCCCGCCCGATTTAACTCTGTCTGCCGGCTTGACCGGAATGAGAAGCCATGGCCCGTATCGTGCAAAAGTTCGGCGGCACATCCGTCGGCGATATCGACCGCATCAAGAATGTCGCCGAGAAGGTCAAGGCCGAGGTCGCGCGCGGCAACGAGGTCGCGGTGGTCGTGTCGGCGATGGCCGGGGTGACCAACCAACTGGTCGGCTATTGCGATTCGATCGCGCCCTTGTACGAGGCGCGCGAGTATGACGCGGTGGTCGCTTCTGGCGAGCAGGTGACGTCCGGCCTGTTGGCGATGGCCCTGCAGGCCGACGGCGTGAATGCGCGCAGTTGGCAGGGCTGGCAGATCCCGATGCGCACCGACGACGTGCACGGCAAGGCGCGGATCCTCGATATCGATCCGGCCGAACTGGACACGCGGCTGAAGCGTGGCGAGGTCGCCGTCGTTGCCGGATTCCAGGGCGTCTCGCCGCAGGGCAGGATCGCAACCCTCGGCAGGGGCGGATCGGATACCTCGGCGGTGGCGCTTGCGGCGGCGCTGGGTGCCGATCGCTGCGACATCTACACCGATGTCGACGGCGTCTACACCAGCGATCCGCGAATCGTGCGCAGCGCGCGCAAACTGGATAAGATCACCTACGAAGAAATGCTGGAGATGGCGTCGCTGGGCACCAAGGTGTTGCAGACCAGATCCGTCGAGATGGCCATGAAGCACGGCGTGCGGGTCCAGGTGCTCTCCAGCTTCGAGGATGTGCCGGGCACCTTGGTGGTCGACGAAGGAGAAATCGTGGAACAAGAAGTCGTTAGCGGCATTGCCTACACCAGAGACGAAGCCAAGATCACGCTCGTGAAGGTCGCTGACGAGCCAGGTGTTGCGGCCGCCATCTTCGGGCCATTGGCCGATGCCGCCATCAATGTCGACATGATTGTCCAGAACGTTTCCGAGGACGGCAAGTCGACCGACATGACCTTCACCGTCGGCCGGTCGGACCTGGACCGCGCGGTCGAGGTGCTGCAGCAGCGCCAGGACCAGCTTGGCCACGACTACCTTCTGCCGGACCCCAACGTGGTGAAGGTTTCGGTCATCGGTGTCGGCATGCGCAGCCATGCTGGCGTGGCACAAACGATGTTCCGCACGCTGGCCGAAAACGGTATTAATATCCAGGTGATTTCTACCTCCGAGATTAAGATCAGCGTACTGATCGCTGAGCAGTACACAGAACTCGCGTTGCGCGCGCTTCACACCGCTTACGGGCTGGACGCTTGAGGATTTGGCCGAAGAAAGACGCCGTTAGAGAAGCCTTCGACCGTTTCGGGGGCGCGGCCTGATGTCGGTTGCGCCCATCACGCCCATGACCCAGTCGCGCCGGCTGTTGTCCCGGCTGCGGGACGTGATGGCCGGCTCCGGCCTGGCCCAGGCCAGGCTCGACAAGATCGTGCGCCTGATCGCGGCGGAAATGGTGGCGGAGGTCTGCTCCTGCTACGTCGTGCGGCCCGGCGAGGTGTTGGAACTGTTCGCGACCGTCGGTCTGAACCCGGAAGCCGTCCATCAGACCCGGCTGCGCGTCGGCGAGGGTCTTGTCGGTGATGTCGCCGCGACGGCGCGATCGGCGGCCATCGCCAATGCGGCCCGCCATCCCAAATTTGCCTACCGCCCGGAAACGGGTGAGGACCCGTTCCATTCCTTTTTGGGCGTGCCCTTGATCCGCGACGGCAAGGTTCGCGGTGTCCTGGTCATCCAAAACCGCCGGCCGCGCGTCTATGCCGACGAAGAAGTCGAGATGCTTCAAACCGTCGCCATGGTCGTCTCCGAACTGGTGGCGGGCGGTGAGCTTGGCGACAAGGGAGAGGTCGCCGCATCCGAGGCCGGGGGCACGCTGCCGGCCCGTATCGAGGGCATGCCGCTCAATGACGGGTTGGCGAGGGGGCTGGCAGTTCTGCACCGGCCGCAGCTAACCGTGCGCGAGATGGTCGCCGACGAACCGGTGCGCGAGGTTCAGCGCCTCGGTACGGCGCTGGCGGCCATGCACCGATCATTGGACCGGCTGGTCGAGATCACAGAGGACAGTGGCATCGGCGAAGGCCTCGACATCCTGGAGACCTACCGCATGTTCGCCGAGGATCGCGGCTGGGTGCGCCGGATCGAGGAGGCGATCCAGTCCGGCCTGACGGCCGAGGCAGCGGTTCAACGGGTGCGCAACGACACCGCGGCGCGCATGGCCCGTATCACGGACCCGTATTTGCGCGAGCGGATGACCGATTTCGACGATCTGGCCACGCGTTTGCTGCTCAACCTGTCCGGCAAGGGGTCGCAGGCGGCCGTTGGCACGCTGCCTGACGACGTTGTGCTCGTCGCCCGCACGATCGGGCCGGCGGAGTTGCTTGATTATGAGCAAAAGCGCCTCCGCGCCGTCGTAGTTGAGGAGGGATCGGCGACCAGCCACGTCGCGATTGTTGCCCGGGCCCTCGGCATTCCGGTCGTCGGGCGTTGTGCCGATGCGCTTAACATCATCGATCCGCTGGATGTGGTTCTGGTCGACGGCGACAACGGCCAGGTCTTCGTTCGCCCGTCGGAAGACGCGTTGGGCGCGTTCGAACAGAGCCTGGCGGTACGGGCCGAACGCGCCCAGTCCCATGCCGAGCTTGTCGGTCGGCCAGCGGTCAGCCGGGACGGGGTGCGCATCTCGCTGAACCTGAACGCCGGCCTGCTGATCGACCTGCCGCATCTGGCGTCGGCGGGCGCGGACGGCATCGGGCTCTATCGCACCGAAATCCCGTTCATGGTGCGCTCGGCCTATCCCGACGTCGCCGCGCAAACGGATCTCTACCGCCGCATTTTTGAGCAGGCCCAGGGCAAGCCGGTGACCTTCCGCACGCTGGATGTCGGCGGCGACAAGTCGCTGCCCTATTTCGCGGCGGAGACCGAACAGAACCCGGCGCTTGGGTGGCGCGCCATCCGCATGGGCCTGGACCGGCCGGCGATGTTGCTGAAGCAGTTGCGCGCGCTGATCCGGGCGGCAGAGGGCAGGCCGCTGCGCGTCATGTTCCCAATGGTCGCCCAGGCGGCGGAGTTCGATGCCGTGCGCCGCCTGATGGACCGCGAGCTTGCCCGGGCGCTGGATCAGGGCTACGTCGCGCCCAGCGACCTGCAGATCGGCGCGATGGTCGAGGTTCCGGCGGTCTTCTGGCAACTCGATGCCTTGCTGTCGCGTGCGGATTTTCTGGCGGTCGGCACCAATGATCTGCTGCAGTACATGTTCGCGGCGGATCGCGGCGATCCCAAGCTGGCCAATCGCTACGACACCTTGTCGCCGGCTTTCCTCAACATTCTCGGCGACCTGGCCGCCAAGGCCGAGAGGGCGGGCAAGCCGATCAGCGTCTGCGGCGAAATGGCCGGGCGGCCGCTGGAAGCCATGGCGCTGATCGGATTGGGCTATCGGTCGCTGTCGATGGCGGCAACCTCGGTGGGGCCGGTGAAAGCCATGATCCTCGGTGTCGAGGTCGACGCCCTTGCCGACTTCGTGCGTACGCTGCGTCGTCGTGACAGCGCGAGCGTGCGGACCGATCTGCGCGCGTACGCCCGCGACCATGGTTTGATCACGTAGCGGTGGAGACGTTCAAATAGGGCCCTTTTGAGGTACCGAGGGGCTTTAAGCGTGGCGCCATCAATGATAATCATGAACGGGGCTCGCGGAGAACCGGTCTCGACCGCAAAACGAACGTCCGGGACGGACTGGTCAACCGCCGCGACCGCGCCAGATACGTACCGGGGACGGTGTTGAGTACCCCCCTCGGCAGAAACCTGCGGCATTGTTGGCATGGCACAGAGCAGACGCAGACCCTTTCATATCGTCGATCCAACCGGCCTTCCGCCGTCGGCGAACGACAGTGACGAGTCGGTGGGTGCCGCCCCTCAAACCGTTTCCTCCATTCTCAAGGCGGCGCGCGAAGAAATTGGCCTAACTCTTTGGGAAGTATCTCAAAATCTTCGCATTCGTTTCTCCTACATGCAAGCCATCGAGGATGGGCGTTTCGAAGATCTGCCGGGCTCCGTCTATGCGATCGGGTTCATCCGGACCTACGCGCTCTACCTCAACCTGGATGCCGACGAGCTTATTCGGCGCTTCAAGAACGAACAGTCGGCGCTGACCCAGCGGCAGAACCTGGTTTTCCCGGCACCGCCGCCGACATCGCGCGTCTCGGGCGTCGCCATCGGGCTGGTTGCGATCGTGTTGGCGGCCGCGGCCTATGGCGGCTGGTACTATCTGTCCAGCGAGGACAGCCAGGAGGTGGCGGTCGTGGCACCGGTTCCCGATCGGCTCGCCACGCTGTTGGAGGAAGAGCCGCCGCCGGCGGATACGGAGGCGCCGGAACCTTTGGCGGTCGATCTAGCCACGGCCGAAGAAACGTCCGAACCGACGGAAATCTCGTCTCCGTTGCCCGACCTGCCTGCTGCGGAGGCGGCAAACATCGAAGAGGCGATCATCCCCGACGTCGCGCCGGGCGAGGCCGAGCCCGAAGCGATCGATCAGCCGGTCGCGGATGCGTCCGGCGACGAGGCTGAACAGTTCCTCGCGGGGGACTCGGTTGGCGCGGCGCCGTTGGATCAATCCGAGAGCGAGGCGCTGGGATTGCTGATCTCGGCGGGGCCCGAAACCCCGGCCGATGAGGCCGAAGCGCTCGCGCCGCCACCGGAGCCGCCGGTGACGCCCGAAGCAGCCCAGCCAGCAACCGCTGGCAACCGGATCGAAATGCGCGCGACCACGGACAGTTGGGTGCTGGTCAGGGATGCCGGCGGCGACATGATCATGACCCGCGTCATGACCCCGGGGGACAGCTATCAGGTGCCCGACGAGCCCGGCCTGACCCTGTTCACCGGCAACGCCGGCGGCCTAGAGGTTCTGGTCGACGGTGCGGCCGTGCCTTCGCTCGGGCAACAGGGCGAGGTCATTCGCAACATAAGTCTCGACCCGGACTTGTTGCGCGAGGGCCGTGCGGTCATATCTCAGTGATGCACGGCCGATTCCATCGGCAACCCGTTGGACTATTGAGCGAAACGCTGGCCTAGGGCCAGGAGCATAGAGTCATGAGTCTGCGCCCTTATCGCGACATATACCGCCGGACAAGCCGCCAGATCCATGTCGGCCGGGTGCCGGTTGGCGGCGACGCGCCGATCACGGTTCAGACGATGACGAACACCATCACGTCCGACGTGCCGGCGACGATCGCGCAAATCAACGAGGTGGTCGAGGCCGGCGCCGACATCGTGCGCGTCTCCTGCCCGGACGAGGCGTCCAGCGCCGCCTTGCGCGAGATCGTGCCGGAGGTCGACGTGCCGATCGTCGCCGACATCCATTTTCACTACCAACGGGGTATCGAGGCTGCGCAAAACGGTGCCGCCTGTCTGCGGATCAACCCCGGCAATATCGGTTCGCGCGAACGGGTGGCGGAGGTCGTGCGGGCCGCCAAGGACAATGGCTGTTCCATCCGCATCGGCGTGAATGCCGGCTCGCTGGAGCGGGATCTGCTGGAGAAGTACGGCGAGCCGTGCCCCGAGGCGATGCTGGAAAGCGCGCTGAACCATATTCGGATCTTGGAAGATCACGACTTCCACGAGTTCAAGATCAGCTGCAAGGCCTCCGACCCCTTCCTAGCGGTCGCGGCCTATCAGCAACTGGCCGACGCCTGCGACTATCCGCTGCACCTGGGCATCACCGAGGCCGGCGGGATGCTGGCCGGCACGGTGAAGAGTTCGGTCGGCCTTGGTATGCTGCTGTGGTCCGGCATCGGCGACACGATCCGGGTCAGCCTGTCCGCCGATCCGGTGGAAGAGGTCAAGGTCGGCTACGAGATTCTGAAGTCGCTGGGTTTGCGGCATCGGGGCGTCACCGTCATCTCCTGCCCGTCTTGCGCGCGCCAACAGTTCGACGTGATTAACACGGTGCGCGAACTGGAAGACCGGCTGGCACACATCACGACGCCGATCACGCTGTCGGTCATCGGCTGTGTTGTGAACGGGCCGGGTGAGGCGCTGATGACCGATATCGGCTTCACCGGCGGCGGGAAGGGCACCCATCAGGTCTATGTCGCCGGCGTGCCGAACCATCGCCTGAAAGATAAGTCGGTCGTCGACCACCTCGTCGCCATGGTCGAGGAAAAGGCGGCCGAAATTGAAGCGGCGGAAAAGGTGGCCGAGATCGAAGAGGCCGAAAAGTCCACCGCCATGCGGCCGGCAGCCGAATAGCTGGTTTTTCAGCTAGTCTGTGGCGCATGGCTGCGGGCGCCGCCGTTGCGGGCCGGCGGCGGATGCACTAAAAGCCCGTCACCCACCATGAAGTTGTACGAGACCAAGCGAGTGCCGCGCCCGTGAGCCTGGACGAGAATTTCGACAAGGTCCTCGGCCGGGTGGCGGAGCTTCGCGCGCTGATGGCCGAGGGTACCCTGTCGCCGGACGACTACACCGCCTATTCCAAGGAATACGCGGAACTAGAACCCGTGGCTGAACGCATCGAGGCGGTTAAATCGGCCCGCAGCGAACTGGCCGATCTGGAGGCCATGGTGGCCGCCGAGGCCGACCCGGAAATGCGCGCTTTGGCCGAGGCCGAGGCCCGCGAGTTGAAGCAGGGCCTGCCGGATATGGAGCGCCAGTTGCAACTGGCGCTGCTGCCGAAGGATGAGGCGGACGAGAAGAACGCCATCCTGGAGATCCGCGCCGGCACGGGCGGGGACGAGGCGGCCCTGTTCGCCGCCGACCTGTTCGGGATGTATCAACGCTTTGCCGCCCTGCACGGCTGGAAGTTCGAGATCATGGAACTCGCCGAGACCGATACCGGCGGATACAAGGAGGCGGTCGCCA
The DNA here is from genome assembly GCA_039177555.1 of Pseudomonadota bacterium. Lineage (GTDB taxonomy): Bacteria > Pseudomonadota > Alphaproteobacteria > DSM-16000 > Inquilinaceae > JANQGH01. The sequence goes on along the minus strand of JBCDFV010000001.1, from coordinate 184,044 downwards.
GCGTGACCGGCCGCAACGTTTTTGCCCGGCTGAAGTTCGAAAGCGGTGTTCATCGGGTGCAGCGGGTGCCGGAGACGGAGGCCCAGGGGCGCATCCATACCTCGGCCGCGACCGTCGCCGTGCTGCCCGAGGCGGAAGACGTCGACATCCAGATCGACGACAAGGATCTGCGCATCGACGTGTTCCGCGCCTCCGGTGCCGGCGGCCAGCATGTCAACCGCACCGAAAGCGCCGTTCGGATCACACACCTGCCGACGGGCATCGTCGTCTCGCAGCAGGATGAAAAGTCCCAGCACAAGAACAAGGCCAAGGCGATGAAGATCCTGCGCTCGCGCCTGTATGAGGCGGAGCGGGCCAGCCTGGCCGCCGAACGCGCCGCCGACCGGCGCAGCCAGGTCGGTTCCGGCGACCGGTCCGAACGCATCCGCACCTACAACTTCCCGCAAGGACGGGTGACCGACCATCGGATCAATCTGACCCTTTACAAGATCGACAAGATCATCAATGGCGAGGCGCTGGACGAGATCATCGACGCCCTGATCGCCGAGGACGAGGCGGCCCGGCTGGCGGAGATCGCGTGATCGCCACGATTGGCGATGCGCTCACGACCACCAGAAGCCGGCTTTTGGCGGCCGGCATAGACGATGGCGCCGTCGATGCCCGCCTGCTGGTCGAGGCAGCCACGGGGCTCGATCGCGGCGGGGTTCTCGCCGCGCGCGACCATGTGTTGGACGCAGATCAAACCGCCCGTCTGGCGCAGATGGTGGCGCGCCGTTTGAACCGCGAGCCGGTCGCACGCATCCTCGGCCAGCGGGAGTTTTGGAGCCTCGCCTTCGCACTCGGCCCCGATACGTTGGACCCAAGGCCCGATAGCGAGACGCTTGTTGCCGCCGCGCTTGACCATCTGCCGGAAACCGATGGTCGCTACCGGCTGCTCGACCTGGGAACGGGCACGGGGTGTCTTCTGCTGGCGCTGTTGGCCGAACGCCCGAACGCGTGGGGCCTCGGCGTCGATCTTGCGGAGGGCGCGGCGGCGGTCGCGTGCGCCAATGCACGGTCGTTCGGTCTCCTCGATCGTGCCTGCTTCATGGCTGGCAACTGGGCCGACGCGGTCGAGGCGCGTTTCGACATGGTTGTTTGCAATCCGCCTTACGTGTCCGATGGCGAGCGTGCCGCGCTTATGCCGGAGGTGAGGGACCATGACCCCGCTCTCGCCCTGTTTGCCGGGGCGGACGGTCTGGACGCGTACAGGGCTCTGGCCGGCCGTATCGGGCCTTTGCTGGCGCAAAACGGCGTTGCCGCGCTGGAGATCGGTGCCGGTCAGGCCGGGGCCGTTTCGGCCTTGATGGCCGTGCAAGGGCTTGAAACCGTCGAAACACGCTCCGATTTAGCGGCAATCGATCGGGTATTGGTGCTAAAGCCCCGAAACCCGGGGAAATAAGTCAAAAATCTGTTTGTCGGCGGTGCCAGTTGCGCTAGGGTCCGCCTTGTGGTTGCGACGGTTGCCCACAGGTATTGTCGCAGCGCGCCGATTCGATCATGTCGAATCGACTTGAGCGTTCTAGGGACCTGTTGTCGGACAGCGGCGACGGTTGGATGATCTACTTGGCAGTGCGCCCGGCTTGGCGATACGTCATTGGGTTCGTCACCAGGACCTCGGCAGTGATACCTCATCAGAGACTTGCAAGCGACAACGCGACAAGAGGCATATGAGACAGGGTCAGAACAACCGGCGTTCCAGAGGCCGTTCCAACAACCGCCGTTCCAATACGCCGAACCGGAACCAGACGTTCGACAGCAACGGTCCCGATACCAGGATTCGTGGCAACGCGTCGCAGGTTTTGGAGAAGTATCAGGCCTTAGCCAGGGACGCGATGTCGTCCGGCGATCCGATCATGGCCGAGAATTATCTGCAGCATGCTGAACACTATCAGCGCGTGATCAACCAGATGAACGAGGCGATCGTTCAGGCCCAGCTTCAGGCTGAACAGGCGCGCGAACAGCGGGCGGCGGCCAGTCCGCCCCAGCAGCCGACCCAGCAGCCGAATGGTCGCGCCCATCCGGCGCATGACGGATCCGGCGAGCGCAGGGCGGGCAACGGGGCCGGTTTCGACGGCCAGCCCGCCGACCCGCGCGAACAGCCGGTGGCGGATTTCGGCCACGACCCGCGCGAGGAGCCGCAGCCGGCTCCGAAGCAGGCACCGGCGCCCGATGCGGAGGCTGCCCCCCCGGAGGCCGCCGCAGAAGCCAGCGCAGAGCCGGAGGCGGAGCCTGAGGAAAAGCCTCGTCGTCGTCGCGGTCGTCCGCGCCGGTCGGTTGCCGCGGAAGAAGGTAGCGAAACGACGCCGGCTTCGGCCGAGTAGCGTCCGTTTGCGGCGCCACCGCCAGAGTTGCCCGTGCAAGGGACGTGCGCGACCGTGCACTGCGCGACTTGGTTAGTGACTTAGATGCGGCGGGCGACGATACGACCGCGTGCCGTTATCTTGGCGCTCTTGATGCTGTTGTGGTCCAGCGCGGCTGCTGCCCAAGCCAGAACAGATCAGATTGCCGGATTGATGGCGTACCTGCCGGCGACCGTTTTGACGCCGAGCCCATCGCTTGAGATATACTTCCACGACATAGCCGCTGCTCAGCGGGCGGTGACGCGATCGCCCGCCGCGCTGGCTCAGGATCTGCTTAGCGGTCAGCCTTTGGCGCGAGCCTATCGCCGTCTTTATGGTCTGGGCGGTGACGTCGGCGAGGCTGTGCTTGCGGGTCTGCGCGGCGAGTGGGAAAGCCGGGTGGGCTTCGGTCCAGACCGCATCTCCGCGATGTTGCATCTCTACCAGCTTCCAGCCCAGATCGTCGTCCTGCAGTTGGCTGCCGCCCAGGATCTGATTGCGGCGAAGCACACCTTGACGGACAGCGGCTACGAGGCGAGGCAGTTGGGCGCCTGGTCCGCCCTTGGCCGCGGCGAGGACATGGCGATCGACCTCGATGCGCGCGATCCAGCCAACCCGTTCGGCGGTCAACTTGGCCGCTCGGCGAGGATTGCGTCCGACGGTTCGGTGCTGCTTTACGCGCCGGCCTGGGCCCCGGTCGAGGCGGTGGCCGAATGGACCGGGGTAACTCTGGCGGACCTGCCCGCTGTCGAGATCCTTCTTGAGGTTTTCGACGATCAGCGGTGGGGTGACGCCTCGCTGGTTCAGGCCATGCTTTGGCCCGTAGCGTGGCCGGCGTTCGATCCGACAGCCAGTGTGATTGCCGGCGATGATGTGGCGGAGCTTGCCGATGTTGGTCTGCCGCCATGGCAACTCGGTGTTCTGGCCGACCTCTCAACCGGTGAAACGGACTACACGGTGGTGGCCCTTGTGTATCCCGATCGTGCAACTGCCGAGGCGGCGGCTCTGCTACTTCTCGACGCTTGGCAAGGGCGGCGGTCGAACATGACTGATGAAACATTTGCTGAACTGACCGGAGGCACGGCGGAAACCTATGTCGTCGGCGACAGTCCGGCCGCACTGGTCTTAGCCATTGAAAGCCCTATCGACGAAACGGACGTGGCCCTGCGGAACCTCGCTCATCACGCCCTCATGACCGGCTACATGATGCGCGATCTGTCGTTCTTGGGGGTGCAATAGCCGTCCGCCTGTGGCAAACCGCCAGCCCATAGTGAGCACTGGATATGGTGGGCTCTGATGCTGGTCTTGCGGTCTTTCGCGATCTCGATCTTGGTGCTTCTGACGGTCGCCGTTTCAGCGTCGGCCCAGGAGACGGTCCTGCGCATCACCCTACAGCTGCCGATGGCCAGCCATCTCGGCCAAAACCTGCTGATGTTCAAGGACGAGGTCGAGGCGGCATCCGACGGCGGGATCGAGGTTCAGATCTTCGATTCCGCCCAACTCTATCGCGATGCGGAGGTACCGCAGGCGGTCGGCTCGGGCGCGATCGACATGGGCGTGGTCTCGCTGACCCGCTATGTCGGTGACATTCCGGCCGTCGATATCTTCTACATCCCGTTCATGTTCGATACCGAGGCGCTGGCGCGTGCCGCGACCGATCCCGATAGCCCCGTGCGCCAATTGATCGACGACGCGATTCTGACCACCGGCGCCCGCGTGCTGTGGTGGCAGGCCTATGGCGGCTCCGTCTTCGTGTCGAACGGCGCGCCAATCGCCAGCCCCGACGACGTGGCGGGACGGCGCGTGCGGGTCTTCGGTCGCACGGTGGGCAACTGGATCGAATCGATGGGGGGCGCCCCCAGCTTGATCTCGGGGTCGGAGCAGTTTCTGGCCTATCAGCGCGGCACCGTGGATATCGGCATGACCGGCATTGCCGGCGTCCAATCGCGCAGCCTTTGGGACGTCATGGATACGGTCACCGCAACGAACTACGCGCTGGTGGAGTTCCTGGTCGTGATCAACGAGGACTTTTGGGAAGACCTGCCGCAGCACCACCGCGATATCATCATGACGGCGGCGAGACACGCCGAGATCGCCGTCCGCGACGAAATCGCGCGTATCGAGGCCGGCGCATACGAGGCGGCGGCCGCGAACGGCATAGAGATCTACACGCCCACGGAGGCGGAGATGGTGGCCTGGCGCGCCTCGGCCGGGCCGGTCATCGAGGCCTACTTGGCGGACTCAGGCGATCTTGGGCAGCAGATCCATGACGCCGCCGCCGCTCTCAGGGACGAGGATTAATGGACCAGGCTGAGGCCGTGCCGCAGCCCGCCATTCACCTGTAGGATTTCGCCGGAGATGCCGGCGCTCTCGTCGCTCAAAAGAAACGACACCGCATTGGCCACGTCGTCGGCGCCGACATTGCGTCGGATGAAGGTCATCGCCGCCATCGCGGCCTGGACCTGTCGGAAGTTGGGCAGTACGCGCGCCGACGGTGTCGACACCGCGCCGGCCGAGACCGCGTTGACCCGCATGCCGGTGGGGCCGAGTTCGTAGGCCAGCGTGCGTACGGCCTGTTCCAAGGCGGCCTTCGCGACGCCCATCATTTCGTAACCCGGCACGACCCGCTCGCTGCCCAGAAAGGACAAGGCCACGACGGAGGACGGCTTGTAGTCGCGCTGGCTCATCTCGCGCACGACTTGGATGAAGGCAAAACAGCTGACCGTCAGCGTATGCACGAAATTGTCGTAGGACGCGCCGGTCAGGCCGGCGTTCTTCTCGCCGATCTGCGTGCTGCCCAGACAGAAGACCAGGCCGTCGACATTGTCGACCAACTTGATGTCGTCGACGTCGTCGGGATAGTCGAAATGCACCAGGCGGTGGTTGCGAAAGGCCTGGCGTTCCTTCGAACGCCGGGTCGTCATGATCGTATCCCAACCACGCGCCTGCATCTTTTCGCCCACGGCAAAGCCGAGCGAACGCGGCGACGAAACGCCCAGGATCAGCGCGCGCTTGGCCTCAGGCTGGGGCAGTTCGGCTCGCTGGGTCTGCAGCAATCTCAGCATCGGTGATTCGCTCTCCGCTCAGGCATGAGGAATGAAGGCATTATAGACATCTCCCGGGATGTCGATGAGACGATAATCACTCGTTTCGACAAACATAAGGGTTTGTTCGCCTTCTCCAATCATCTGGTCCATCCGATCGCGGATTTCGTGGCGCAGCTTGACGAATTTCCGATTGAAGCTTTCGATCTTCAGCCGAACGGTCAGCGCCTCGAACTCCTTGGTCTCGCGCTTGAACTTGTGATTGAAGTTGCGGGTCAGGATGAAATAGGGGGTCTGGTTCAGGTCGAAGTTGGGCATGCAGTGGCGGAAGAACAGCTCGCGCGCCTTACCGATCCAGCCGACATAGCTGGCGAAATAGACATTGCCGACGGAGTTCGTGTCGCCATAGGTCGGAACGATCTCGATCGTGAACCATTTCTTGTCGAACCAGCCCGACAGGTCGGTCAGCTTATCGCGCAACCCGTGATGACCGTTGCCGTTGCCGTTTAGGGGGCCATGATCGAAAGCCGTGAGCGCGTCCGCATCCGCGTGCCAGATCTGGGGCGCGTGGCCGTTGGAACCATTCAACGCCGCAGCCCCGTTGCCGTTGGCGCCGGCATGGCCGCGCTGCGGCAGGCCCGTGATCGTGCCGTCTTGGCCAGGCTCCGGTCGTTCCGTGCCGCTGCCGCCAGTTGGATCTGATGCCTCGGTAGACCGGTCACCGCCATCGGTTCGCAACCAGACAAGGGCCGCCGCGGGCGGGACCAGCACGGCAACGATCATCAGGGGGTCGAGATGCTCGAAATACCCAATCGCCATGAGACCGAGCGAGACCAGCCCGCTGAGCGGAAGCAGCGGGCGCAAAGCCGCGGGTTCCCTGCGTTTGGCCGCCTGGATGGCGAGCGCCAGGGAATAGGCCAGGAAGATGGTCGCATACAGGACCATGAAGTGCTCAAGTTCCAGCGACGCCTCGATGCCGATGGCGGCGATGGCGAAGACCAGCACGAAGGTGGGCAGGGGCGACTTGATCAGCCCCTTGGGCAACAGGGCCATGATCGGGTTGCTGGCCGTCTGTTCGGTCTTCTCCAGAAACCAGCGCAGGGCGAGGTAGCCGCTGTCGCAGGTCGTCACCACCGCGATCAAGGCCATCAGCCCGAACGCCGCCAGGTACAGGCCGCCATCCAGGCCGGCTAGCGAGGCCGCGACCACCGCCTCGGCATGCACCCGCCCGTCGATCGCGGCCGGCGCCACGGTCACGTCCGGCGAAACCAGCATCAGCCCAAGGCTGCCCAGAGCGAGCAACAGGACGAAGAAAATGCCGCCGCCAATCGCGAAAGCCCGTGCCACTGACTGGCCGCGCTCGGCGACGGCCACGGCGCGCTGCCATTGCTGTAGGTCCATCCAAGGGCCCACCAGCAGGCCGACGGTCAGCGGTATCAGATAGGCCCAGAACTCGCCGTCGTCTAACCCTGCCGCAGGCGGCCTCGGCGCGTCCGGCTGGCTGGCTGACACAAGCAGGAAGACGGCCAGCACAGCAAAGACGCCCAGCAGCACGAGATGAACGATACGAATGCGCGGAAAGCCGGTGGCCTCGGCCAGGAAGATACTGATGGCAAGCACCGCGAAGCCCACCGCGAACGGCAGTTCGACGCCGGCCGGCAAGGCAAAGTAGGCCATCAACGCGAACAAGGTCAGCGACAGGGCCGCGATCTGATAGAGCGCGAAGATGGCGCCGTAGCGGGTAAACGCCTTTTCGATCCAAGCGCGTATCGCGGCCGCATTGCCGATCCGTCCGGTCAGCACGCCGAACAGGACGAGGCCCAGCGCGTTCGGCAGCGCGAACAGGATCAGTCCCACAAAGCCGTAACTGAAGGCAAAGTGGATCGAAAAGAAGAAGCCCAGGCCCCAAAGCCAGGACAACGCAATGGATGCGGGCCAGCTTAGCATGTGCATCGCCTTATGATTAACGCGTATCCTCCGCAAGACCGCAACTCTAACGCGATTGAAGAAGAGATCAACCGTTTAAATAGCTGGTCCCTCAATTTTAATTGAATGTTCATGGTCGCGCAGGCTGGCTTGGTTAGCTAGGCGGGCAGCGTTGAATTTCGCTCGCGCTACGTTCGTGATTCGGTCATGGTCGCCGCCGGACCACACTGTCGGCGGACAGGCCCTCAACGAGAGACGTCATGCGACCAAGCCCGACCGAAGGCCTGTTTTTCAAGCTGGTCGATCGCTTAACGGGTGCCTTTGCCACCGTTGCGGCTTGGCTGTTCGTTGTGGCGGGCGCGATGCTGGTCGTCGAAGTCGTTGCTCGGTACGTCTTCGTCGCGCCAACCGTGTGGGCAGCCGAACTGTCCCTGCTGTGCCTGATCTGGGCGACCTATCTGGCCGCCGCGGCGCTGTTGCGGCAGCGCAGGCACATCACCATTACGGCCGTCACCCAAAGGTTGCCCGAGGGTTGGCGGCGCGTGACTGAGGCGCTGTCGTTGGCTGTCGTCTTGAGCGTGTGCTTAGCGGCCGTCTGGTACGGCGCCGATATTGCCCTCGATTCTCTTCAGCGCGGCCGCACCACCGGGTCGATGTTGAACCTGCCGGCCTGGGCCACGGAGGCCTCGATCCCTATCGGTTTCGCGCTCATCGCGCTGCAAGCCGTTGTTGAACTGGCGCGTTTGGGATTGGGGGGGCGGGCCGCCATCGCGCCGCCGCCGCCCGATTGACGACCGTTCTAATCCTTGCCGGCCTGATCGGCCTGTTGCTGATCGGCGTGCCGGTCGGCTTCGCCCTGGCCGCCCTGGGCCTCGCGCTGCTCTGGCTGGGCGATTTCTCCCTGTTGATCGTCGGGCAGACGTTCCTGTCGTCGATCGACAATTTCATTCTGCTGGCCGTGCCACTGTTCCTGCTGATGTCGAACGTCTTGCTGAAGGGCGGCGTGGGGCGCGACCTGTTCGCCGCCGTGCAGGCCTGGGTCGGCCATTGGCCGGGCGGCCTCGCCATCACGACGATCGTCTCATGCGGCTTGTTCGCGGCCATTTCCGGCTCGTCGGTGGCCACGGCGGCCACGATCGGCACTGTCGCGATCCCGGAGATGGTGCAGCGGGGCTATCCGCGCCGCTTCGTTTACGGCCTTCTGGCGGCTGCCGGCACGCTGGGCATTCTGATCCCGCCATCGATCCCGATGATTGTCTATGCCTTCATCACCGAGCAGTCGGTGCTGGAACTGTTCCTGGCCGGAGTGGGGCCGGGCCTGGTGCTGATCGGTCTGTTCTGCGCTTATGCGTTTCTTCACGCCAGGCTGTCGCCGGGCTATCGGCCGAGCCCGAAGGCCCCGTGGGCGGAGCGCTCTCGCGCGACCCGCCGCGCCTTGCCGTCGGCGTTGCTGGCGATTGTCGTGATCGCGGGCATCTATGCCGGCGCTTTCACGCCGACCGAGGCGGCGGCGGTCGGCTTCGCGCTGTCGGTGGTGATAACGGCGCTGATATTGCGCACGATGACCTGGAGCTTGTTCAAAGAGGCCGTCATCGCGTCGATGAAGACGACGGTCGCCATCCTGATCATCATTGCCGGCGCGAAGCTATTCGGCCGCGCGATCACGCTTTATCGTATCCCTTACGACATCTCCCAGGCGCTGATCGCGAGTGCGACCGAGCCGCTGGTCTTCATTGGCGCGGTCGCCTTGATCCTCATCGTAATGGGCCTGTTCCTGGAATCCCTGGCGATGATGCTGATCATGGTGCCGGTCCTGGCGCCTGCCTTAGTGCCGCTCGGCATCGATTCGGTCTGGTTCGGGGTCTTTTTCGTGATCATGGTCGAGATCGCCCTGATCACCCCGCCCGTCGGCATGAACCTCTATGTCATCCAGGCAACGGCCCGAACGACCATCGGCGAGGTGGCGGCCGGTGTCTGGCCGTTCCTGCTGTTGATGCTGGCCACCGTCGTCGCGATCGCCCTGGTTCCGGACCTGGCCCTGTTCTTGCCGTTCGCGCTTTAGGCGATCGCCAGCCCATCGCCGACGCGGATTGTGCCGGGCCGGGTCACGACGGCCATCACGCCGCAGTCGGCGTGGCCGTAACCGTCCAGCAGCGCCTTGGGGATGTTGGCGTCCCGTTCGGCGGTGGCCGGGTTGACGTTCGTCGCCTCGCACCGACCGATGCGCTCAATGATCTTCAAGTGCGCCGAGCCGACGGTGATCGTCTTGCCGACCCACGCGAATTCCGCCCACGGGTCGGCGCTATCGATCAACAGGTTCCCGCGAAAGCGCTTGGGGTCAAGCGGCTGGCGCACGACACGTTCCAGATCGCGGACGGTCGCAGAACTGATGATCGATATGAAGGGCGCGTTCCGGTCGGCCAGACTGCCTTCCGAAACCTCGACGAGCTTGGCCGCGCCGCGCGCTTCCTGGCCGACAAAGGCCGACAGGAACTGGTTGATCAACTCCCGTCCCAGCGGCGTCGTGACGTTGCCTTTGGCCACCGGGCGGCCGCCGCGCGAAAGGGTCAAGGCGCCGGTGTCCGCATCGAAGTGGCTGTCGAGTTGGGCCAGCCGCTCGTGCCGCATCAGGTTCAGGAACTGCTGTTTGGATTGCCAGGCCGGATGCGCCGTATCAAACCGGCTGGCCTTATGGGTGATGGCGAACCGCCGGTCGTTGGGCAGCCCTTGGCCTTCGAGCACATCAACCGCATCCAGATCCTGCGCCGTCAGGCTTTTGACAGGATGAATGCGAATGGCCTGGACATGTGTTTCTGTCGACATGGTCGCCGCTTATGGGCAGCGATCGCCGCTCTTGTCAATTCCCGGCTCACCCTTCGCTGTCGAGATCGTTCAGCGACCAGTCATAGCGATAGCGCGTGATCGCCACGCCGGACGCCAGTGACGCAGCTCTGTCGCCGGTCGCGTAGCGCGTCAGATGCGCGCGCAAATCACCGAAATCCTCCGCAAACCAATCGTAGATGCGCGACACGGTCAGGCCGTTTGGCGCCAGGTCGACGCCGCGCGGATCGTTGACGTAGGCGGTGGCGGCGGCGTTCATGGTTACATCGTTGGTGCTGGGCCGCAGCGCTCGCGCCGGCAGGTTGGGGCAGCCGATGGCGGCGCAATTGACGACGTAATGGATGCGCGGGTCCTGCCAGATCGGCCGCAGGATGCGATGCTCGATATCGTCCAGGCTGAGCGCCTCGCCCTCGACCGTGGCCAGTGGCGCACCCCAGGGGCCGTTGGCGAACAGGCCCGGGGAAATGTCGATATCCCGGATCGAGGCGACCGGGTAGTGGTCCAGGATGACCTGAACCGTCAGGGCGTTGTAGAAGTTGACCCAATAGCTGAACTGTTCCGCCTGGTTCAGGCTGGAAACCGGCGTTGCGGACAGAAGAGCAAGATAGTCGCCAAGCGCTTGCCGGTCGGTTTGGGTGACGGCGCCATAGGCGACGCGGGCCACGCCGTCAGCCCCTTCAACGCGATAGCGGGCCACGAATGCGTCCCATCCGGCGTGATCCACCGACCGGCGAGATGCGGCGTCATGGGCCTGCCAGCGCGGCCACAGATCCGAGCGCGGTGCGGCGAGGGCGGCCGGAGCCGTCAGCAATGCAGCGGCGGAACCGGCGGCAATGAGCATCTGGCGGCGGGAGAGGGGCAGCATGGCAGTCGGGCCTCCAAGGCGGGTTTCGATCGACATGGGGGTGTCCCTGCCGATCGGCGAATAACGGTCGGTCACCAAGCGGTGAGATGGCCTCTTGCACCCGCCGGTTTGCCGCCCCAAATCCAGTAAGATCCTCCCAGGATTGCACTTATGTGGGTCGAGAACGGACGCGTGCCTCTAAGAGGGCGGTCCGTCGAACCAGTGGAGAGACGAACGAATGGAATTTGAGAAATATACCGAACGCTCGCGCGGATTCCTGCAGGCCGCCCAGACGCTTGCGCTGCGTGAAGGCCATCAACAACTCACCCCCGAACATCTTCTGAAGGTCCTGCTGGACGATGAGGAAGGCCTGGCCGCGAACCTGATCCGCGCCGCCGGCGGTGATCCCCAACGCGCGCTGGTCGAGGTCGAAGGCGCCTTGAACAAGCTGCCGAAGGTCGAGGGCGGCAACAGCCAGATTTATCTCGGCCGCGAAATGGCCCAGACCTTGAAGAGCGCCGAGACGCTGGCCGAAAAGGCCGGCGACAGCTACGTCTCCGCCGAACGGCTGCTGCTGGCGGTCGCCATGGCCAAGGGTAGTGCGGCGGCCAAGGCGCTGAACGATGCCGGTGCAACGCCGCAGGCGCTGAACGGCGCGATCAACGATCTGCGCCAGGGCCGCACGGCCGACAGCGCCAACGCCGAGGCCAGCTACGACGCCTTGAAGAAGTACGCCCGCGACCTGACCGAAGAGGCGCGGGACGGCAAGCTGGACCCGGTCATCGGCCGCGACGACGAGATCAGGCGCACCATGCAGGTGCTGTCGCGCCGGACCAAGAACAATCCCGTGCTGATTGGCGAGCCCGGCGTCGGCAAGACCGCCATCGCCGAGGGCCTGTCGACGCGCATCGTCAATGGCGACGTGCCGGAGAGCCTGAGAAACAAGCGCCTGCTGGCGCTCGATCTCGGCGCCATGGTCGCCGGCGCGAAGTATCGCGGCGAGTTCGAGGAACGGCTGAAAGCGGTCTTGGAGGAAATCTCAGCGGCCGCCGGCGAGATCATCCTGTTCATCGACGAAATGCACACGCTGGTCGGCGCCGGCAAGGCCGAGGGCGCGATGGACGCGTCCAATATGCTGAAGCCGGCGCTCGCGCGGGGCGAGTTGCATTGCGTCGGCGCGACCACGCTCGACGAATATCGTAAGCATGTCGAGAAAGATGCGGCCCTGGCCCGCCGGTTCCAGCCCGTGCTGGTTGACGAGCCGACGGTGCCAGACACCATCTCCATCTTGCGTGGCCTGAAGGAGAAGTACGAACTGCACCACGGCGTGCGCATCACCGACAGCGCCTTGGTTGCGTCGGCCACCCTGAGCCACCGCTACATCACCGACCGGTTCCTGCCGGACAAGGCGATCGACCTGATGGACGAGGCGGCCTCGCGCATCCGCATGGAGGTCGACAGCAAGCCCGAGGAACTGGATGAGCTCGACCGCAGGGTCGTGCAGCTGAAGATCGAGCGCGAGGCCTTGAAGAAGGAGTCCGATCAGGGCTCGAAGGATCGGCTGGAGAAGCTGGAGGTCGAGCTGGCCGAGTTGGAGCAGGAGTCGGCCGAGTTCACGGCAAGCTGGCAGGCGGAGAAGGAGAAGCTGAACTCCGCCCAGCGCTTCAAGGAGCAGCTGGAGCAAGCGCGGCTGGAGCTCGAAAAGGTTCAACGCGAAGGCGACTGGACCCGTGCGGGCGAGCTGACCTATTCGGTCATTCCCGAGCTTGAGGAGCAGTTGGCCGAGGCCGACCAGCTCAACGCCGACACGCTGGTGAAGGAAGAGGTGCGCGACGAGGACATCGCCGCCGTCGTCTCCCGCTGGACCGGCATCCCGGTCGACCGGATGATGGAAGGTGAGCGCGAGAAGCTGTTGCGCATGGAACAGGTGTTGAGCGAGCGCGTGGTCGGCCAGGACGAGGCCGTCGAGGCCGTGTCCAATGCCGTCCGCCGTGCACGGGCCGGGCTGCAAGACCCGAACCGTCCAATCGGCAGTTTCATGTTCCTCGGTCCCACCGGCGTCGGCAAGACGGAGCTGACCAAGACCCTGGCCGCGTTCCTGTTCGACGACGAGCACGCCATGGTGCGCATCGACATGTCGGAATACATGGAGAAGCACTCCGTCGCCCGCCTGATCGGCGCGCCGCCCGGCTATGTCGGCTACGATGAAGGCGGGGCGCTGACCGAGGCCGTGCGAAGGCGGCCCTATCAGGTCGTACTGTTCGACGAGATTGAAAAGGCCCATCCGGACGTCTTCAACGTGCTGCTGCAGGTGTTGGACGATGGCCGCTTGACGGACGGGCAGGGGCGTACAGTCGATTTCCGCAACGTGCTGATCGTCATGACCTCCAACCTTGGGTCGGAACATCTGGCGGCCGCCGAGGACGATGATTTCGTCGCGCGGGAGAAGGTGCTGATGGCCGTCCGGGCCCACTTCCGGCCGGAATTCGTGAACCGCCTGGACGAGATGATCGTCTTCCGCCGGCTGAGCCGGGACAATATGACCGCCATCGTCGACATCCAGCTTGGCCATCTGCAAGGCCTGCTGGAAGGCCGCAAGATCACCTTGCAGGTCGACGAAGCGGCCAAGGAATGGCTCGGCAACTCCGGCTACGACCCGATCTATGGCGCCAGGCCGCTGAAGCGGGTGATCCAGCGGGCGTTGCAAAACCCGCTGGCGGAACTGATCCTGCAAGGCCGCGTCGTCGACGGCGAGACGGTTCCGGTCTCCGTCGAGGGCGATCAGGTCATCATCGGCGGCGAACGGGTCGACGTCGCCGCGTAAGTCAAGGGGGCGCCGGCTTGTGGCCGGCGCCCTTTTTTCAGCAGACGTGAATCTGGAGGAATTCCAGCGTACGTTCACGCGCCAGCTTGGCGCTGTCCGCGTCATACTCGGCGCGTTCGTCGCAGTTGAAGCCATGGCGGGCCGGATAGGTGCAGATCGGGATGTCCGGGAAGGCCTTGCGCACCGCTTCGACCACGTCCATCGGAATGTGCGCGTCCAACTCGCCAAAATGCATCATCACCGGGCAGGTCGGCTTTTCGTCCAGCATGTCCGGAATGCGGCCGCCGTAATAGGCGATCGCGGCCGCGGGTTTCAGCCGGCTGGCCGATAGCCAGGCGAACGAGCCGCCCCAGCAATAGCCCACGACGCCGACCTGGCCGTGCGGCTTCACCGCCTGGATAGCGGCGTCGATATCCATCAAGGGGCCTTCGCTGCCCAGCGCCATCACGACCTCTCTGCCGGCCGCAACGGCGGCCGGGTCATAGTCCGCCTCGTAATCCGGCTGGATACGGTCGAACACGGCGGGCGCGATCGCGGCGTAGCCTTCGCGTGCGAAACCGTCGACCACCGCCCTTATGTGGTGGTTGACGCCGAAAATCTCCTGCAAGATCACCAGCCCGCCCTTGATGTCGCCCTTGGGCCGGGCGCAGTAGGCCGAAAAGCTGTGGCCGTCCTCGGCGGTCAGGTGGATCTTCTCGGTCGTCAGCATGGGTAGGCCTTTCTTCGGCGTCGGTGTTAGTCGGCTGACGCTGTTGTGTGGATGACACCGTCCGCTGTCAACCGGACGAACGATCCCGTTTCGAACGCGCGCTGTTTTTCCGCATCCAGCGCGATGACCGGCGGCGCGGGCCAGCCCATGGCGGTCGCCACGACGGCGCCCAGGCAGAGAATGGCGTCGGCCTTGCCCAGCGCGATCGCGGCCGGCGCCCGGCCCTGGGCGATCAACTCCAACAGCACCGAAGAGGAGGACGACGAGCCGACCGTTGCGGGAACGAGTAGTACCGTACCGGCGACATGAGCGCGGTATTGCGGATGGCGCGGGTCGACGATCTGGCCCGAGGCCGGATCGACGCCGCCCCAAAAGCTAATCGGCGCATCAAGGCGCAGGACCGGGCCTGCGGCCTCGCCGGCCAACAGAGTATCGCCCTTCATCGCCACAGCGCATCGTCCCTGACCGCACGACCGGCCACCGCACTCTCGATGCAGTCCGCCAGGCTGCCGAACAGCACCGCGTAGCCGGTGTTGGACGGGGTATAGTGCGCGAACTTGCCGGAATTGGTCATCAACACGCCGTCGATCTCGGCCAGGATCGGCGTCACCACGACGCAGGTATCGACAACCATGGTGACCCCCTGGCCTTCCAGGCGCGTTGCGCGCGGTCCAAGGGACGCAAGCGTGTCACGGGCAGTGCAGATGTAAGTGGGCACCGCAACGTACCTGTCGCCGAGCATTTGTTCGAAATCCTCGAACTCCGACAGCGAGAAATGTGGACTGCCGAGGGCGACGGCATCGATCCTGTCGCCGTCGGCCGTCGACAGCCGGTCGCGCTCGGCAATCAGCATGTCGGCCGTCGGGCGGATGGTCTCTTCCGCGGGCTGATGCCCGAGCGCCGCCTCGACGGTCGGGGCTTCCGGGGTGACGCCCGCGACGTGAACCAGCCCGACGGCCCCTGCGGCCGCGGCCGACGCGCCAAGTGCTTTCAGCCGGTCTTCGGTGAGAGTGGACGGCAGGCCTTCGATCACTGCAACCGTCTCCCCGACCAGACGGCCCAACCAGGCGCCCAGCACCGGATACAAGGCGTCCGATGCGACAAGCCGATCTGATAGTTGCGCGGTATCGATGCGCACCGTTGCGCGGCGATTCTCGGGCAGATGCAGGCCGGTTGCAGGGGCCAGGCCGGTGATGGCACAGGCGATGTCCAGGAAGTCGCCATAGCGGTTGGTTCGCGCGCCGAGCACGGAGTTGGTGAAGGCGACGGCGTTGCTCTCGCCCCAGGCGACGTCCTGGCCCAGCGCCGGCCGATGACCGGTCTGGTAGGGTGCGCAGGTCCAGCTTGGCCGGCAGCCCATGGCCTCGTAGGCGGCCATCAGCCGCTGCGCCATGGCACGCTTGTGGCCGTCCAGCCGGTCCTGGCCGGGTCGCAGCAGGTTTAGCGCACCGACGTTCAAGGTCGTCGGCACCGCGACCTTGGCACCGCCTGCGACCAGCCGTTCGGCAAACTGAACGCCGCTGTCGCCGTGATAGAGACAGCCATCGATATGGGCGGACGCGATCGGGATCAGGCGCCTTGCACCCAGCAGGCGCGCCGTTTCCACGACGATCTGCATGGCGAGCGCACTGCCCTCGCCATCCTCGCCATTGGCGGCCGCACGCTGCCGGTCAGTCAGCTCGATCATCGACCGAGCTTAGCGAAGCGGCGCTCCGCGCGCCAATTCACTCAGACTCAAATCACTTAAACCCAATTCACTTAGACATTGAAGCGGAAGTGGAAGACGTCGCCATCCTTGACGAGGTATTCCTTGCCCTCCTGGCGCATTTTGCCGGCGTCCTTGGCGGCGGTTTCGCCGCCGAGCGTGACGAAGTCGGCATAGTCGATCGTCTCGGCCCGGATGAAGCCGCGCTGAAAGTCCGTGTGAATGACGCCGGCCGCCTCCGGCGCGGTCGACCCCCGTGTCACGGTCCAGGCGCGCGCCTCCTTCGGCCCGACGGTGAAGAAGGTGATCAGGCCCAGCAGGCGATAGCCGGCGCGGATGACCTTGTTCAGCCCGGCCTCCTCCAGCCCCACACTGTCCAGGAACTCCGCGCCCTCCTCGGCGTCAAGCTGGGCCAGTTCAGCCTCGATCGCAGCAGAGATGACCACGGCCTCCGCCGCCTCCGCCTGGGCCATCTTGGCCACCGCCTGGCTGTACGTATTGCCGGTCGCCGCTTCGTCCTCGGCGACATTGCAGACATACAGTACCGGCTTGGCGGTCAGCAGTTGCAGATCGCGAAACGCCTTGGCCTCGTCAGCCGGGATGTCCAGCTCGCGCGCTGGCTTGCCGTCTTCCAGCAGGGTCACGACTCGTTCCATCAAGGCGATCTGTGCCTTCGCCTCCTTGTCGCAGCCGCGCGCCTTCTTTGTCTGGGCCTCCAGCCGGCGCTCAAGGCTTTCCAGATCGGCGATCATCAGTTCGGTCTTGACCGTTTCCGCGTCACGGACCGGGTCAACCGAGCCGTCGACATGGGTCACCTCGCCGTCGAAGCAGCGCAACACGTGCAGAATGGCATCGACCTCGCGGATGTTGGCCAGGAACTGATTGCCCAGCCCTTCGCCCTTCGAGGCGCCGCGCACCAGGCCGGCAATATCGACGAACTCAAGCTGGGTCGGGATCACCTTGGCCGACCTTCCCAGCTCCGCCAGCCTGTCCAGGCGGCTGTCCGGCACGCCCACGCGCCCGACATTGGGATCGATGGTGCAGAACGGGTAGTTTGCCGCCTCCGCCGCCTGCGTCGCGGTCAGGGCGTTGAACAGGGTGGACTTGCCCACATTCGGCAAGCCGACGATGCCGCATCTGAAACCCATCGGTGTGCCTTTCTAACCGTCCGCGGCGCTCTTTGGCGGCGCGGGTTTCTTCTTCGATGTCAACAGGGCCACCTTGGTCATGAACTTCTCGTTCTCGCCATCGGCCAACAGAGGAATCGCCTCGGCGACGGCTTCCAACAGCGGGTCCAGCCAATCCTCGTCCGCGTCGCTGAAATCGCTGAGGACATGGCTGCGCACGCGGTGCCGGTCGCCGGGATGCCCAATGCCCAGGCGCACGCGCCAATAGTCGTGGGCCATATGGCTGTCGATCGACCGAATGCCGTTGTGGCCGGCACCGCCGCCGCCCCGTTTCGCCCGACACTTGCCCTGCGCCAGGTCAAGCTCGTCATAGATGACGATCACCCGATCCGGCGGCACCTTGAAAAACCGCGCCGCCTGGGCCACCGACTTGCCGCTGTCGTTCATGTAGGTGTGGGGCTTCAGCAGCAGGGCGCGATCGCCCGCCAACCGGCCCTCGGCAACGACCCCTTTGAACTTCTTGCGAAAGGGGCCGAAGCCGTGGCGCTCGGCAATATCGTCCAGCGCCAGCCAGCCGATATTGTGCCTGTTGTAGGCGTACTTGGCCCCGGGATTGCCGAGGCCGACGATCAGGATCATCGCTCAACGGGCTCCCAGGGCCCAGGGGGCGGGCGGCAGCCGGGTGGTGGCTACTCTTCCGACGCCCCTTCGTCGCCGCCAGCGTCGTCCGCTGCGGCTTCGGCTTCGCCTTCGCCAGCCTCGGCGGCCTCCGCCTCTTCTTCCGCCTCGGACTTCAGGGCCGATGGCGCGGCAATCGTCGCCACCGTGAAGTCACGGTCGGTGATGGTCGGCTGCACGCCGTCCGGCAGGGCGATGTGGCTGATGTGGATCGAGTCGCCCAGTTCCGAGCCGCTCAGATCCACGGTGATGTTCTCCGGAATGGCGTTCGCGCGACAGGTGACCTCGATCGCGTAGCGCACGACGTTCAGCACGCCGCCCGCCTTCAGGCCAGGCGAGTCATCCTCGTTGATGAACTGCACCGGCACCTCGATGGCGATTTCGGTGCGCTCGCTGACCCGCAGAAAATCCAGATGCAACGGTTCGTCGCGCACCGGGTCCATCTGCACGTCGCGGACCAGCACCTGATGGGCGTCGTTGCCGACCTTCAGACTGTACAGGTGGGTCAGGAACGCCGGGTCGCGCAGCATCTGGCTGAGGGCTTGCCCATCCAGCGAGATGGCGACGGGGGGCTTCTTGTCGCCGTAGATCACGGCGGGAACCTTGTTTTGACGACGTACGGCCCGAGCTGCCCCCTTACCGGCTCGCTCCCGCACCTCGGCGACAATCTCGATCGTCTCGGCCATGGGATCTCTCCTATGTTCACAAGCAATAACGCCGACCTCCAGGGGTGTCGGCGTTCACGTCTCGCCCGATGGCGAGGCGCGGCTGTATAGCAGCCGTTCCGGGCCGCGTCCAGCCATGTGTTGGCGGGGAGGCGCGGCGGCAATGCCTAAGGCCCGGCTTCTATGCGAAGCCGATGGCCTGGGATACCAGACAAGCTAGGATTTCCAGAACGTATCGCTTTCTTCGGGCAGCGCCTCGACCATCCAAATCCGCGCGATCTGGTCTCCCCTGATCGTCATCAGATAGGCCGCGTGATTGTGCAGCTTGCGGCCCTTGCGTTCGATCTTGCCTTCGACCATGAACAGCACTTGGTCTTCGGAAACCTTGGCGATCTGGGTGATCCAGACGCGCGGCCGCACGGTGGGAATGTCCAGCGCCTCGACGTTGGCCATGTAAGCGTCCCGCCCGTGAAGCTCGATGGTGCTGGCATCGCGCTGCGTGACCTCGGCCACGACATCCTCTGCAAGACATGCAGAGATGGTCTCCAAATCGGCGTCGTCAAACGCCCCGACGAAGCGGCTGACAATGGCCGCCAGGTCTTCGCTCGTCATTGCGCCCTCCTTTCACCGGATCCTACGCAAACAGGCTGGAAACCGAGCGTTCCTCACTGATGCGTTTCATGGCCTCGCCGATCAGCGGCGCGATGCTGATTTGCCTGCTGTTTTGGCTGACCCGAACTGCCTCGGTCGCCAGGATGCTGTCGGTGGTGACAAGCTCGCTCATGGGCGACGACGACACCCGGCTGACGGCGCCACCGGACAGGACGCCATGGGTGACATAGGCGCTGACTGTCTTTGCACCGGCCTCGCTTAGGGCAACGGCGGCGTTGCACAGGGTGCCGGCGCTGTCGACGATATCGTCGACCAGCAGGCAGCGCTGGCCTTCGACATCGCCGATGATGTTCATAACCTCCGACACGCCAGCACGTTCGCGCCTTTTGTCGATGATGGCGAGATCCACGTCCAGCCGGCGCGCAATGTTGCGCGCCCGGATCACGCCGCCGACATCGGGCGAGACGATGGTCAGGTCGCCATTGCCCTTGGCGGTGTCCTTGATGTCGCGGGCGAACACCGGTGCTGAGACCAGATTGTCCACCGGAATGTCGAAGAAGCCCTGGATCTGGCCGGCATGCAGGTCCAGCGTCAGCACCCGATCGGCCCCGGCCTGGGTAATCAGGTTGGCGACCAGCTTGGCCGAAATGGGTGAGCGTGGGCTGGTCTTCCGGTCCTGACGGGCATAGCCGAAATAGGGCAGCACGGCCGTGATGCGCCGGGCGGACCCGCGCCTCAGCGCGTCCATGCTGACCAGCAGTTCCATCAGATTGTCGTTGGCCGGATAGCTGGTCGACTGGATGACGAAGACATCCTCGCCGCGCACGTTTTCCAGGATCTCGACGAAGACTTCCATGTCGGAAAACCGTCGAATGCTCGCCTTGCACAGCGGCACCTCGAGGTAGGCGGCAATTGCCTCGCTGAGCGGGCGATTGCTGTTCCCGGCGATAATCTTCATGGTCGCTGGCCTCGGGCGGAAGGCGGCTGGTCAGGCGGCGGTCGCGCGCCGGGTATATCAGCGTGGTGGGGGCCTTTCAACGGCCCGATCATGAAATTGTCACAAAACTGGCGGCACGCAGAAGGCCAGGAGGCCGATAAGGCAAAACGCGGCCAGCATCCACAGGTACGGCATGGTTCAAGCGTCCAGCATGATGGCCGAAAGCTGGCGCCCGTAGTCGGGTTCCTGGCGGTGGCAGGATCGTCGGTAGCTGAAGAAGGCCCGCTCGTCCTTCAGCGTGTCGTACGGGGCCAGGACGACCGACCCGACACCACGCGCCGACAGTCGCCTGGCGACATAACCGCCGAGGTCGAAATAGTGATGGTCGGGCCGTTCGGCCGTGGCGAAGAGGTTGGCGCAGGCGGGGTCGTGACTGACGAAGCGGTCACGAAACTCCGGTCCGATCTCATAGGACGCCGCGCCGATTCGCGGGCCGATGACCGAAACGATCGCGGCGGGCTCCGCGCCCAGCGCGACCATGGCATCGACGGTTGCCTCGGCGACGCCCTTCAACGCGCCCGGCCAGCCGGCATGGGCGGCGCCAATCACGCGCGCCACCGGGTCCACCAGCAGGATCGGCGCGCAGTCGGCCGCCAGCGTGCCCAGGATGATGCCGGGCCGACTGGTGACCAGTGCGTCGGCCTTGGGCGCATCCGCATGTTCCCACGGCGTGTCCACCCGGACGACGTCGGCGCTGTGGATCTGATAGACCGTCACCAGGGGCGGCGCGTCCGGGTGCAGATCAACCTGGCAGCGCCGCCGGTTCTCAGCCACCAGCGCCGGGTCGTCCTTTGAGCCGAAGCCAACATTGCGCGACGCGTAGAGCCCGTCGCTGACCCCGCCCTCGCGGCCGAAGAAAGCGTGCCGGAGGCCGGGAATGTCTGACAGGGGCGGAAGCGTGATCATGGGGCGGCAGTGTCGGTTGCCAGGCCGGGCGAGACAAGGGTCAAGACCTTGAACAGTTCGCCCATCGCATCCGACGTGGTGCCGGTCAACCGGTGCAACGCGGCGTCGATTGCCTCGCGCTGCTCGCGGCTAGCGTTGGCTCGGAGTGCCGCTGCGCGTTGGGCGATCCCCAGATCCGTCAGGAATGCTCGTTGCGTTTCCAGGCGATCGACAGCCGTGCCGGCCTCGGTGGCTGCCTTGGCAAGGGTTCGAAAATCGACATGGGCCGTTAGGTCGCTCTCGCCCGGCCGGTCGAGCGGATCGGCGAACTCATGGCCACGTACGGCCTGAAAGCTGTCGCCGGCGGCTGACGCAAGGGGGCCGTAATCGATGATCGCTGCGCTACCGCCCGCGCTGCCGATTCGGCGGCCCAGTTCCGAGGCGATGGATATGCCGGTCGGGCAGATCTCCGCGATCGCCCCCGGCGGTGCCTGCCTCACCGACGATGGGATGAGATGCATCGCCGGATCCTCATGCGGCGCCAAGGCGAACGACAGGGCGTCGTTAATCTCGTCCCAGGCGATCAGGCGTTCGCGCCAGCCGGTCTCGGTCATCTGAAACTGGCGGATCGGCAGGGCATCGAAAAACTCGTTGGCGATGGCCAGCAGCGGTCCGTCCGGCAGATCCGCCAGCCGTTCGATCCAGCTCGGCCCGGCGTCTTGCAGCAAGGCCGCCTGCCGCTGCCTCAGCACCGGGCTGGTTTCCAGCAGGTAGAGGCGCACGGCCTGATGAAATCCGGGCACGGCTTTGGTCGCGCGCCAGGCATCCTGCATCAGCGTGCCGCGCCCCGGCCCAAGCTCCAGCCACAGCACCGGGTCCGGCCGGCCGAGGCGCAGCCAGACATCGGCGCACCACAGGCCCAGCAACTCGCCGAACACCTGGCTGATCTCTGGCGCGGTGGTGAAGTCGCCCGCCTGACCGAGGGGATCGCGGGTCATGTAATAGCCGTGCTTGGGATGTCCCAGCACCTCGGCCATATAGGTTGCCACCGTGATCGGGCCTTCCGCCGCAATGCGCCGCTTCAGCAGCGCCAGCAGCGGCGTCATGCTGCCTTCGGTGCCGGTTCTTCGGCCGGGACGGGCCGTGCGAAGATCACCAGAGCCAGGCCGAGCAGGATCATCGGCACGGAGAGAAGCTGGCCCATGGTCGCTCCCAACCACAAGAAGCCTAGCTGCCCGTCCGGTTCACGCACGAACTCGACCAGGAACCGGAACACACCGTACAGCATCAGGAAGGTGCCGCCGATCGTGCCGGGCCGCGCGCGCAGGCGCTGGCTGCGCATCATCACCATCATGACGATGAACAGCACCAGACCTTCCAGGAAGGCTTCGTAAAGCTGGCTGGGGTGGCGCGGCAGCCCGCCGCCGGCTGGAAACTCGACCGCCCACGCAACATCGCTGACCCGACCATAGAGCTCGCCATTGACGAAGTTGGCGATGCGCCCGAAGAAGATGCCGATCGGCACCACCGCCGCGATCAGATCGCCGAGTGCGAGGAAGCGAAAGCCGCGCACCCGCGCAAAGATGAACATGGCCAGCAGCATGCCGATCAGGCCGCCGTGAAAGGCCATGCCGCCTTCCCAGATCCTCAGCGCCGAAAGCGGGTTATCGGCATAAACCGGCAAATTGTAGAACAGGACATAGCCTAGGCGCCCGCCCAGGATGACGCCGATGATCGCCCAAACGATGAACG
The DNA here is from genome assembly GCA_039177555.1 of Pseudomonadota bacterium. Classification (GTDB taxonomy): domain Bacteria; phylum Pseudomonadota; class Alphaproteobacteria; order DSM-16000; family Inquilinaceae; genus JANQGH01. The sequence goes on along the minus strand of JBCDFV010000001.1, from coordinate 161,054 downwards.
CGTCCGCATCCTCGCCGTTGGGCCGGATCGGCGAGCGCCGGCCGAGATAGATGGCGAGCCGCCAGCCGGCCACGAACCCGACCAGATAGGAGAGCGCGTACCAGCGCACGACCAGGGGGCCGAGCTCGAACGCGACAGGATCGATGGCCGGGAAGGGCAGGGCAAACAAGGACATGGATGGGAACGCCTAGCGATAGGGGTCGGGCTGGGTCAGATAGTCTTGGACATAGCGCCGGACACCGTCCTCCAGCGCTGTGAACGGTCGGTCATAGCCGGCGGCGCGCAGCTTCGCCATCTCCGCTTGCGTGAAGTTCTGGTACTTTTCGCGCAGCCCCTCGGGCATGTCGACGAATTCGATCACTGGCGTCTTGCCCAAGGCCGCGAACACCGCCTCGGCCAGATCGCGCCAGCTGCGGGCCTGGCCGGTACCGACATTGTAAAGGCCGCTCACCTGCGGTTGGTCGTAAAGCCACAGCATGACGTCGACGCAGTCGCCGACCCAGATGAAGTCCCGCTGCTGTCCGCCGTCCGGATAGTCCGGATGGTAGGACCGGAACAGCTTCGCCGGCTCGCCCGCCTGGACCTGCGGCGTCAGCTTGTTGACGACGCTGCGCATGTCGTCCTTGTTGTATTCGTTCGGGCCGTAGACGTTGAAGAACTTCAACCCGGCCCATTGCGGCGGCGTCGGTTGATCTTCGGCAACCAGGCGAGCGACCCGCCGGTCGAAGACATGCTTCGACCAGCCATAGGCGTTTAGGGGCCGCAGTTTCGCCAGCCCCTCGATGCTGGCGTCGTCGTCGAAGCCCACGGACCCGTCGCCATAGGTCGCGGCCGAAGAGGCGTAGATCAAGCGCGTCCCCGTCGCCGCGCAGTGGTTCCACAGATCGATCGGCAGTCGGATGTTCTGCCGCGCGATCAGGTCCGCGTCTCGCTCGGTTGTGGCTGAGACCGCACCCATATGGAAGATGGCCTCGACCGAACTGCCATGAGCGCCAAGCCAGTCAAGCAGCGCGTCGGGCGGAATCAGGTCGGCCAGCTCGCGCTTGGCGATATTGCGCCACTTGTCTTCCTGGCCCAGCCGGTCGCAAACGACGATCTCAGTCTCGCCGCGCTCCTCCAAGGCGGCGACGAGATTCGATCCGATGAAGCCGGCCCCGCCGGTAACAACGATCATACGCGTTTCGGACGCCTTCTTGCCTCGGGGCGAAATCGTGACCTTATTAGCTGTGTGGCGGAGTTGTTGCAACGCAACCAGCCTGGCCGCATAGTGCGGCTAAATTGCGAAGCCCCGTGAGGCGATATGAACGGCAAGGTTATCGAGGATCTGGCGCGCATGGCGTCCGGCGCGGTCGGCACGGTTGTCGGCCTGCGCGACGAGGCAGGCCAGCAGGTGCGCGAACGGTTCGATCGCGTGCTGGCACGGTCCGACATGGTCAGCCGCGAGGAGTTCGAGGTCGTGCGCGATATGGCGGCGACCGCGCGGGCAGAGCAAGAGGTTTTGGCCGACCGTGTGGAGAAGCTGGAGGCGCAGTTGGCCGAGATGGCGGCGAAGGCCTCCCCGGCCCGGCGGGCGGTCAGGCGGACGACCAACCGAACCCGGACGGCCAAAAAGCCGGCCTCAAAATAGCGTCACTGAAAAATCACAAACTCTCAAACTTTTCGTATTGCGTGCTGACCAATTCGTATGACACGGTACTGCAGGTAGTAGCCCGTTGCGTGGCTTCTACAAGATATCGATTCTTGGCCGGTCTCGGTTCTGTCGGTGTCTTGCTGGCCGTCACCATCGGGCCATGGGTCGCCGGGCCCAGCGCGCAGGAGGGCAGTCATGAGCCTTGAGGCTTTCGAAACCCACAGTTTCACGCAAAACCCGCTCGATATCGTTGAGGAGATCGTCAACGCCAATGAATGGGCCTTCGACCGCGCCAGCAACGAGGAAATGCTGGTCGAGGTTTCGGGCCGCTGGTGCACGTACCGCATGTTTTTTTATTGGCAGCACGAGATCAGCGCGATGCAGTTCTCCTGCCAGTACGACATGCATGTGCCGCCGAACCGTCTGTCGGCCGTCTACGAGTTGCTGGCGATCATCAACGAGCGGCTGTGGCTCGGCCATGTCGACGTCGACGCCGAGGACCAGGTGCCGATGTTCCGCCAGACGATTCTGCTGCGCGGTGCGCAAAGCGCGAGCGTCGAACAGATGGAAGACCTGGTCGACATCGCGTTGACCGAGTGCGAGCGGCTTTATCCGGCGTTTCAGTTCGTCATCTGGGGCGGCAAGTCGGCGCGCGAAGCGGTGGCGGCCGCGATTCTCGATACGGTCGCCGAGGCCTGATCGGCCCCGTCCCACACTTTTAGATAGAGGCAGCGCAATGATTGAACGGGTGCTGCTGATCGGCTGCGGCAAGATGGGCCGCGCCTTGCTCGACGGCTGGCTGGGCGCCGATATGGTTGCTCATGTCGATGTAGTGGAGCCGGGCACGGCACCTTTGCCTGACGACCCGCGGGTCAAACACTATCGGTCTGCAGAAGAAGCTGACACCAAACCGGATGTCGTCGTGCTGGCGGTGAAGCCTCAGGCGATGGATGCGGTCATCGATCAGTACCGCCACTTTGCCCGTCCCGACTGTGTCTTTCTCTCAATCGCGGCCGGCAAGACACTGTCGTACCTGCAAAGGCACCTGGGCGAGCATACCCACATCGTGCGGGCCATGCCGAACACGCCGGCTGCTGTCGGCAAGGGTATCTCGGTATTGGTGGCCGATGCCGACGCGGCTGCCGAGCAGAAGGAGACGTGTCGGCATCTGCTCGAAGTCGTCGGGCTGACCGAATGGGTCGAAGACGAGGGCCTGATCGATATCGTGACCGCGCTGTCGGGCGGTGGCCCCGCATACGTCTTCTTGCTGATCGAGGCTTTGGCGGAGGCGGGCGCCAAGGCGGGGTTGCCGGCGGACCTGGCGATGCATTTGGCACGTCAGACCGTCATCGGCTCAGGCGCCCTGGCGGAACTGTCGGACGAATCGGCGGCGCAGCTTCGCCGCAACGTTACCAGCCCCCAAGGCACGACCGAGGCCGCCCTGAAGATCCTGATGGCCGAAAACGGCATCCAGCCGATTTTCGATCGTGCGATCGAGGCGGCGGCCGCCCGGTCGCGCGAACTGGACGCCTAGTGTCGACATTGCCGGCCAGCGCTGCGCGGGTGCAAGACGCGCTCGACCGGGCCGGCATCACGGCGGCTGTGCAGACCTTCCCAAGTTCCACCCGCACGGCGGCCGATGCCGCTGACGCCATCGGGTGTTCCGTCGGCCAGATCGCCAAGTCGTTGGTGTTCAAGACGCGGCGGGATGGGCAGGCCGTGCTGGTCATCGCCAGCGGCCCGAACCGGGTCGACGAAGCCGGTTTGAGCGCCCGGTTGGCCGAACCTCTGGCCGGCGACAGTCTTGGCCGCGCCGATGCTGATTTCGTGCGCGATAAGACGGGGTTTGCGATAGGTGGCGTGCCGCCCGTCGGCCATGCCACGCCGCTTTTGACCGTCATCGACGCCGATCTTGGCACCCACGACGAAATCTGGGCGGCGGCCGGCACGCCGAACGCGGTGTTCCGCCTCAGCTTCGATCAACTGCGACACATCACGCGCGGCCTGGTCATGCCGGTCGCCTGACCCCAATTGCTTTGGGGCCGCCCTCTATTGGGGCTAGACTGACGTCGATTGCGTCTCTTTTACCGATCCTTGGGAGGGTCGTTGGACCATGGTCAAGAAGGCCGATATTCCCGATCACATCATCACCTCCGCCCTGAAATTGGCCGGCGATGAAGGTTGGGATGCCGTGACCCTGCCGCGGCTGGCGGATGTCGCCGGTGTTCCCCTGATCGAGGTTCACCGGGTGACACCGAATCGCCAGGCGGTGCTGAACGGCATCGGCCGCCTGGTGGACGAGGCCGTGCTTGCGGAAGGCGCGGCGGACCCGGACGACAAGGCGCGCGATCGCCTCTTCGAAGTGATTATGCGCCGGTTCGATTTCCTGCAAGATCACCGGCCCGGCATCATCGCGATTGCCGATGGCCTGCGACGAGAACCGCTATGGGCACTGTGCCAGGGGCCGGCCTTGGAACGGTCCATGCGGCTGGTGCTGGATGTCGCGCGCCTGCCGGCGCGCGGGCCGTTCGGGCCCGCCAAGGTCCGCGTTCTCGGCCTGATCTATCTCGACATCTTCCGCACCTGGCGGGCCGACGATAGCGACGACATGGCCAGGACCATGAAGGCGCTGGACAAGCGGCTTGAGCAGGCTGAGCAACTTGCCAATACGTTTGAGGGCGGTCGCCCCTTATGGCGCTCGCGTCGGTCGCAACAGTCGCAGGACGGCGAGGCGGCAGCCGACGGAGACGAAAGTGCCGAGACCAACAGCTGACGGTTTTGTTGCGGCGCACAAATTTCTTGACTAGGCGTTAACGGGCCGCCATATAGCGCGCTATTGTGCAGCGCAGCAATCGCGGTTGATTAACTGGAGGGACAAGCAGTGGCAGCAAAGCAGGATTTCAAACCCTTTTGGGATGTTGACGTGACCAAGTTCGTCGGCGATTTCAAGGTTCCCGGCATTGACATGGACGCCATGTTGGCGGCCCAGCAGAAGAACCTGCAGGCCGTGACGGAAGCCAACAAGCTGGCCATCGAGGGCCTGCAAGCCGTGGCCAAGCGCCAGGCCGAAGTGTTGAAGCAGAGCATGGAGGAGATGGCCTCCACGATGCAGCAGATGATGGCCAACGGCGCGCCCCAGGACAAAATGGCCCGTCAGGCCGACCTGGCGAAAGAGGGCTTCGAGAAGGTTCTGGCCAACAGGAAGGAAGTTTCCGAGATGGTGGCCAAGTCCAACACCGAGGCCGCCGAGGTGCTGTCGAAGCGCATCAGCGAGCAGCTTGAGGAAATCAAGCAGACGGCGGAGAAGTTCAAGTAAACACGTCATCGTTTCGTCAATGACAAAGGGCCTCCTCGCGAGGCCCTTTTTGCTTTGCGGTTGGCCGGCGGACGCGGCTAAACATCTGGCGCCGTCAACTCTCCCCGAAAGCCAGACCCCGAAAGCCACACCATGACCATCAGCTTCGACGACTTCATGAAGGTCGACATTCGTGTCGGCGTGATCGTTTCGGCGGAACCCTATCCGGAGGCGCGCAAGCCGGCTTTGAAGCTGACGGTGGATTTCGGCGACGAGATCGGAACGAAGAAAACGTCGGCCCAACTCACCCGTCACTACGATGCGGCGTTGCTGCAGGGTCGCCAGGTTGTCGCCGTGGTCAACTTTCCGCCGAAGCAAATCGGCAAGTTCATGTCGGAGGTCTTGGTCCTGGGTGTTCCCGACGAGGATGGCGAGGTCGTGCTGCTGCGCCCGGACCAGGAGGTGCCGGTCGGCGGCCGGATGTACTGATGCCGCGCCGGCTGATTTCGGCGCGGCCCGACATCGCCAGCGCGGCGGCTATTTCGGCAGCACGATTTCGCACGCCAGCCCGCCATGGGACGACCGGCTAAGCGTGATGTCGCCGCCATGGTTGCGGGCGATGTCGCGGGCGATGGTCAGGCCCAGGCCCGTGCCCCCGGTGGTCGGGTTGCGCGAGGGGTCCAGGCGATAGAAGGGCTTGAAGACGTCGTCCAGCTTCTCGTCCGGAATGCCGGGGCCATCATCGTCGACCGTGATCGTCACCATCGATCCACCGGTTTGGATCGCAACCCAGACATGGCTGCCGTGGCGACCCGCGTTTGAGATCAGGTTGGCCAGACAGCGCCTGAAAGCCTGGGGCTTGACCGGCATTTCCAGCGGTTCGGCCGCTGCCAGCCTGACATCCAGGCCCTCGCGGCGGGCCCGGTTGCAAACCTGTTCGACCAGCCGTGTGACGTTGGCCGTCTGGGTCCGCTCGCTGCCTTCGCCGCGGGCGAACGCCAGATAGCCGTCGATCATCTGGTTCATGTCGGACAGATCCGCCTTCATGGCGTCGATGTCCGGGCTGTCCCCCATCATCTCAAGCTGCAGCTTCATGCGGGTCAGCGGTGTCCGCAGATCGTGGCTGACGCCGGCCAGCATCTCGGTCCGCTGGGTGAGCTGGCGGTGGATGCGGTTGCGCATCATCAGGAAGGCCGTCGCCGCCTGGCGCACCTCCATCGCGCCTTCCAGCTTGAAGTCGCCGACATCGCGGCCCTTGCCGAACTGGTCGGCGGCCCGGGCCAGCCGCCGGATCGGGCGGATCTGGTTGCGCATGAACACGATCGCGAGGGTGAAGAAGATGGCCGTCGTGCCGGTCAGCCACAGCATGAAGACCTGGCTGGTCGAGGTGAACAGCCGTCGGATGGGCACGAGAACGTGCATGACGCCTTCTTCGAGCCCGACGCGCACCTCGACCCATTCGGGCGAGAGGTCATCATTGACATAGATGGGGCGCAAGAGGGTTCCGCGCAGTTCCTGGGTCAACCTGCCCTTGAGAATTTCGAACCTGCCGGCCGGCTCGTGCTCCGGCAGGGTCTGGTTGGGCTCGAAAGACACCAGAAGTTGCAGGTTGCGTGCCGTTCGCTCGAACAGGTCGGCGCGGGCGTCGACGCTGGGGTTGCCGTAGAACTCCTCGATGACCAAGCCGATCTCGCCGGCGACACCGGTCGAGAGGCGCAGGGTGACCGAGTCCCAGTGGCGATCGTAAAAGTAATAGGCGGCGATGCCCTGAACCAACAGCACGGGAGTGACGATGATGATCAACGTCCGACCGAAGAGCGTGCGGGGCAGGTAACGCTTAAGGCCCAGGCGGCTGAAAATGAACCGCCAAATGCCCCAGTAGACATCCCAGACCCAGCGGGTGCCCTGTCTCAGCCAGGAGGCGACCCGGTTTGCGGGACCGCCAAACCCGGAGGCCGAGGGCGGCTCGCCCCTTGTCCCGCGGCCGCTATCAGGCCGCTCGGGCGGCACGAGGCGGTCGGTCAAGGCCATTAGAGATCAGGCCTCAAAACGTATCCGGCACCTCGAACGGTAACCAGATAGCGCGGCGTCTTGGTATCGGGCTCAAGCTTGCGGCGCAGGCGCGTCACCTGCACATCGACCGTGCGAACATTGCCGCCCAGTCGCGCCTCGGTCCGAAGATATTCGCGCGACAGGGTTTCGTTGGGGTGCGCGGCCAGAACGCTGAGCAGGCTGACCTCCGCACTGGTCAAGTGAACAAGCTGTCCGTCGCGGGTCAGTTCAGTGCGCGCCGGGTCGAACTGATAGGCGCCCAACTGCAAGGGCCCGGTGTCGGGTTTTTCGGTCGGCATGCGCCGCAGGATGCTGTTGATGCGCAGCACCAGTTCTCGCGGTTCGAAGGGCTTGGGCAGGTAGTCGTCGGCGCCGCTTTCCAGCCCGGCGATGCGGTCGTCCACCTCGCCCATCGCCGTCAGCAGCAGGATCGGCGTCTTCAGCGTCTTGCGCAGGGACTCGGTCAGGTGCAGCCCGCTTTCCCCCGGCATCATGACATCCATGACGATCAAATCGAAGGTCAGCGATTCCAGCTTGGCCCGCGCGTCCGCCGCGTCACTGGCGGAACTGACCATGAAGCCGCTGTCGGCCAAGTACTTTCGCAACAGCCCACGCAACCGCTGATCATCGTCGATGACCAGAATATGGGGATCTTCGTCCGTCATGTGCGCGATCTTAGCAGGTCGCGATCATCGCGCCAAAGCGGCGCGAGGGCATTTAGAGCCGCGCCGACCGCCGATCGGCCTGCGTTAGATATTCTTCCGGCGGTTCTTCGATCAGACCCAACAGCACCTGACGAAACCCTTCGACCGCGTCGGCGCCGGCCTGCCGATACGCACGGGCAAAGCGTCGGCGCTGGTTCTCCGTCAGCGCCCGCTCAAGCGCTTGGCCTTTTTCGGTCAGTTGCAGCAGGCGCTGGCGCCGATCGCGCGTGCCCTGATGCTGCTCGATATAGTCCTGCTCGACCAGCAGGTTGATCACCCGGCTCAGGCTCTGTTTGGTGATCTTCAAGATCGCCAACAGCTGCGACACCGTGATCTGCGGGTTTCGGCCGATGAAGTAGATCGCCCGGTGATGGGCGCGCCCTAGCCCGCGTTCGGCCAGGATCGCGTCGGGTTCGGCGGTGAAGTCGCGGTAGGCGTAGAACAACAGCTCAATGCCCTGGCGCAGCTCCTCGTCACGCAGGAACAGCGGGTTTGCCCCTGTCTTAAGATCGCTCATAGCTCGCATGCGGCGTGTTTATGTCATGAATGTTGACATATATCAGGCTTGAATGTTACGACCTAGTCCTAACTTGAGACATAAAATATCGTCTCAATCTTTGCGGAACTAACTTTCTGAAAGTACAGAGATGGCGTCTGCTTCTTTCGACGATCGAGATGGGTTTATCTGGCTTAACGGCTCGCTGGTCCCGTGGCGCGATGCGCACCTGCACGTCCTGTCCCACGCGCTGCATTACGGCAGCAGCGTCTTTGAGGGCGAGCGCATGTATGGCGGCGCGGTCTTCAAGCTGACGGAACACTCCGAGCGGCTGGTCAAGTCGGCGGAACTGATGGGCTTCGAGATTCCGTATACTGCTGAGGAAATCAACCACGCCACCATGGAGGCGGCGCGCGCCAACAACATCGTCGACGGCTATGTGCGACCCGTCGCCTGGCGCGGTTCGGAAATGATGGGTGTCTCGGCGCAGAAGAACCGGATCAATCTGGCGATCGCCGCGTGGGAATGGCCCAGCTATTTCTCGCCCGAGGCCAAGATGAAGGGCATTCGCATCCGCACGGCGGAGTGGCGGCGGCCATCGCCGCAATGCGCCCCGGTTCACGCCAAGGCGGCGGGCCTTTACATGATCTGCACCCTGTCGAAGCACTCGGCTGAGGCAGAGGGGTGGGACGACGCCTTGATGCTGGATTGGCGCGGCCGTGTCGCCGAGGCGACGGGGGCCAACATCTTTCTGGCGATGGACGGCAAGCTGCACACGCCGACGCCGGACTGCTTTCTGGACGGCATCACGCGCCGGACGGTGATCGACCTGGCAAAGGCGCGCGGCATCGAGGTGGTGGAGCGGGCGATCGAGCCGTCGGAACTGGCGCAGGCCGACGAGGTCTTCCTGACCGGATCGGCGGCCGAGGTAACGCCGGTGGGTCAGATCGACGATGCCAGCTTCACGCCGGGCCAGATCTGCGAGGCTATGATCGACGACTATGCCAAGGCCGTGCGCGAACCGGCGATGGCGGAAAAAGTTGCCGCCGAATAGGCGGCTGGCCTAGCTCTTCCGCCAGCGATCGGCGGCCGCGTCGTCGCTGGCGCGCGCCTCGACCCAACGCGCGTCGGTCGGCGTTTCCTCTTTCTTCCAGAACGGCGCCTGGGTCTTCAGCCAGTCCATCAGGAACTGGCAGGCATCGAACGCGGCCTGCCGATGGGCGCTGGCGGCGACCACCAGGACGATGCGGTCGCCCGGCTGCAGGTGACCGTAGCGGTGAATGATCAGGCTGGCGTCCAAGGGCCAGCGCCGATGGGCTTCGGCCTCGATGTCGGCCAGCATGCGCTCGGTCATGCCGGGGTAATGCTCCAGCGTCATGGACCGGATCATCTCGCCGCCGGCCATGTCCCTGACCAGACCGATGAAGCTTGCAACGCCGCCGATCGACGGGCGGTCGCGCGTCAGACCGTTGATCTCCGCGCCGACATCGAAATCTTCGGCCTGAACCTTGACGGCCATGATCTCAGCCGCCGGTGACGGGCGGAAAGACGGCGACCTCGTCCCCGGGTGCCACGGCATCTTCCGGCTGTGCAAAACGCTGATTGATCGCGACCCGCACGACGCGCTCGTTTTTTAGCGCCGCCTCGTAACGGGGTCCGCGCGTGCGCAGCCAGGTCATCAGGCCGGCAACGTCTGTCACGCCGTCGGGCGGCGCCACGCTCTCCTCCGCCAGACCGATGCGATCGCGCACCCAGGCGAAATAGAGCAGTTTGATGGGCTGGTCACTCATGGTCCCTAATGTCGAATGCCCGGCCAGCCGGCGCAACCCCTCTGGGCGTTGCCGATCAGTCGAAGGCGGTCCAGGGCACGAACGGCAATCGGTCGCCGGCCTGGATGCCTTCGATTGGCTCGCCCAAGACCAGCAGGCCGTCGCTCGCGACCACGGAGGAGAGAATGCCGGCACCATCGCGGGAAAAGCGCCGCGCGTAAGGTAGCCTATCCCCCGCGGCTAGGGTTACGCGCACATACTCCCGCCGGCCCGGTTTCTTGCGGTAATCGAAGTCCGCGATAACCGGGTAGGCGGGCACGGGCGGCAACGCGCGCCCCGCCAGCTTGGCCAGCAAGGGACGGGCCAGGATCAGATAGGTCACGACAACGGCAACCGGATTTCCGGGCAACCCGATGAAGGCGCAGTCGCCGATCTGCCCCAGGGCGACGGGCCGTCCGGGTTTGATGGCCAGCCGCCAGGCGTGCAGGCGCCCGCCAACCGCTTCAACCGCATTCTTCACATGGTCAGCGTCGCCGGTCGAGACGCCGCCGGAGACGATGATCGCGTGGTGATCGCGGCTCAGCCGGCTCAGCGCCGTGGACACCTGTTCCGGCCGGTCGGGCAGAATGCCGGCATCCGTCACCCTGTAGCCGGCGCGGTGTGATAGACCCGCGATCGTGTAGCGGTTGGCGTCGTAGACCGCGCCTGCCCTGGCCGCCTCGCCTGGCTCCAGCAGTTCGTTGCCGGTCGACAGGACGGCGACCTTGAGCCGTTCGCGGACGTCCAGCCGCTCAATGCCGAGGGAAGCGATCAGGCCGAGATCGGCCGGACCCAGGCGTTTGCCGGGGTCCAGGACCGTCTCGCCTTTCCGAACATCCTCCCCGGCGAAGCGGTAGTTGGCGCCCTTTTTCATGCCGGCCGGAAGCACCACGCCGCCATCCTCCTCCTGACAGTCCTCTTGCATGAAGATGGTGTCCGGCCCCGGCGGCATGGCGGCGCCCGTGAAGACCCGCAGGGCCGTTGCCGCGCCGGGTGACACGGTCGCCGGATCGCCGGCCTGAAGTCGCCCGCCAATCGGCAGCCTGGTCTCTTTCCCGTGCGTCAGGTCGGCGAACCGGACGGCATAGCCATCGACGGCGCTGTTGTTATGGGGCGGCACGTCGCGCGGTGCGACCATCGGCGTCGCTAGAACGCGGTCGAGCGCTCGCGACAGGTCTACGGGCTCCGTGCCCACCAGACAGTCCAGGCGTTGGCTGACGGTGGCTAGGGCCTCGTCCACCGCGAGCAGCTTGCCGCCAAAGGCAAAGCAATCATCGCTTAGCTGGGCCACGCGGCCTCTTTGGCGACGAGCGCGTCTTCAAGGCCGACAGCGGTCAGGATGAAGCGCGCGATCTCAGGCACGTCGTCGAGCGCCAGCAGCGGGCGGTCGAGGCCCGTAATCGGCCCATCGCTGGCGACGGCCAGTATGGTCGGATCGTCAGGCCAAAGCGGCGGCTTGCCGGTCGCCTCGCGCCAGACCTCCAGCTTGGGGTGCGGGTTCTTCTTGAAGCCCTCGACCAAAACCAGGTCGACCGGCGCGATCAGGCGCAACAGATCGTCCAGCGTCGGTTCCGGCGCGCCGCGATGTTCATGGATCAGGGCCCAGCGTTTGGCGCTGGAGACCAGCACCTCTTGGGCCCCCGCCTCGCGGTGGGTGTGGCTGTCCTTGCCCGGCTGGTCGATATCGAAATTATGGTGGGCGTGCTTGACCGTCGACACCGTGATGCCCGCCCGGATGAGCGTGGGCACCAGGCTTCGCACCAGGGTTGTCTTGCCGCTTCCGCTCCATCCCGCCAGGCCGAACAGGCGCCTCCGATCGCTGTTCGGCTTTTTCTCGCCGACGTGCCATGCGCTTGAAGCGGCGATCTTCGATCTTGGCTCCGACATACCGTCCGAAATAGTAACCTCCGACCGCTCCAGCAATGACAAACGGCATGCTGCCCAGCCAGGCAATCGCAAAGGCGTGCAGCAGAGGGCCGGCCGACAGGCTGAGGAAGTCCAGAAGCTCGAATTCCTCCAGGGCCCGAACGGCCTGATTGAGGGCGCCCATGCGCATGTCGCATTGGGCGATGCCACAGCCCACTGTGAAGTAAAACGCGTAGATCGGCGCCAGGGTGAAGGGGTTGGTCACAAGCGTCAGGACCATCGCGATCGGCCAGTTGAACCGGTATTTCAGCCAGCGGTCGGCGATTACCCAAGAGATCATGACCGCAACGGCCTGCAGACCGACGCTGGGCGTCAGCCCCCAGACCATCCCCCAACAGCAGGTCCGCGCCAACACGTCCGACTTCAGCCGGCTGCGCACGACCGGCTTTAGAAAGCGGCGCCTGAACATCCGGCCGAAATAGCCGAGGGGGCGATCAGATCGTCTCATGGGGGGGATCAGTGCTGCGAGGTGGCGATCTGCCGTAAGCCGGCCCGAAGATAGTCCCAACCGGTGATGATCGTCAGCACGGCGGCAACCCACAGGATGGCCAGCCCGACGGGCCGCACGTCCGGAACAGCCGGCGCCAGGATCAGCAGCATCAGGGCGCCAAGCTGTGTCGTAGTCTTCCACTTGGCCAGCTTCGAGACCGGCAGCCCGGTCGTGCCGACGCTGGCGAGATACTCTCTGACGCCCGAGATCAAGACCTCACGGGCCAGGATGATAATGGCCGCGATCATGTGCCAGCCGGGCAGCGCGCCGAACCCGACCAGCAGGATCAGCATGATGGCGACCAGCATCTTGTCGGCGATCGGGTCCATCATCTTGCCCAACGGGCTGCCGGTGCCCTGGGCGCGCGCCAAGTAGCCGTCGAGAAAGTCCGTCACGGCCGCGATCGCGAAGATGACCGCCGCGACCCAATAGGCCCAAGGCTGCATCACGAAGAACAGGGCCACCACGACCGGGATCGCCGCCATGCGCGAAAACGTCAATATGTTCGGCAGATTCTGCATGACCCCGATGTTCTGATCTCATCACTGACTGGCGTCATCCTAGCGTTAATGACGCCGCCGAGTGTACCGGACGGGCCAACATTAACCATGCGGATTGAAATGATCATAAATCTTTTTGGCGACGGTGCTGCTGATGCCCTCGACGGCCTCCAGGTCGGTGACGCTGGCGCGACCGACCGCCTTGCCCGATCCGAAATGCATCAAAAGGGCTTTTTTGCGTCGCGGCCCGATGCCGGGAACGTCGTCGATGACCGATCGGCCGATCTGCTTGGCCCGCTTGGCGCGGTGCGTGCCGATGGCAAAGCGATGGGCCTCGTCGCGCAGGCGTTGAAGATAGTAGAGAACCGGGTCCTTCGCCGGCAGATCGAACGCCTTCCGGTCGGGCATGAAAAACCGCTCGCGGCCGGCGTTGCGGTCCGGCCCCTTCGCGATCGAAACCACAGGCACGTCGCTGATGCCGAGATCGTCCAGAACCTCCATGGCCACGGACAACTGGCCCTGGCCGCCGTCGATCAAAACCAGGTCCGGCCAGCTTTGGGCGGAACGGTCCGGATCTTCCTTTAGGGCCCGGGCAAACCGTCGCGACAGCACCTCGCGCATCATCGCGTAGTCGTCGCCGGGGGCCACGTCGCCCTTGATGGTGAACTTGCGATAGGCGTTCTTCTGAAACCCTTCCGGTCCCGCCACGATCATGGCGCCGATCGGGTTGGTGCCGCCGGTATGGCTGTTGTCGTAGACCTCGATGCGCGAGGGCGGGCCATCCAGGTCGAAGGTTTCGGCCATGCGGGCGAGCAGCTTTTGCTGCGACGCGCTTTCTGCAAGCCGCCTGGCCAGCGCCTCCCGCGCGTTGGTCATCGCGTGGTCGATCAGCCGCTTCTTGGCGCCGCGTTGAGGCGTGGTGACGGTAACCTTGCGATCGGCGCGCACGGACAGGGCGTCGGCCAAGAGCGTCTGTTCCGCCGGCGCATGGCTGAGCAGGATCAGTTTCGGTGGCGGCTTGTCGTCGTAGAACTGGCCCACAAACGCGGCCAGGATCTCATCCGGCTCCAGCCCCTTGTCATGGCTTGGAAAGTAGGCGCGGGTGCCATAGTTGCGGCCGGCGCGCACGAAATAGACCTGGACGCAAGCCTGGCCGCCGGTTCGGTAACAGGCGATCGCGTCCGCCTCGTCAAAGCCTTCGACATTGATGTCCTGATGCGACTGCACCGACGCCAGTGCGCGGATGCGGTCGCGGTAGCGGGCCGCGCCTTCGAAGTCGAGCCGGTCGGCGGCATCGACCATCGCGTCGGCAAAGTGCTGTTGAACCTTTTGGCTGCGCCCGGCCAGGAAATCGCGGGCCTGTTCGACCTGCTCGGCATAGCCGGCCTGATCGACATAGCCCACGCACGGCGCCGTGCAGCGCTTGATCTGATATTGCAGGCAGGGCCGCGAACGGCTGGCGAAAACCGCATCGGAGCAGTTGCGCAACATAAAGGCGCGCTGCAACGCCGTGATGGTCCTGTTCACGGCACCGGCGGAGGCGAAGGGGCCGAAATAGCTGCCCGGCCGCTTTTGCGCGCCGCGATGCTTGACCACCTGGGGGAAGGGGTGGTCGCTGGCGATCAGGATGTGCGGGAACGTCTTGTCGTCGCGCAGCAGCAGATTGTAGCGCGGCTTCAGCCGTTTGATCAGGTTGGCTTCCAGCAACAGCGCCTCGACCTCGGACGCCGTGACCACGAATTACATGGAAGCGGTTTCGGCGATCATCCGCATCAGACGCGCCGGATGCCGGCCAAGCTGTGTATAGCTCGTGACCCGGTGTTTGAGGTTCTTGGCCTTGCCGACGTAAAGCGCGTCCCCGGCATCGTTCAACATGCGATAGACGCCCGGGCTGGCCGGCAGGGTCTTCACATGGCCCTGGATCACGGCAAGGCCGCGGTTCAAATCGCGTTTGACGCGGTTCGCCGCGTCCCCTGCTGATTGCTTGTCGTCTAAGGCGGTGACGGATTCGGCTGGGGGAGACATGCATGCATATTTGCCGTTCTGTCGCCCTGCTTTCAATGCGATATGCGTGGTCAAGCGGTCGCCGTCTTGGATGGCGAAACTCAGCCGGAAGGTTTGTTCATTCCGCTAAGCTGCCGCTTTTGATGACACATTTGTGATATCCACGGATCCTGTGGATAACTCTGTCGACATCTGTGCTTGGTGTGTCTGAGTCGCCCGGTTTTCCGCGATTGGCCACTTTTTGCCTACTTTTTGGGCAAATAACTAACCATTTGATTTTGTTGATGTTATCGATTGTCAAGCTGTTGTGTGGGCCGATCGCGGCAATGTTAGCGCGGCCAATAAGCCAATCTTGACGGAAATGCGGCAGGTGTGAACAACTTTGGCTTTCTGCGCGGCCAAATCGGCCCGGCTGGGAATTCAAAGGCCGATCAGCAACTTACCGGCGATTGTGTTGCAATTTTGCGAAACGGGTGCGCCGTACCCTGGTCAAATGGCAGGCGGATCGTTCGGGTTCGGATGGGCCCAGGCGAGATGCTCGCCGGAATCCAGTGCCAGCATTTGGCCGGTGACGCTGGGGGTGGCAACGAAGAAACGCACCGTGCGTGCGATCTCCTTCGGATCGACCGGTCGCTGCAAGGGCAGGGCCCGCCATTGCCGCTCGAACTGCGCGTCGGTCTGTTGCTTCGCGGCCAGCGTTGGTCCCGGTCCAATGCCGTTGACCCGGATGCGCGGCGCCAGCGCCAATGCAAGCGTGCGGGTCAGTGTCCAAAGACCCGACTTGCTCAACGTGTAGGACAGGTAGTGCGGTGTCAGGTTCCAGACCCGCTCGTCGATGATGTTGACGATGTTGCCGGCAAGCCCGTCCGGCAACTGCCGGGCGAATGTTTGGCTCAGCACCAGCGGTGCCCGCAAGTTCGGCTCCATGTGCAGGTCCCAGCTTCGCCGGTCGGCGGTCTCGACCGTGTCGCGCTCGAACGTCGAGGCGGAATTGACCAGCAAGGTCAAGGGCTGCCCCAAGGCATCGGTGGCGCTGTGGATCAGCGACTTCACCTCGCACTCTTCGGAAAGGTTGCCCGAGACGGTTGCGGCGCGGCCGCCCGCTGCGACGATGTCGTCGGCAAGCGCGTTCGCGCTTTCGGCGGAATGACGATAGTGGATCGCCACGGCCCAGCCATGGGCCGCCAATTCCTCGACGATGGCGCGCCCGACGCGCTTGGCGCCGCCCGTGACCAGGGCGGCCTTCGACGTCTGGTTCTCCGTCATCCGTTCCCCCCAAGGTCGAGTTCTTCGGCCATCATTGGCCCCACGCCATGAAACTGGGCCACGATAAACACCGCGTACAGAAGCAACAAGACGACCGCCTCCGGCCGACCCAGGCGCCAGCCCGTGCGCATAAAGACCAGCAGCAGGAAGCTGACGCAGAGCAGCACCCAGACGTCGAACGAGGCCGTCGTCGGCGGCGTCGGCAGCCAGGTGACCAGGCTGGTGATGCCCAGAACGCCCAGCAGGTTGAACAAATTGCTGCCCAGAACGTTGCCCAGGGCCACGTCGGCATGGCGGCGGACGGCGGCGACAGCCGTGGTCGCCAACTCCGGCACGGAGGTTCCGAAGGCGACCAGGGTCAACCCGATGACCTCTTCGGAAACCCGCAGTTCTCTGGCCATGGAGACGGCGCCTTCGACCAGCAATTCGCCGCCGACGATGACGCCGACCAGCCCGACGATCACCGCCAGGACCGACTTCCAGCCACCGCCCGGTATCGGCTCGACATCCTCGGCCTCGCGCGTGTGCAGGGTCTCGCCTGTCTTCTTGTCGTTGAAGTACGAGTAGGTAAGCGAAGCCACGAGACAACTGACCGCAATGGCGCCATAGATCCAGCCAAAGCCGCCGATCAATGCCGCGCCGGCGAAGAAGATCGTGGCGGCCATCATCGCGCTGCCGTCACGGATCAGCACCGATCGTGTGCACCGGATAGGATAGATCAACGCGGCGACGCCGAGGATCAGAAGAATGTTGGCCACATTGGAGCCGACGATATTGCCCAAGGCAAGTCCGGGCGAACCACCGACCGCGGCGCGCATGCTGACCACCAACTCCGGCAGCGAGGTGCCGAACGCGACGACGGTCAGCCCGATCACCAGCGGCGAAACGCCGATGGCCCGCGCCATCGCGACTGCACCTCGCACCAGATAATCAGCGCCGACGACCAGCAGCACAAAGCCGAGCAGCACGAACACGCTGTCGATCAGCATGCGGTCAGCTCGATGGATCCGGGAAAGATCATACGGGGGGCGATGGCGAAACACCGTTGCGGACAGCAGCAGAGCGGACGGCTCCGCCAGCCTGATCCCTATATGGACGGGTCAGGCGCGGCTTAAAGAGGGCAAAAGCCCTCTTTCGTTATGGGCCCTTTCTTTGCCGCCGCTTGCGACGCACGGGCTTGCCCCCGGAACTGCTTTCCACAATCGCGCGATGGGTGCCGCCGCCAGCACGGCCCGGCAGCATCTCGGTCACCTGGATGACCTCGTCCAGGCCCAATTCCGCCTGTTCCAGCCGGTGGATCTCGTCGCGCAGGCGGGCGGCCTCTTCGAACTCCAGGTCGGCCGCGGCCGCCTTCATGCGCTTTTCCAAGTCGGCGATGTATTCGCGCAGGGTCTTGCCGGTCAGGTGTTCGATCTCGCCATCGCCGGTCTTCACCGTCACCCGATCGCCGCGTTCATAGACGCTTTCGAGGATGTCGCCGATATTCTTGCGCACGGTTTCCGGCGTGATGCCGTGTTCCTGGTTGTAGGCTTCCTGCTTGCGCCGCCGCCGCTCGGTCTCCTCCAGTGCGGTCTTCAGGCTGTCCGTGATCGTGTCGGCATAGAGGATGGCCCGGCCGTCGACATTGCGGGCCGCGCGCCCGATGGTCTGGATCAGGGAGGTGCGCGAGCGCAGATAGCCCTCCTTGTCGGCGTCCAGAACGGCGACCAGACCGCATTCCGGAATGTCCAGCCCCTCGCGTAAGAGGTTGATGCCGACCAGCACGTCGAAGACACCCAGCCGCAGGTCGCGGATGATCTCGATGCGTTCCAGCGTATCAACGTCGGAGTGGATGTAGCGGACCTTGACCCCGGCCTCGGTCATGTATTCGGTCAGCGCCTCGGCCATCTTCTTGGTCAAGGTCGTGATCAGCACCCGCTGGCCGTTGGCGACGCAGGTTCTGACCTCCGCCATCACGTCGTCGACCTGGGTCTCGGTCGGTCGCACTTCCGTCACCGGGTCGATCAGGCCGGTCGGGCGCACGACCTGTTCGACGAACACACCGCCCGTGCGCTCCAGTTCCCAGGGGTTCGGCGTCGCTGACACGAAGACGGATTGAGGGCGCATGGCCTCCCATTCCTCGAACTTTAGCGGCCGGTTGTCGATGCAGGCCGGCAGGCGGAAGCCGAACTCCGCCAGCACTTCTTTCCGCGCCCGGTCGCCCCGGAACATGCCGCCAAGCTGCGGCACCATGACGTGGCTTTCGTCGACGAACAGGATCGCGTCCTTGGGCAGGTATTCGAACAGGGTCGGCGGCGGTTCGCCCGGCGCGCGCCCGGTCAGATAGCGGGAATAGTTCTCGATGCCGGCGCAGCTTCCGGTCGCCTCGATCATCTCGATGTCGAACTGGGTGCGCTGGTCCAGGCGCTGGGCCTCCAGCAGCTTGTTGTCGGCCTCGAACTCGCGCAGACGGATCTTCAGATCGTCCTTCATCTGGCGCACGGCCTGCTGCAGGGTCGGCTTCGGCGTCACATAGTGACTGTTGGCATAGACGCGAACCTGGTTCAGCGCGCCGTACTTCTCGCCCGTCAGCGGGTCGAACTCGTGGATGGTCTCGATCTCGTCGCCGAACATGGACAGGCGCCAGCCGCGATCCTCCAGGTGCGCCGGAAACAGCTCGATCACGTCGCCGCGCACCCGGAACGTGCCGCGCACGAAGTTCATGTCGTTTCGCCGGTACTGGATCTCGATCAGCCGCTTCAGCAGGTCGTTGCGGTTGATCGCCTGGCCGACCTTCAGTGGGAAGGCCATCTCGCCATAGGTCTCGACATCGCCGATGCCGTAGATGCAGGACACCGATGCGACGATGATCGTGTCGCGACGTTCCAACAGCGCCCGCGTTGCGGAGTGGCGCATGCGGTCGATCTGCTCGTTGATCGAGCTTTCCTTCTCGATGTACGTGTCCGTCCGCGGCACGTACGCCTCCGGCTGGTAGTAGTCGTAGTAGGAGACGAAATACTCGACCGCGTTGTCGGGAAAGAAGCTCTTGAACTCGCCGTAGAGCTGGGCCGCCAGCGTCTTGTTCGGCGCCAGGATAAGCGCCGGCCGCTGGGTCTGCTCGATGACATGGGCCATGGTGAACGTCTTGCCGGAGCCGGTGACGCCGAGCAGGACCTGGTCACGATCCCCCTCGCCGAGGCCCGCGACAAGCTGCCGGATTGCCTCCGGCTGGTCGCCGGCCGGCGCGAACTCCGATACGATCTTCAGGGGATTGACGAGCGTGGCTTCCGGCAGCGACGGTTTCGTCGCGACCGGGGCGGGGGCAAGGCTGGTATCCATGCCGAACTATATCGTGCCGGGCGCCGCCTGATCCAGCCGCCCGACGCGCAAATCTGCCCTCAGGCGAAACGCACCTGATACACCGGTGGCAGGAAGTTGCTGATCAACCGCCACGCGTCGCCGCTAGTGTCGCTGAACCACAGGTTCCCGGTGGTCGAGCCCATCGCGAGGCAGTTACCCGACGGGTCGATGTCGAGCGCGTGGCGGTAGACCAGGTCGAAGGACGGTTCCGTCGGCAGGCCGGCGTCCAGCACCTCGAAGCTGCGTCCGCCGTCCCGCGTGCGGCTGACCACGAATTTGCCGTCCACCGGCACCCGCCGTTCGTCCTTGATGCCGGGCACGAACCAGGCGGTGTCGGGATCGGTCGGGTGGGCCGCGACCGCGAAGCCGAAGGCGCTGGGCCGAGCCTCGGTCAGTTCGGTCCAGTTGTCGCCTCTGTCAATGGACCTGAAGACGGCTGTGTGATGCTGGCACCACATAACGTCCGGATGACTCAGGCACGTCTGCATTCGGTGCGGGTCTTGAATGCTTGGGTCGTCCTTCCGCTCCGGCGGAAAATAGTCGGCGCGGAAGCCGTGGCCGGTCTGCCGCCAGCTTTCGCCGTCATCGCTGCTGGCCACGACCCCGCCGCAGGAGATGCCGCAGACGACGTTCGCGCTGTCGCGCGGGTCGACCAAAATTGAATGGATGCCCGGCTCGTCATAGCCGCCGCCGAACCAGTTCTGGCGTTCCGGCAGGTCCCAGAGGCTCTGCACCAGTCGCCAGCTGTCGCCGCGATCGTCCGACCGGAAGAGGGCGCCGGGGATGGTGCCGGCCCAAAGACGCCCGGGCTGGTCGTCGCTGCCGGGCTCCAACGTCCAGATCAGGGAGACGCTCGGCCCGTCCTCTTCGCCTTCCTTCTTGTCGCCCTCCTTTTTGTCGAAGGCGGGGCTTGCAAGTTCCGTCCAGGTCGCGCCGCCATCCTCGGACCGGTGCAGCTTGCGGCCGAAATGGCCAAGGTTAAGGGCGGCGTACAGCGTGCCATCGCGCCGGTCGTGCAGGACCGACGTCACCGGATCGCCCAGGAACGACGGGGTGGAAACTGGGTCCTTGGCATCCGGTCGAACGGTGAACAGCCCTTTGCGGGTGGCGACATGCAGTTCCATTGCATCAACCTCCGGATAGGGCTTGGAACACGAACAGCCGGTCGCCGTCGGCCAAACCGTCGGACAGGCTGGTCCGGTCGGCGATCGGGCGATCGTTCACGTAAAGGGCGACATGCTTGCGCAGCCGGTCCTGGTCGTCGACCAGATAGGACTTCAGCGCCGGCCGCTCGGCAAACACGGCATCGAGCGCCGTGCGCACCGTCGAGCCTTCGACGTCGAGCGGCGGGCAGGCCAGAAACCGGCTGAGATGCGGTGTGAATTCCACATGCACCATAGGGTCATTGTCCTCGAAATGGCCCTTTGCCGCAAGCAGGCGGCGGCCTATCGGGAGGCCATGACCGCCGTTTCCTGCGACGCGTGCACCAGGTATCGCAGCGGACCTCCGGGCGCGATGGCATCGAACGGATAGCAGGTGACCAAGGTCACGGTCGATTGTCCCTCGATCATCGGCAAGGTCGCCTGCCGGTGGTCGACGATCTCCGTCAGGTCGACCCGATAGTCGTGGACCGCGCCGTCGGCCGTCTGAAGCCTCAGCGCATCGCCAGGTCGCAAATGCTCAAGAAAGCGAAAATGCGTATCCCGATGGGCGCCGATCAGGGCCAGGCCGTCCGCGCCGATAGCGGCCGTTCCGGAGACGTGACCTGGGCCAAAGGCCATGGTCCGCCCGCTGGCCCCTTGCAGCACGATCAGATCGACGCCGTGGTCCGGCGCGGTGAGCCGCGCGATGGGCCAGGTGTCGGCCCAGGCCCATGGCCGGACCTCACTGTCGCCGTCCAGCGTCTGGGCCCAGGCCCGTTCCAGCAGGAATTGGGCCAGGGTGGCCTTGGCGTGGATGTAGACCCCTTCGCCAAGTTGCCAGCCGCCGATCGCCAGCAAGGGCAAGGCGACCAGGAGGGGCCAGCGCCGTCGCGCTCGACGCTGGCCAGGGGTGTTTTGCGAGCGTGTCATGGCTGAGATACCGGCATCCAGCGAACCCAGCGCCTTGCCGCCAGCAAGACTGCGAGTGCGGCCACGAGGCATAGGACGCCGAACAACAGGTTCAGGCCGGCCAGCGTGGAGCCGCGCGGCAATTGCGCGACCTGAACCGATCCGTTGGCGGCCATGGCGCGGATGGCGCCCAGGGAATCCAGGGGTTGGGGCGGCGCTGCCACGTCCGCCATTTGCATCTCGACACCGTCGGGCATGTTCGTCGCAATCGCGTCGGTCGTCACCGTTTCCTCCTGCGGCCGGACAACAGTCGGATCGATCGCGACGAGGCTCGTATAGGCGCTGACCAGTTGGTACGCCAACGCCACATCGGTGATTTGCTGGCTGATCGTCTCACGGTCGGCGCCACGATAGATCTGGCTTTCCAGCGATCCGATCTGCGCCCGTGCCCAAAGTGCGGCGACCCCGGCGGCGTCCTGGCGGGCGTTCAGTTCGGTTGTCGAGACAAAGGTCTGCGTCCCCCTGTCGCCGCTGACGGTGATATCGCCCATTGTGCCTGCCGGCGTCCGCGCCGAGACGATCACCGGCTCACCCAGATAGAGATCGGGGATCGCGCCGGGATAGCTCTCGGCCGCCGCCCCATCCGGCCAGGCAATCCGAATATCGGTCAAGGCAGGGCTGGCCAGGCGCGTAAACAGGTCGCCCATGCGTTCGGCCACCTGTGCGGTACTGCCGATATAGGTGAACGTGCCCCGGCCGCTCTCCGCCGCCTGGGTCATGAAGAAGCTGTTGGGGGCGCTGCCGATGCCGACCGTGAACAGCCGGCTGTTGCCGATGCCGCTGTGGATCAGGCCGAACAGCTCCGCCTCGTTGCCCACGCTGCCGTCGGTGATGAAGACGATCTGGCGAAACGCCTCATCAGACACCGGACCCGCCAGTGCCAGTTGGAGTGCCGAGCGCATTTCCGTGCCGCCGTCGGCGATCAGGCCGTCGACGAAACGGCGGCCGGCCTCCAGCGACCGAAGCGACACCGGCTGCGCATGTGTGAACAGCGATGTCGGCTGATCATTGAAGGCAATGATGTTGAAACGGTCGTCCGGCCCCAACCGGTCGAGCGCGAAGCGCAGGGCCTCGCGCGCCTGCACGATGCTGTCGCCGGCCATCGATCCGGAGGTGTCGATGACGAACACCATCTCGCGCGGCAGATCCAGCACCGCGCCCGGCTCCTCCGGCGGCATGACCATGATGAGGTGATAGTCGAAGTCGCCCTGTTGCTCGGTGAAGACACCCGCCGTCGGAACGGCGGACACGGCGGGCCGCCAGACCAATTCGAAGTCGCGGGTGGTGTAGACGTCGGCGCCGGCCAACTCGATGACATAGCTGTCGTCGGGCCGCTCGGTCACGTCGATGGCGTGGTGCGGGCTTTCCAAGCTGCCGACCGGGAACCCGGGCGCTAGCGCCACCGACAAGCGCAGCGGGTTGATCGGTCCGCTGCTGGGCGCGGCGACGGGCGGCGTGATCCGGCTGGCATCCTGCACCCTGTCGGTATCGAACGACCAGCCGGTGCCGCTGTCGGGGCGCGCCGTGGTCGGAGCGCCGGGAATGTAGCGCGGCAGAACGACCATCGGGAACCGCAGCGAGAAGGCCTCGTCGCGGTAATCCAACGCCTCCTGATACTCGATCTCGACCGTGATCGCCTCTCCCGGCGGGATGTTGGCGACCGCGTTGGTGAAGATGTTGGGCCGTTCCTGGCTGACCAGGCTGGCGCGCTGTCCGGCATCGCGGGCTTGTTCATAGGCCTCGCGTGCCGCCGCGCGCTCCATGATCTCCCCGATCACCTGGCGTTCGCCGATTACAAGACGCAGGCGATCGACCGCCGCGTCCTCGGGCAGCGGGAACACGTAGACGCCTTCGACCCAATCATCCGTCGGGTTGACGAAACGCTGGGTGACGCGGGCGCGGGCCACCATGCCGCTGACCTCGATATGGACGTCGGTGTCCACGGTCGTGGCCGGCACCACATAGCCCGGCCGATCGGCCGGCAGAAACAGGCCGCCATCGTTCATCGCGCTCAGCGGGACCTCTGACACCTCGGCCGCGACCGGTCGCGTCAGGCCAAGGACGCAGGCCATCACAACAAGCCAGAACATGGCAGCTTGGAAACGGGTGAGCGCGCGCATGCGGAGCGCAAGACTGGTCGCCGGCTTCATGGTCGAAACTCCTCGCCTGGTGTGCCCGGCGGGCTGCTGGGACGTCAGCGCCGGGTTGATCGGAGGGTCGACTGTCGGGGGTGCACAAGGCGCCGGCGGCGCCGCGATGGGGTGATTTTTTGATCTAATCGGGCGCGGGACGGACCGAATTGTGGTGCAATTCTGCGCAATACTGAATTGCCTGCCGGACTTCTTGATCGCCCAACGGCCGCGAAGTAGGGTCCCGATCGGTTTCGACCCTTCGCAGAAAGATCCCCGACATGGCCTTCCTTGCCCAAGCGCTGTCCCGCATCAAGCCGTCACCGACGATCGCCGTCTCGACCAAGGCGCGTGAGCTGAAGGCGGCGGGCATCGACGTCATCGGCCTGGGCGCTGGCGAACCGGACTTCGACACGCCCGATGCGATCAAGGAGGCGGCGATCGCGGCCATTCGCGCCGGCGACACGAAGTATACCGCGGTGGACGGTACGCCTGCGCTGAAGCAGGCGATCGTCGACAAGTTTGCCCGCGAAAACGGTCTCAACTACGGCACCGACCAGATCACCGTCGGCACCGGCGGCAAGCAGGTCATCTACAACGCCCTGATGGCGACCTTGGACCCGGGCGACGAGGTGATCTGTCTGGCGCCCTATTGGGTCAGCTATCCGGACATGGTGCTGTTGTGCGGCGGCGTGCCGGTGATGGTGGATTGCCCCGTCGAAACCGGCTTCAAGGTCCGGCCGGAGGATCTGGAACAGGCGATCACGCCGAAGACCAAATGGCTGATCCTGAACTCGCCCAGCAACCCGACCGGGTCCGGCTACACGCGCGCCGAAATGGTGGCCCTGGCCGACGTGCTGCGCCGGCACGAACAAGTGCACGTGCTGATGGATGATATCTATGAGCACCTGATCTATGACGGCTTTGAGTTTTCGACCATGGCCCAGGTCGCGCCCGATCTTTACGACCGGGTGCTGACCATGAACGGGGTGTCGAAGGCCTATTCGATGACTGGCTGGCGCATTGGCTATGCCGGCGGGCCGAAGGAGTTGGTCAAGGCCATGGCCAAGGTGCAAAGCCAAAGCACCTCGAACCCGTGCTCGATCAGTCAGGCTGCGTCGGTCGCAGCTCTGACAGGGCCGCAGGAGTTCATGGCCGGCTGGGTTGATGCCTTTCGCGAGCGGCGGGATCTAGTCGTCGGCATGCTGAACGAGGCCGACGGCATCTCCTGCCTGACGCCGGTCGGCGCGTTCTACGTCTTTCCGTCCTGCGTCGATCTGATCGGTCGCAAGACCCCGGCCGGCAAGACCCTGGATAATGACGGCGACGTCGTGACCTATTTCCTGGAAGAGGGCAGGATCGCCGGCGTTCAAGGCTCCGCGTTTGGCAAGGAGGGCTATATGCGCATCTCCTACGCCACGTCGAATGCCCTGCTGGAGGAAGCCTGCAAGCGCATCCAGCAGGCCTGCGCCAACCTGAGCTAGGGGCTTCGATATGCGCGTTGCCCTCATGGGCTCGGGCGGTATCGGCGGGGTGCTGGGCGGCCGTCTACAGGCCACTGGGCAGGACGTCCGGTTCATCGCGCGCGGGAGCCATCTGGCGGCATTGCGGGATCACGGTCTGCGCCTGGTAAGTCCGAACGGCGATCTTCACCTGCCGTCGGTCGAGGCAACCGATGACCCGGCATCGATCGGCGTTTGCGACGTGGTCGTGTTTGCCGTCAAGATGCCCGACGCGACGGCCGCGGCCAAAAGCGTTGCGCCTCTGATCGGCCCCGATACGCTGGTCGTTCCTTACCTGAACGGTGTCGAGGCAACCGACATCCTGATCGACGCGATCGGCCGCGCGCCGGTCGTTGGCGGTGTCGCCTACATATCGGCGGCGATTGATCGGCCTGGGGTGATCGGCCAGACCGGCACGTTCCAGAGATTCGTCCACGGCGAGTTGGACGGCAGCCAGTCCGACCGGCTGGCCGCCTGGCACGGGGCCTTGAGCGCAGCCGGGATCGACAGCGTCGTGACCGACGCCATCGAGCGCGAGGTCTGGCGCAAGTTCATTCTGCTGGCGGCCCATAGCGGCGTGACCTCGCTGACCCGCCGCCCCATCGGCGCGGTTCGCGACCATCCCGATACGATGGCCCTGGCCGGCAGCGCGGTGGCCGAAACCGCCGCCGTCGCCGCCGCAAGAGGGGTCGGCCTGCCGGGTGACGTGGTCGCGCAGACAATGGCCACGATCGAGGGGATGCCGGCGGACATGAAGTCGTCGATGCTGGTGGACCTGGAGCGCGGCAAGCCGTTGGAACTGGCGTGGCTGAGCGGCGCGGTGGCCCGCCTGGGTCAGGCGCACAACGTTCCCACACCCAGCCATCAGTTCATCGCCACGGCGCTCGCTCTCCACGCTGATGGCCAAGAAATCTGATATATTCCAAATGCATATCTGGTTCCTTGTTTTGGTTCTAGATAGCGATTGATCCGCCCGTATCGCTGCTTACATGCACGGAAGTCCCCACTTCAAAGAAGGCGATACAAATGTCCATTCCGATCGATATCGGCATTCCAGAAGCCAACAGAAAGGCCACCGCCGAGGGGCTGTCGCGGGTTCTGGCCGATACCTACACGCTCTATCTGAAGACCCATAATTTCCACTGGAACGTCACCGGCCCGATGTTCAACACGCTGCACCTGATGTTTGAGGAGCAGTACAACGAACTGGCAACCGCCGTCGACGATTTGGCCGAGCGCATTCGATCCCTCGGCTTTCCGGCACCCGGAAGCTATGCTGAGTATGGCCGGCTAAGCGAGATCACCATCGATGAGGGCGTGCCGAAAGCGACCGATATGGTCCGCGCGCTGGTCGATGGTCATGAGACCGTCGCCCGTACTGCGCGCGAGACCTTCCAAACCGCGGAAGAGGGCAACGACGAATCCTCAGCCGACCTGCTGACCCAGCGCATGCAGATCCACGAAAAGACCGCCTGGATGCTGCGCAGTCTGCTCGACTAGAGAGCGTCGTCAGGTCTACTGGGCGACCGCGGCCTCTTGCGTCGCGGCCGCCGGCTTGGCCATGGTGATCATGAACACCATTTCGGCCTTGCAGGCGATCTTGCCGGTTTCCTTGATTTCGACGGTGGGTTCCACCAGCGCCCGGCTTGGGCCGACCGCGCGCACCTGCACCTTGCTGACCTTGATGCGCGCCCGCACGTGCTGGCCCGCCTTGACCGGCTGAACGAACCTCAGCCAATTCAGGCCCGCATTGATGGCCACCTCGACGTTATTCAGCTTGTAGACCTGATCGCCCAGCGCCGGGATCAGCGAGAGGATCAGATAGCCGTGCGCGATCGTGGAGCCAAGCGGCGATGCGGCTGCCCTTTCCCGATCGACATGGATCCATTGATAGTCGTTGGTGACCGCGGCGAAGGCGTCGATCATTTGCTGGTCAACGCACAGCCAGTCGCTGACGCCGAGTTCCTTGCCTTCATATTCGGCGAGTTCTTCGACTGAATTGAAAATCAACATGCGCATCGGGGGCGAGCTAGAGGGAAAACAGACATTATCCGCACCCGTGACATAGCCAATTCGTCCGGCCTTGGAAAGGTCTGACCTGCGTCATCTTTTTCACCGTTCACTAAACCTGGGCCTATTGTCTCGCGATGTCCAATATCGACCGGTAATCGACCGCTCCCGATGATGGTTCAACCACCGGACTCATGGAACATGATCATGGCGATGATCGGGCCGAGGCGTTAACCGCTCGTTTGTGGCTATCTGACCAACGCGGGGCGTTTTGCATGGCCAGCGTCCAGTTGGTCCCGGCATCACCGATTGTTGATTTTGACGTTGCGGTGGCCAGCGCCCACTTTAGCGCGAAGTATTCATCGACTTCATAGGGATTCAGTCATGCTGATAAAGCGGCGTCGGGGATGGGAGTTGCCGGAAGCGGCGGCCACGCCGGAGAGTGTTTACCTCAATCGGCGCCAATTGCTGGCGGCCGCGGGCATCGGCGGAGCGGCGTTAGCGGTAGCCGGCGCGACGCGGCCGGCACTGGCGCAAGAGGTCAACTACGCCCCGGAAGACGATCCGACGGCCGACCTTTACCCGGTACCACGGAACACGGCGTTCGAAGGCGGCCGGCCGCTGACCAGCTATGAAGAGGCTGCAACCTACAACAATTTCTATGAGTATGGCTCGCACAAGCAGATTTGGGGTGCGGCGCAAGACCTGCGGATCCGGCCCTGGACGGTGACCTTTGACGGGCTTGTCGAAGAAGAGCGCACCGTCGACATCGACACGCTGATCCGCGCCATGCCGTTGGAAGAGCGGGTCTATCGCCATCGCTGCGTCGAGGCCTGGGCCATGACCGTGCCGTGGAGCGGCTTTCAGATGTCCCATCTGGTCGACTATGCGCGGCCGCTGTCCGGCGCGCGGTACGTTCGCATGGAGACCTTCCAGGACGATGAGGCCCCCGGCTTCAGGCAGTTCTGGTACCCCTGGCCCTATGTCGAGGGCCTGACCATGGAGGAAGCGAACAACGAGCTGACCTTTATGGTCACCGGTCTTTACGGCCACCCCGTGCCGAAGCAGAATGGCGCCCCGTTGCGCATGGTGGCGCCGTGGAAGTATGGCTTCAAATCGATCAAGTCGCTGGTGCGCTTCACCTTCACCGATGAACGCCCGCTTGGCTTTTGGGAAGAGTTGCAGGCGAGCGAGTATGGGTTCTGGGCCAACGTGAACCCGGAGGTGCCGCACCCGCGCTGGAGCCAGGCTCACGAGCGTCTGCTGGGTACTGACGAGCGGGTGCCGACCCAGCTCTACAATGGCTACGGCGAGTATGTCGCCCATATGTACACCGAGATGTCGCCGGCCGACGAGGCGCGCCTGTTCATGTAGGCGGTTTGCGGCGCGCGATCCGCGCTCTATGATGGGGAGAACCTCAACCTAGATCCGGATTGACGTCGAACCATGACCGTTGCTGTTGACCGGGCCGCGGAGCGGCCGAGCAAACCTGTCCACCTTGAGCCGGGTGTCGTCACCGGCGATGACTATCGCGCGCTGGTCGCGGCCTGCAAGGCCGGCGGCTATGCCTTGCCCGCCGTCAATATCGTCGGTACCAACTCGCTGAACGCGGTGATGGAGGCGGCGGCCAAGAACAAGTCCGACGTCATCATTCAACTGTCCAACGGCGGCGCGCAGTTCTTCGCCGGCCAGGGCATGGAAGACGCGCTACAGGCCAAGATCCTCGGCGCTGTCTCCGCAGCGCGGCACGCCCACCTGCTGGCCCGGCATTACGGCATCTGCGTCATCCTGCACACCGACCACGCCCACAAGTCGCTGATCCCCTGGGTCGACGGTATGGTCGACCATGGCGAGGCCCACTTCAAGGAGACGGGGCGGCCGCTGTTTTCCAGTCACATGCTGGACCTGTCCGAGGAGCCGCTGGAGGAAAATCTGGCGGAGTGTGCCCGCATGCTCAAACGCCTGGCGCCCATGGGCATGGCGTTGGAGATCGAACTGGGCGTCACGGGCGGCGAAGAGGACGGCGTCGGGTCTGAGGATCTGGAGGCCGCCG
This sequence comes from Pseudomonadota bacterium, assembly GCA_039177555.1. Taxonomy (GTDB): domain Bacteria; phylum Pseudomonadota; class Alphaproteobacteria; order DSM-16000; family Inquilinaceae; genus JANQGH01. The sequence goes on along the minus strand of JBCDFV010000001.1, from coordinate 131,739 downwards.
ACAACGCCAAGCTTTACACCCAGCCCGAAGAGGTGCTGCGCGCCTATGAGGTCCTGTCGCCGATTGGGCATTTCACGGTCGCGGCCTCGTTCGGCAACGTCCACGGTGTCTACAAGCCCGGCAACGTGCAACTGAGGCCCGAGATCCTGAAGAACAGCCAGGCCCTGGTCGCCGACCGCTATGGGCTAGGGCACAACCCGCTCGACCTGGTGTTCCATGGCGGTTCCGGGTCCGAGCCGGAGAAGATTGCCGAGGCCGTGTCCTACGGCGTCTTTAAGATGAACATCGATACCGACACGCAGTTCGCCTTTGCCCATGCCATTGGCCAGTATGTCGAAAACAACCTCGCGGCGTTCCGTCATCAGATCGATCCGGAAACGGACAAGCCCTACAAGAAGCAGTACGACCCGCGCAAATGGCTACGCGTCGGCGAACAGGGCGTGGCGGAACGTTTGACCGAAGCCTTCGCCGATCTAGGGTCGACCGGCAAGTCCGTGGCCCAATAGCCGATCCGCACTACCAAGCAAAACCACTGGGCAAGACTACCGGGCAAAAAAAACGCCGGGCAAAAATGCCCGGCGAGTTGAACAGGGAGGCTTCACGTCTGGGAGACGTCGGATGCCCTCGGGCACCCGTTGTTCGGGACGACGCCCGAACCTCGATGCTGCAACGCAGCGATCTCGTGCTTGAAAATAAGCATCGAAGGCAATCTTACCAGACTCTTTGCCAAAAATCTCCCATGCACTTTGCGCATGGCTTTGAAAAACCGCCAAGTCTTTGATTTTTTTCTTCAATTATTCCATTTGTTGCGGTTTTATCACGCTGGACATCTTTCCATTATCGCCATTTGTCGCACCAATGGACCGACGACTCGGCGGTTTCTGCCGGATTTTTGGGCACATTCGAACACCCGATTCGGCTTTGACGGGTGCCGACCCTATTTTGGGTGGTGGTGGCGCGCAGGGCTCCTCCGTTGCGCATCGCGTTGGGAAAACTTGACGATCCGGTCAAGTTTTTGTCTTGTCCGGGATTGCTTCCCAAGCCGGTCGATCACAATCGCAAGACACCCAGCGTATGACATCCAGCCCTGAACACGCTTTGCCCAATCTCTCCATCGATGCTCAGCGTCTTTGGGACACGATCATGGAAACGGCTGAGATCGGCGGCACGCCGAAAGGCGGCGTCAAGCGCCTGACCTTGACCGATCTGGACCGTCAAGTGCGCGACTGGTTCGTCGACGCCGCCAAGGCGGCCGGCTGTTCGGTCGCTATCGACGAAATGGGTAACATCTTCGCCACGCGGCCGGGCCGCGACAACAGCTTGGCCCCGGTTGCCTGCGGCTCTCACCTCGATACCCAGCCGACCGGCGGCAAATTCGACGGCATTCTGGGTGTGCTGGCCGGTCTGGAACTGATCCGGACGCTGAACGATGTCGGCTATGAGACCGAAGCGCCGATCATGGTGGTCAACTGGACCAATGAAGAGGGCTCGCGCTTTGCCCCGGCCATGGTCTCATCCGGTGTCTATGCCGGGGCCTTCGACCTCGATTATGCCTATGACCGCACGGACAGGGACGGCGAACGGCTGGGCGATGCCCTGGCCGCCATCGGCTATCGCGGCGATGACGCCGTGGGGCAGCAAAAGATCGGCAGCTTCTTCGAGCTTCATATCGAACAAGGACCTATCTTGGAGGCCGAGGAGACAACCATCGGCATCGTGACCGGCGCCCAGGGCACGCGCTGGTACGACGTCACCATCGTCGGTCGCGAAAGCCATGCCGGCACGACCCCGATGGCCTTGAGGCGGGATGCGCTGGCTGGCGCCGCTGAGCTGATCCTCGCCGTGGAACGGATCGCCAAGGAGCAATCGCCGCCGGGCGTCGGCACCGTGGGGGAGGTTACGATCGCGGAACCGTCGCGCAACGTGGTGCCGGGCTCCGTCCGCTTGACGGTCGATATGCGCCATCCGGCGGCCGATGCCCTCGCGGCAATGGACCGGCAAATGCGCCAAGCGCTGACGGAGATCGGGACCCGCCGATCGCTTGACGTGGACGCGGACGAGATCTGGTACTCTTCGCCACTGGAATTCGATCCGGATTGTGTCGGCCTCGTACGGGCGGCCGCGGAGCGCCAGGGGCTCAGCCATCAGAATATCGTGTCCGGCGCCGGCCACGACGCCTGCTATCTGGCGCGCGTGCTGCCCACCGCCATGGTCTTCGTGCCGTGCCGGGACGGCATCAGCCATAACGAGGTTGAGCATGCCGAGCTGGAGCACTGCGCGGCGGGCGCCAACGTGCTGATGCACGCGGTGTTGGCGCGGGCCAACGCGCCGGCCGCCGGCTAGGTCGAGAGGTTCAAGAGCATCCCGATGACTGCATCGATGGCGGCACCGACGCCTGAGGTGGGCTCGACGGCGGTGGTGGACGCCGCCGGCCTGGGCCTGACCTTTCAAACCCCGGACGGCCCCGTCGTCGCGCTTGAGGACATCAACATCACGATCGGGCATGGCGAGTTCATCTCGCTGATCGGGCCGTCGGGCTGCGGCAAGACCACGCTGTTGCGCGTGATCGCCGATCTGGTCGCGCCGACCGGTGGCGCCATCACCGTCAAGGGAACCAGCCCGCACGAGGCGCGGCTGAACCGGTCATACGGCTATGTTTTCCAGGCACCGGCGCTTTATCCCTGGCGCAACGTGGCGCGCAATGTCCAACTGCCGCTTGAGGTGATGGGGCTGCCGCGCGAGGAGCGCACACGGCGGGCCAAGGCATCGCTCGCGACCGTCGGCCTGTCCGGGTTCGAACGCAAGTTTCCCTGGCAACTGTCCGGCGGTATGCAACAGCGTGTCTCCATAGCCCGCGCCATGAGTTTTGAGCCCGAACTGCTGCTGATGGACGAACCGTTCGGCGCGCTGGACGAGATCACCCGCGACAATCTGAACGTCCATCTCCTGGACCTATGGGCCCGAACCCGGCCCACGATCATTTTCGTCACGCACTCGATCCCGGAGGCGGTTTTTCTGTCCTCGCGGATCGTCGTCATGTCGCCCCGGCCCGGCCGCATCTTGCGCATTATCGACAGCGACCTGCCGCCCGACCGGGATCTGGACGTGCGCGAGACCGGCCGGTTTCTCGAAATCGCCCATGAGGTGCGGCTGGCCCTGCGCGAAGGCCATTCGTATGACTGATCGCCGCCGCACCGCTTTGAGGCTGCCGTGACGGCCATAGACGCCGGTTCGGTCCCCGCGCGGCAACGCGCCGCGCGCCGTTCCGGCGGCCGGACACTGCCCATTCTGACGGTGCTGATCGTGCTGATCGCGGTCTGGTATGTCGGGGCGGTGTTCATGAACTGGGACCGCGCCGTTCGCCAGTTGGACCGGGCGGGCGAAGGCTGGGGCGTGGTCGAACTGGTCGAGATGACGCTCACCTTGGACCGGCCGGCCTTGCCGACCCCCGACCAGGTGGCGGTCGAGCTTTGGAACAGCACTGTCGGCCAGCCGATTGACAGCCCGCGCAGCCTGGTGTTCCACGCCTCGGTGACCATGAGCTCGACCCTCGTCGGCTTCGTGCTCGGCACGTTTCTGGGCATGCTGCTGGCGATCGGCATCGTTCATGTGCGAACCCTCGACCGCTCGCTGATGCCCTGGGTCATCGCCTCCCAGACCATCCCGATCCTCGCGATTGCGCCCATGATCGTGGTGGTGCTGGGCAATATTGGCTTCACCGGCGTCGGGCCCAAATCGGTGATTTCGGCCTATCTGTGTTTCTTCCCGGTCACGATCGGCATGGTCAAGGGCCTGCGCTCGCCGGAACCGATGCAGCTTGACCTGATGCGCACCTATTCGGCCACAGGCCGGCAGGTTCTGACCAAACTGCGTTGGCCGGCATCGATCCCCTTCCTGTTCCCCAGCCTCAGAATCGGCATCTCGCTGGCCCTGGTGGGCGCGATCGTTGGGGAGTTGCCGACGGGCGCCCAGGCCGGCATCGGCGCCCGGCTGTTGCTGGGCAGCTATTACGGACAGATGACCGCGCTTTGGGCAGCCTTGCTGATTGCGGCTTTCCTGGCCATCGCAAGCATCGCCGTGATCGGCCTGGTCGAAGCTGTCGTGCGTAAGAGCCGAGGCGGCCACGCCTGATGTTCGCACCAATCCCGGATCGCTACCTTATCCCGCTGCTGGCGCTGATTGTCGCCGTCGCATCGGTTCTGCCCCTGGGCAGTATCGACATGATCGGCGCGGGGTTGCTGGACGAGGCCGGTTCGTAAGATCTGGGCAATGCCGGCCTGGTGTTGCTGGCGCTTGGCGCCATCGCCTTCGGGATTGCGTTTCGTATGTCGCCGGGCGCGAGCGGCCTCTTGCTGGCCATCGGCAGTATCCTGATCGGCTGGGTCCTGGTGCAGCGGGTCTGGGCCGGCCTTCGGTTCGATGGCTCGATCGGCTTATGGCTGCTGCTGGCGATCATCGTCTACAGCGGCTGGCAAGGCATGGCGCGCCTGGCCCAGCAGTCCTATCTGGTGGCGCGCCTGCTGGTGCCGCTGCTGTTCGGTGGCTTGCTGGTCTATTTGTGGGAGGTGCTCACGGTGGGTTTCGACGTGCCGGCGGTCCTGCTGCCGGCGCCCAGCCAGATCGCCCAGGTCGTCATCGCCAACTCCGACATTCTGCGCATCGATTTCCACCAGACCTTTATCAAGGCGGTGATCCCGGGCTACTTCATGGGCTGCGCCATCGGTTTTCTCGTCGCCGTGGCGATTGATCGATCCGATTTCCTTCAGCGCGGCCTGCTGCCGGTGTGCGGTGCGATCAGTGCCATGCCTATTGTCGGCATCGCGCCCATCATGGTGATGTGGTTCGGCTTCGACTGGCATTCCAAGGCCGCCGTCGTCGTGATCATGACTTTCTTCCCCATGATGGTGAATACGTTGGCGGGATTGCAATCGGCCGGGGTCATGGAACGCGACCTGATGCGATCATACGCCGCGACCTATCCGCAAACCTTGCTCAAGCTGCGCTTGCCCGGCGCCTTGCCCTTCGTGTTCAATGCCTTGAAGCTGAATTCCACGCTGGCGCTGATTGGTGCCATCGTCGCCGAATTCTTCGGCACGCCCATACAGGGCATGGGATTCCGGATTTCCACGGAGGTGGCAAGCATGGATATCGACATGGTCTGGGCAACGATCGCCGTCGCGGCGGTGGCCGGGTCGCTCAGTTATGGCTTGCTGGCTTTGCTGGAACGGGCCGTGACGTTCTGGCATCCATCCCAACGCGGGGTCGGATAACGGGGGCATGGTCCCAAATCATCAACCCAAAAACAGGTGAGGCAGAAAAGATGAAACACAAACTCGCAACCCTGACCGCCGGTGCGGCCATCCTGGCGCTGTCATCGACGGCCCAGGCGCAGGACGAATTCACCGTCCAGCTGAAATGGGTCACCCAGGCCCAGTTCGCCGGCTACTTCGTCGCCGACGCGCTGGGCTTTTACGACGATGTCGGGCTCGACGTCACCGTCAATCCGGGCGGGCCGGACATCGCGCCGCCCCAGGTGATTGCGGCCGGCGGGGCCGATGTGGTCGTTGAATGGATGCCAGCGGCCCTGGCGGCGCGCGAGAGGGGCGTCGATCTGGTCAACGTCGCCCAGATCTTCGATCGGTCCGGCATGATGCTGACCTGCTCGGCGGAGTCCGGCATCACAGAGCCGGAGGACTTTGAGGGCAAGACACTGGGTGTTTGGTTTGCCGGCAACGAATACCCCTTCCTGTCCTGGATGAGCCAGCTCGACCATAGTTTCGAGGGGGCGGATGCCGAGGTTACGGTGCTGCGCCAGGGCTTCAACGTCGATCCGCTGCTCGATGGTCAGGCCGACTGCATCTCGACCATGATCTATAACGAGGAGTGGCAGGTCGTGGACGCGGGCATTCCGGAAGACGAACTCGTTGTCTTCCACTATGAGGATCACGGCGTTGCGACGCTGGAGGATGGCCTCTACACGCTGGCGGAGAACCTGGAAGACCCGGCGTTCGTCGACAAGCTGGCGCGTTTCATTGCGGCCACGGTGCGGGGTTGGGAGTACGCGATCGAAAACCCGGAAGAGGCGGCCCAACTGGTCGTGGACGCCGATCCGGCCGGTGTCGCCGACTTCGATGTCCAGTTGCGCCAGTTGGAGAACATCGCGACCCTGATCCAGGGTGACGAGGTGGGCCGGTTGGACCCGGCCGCGTTTGAGCGGACGATCGAGGTTCTGCTGAGCGGCGAAAGCGATCCGGTCATCACCGATCACCCCGGCGACAGCGCCTGGACCCATCAGGCTTGGGATGCGTCGCTGAACCACTAGCACGTCGCGGCAAATCCGCCGGTTACGAACGGGCGGCGCTTTCGGGCGCCGCCTTTCTCTTCGGTGATGACGGCATGGCGGCTAGGATAGGCGCATGACCACACCCGATCCCTTCGACCAACTGGACCGCGAACTGGACGCCTGGCTGAGCGCCGGGCTGACGGTCACGCTGTGGTGGCGGGACGACGACGCCGGCGAAATGTCGTCGGACCTCGACCGCCTGCTGGGGCTGGCTGAGGGTCACGGCATCGTGTGCGGTCTGGCCACGGTGCCCGCCTGGGTCACCGACGCGTTGGCAGAGCGGCTGAAGGATACGGCCTCGATCGAGGTGCTGCAGCACGGCTATGCCCATGTGAACCACGCGCCCCGTGGCCAGGGGCTCGGCGCGTGGGAGTTGGGGCTGCACCGCCCGCTGGAGACTGTAATGGCGGAGTTGATTCAGGGGCACGAGATGCTCAACACCAAGATCAGGGGCCGCGTCCTGCCTGTGGTCGCCGCACCCTGGAACCACATCGATCCGGCCCTCTTCGGGCCGATGGTCGACGCCGGTTTTGCCGGCGTTTCGGCGGCCGATGCCCGTCCACAGCCGTATCCGGTTCCAGGCCTGTTGCAGGTCAACGGCCATTGCGACCCGATCAAATGGAAAGGCGGCGCCCGCTTCAAGGGCGCGGAGAAGAGCCTGCGCGACATGATCGAACATTTGACGGCGCGAAGGGTCGGCGAGGCCGATCCGACCGAGCCAACGGGCCTGCTCACCCATCACCGCGACACGGATGACGCGTGCTGGCAGTTTCTCGATGCGCTGATGGCGCGGACGCGCGCGCACGGCGCGGTGCAATGGCTGGCACCGTCGGAGATCTGGACATGACCCCGGTTTTGCGGCCCGCGCGCCCTGACGAGACGGACGCGATCATCGACTTCCTGCACACGCACATGAAGTCGTCCTGGAAGCGCGAGCGCTGGGCGCGCGTGTTCGACCAGCGCTGGGTCCGGCCCGAACGCGGCCCGCCGGATCTCGGCCATGTGGTCGAGGAGGGCGGCAGGATTCTCGGCTATTGCGGCCTGACCAACGCCGACCGGCGTACCAATGGGCGCTGGGAACGGTCCGGCTCCGTCGGCAGCCTTTACCTGCACAAAAGCCTGCGCGGCCAAGGCCTTGGCAAGGCCCTGATGGTCAATGCCTGCGCCAGCCCAGGCCTGACCATCACCGTTATCGGCACGGGCGAGGGCAGCCGGCCGCTGATGGGGCCGGCCGGCTGCAAACTGCTCGACCGCGACCGCTTCATCTGGCGCCGCCAAGGCAGGGCAATGCCGAAGGGTGTGCGTATCCTGACGGATGCGAGCGCGTTCGGCCCCTTGCTGACGGACGATCAGCGGCAGATGCTGGCGGATCATGACGGTCTGGGCATCGTCCCCGTATTGCTGGACAGTCCGGACGGGCTCTGCCTTGCCGTGTTCTGGGTCCAGGTCAAGGGCGAGGACGTCAGCTACTGGGACGCCGTCCACGTCTCCGACGGGTCGGTCTTTGCCGCCTACGGCCAGGCGCTGGCCGACGCGCTGTTGCCGGCCGACACCAAGGCTGTCCTGACCGCCGATCGGCGCTACCTGCCGCCCGACACAGACGGCGAGGTCGAGGTCTTCGGCGACAATTACTGGTACAAGTCAGACACGCTCGACCGCAGTCAAGTCGACTTGATGTACACCGAGATCCTGCTGTTGAAGCTCAAGCTCTCCTGACCAGTGCTAGGGCGTGTGCGGCGATAGGCGCGTGTCCGCGCTCGAAATCCGCTTGCTGAGGCGTCGACCCGTCCGATACCGTTGCGGCAGACCAAAACCAACCGGGCGGTTCAGGACGACGCCAACGGGCGACGTCTGGCCACGGGGCCCGCAACAGGGGGTGTTCTTCTCATGTCGACGGTAATCAAAGGCGGTACGGTCGTAACCGCGGACCGCAGCTATGCAGCAGACGTGCTCATCGAGGGCGGCAGGATCGTCAGGGTGGGCGAGGGTCTCGGCGGCGACAAGGTGCTGGATGCCAGCGGTTGTTACATCATGCCCGGCGGCATCGATCCGCACACCCATATGGAAATGCCCTTCATGGGCACCTATTCCGCCGATGACTTCGAAAGCGGTACGCGCGCGGCGCTCAGCGGCGGCACAACGATGGTCGTCGATTTCTGCCTGCCGTCGCCGGGGCAATCTCTCCTGGAAGCGCTGTCGATGTGGGACAACAAGTCCAGCAAGGCGAGTTGCGACTACTCCTTCCACATGGCCGTAACCTGGTGGGGTGAGCAGGTCTTCGATGACATGGCCACGGTGGTCGACAAGGGCATCAACACCTTCAAGCACTTCATGGCGTACAAGGGCGCCCTGATGGTCGACGACGACGAGATGTTTGCCTCGTTCCAACGCTGTGCCGCGCTGGGCGCCATGCCCCTGGTTCACGCCGAAAACGGCGATGTGGTCGCCGCGCTGCAGGCCAAGCTGATGGCGGAGGGCAACACCGGGCCGGAGGCGCACGGCTATTCCCGACCGCCGGAGGTCGAGGGGGAGGCGGCGAACCGGGCGATCATGATCGCCGATACTACCGGCGTGCCGCTTTACATCGTCCATGTGTCATGCGAGCAGGCCCATGAAGCGATCCGCCGCGCGCGCCAGAAAGGCATGCGGGTCTTTGGCGAACCGCTGATCCAGCACCTGGTCTTGGATGAAAGCGAGTACAAGAACGAGAACTGGGATCATGCCGCCCAGCGCGTGATGTCGCCACAGTTCCGATCAGTTGACCATCAAGACAGCCTTTGGGCCGGTCTGGCGGCCGGCAGCCTGCAAGTGGTGGCCACCGACCATTGTTCCTTCACCGCGGAGCAAAAGCGAATGGGCGTGGGGGATTTCACCAAGATCCCCAACGGCACCGGCGGGTTGGAGGATCGGATGCCCGTGCTGTGGACACGCGGCGTCAGCACCGGTCGGCTGACGATGAACGAGTTCGTCGCCGTGACGTCGACCAACATCGCCAAGATCCTGAACCTCTATCCGCGCAAGGGCGCGATCGTGGAAGGCGCGGACGCCGACATCGTCGTCTGGGACCCGAACCGGACAAAGACGATCAGCGCTGCAACCCAGCAGTCGGTGATCGAATACAATGTGTTCGAAGGCGTCGAGGTCACCGGTCTACCGCGCTTCACGCTGACACGCGGCGTCGTCGCGGTCGAAGAAGACAAGGTTGATGCCCGCATGGGGCACGGCCAGTTCGTGCCGCGCGAGCCCTATCCGGCAGTCAATCGTGCGCTGTCGAAATGGAAGGAGATCACCGCGCCCCGTGCCGTGATCCGGGACCCGAATGCGATACCGGCCGGCGTTTAGCTGGGGAATTTCCGCCGGAACTGAATAGGTGCCAATGCGATCCTGCGGGGTCGGGGGCGGATGTGTTGAGATCGCCGCCCGGCTGGTCAATTCGGGGGCAGCGCCCGCCGCACCGATCGACCTGGTCGCTGCTGGCATACCCAGCGTCGCCGATGCTAGCTTCCGTGCCCGATGCCGCCACGCCGACATTTCCAATCGCCCCCACCGCCGAGCTTGAGCGCCCATGACCGCTGATCAAGGGTTGTTGATCGCCGTGCTGGTCGCGGCGATGGTGCTGTTCGTCTGGGGCCGCTGGCGCTTTGATCTCGTGGCGGTCGGCGCACTGACAGCGTGCGCCTTGCTGGGGCTGGTGCCGATGGACGAGGCCTTCACCGGCTTCGGCCATCCGGCGGTGGTGCTGGTCGCGATCGTCTTGGCGATTACCCGGGCCTTCGTCTATTCCGGCGTGATCGATCGCACCGCCACGCTGCTCGGCCGCATCGGTAAGGGCCAGATCACCCAGATGATGGCGTTGACTGGGCTGGCCGCGGTTCTGTCGATGTTCATCAACAATGTGGGTGCGCTGGCTCTCATCATGCCGGTTGCCATTCACGCCGCGCGGTCTGGCGGTTACCCGCCAGGCCGACTGCTGATGCCCGTGGCATTCGGGTCCATCCTGGGCGGCATGGTGACGCTCATCGGTACGCCGCCCAATATCATCGTTTCCACCTTCCGCCCGGAGGCGGAAGGCGGCGCCTTTGGGATGTTCGATTACGCCCCGGTCGGCTTGGCGGTTTTGGGTGCCGGACTGGTCTTCATTTTGCTGATCGGCTGGCGGCTGTTGCCGCAACGGCACAGGCCAACCGATGATGGTGAGCTGTTCGAGATTGGCGATTACGTCACTGAACTGCGGGTACTCGACGACAGCCCCATGATCGGCCTGACCCTGGCGCAGTTCGAGAACGAGGTTTCGCCCAGACCCCAGGCGCTGGGTATCACTCGCGACGGGCAGGTCGGCGTCTCGCGCGGTCGGCTGGACCACATTCGGGCCGGCGACATTCTGCTCTTGGGCATCAACCCGCAGGATCTGCCGACTACGGCCAAGACCGCCGGTCTTGAACTGGTGCCCGACCCCGAAGGCCTGGCCGACCGACTGCGGGGCGACGAGCAGACCTTGGTCGAGGCGGTCGTCGCGCCCGGGTCGCGCATCATCGGTCGAACGGCTGGCGGCCTGATGCTGCGACGGCGGCTGGGGGTCAATCTGATTGCTATTGCCCGCGAGGGAACGCCGATCAAGCGCCGCTTGCGTGAGGTTCAGTTCCGGGCCGGCGATGTCCTTTTGGTGCAGACCGACGCGGACGCCTTGTCAGACACACTTCGGCTAATGGGCTGCCTGCCGCTGGCGGAACGGGATCTACGGGTGTCGAGCCAGGTCAACGTGCTGCCGATCGTTATCTTCGCGGCCGGCATCGCAGCGGCAGCGACTGGCTTCGTCACCGCTCCGGTGGCGCTGCTTGCAGCCTTGATCGCGATTGTTTTGGCCGGACAATTGCCGCTGCGCGAGGTTTATGACGCGATCGACTGGCCCGTGATCATCCTGCTCGGCGCGATGATCCCGGTCGGCGAGGCTTTGAGCCACACCGGCGCTACGGATCTGATCGCCGACGAGGTCGCACGACTGGTCGGGACACTGCCGCTATGGGTCGCGATCGGCGCGGTCATGATTGTGACCATGACCCTATCCGACATCATGAACAACGCCGCGACGGCGGTGGTTATGGCGCCGATTTCGATCGGCCTTGCCGAGGAACTGGCGGTCGACCCCGATGCTTTCTTGATGGCGGTCGCCGTCGGCGCCTCCTGCGCGTTCCTGACGCCGATCGGGCATCAGAACAACACGCTGATCATGGGGCCGGGCGGCTATCGCTTCGGCGACTACTGGCGCATGGGCCTGCCCTTGGAGATCGTCGTCGTGATCGTCGCCGTGCCGATGATCATGCTGGTCTGGCTGCCCGGGTCGTTGTAGACCCCACGGCCAGGGTTCACCAGATCAGGGACCGATCCATGAAGCCGGCCAACTCAGTGCTGTCGGGCTTGGGCACCACCGTCTTTGAGGTCATGTCGCGGCTGGCCATGCAGCATGACGCAGTCAATCTGGGTCAGGGTTTTCCCGACGGGCGCGGGCCGGAGGATGTGCTCGCCAAGGCGGCTGAGGCGGTGATCGACGGCTGGAACCAATACCCGCCGATGATGGGCTTGCCGGAACTGCGCAAAGCCGTCGCCGATCACGACCGCCGCTTCTATGGCATCGAGGCCGACTGGCAGGCGGAGGTCATGGTCACGACCGGCGCCACGGAGGCCCTGGCCGCCTGCCTGCTGGGCCTGATCGAGCCCGGCGACGAGATCGTGCTGTTTCAGCCCATGTACGACGCCTACGCGCCGATGGTACGCCGCGCGGGCGGCGTGCCGCGCTATGTCACGCTGACGCCGCCGAACTGGCACTTGACCGAAGAGATACTGGCGGAGGCCTTCTCGCCGCGGACCAAGGCCGTTTTGCTGAACAACCCGCTGAACCCGGCCGCCAAGCTGTTCAGCGCGACCGAACTGACGCTGGTCGCCGACTATGTCCAGCGGTTCGACGCGGTGGCGATCTGCGATGAGGTTTACGAGCACATCGTCTTCGATGATGCCGTTCATATCCCCTTGATGACGTTGCCCGGCATGCGCGAGCGCTGCCTGAAGATCGGCTCGGCGGGCAAGACGTTCTCGCTGACAGGCTGGAAAGTGGGCTACATCACGGCGGCACCGGAACTGTTGGGCCTTGTCGCGAAGGCCCATCAGTTCCTGGTCTTTACCACCGCGCCGAACTTGCAAAGCGCCGTCGCCTTCGGCCTGGCCAAGGACGCCGCCTATTTCGATGGGCTGGCGGCGGAGATGCAGGCCAAGCGGGATCGCCTGGTGGCCGGGCTGACCTCAATCGGCCTATCGGTCCTGCCTTGCGAAGGCACCTATTTCGTCAATGTCGACCTGTCGGATACGCGCTTTGCCGGCGATGACGAGGGCTTTTGCCGGTACATCACCGAGACGGCGGGCGTCGCCGCCATACCGGTCAGCGCGTTCTACGACGCTGACCCAGTCCGCGATGTGGTGCGCTTCTGCTTCTCAAAGCAAGACGCCGTGCTGGACGAAGCGGTCAGGCGGTTGAAGGGCCACCTTTAGCGCGACCCGTCGCCTCGCCGCCGCGAAGCGGCACATGCCGGCCCGGCAAGGCAGGAGCTACTCGCCCGCCACCAGCAGGGTTTCATCGCCGTCATCGTCGTCGCGTGTCTGCATGGCCCAAAGCTTGGCGTACAGGCCGCTGCGGGCGATCAGTTCGCCATGGCGCCCCTGTTCGACCACGCGGCCTTGGTTCAAGACGTAGATCAGATCCGCCCGGACGATCGTCGACAGGCGGTGCGCAATGGCCACGGTCGTGCGGCCCTCCATCAACTCGTTAAGCGCGGCCTGGACCTGACGTTCCGACTTGGTATCGAGGGCGGAGGTTGCCTCGTCCAGCAGCAGGATCGGCGCGTCCTTCAACATCGCCCGCGCGATAGACAGGCGTTGGCGCTGGCCACCGGACAGGCGCACGCCATGCTCGCCGACCACCGTGTCGTAGCCGTCGGGCAGTTCGTGGATGAACTCGTCGGCCGCCGCCGCCCGTGCCGCCGCCTCGATCTCGGCTTGAGAGGCGTCGGGCCGGCTGTAGGCAATGTTGTTGCCGACCGTGTCGTTGAACCGGGTGATTTCCTGGCTGACCAGCGCCAGATTGTCGCGCAGCGACCCGACCGTCACGTCGCGGATATCGGTCCCGTCGACCGTGACCCGGCCGTTCGTCGTGTCGTAGAAGCGCGGGATCAGGTTAAGGATCGTTGACTTGCCCGCGCCCGACGGTCCCACCAGGGCCACCGTGGTACCGGCCTTGACCTCGATATCGATACCAAGCAGGGCCGGGATGTTTTCGCCGTAGCTGAACCAGACAGTCTCGAACCGGATATCGCCGCGCACCTTCGGCAGCACCTTGGCGTCGGCCGGGTCCTTGATCGCGGGCTCACGGTCCAGCGTTTCGAAAACGCGCTCCGCGCCGGAAAAACCCTGTTGCAGGATGGCGTTCAGATTGGTCAGGCGCTTCAACGGCTCGTAGGCCAAAAGCAGCGCGGTGATGAACGAGAACAGCGTGCCCGGCGTCCGCAGATCGTTGATCACCTGATAGCCGCCATAAAACACCACACCGGCGATGGCGAAACCGGCCAGCGTCTCCATGATCGGGTGGGCGATCGACGAGACAATGCCGGTACGCCGCCGGATCTCCGAGATCTCCCAAATCAGCTTGCCGGCACGCTGAGTTTCCCGTTCCTCGGCGTTGTTGGCCTTGACGTGCCGGATGCCCTGAAAGACCTCGGAAAGCTGGCTGGTCAGGTCCCCCGCCTGTTCTTGGGAAATCCTCGTCAGACGGCGCATATGGCGCCCGATGGCGATGATCGGATAGATCGCGATCGGAAAGGCGATGCCGCCCAGCAGGAACAGCTCCCAATCCAGGTAGATCATCACGCCGATCAGGGCGAGCAGGGTCAGAAGATCCTTGCCGAAAGCCGTGACCGCGCCGGAAACGGCGGCGAACATCAGGCCGACATCGTAGGTCATATGGGCGATCAGCCGACCCGACGCGGTGTCGTGGAAGCGGGCGAGGTCCGCATCCATCAGCTTTCGAAACAGCTGCACCTGCATGCGCGCGATGATCCGCCGGCCGATATCGTTCATCAGATAGGCTTGCGAAAAGGCCGAAACGCCCTTGACGACGAAGATGGCCAGAATCGCTGCGCTGATCGGCAGCAACAGGTCGGACCGACGCTCGGCGAAAATGCCGTCGATCATGGGCTGCATGAGATAGGCCGACCCCGCCGTGGAGGCGGCAACCAGCCCCATGAACACAAGGGCGGCCCCGAAGCGCCACCGATGGGGCCACATATACTCGACCAGCAGCCGCCGCATCAGCTGCGCGGAATCGGCCTTGGTCATGGTTTCAACGAGGGAAGACGCCAACTCGATCCTCAGGAATGCAGTCTTTGGGCCCCGTTGCAGTCGCGCTCCCCAAACGCGACGCACGCTCCCTTGTGGCGCGCCCTGTCTACACCAATACTTTGGGGAAAGAAACGGGCGCCGTAGCAGTCGCGCCCGGCGACTCTTGAGCAGGGAGGTACCGGTATATGGCTTCGGCAGACGCCGCCGCAACGTCCTATCTGTGGGAACCAACCTATCCCGACGGCATCGACTGGCGGGCGCCCATCGACCGCTACCCGCTTAATCGGGTGATGGACGAAGCGGCGGCGCAGTTCGCCGACCGGCCTTGCGCGGATTTCATGGACAAGGTCTGGACCTATGGCCAGATCGGCGACCTTGTCGATCGGTTCGCCGCCGGCCTGCAAGCGCTGGGCGTCGTCAAGGGCAAGCGCGTCGGGCTCTTCCTGCCAAACTGTCCTTATTACCCAATTGCTTACTTCGCGATCTTGAAGTGTGGTGGGATCGTCGTGAACTTCAATCCGCTCTACGCGGAGCGCGAGATTCGCCACCAGATTGACGATTCCGGCATCGAACTGATGGTGACGTTGGACCTGAAGGTCTTGCACGACAAGCTGTTGCCCGTTCTGGGATCGACGTCGCTTAAACGCCTGATCATCTGCCCGATGGCCAAGCTGCTGCCCTGGCCGAAGAGCTGGCTGTTTCCAATCGCCAAGAGGAACGACATCGCGGCGATTCCCAGGGACGAGAGCCATGTCAGATTCGCGACGGTAACGTCTCATGGCGCGAAGCCCAGTCCGGTCGAGGTCGGCATCGACGATCTGGCGGTCCTGCAATACACGGGCGGCACGACCGGGGTGCCGAAGGGGGCCATGCTCAGCCACGGCAACCTGTCCGCCAATGTCAGCCAGTGCAAGCTCTGGTTCCAGGGCGCCAAGCCGGGCCGGGAAGTGATGTTGGGCGTGCTGCCCTTCTTTCACGTCTTTGCCATGACCGTCGTCATGAACATGGCGGTGCGCATGGGGGCGTCGATCATCATGTTGCCCCGGTTCGAACTGCCGGCGCTGATCAAGGCCATCGATCGCAAGAAGCCGACGCTGTTTCCCGCCGTGCCGACGATCTACACAGCCATCAATCACTATCACGGCCTGGACAAGGTCGACCTGTCCAGCCTTGCCATGTGCTTTTCGGGCGGTGCCCCGTTGCCGATGGAGGTTAAGCAGCACTTCGAGGAACTGACGGGCTGTTCCCTGGTCGAGGGCTATGGACTGTCCGAAACCGCCCCGGTCACTAACGGCAATCCGCTGTTCGGCGTCAACAAGGCGGGTTCGATCGGCCCGCCGGTGCCCGGCACGGTTGTCAAGATCATCAGTCTGGAAGACCGCGAGACCGAAGTGCCGCAGGGTGAGCGGGGCGAAGTCTGCATTTCCGGCCCGCAGGTCATGTCGGGCTATTGGAACAACGAAGAAGAGACCGACCATGCCCTCGTGGACGGCCTGCTGCACACGGGCGATGTCGGCTATCTGGACGAGGACGGCTATGTCTTCATCGTCGACCGCATCAAGGATCTGATCGTCTGCAGCGGCTTCAACGTCTATCCGCGCAATGTGGAAGAGGCGATCTACGAGCACGGCGCGATCCAGGAATGCATCGTCGCCGGCGTGCCGGACGAATATCGTGGCCAAACGGTGAAGGCCTACATTCGGCTCAAGGACGGCACCAGCCTTAACAAGGCCGAGTTGTTGGCGTTTCTGAAAGACAAGCTGTCGCCGATCGAGATGCCGAAACATGTCGAGTTTCGAAAACAACCGCAGCCCAAGACCCTGATCGGTAAGCTGGATCGCAAGGCGATCGTCGAGGAGGAGATGCGGGCGGCGGCCGCTCAGGGCTGAGGACAGCGATAGGCGTCAAGCTCCCGGCCGGTGTCGGGCCACCGCAAGATCAGGCGATCGCCTTCGAAGGCCAGGATCTCGGCCTCGACCAGGATGCCGGTTTCCAGTGGCGTTTCCTGGCCTGAATCATACTCGTCGAGGGTGAATTCCAGCCGCGTGCCCATCAGCCGCCAGGTGCCGGTGAAGGACTCATCAAGCCATGCGCTGCCGTCGGCCGAAAGGCCCATGCCATAGCTGGAGCCACAGATCGGCGTTTCGAACTGCCAAACCCCGACGACGCTATCGGCGGATAGGGTTGACGGCGGTTCGGCCAGCCCGGGATTGCTGATCAGCATGGCGACGGCCGTGATGGTCAGATGAATTCCGCGATGCATCTTGTCATCCCTCAAGACTGAAAGCTTGCCACGATTATGGGGACAACGCGATCCAGGGTTGCAACGAATATGTGGTCCGGTTTCTTGCGCTTTGCGGGTTTGATCTTACCTTTACGTAAACGGAAGACTGTGAGCGGTTGCCATGCTGAGACACCAGACGGGAGACGTCGGCGCACATCGCGAGCGGCGCCGGACCTTTTCGATCGGCGAGTTGGCGCGGGAGCTTGAGCTGACGCCGCGCACAATCCGGTATTATGAGGATGAGGGTCTGCTGGCGCCCAAACGCAAGGGCCACGCCCGGATCTACACAAGGCGCGACAGGGCGCGTCTGATGCTGATTTGCCGGGGCAAGCGCCTGGGCTTCAGCCTTGCCGACATCCGCCGGTTCTTGGAACTCTACGACGTCGACAGCTCGCAGACCGAACAGATGCGCTATTGCCTGACCGCCGCGCGCGATAGGATCAGCGTGTTGGAACATCAGCGCCGCGACATCGACCAAACCTTGGACGAGTTGCGGGAAATCGAAAGCGCGATCAAGACCCATTTGAACGCCCGGAGCGGCGACGCCACTTAATCTCAAACGGCGGTCGATGGGCGAGAACTGTAATCCGGTCGCCCGACGTGCCGCACACCAGGAGACCCAGCCCATGAACAAGAACGTCGTCATCGCAGGGTACGCCCGATCGCCTTTTCACTTTGCCAAGAAGGGGGACTTGATCAAGGTCCGACCGGACGATTTGGTCGCGGCGGCTGTTAAGGGCTTGGTCGAACGGTCCGGTGTGAACCCGGACGGTATTGAGGATTTGATCCTGGGCTGCGCTTTTCCCGAGGGCGAGCAGGGGCTGAACATGGCCCGTCTGGTGGTCATGCTGGCTGGCCTGCCGCGCAGCGTCGGCGGCACGACGGTGAACCGGTTCTGCGGCTCGTCGATGCAAGCGATCCATATGGCTGCCGGTGCCATCCAGCTTGGTGCCGGCGACGTGTTCGTCTGCGCCGGCGTGGAGAGCATGACGCGGGTGCCGATGATGGGCTTCAACCCGCTGCCCAACCCGGCGCTGGCCGAGGCGGAGGCGGGCGCCTACATGCCCATGGGCACGACGGCGGAGAACCTGGCGCGCAAGTACCAGATCACCCGCAAGGCCCAGGAGGAGTTCGCGGTCGAGAGCCATCGCAAGGCGGCGGCCGCCCAAGAGGCGGGCAAGCTCGACGCCGAAATCGTACCGATCGAGACCAAGGGGGGCCTGGTCGACAAGGATGGCTGCATCCGACCGGACACCTCGCTGGAGGCTTTGGCTGAGTTGAGGCCGGCCTTTGACGAGGACGGGACAGTGACGGCCGGAACCTCGTCGCCGCTGACCGACGGTGCGTCGGCCACGCTCGTTGCGTCCGAGGACTACGCCAAGGCCAACGGACTGACGGTCATGGCCCGGCTCAGATCGGTCGCGATCGCCGGCTGCGATCCGACCATCATGGGCATCGGCCCGGTGGGCGCGACCCGCAAGGCGCTGAAACGGGCCGGTGTCGAGCTCGCCGATATCGACATCATCGAATCGAACGAGGCGTTCGCGGTGCAGACCATGTCGGTGGCGCAGGAACTCGGTATGGATCTGTCCAAGGTCAATCTGGATGGCGGCGCGATCGCGCTGGGCCATCCGCTGGGGGCGACCGGGGCCCGGATCACCGGCAAGGCTGCCGCGCTGCTGCAGCGCGAAGGCAAGGAACTGGCGCTGTCGACCCAATGCATCGGCGGCGGGCAGGGCATCGCGACCATTCTCGAAGCCGCCTGATATGGAGATCAAGAAGGCCGCCGTGATCGGCGCCGGCGTGATGGGCAGCGGCATCGCGGCCCACATCGCCAATGCCGGCGTTCCGGTCACGCTGCTGGACATCGTTCCAGAGGGCGCTGGCGACCGCGACGCCATCGCCAAGGGCGCCATCGCGCGCATGGGCAAGGCGGACCCGGCGCCGTTCATGAGCCGGGCGGCGCAGAGGTTGGTGACGCCGGGCAATATCGAGGACCATCTGGAAACGCTCGGCGACTGCGATTGGATCGTTGAGGCCGTGATCGAAAACCCGACGATCAAGCACGACCTCTATGCCAGGCTGGAGACGATCGCGAAGTCCGAGGCCGTCGTGTCGTCCAACACCTCGACCATTCCTTTGTCGATCCTGACCGAGGGGCGGTCGGACGCTTTCAAATCCTCCTTCATGGTGACCCATTTCTTCAACCCGCCGCGCTATATGCGGTTGCTTGAAGTCGTCGCCGGCCCCGACACCGATCCGGCAAAGCTGGCGGCGATCCGCAGCTTCGCCGACATCCGGCTGGGCAAGGGCGTGGTTGACGCCAAGGACACGCCGGGCTTCATCGCCAACCGCATCGGCACCTACTGGATCCAGGCCGGCCTGAACGAGGCGTTCGATCTCGGCCTGTCGGTCGAGGAGGCCGACGCGGTTGCCAGCCGGCCCATGGGTGTGCCCAAGACCGGCATTTTCGGCCTGATGGATTTGGTCGGCATCGACCTGATGCCGCATATCGCCAAGTCGCTGCTGGCGACCCTGCCGGAGAAGGACGCCTACCGCGACATCTTCCGGGTCGAGCCGTTCATCGAGACGATGATCGCCGACGGCTATATCGGCCGCAAGGGCAAGGGCGGCTTCTACCGGCTCAACCGCGAGGGTGGTGGCCGGGTGAAGGAATCCATCGATCTCAAGACAGGCGAATGGGAGACGTCGGAGAAGATCAAAGTCGCGGCCGCCGAGGCCGGACGTCAAGGGCTGCGCGCCGTCGTCGACCATGACAGCAGGCCGGGCCAGTACGCCTGGCGTATGCTGTCCCAGACATTGAGCTATGCAGTCTCATTGGTGCCCGAGATCGCGGACAGCATTGTCGATGTCGACGAGGCCATGAAGCTGGGCTACGCCTGGAAGTACGGTCCCTTCGAGCTGATTGACCAACTCGGTGCTGATTATCTCGCCGACCGGCTGAAAGCGGAAGGGCGACCCGTCCCGGATCTTCTGGAAAGCGCGCGCGGCCGCAGCTTCTATCGGGTTGAGGGCGGCGTGCTGCAGTATCTGGGCGTCGACGGCGCCTATGCCGATGTGGTGCGTCCGGACGACGTCCTGTTGCTGGCCGACATCAAGCGCCGGTCGGACCCGCTGCTGAAAAACGGTTCGGCCGCGCTGTGGGACATCGGCGACGGCGTGACCTGTTTCGAGTTCACGGCCAAGATGAACACGCTGGACGACCAGGTGATGGCGCTGCTGGCCCAGGCGCTCGATCTCACCGGCCGGTCCTACAAGGCCATGGTGGTCTACAACGAGGGCACCAATTTCTCGGTCGGCGCCAATCTGGGTCTCGCCATGTTCGCCGCGAATATCGCCCTGTGGGCCCAGGTCGAGGCGACGGTGAAGGGCGGGCAGGACACGTACAAGGCGCTGAAATACGCCCCGTTCCCGGTCGTCTCCGCACCGTCGGGCATGGCGCTGGGCGGCGGCTGTGAGATCCTGTTGCATTCCGACGCGGTCCAGGCCCATGCGGAGACCTATTGCGGCCTGGTCGAGGTTGGCGTCGGCGTCATCCCGGCCTGGGGCGGCAGCAAGGAGATGCTGCTGCGCGCGTTTGCCAACAAGCGCCGACCGGGCGGCCCGATGCCGCCGGTGGCCCAGGTGTTCGAGACCATCGGCTTGGCAAAGGTCGCCAAGTCGGCCCAGCAGGCCAAGGACCTGCTCTATCTGAGGCCCGACGACGGCGTGACCATGAACCGGGATAGGCTGCTGTCCGATGCCAAGGCGCGGGCACTGGCCATGGTCGAGGCCGGCTATCAGCCACCGGCGCCGCCGGAGGAAATCAGACTACCCGGCCCCTCGGCACGCACGGGCTTCAACCTGGCGGTGAAGGATCTGGCGGCCCAGGGCAAGGCAACGCCCCATGACATCGTCGTCTCCGACGCGCTGGCGGAGGTCCTGTCCGGCGGCGCGCACGACATCACCGAACCGCTGGGCGAGGACGATCTGCTCGCCTTGGAACGCCAGGCCTTCATGAACCTGATCAAGACCTCCGGCACGCTGGACCGGATCGAGCACATGCTCGAAACCGGCAAGCCCCTGCGCAACTGAGAGCCGCGAAATGCCCCAGTTCAAAGCCCCGGTCGATGACGTCCGGTTTCTGCTGCACGAGGTGCTGGACGCCCAGCAACTCACTGCTTTGCCCGGCTATGAAGAGGCGACGCCGGATCTGGTCGATGCGATCCTCGACGAGGCCGCGAAGCTGAGCGAGAACGCGCTGTTCCCGCTGAACCAGTCCGGTGATCAGGAAGGCTGTACGTTCGAAAACGGTGTCGTGCGCACGCCGACCGGCTTTAAGCAGGCGTACGACACCTTTGTCGCCGGCGGCTGGACCAGCCTTGCCGGCGATCCGGCCTATGGTGGCCAGGGGCTGCCCAAGCTGCTGGAATTCGTCATGACCGAGATGTTCTCGGCGGCAAACCTGTCCTTCTCGATCTATCCGGGCCTCAGCCACGGCGCCTACAACGCGCTGGAAGCGTTCGGCACCGAAACCCAGAAGTCGATCTATCTGCCCAAGCTGATCGACGGCACCTGGTCAGGTACCATGTGCCTGACCGAACCCCATTGCGGCACTGATCTGGGGCTGATCCGCACCAAGGCGGTTCCGGGCGAGATCGACGCGGCGACCGGGGAGCGGTCCTACAAGCTTACCGGCACCAAGATCTTCATCTCCGCCGGCGAGCACGACCTGACCGACAACATCGTCCATCTGGTGTTGGCCAAGTTGCCCGACGCGCCGGAAGGGGTGCGCGGCATCAGCCTTTTCGTGGTGCCGAAGTTCAAGCCAATGGCAGAAAACGGGGCATGGCAGGCAGGTCCGCGCAACGGCATCGCCTGCGGCTCGATCGAGCACAAGATGGGCATCAAGGCCTCGTCGACCTGCGTCATGAACCTGGACGAAGCCGAAGGCTATCTGGTCGGCGCGCCGCACAAGGGTATGCGCGCCATGTTCGTGATGATGAACGCCGCGCGCCTGGTCGTCGGCCTGCAGGGGCTGGGCGTGGCCGAAGTCAGCTACCAAAACGCGCTGGCCTATGCCAAGGATCGGTTGCAGGGCAGGGCGCTGTCCGGTGCCGCGAACCCCGACAAGCCAGCCGACCCCATCATCGTGCACCCGGACGTGCGCAAGAACCTGCTGACCATGAAGGCGTTCACCGAGGGCGCCAGGGCGCTCACCTGCTGGATCGGCCTCGCCATCGACCATCAGATCAACAACCCCGACCCCAAGGCACGGCAAGAGGCCGACGATCTGGTCCAGCTGATGACACCGATCATCAAGGCCAGCCTGACCGATATGGGCTACGACGCCGCCAATCTGGGCATGCAGGTGCTGGGCGGCCACGGCTATATCCAGGAATGGGGCCTGGAGCAGTATGTCCGCGACGCCCGTATCACCCAGATCTATGAGGGTGCCAACGGCATTCAGGCGCTGGACCTGGTCGGCCGCAAGATGCCCGCCCATATGGGCCGCTATCTGCGCCGCTTTTTCCATCCGGTCGCCGAGTTCCTGGATCAGAACCGCGACGATCCGGCGATGGCCGAGTTCATCCGGCCGCTGGCCCGGGCGTTTGAACAGCTACAGATGGTCACGGGACTGGTCGCCCAGCGCGGCCTGAAGGACCCGGTGGAGGCGGGGGCCGCTTCGTCCGACTATCTCAGAATTTTCGGCCTGGTGGCGCTGGGCTATATGTGGGCGCGCATGGCCAAGATCGCGGGCGAGCAGCTACCCCAGGCCAACGGACGTGCCGGTTTTTATGACGCCAAGCTGAAAACCGCCCGCTTCTTCATGAAGCGCATCCTGCCGCAAACGGCCGCGCTGGCGCTCGCTGTCAAGGGCGGTGCGGAGCCGTTGATGGCGATGGAGGTGGACCAGTTCTGAGAAACCGGCGCGCTAAACGCCATTGGCTTGCCAGTGCCCGGAATGCTCTCAGTAAACTGGAACTCCTCCCTGTATCCTAAGCATCCGGCCATTGGCGCGCACCATGCATGACGAAGGCGATTTCAACTTGGTCCGGCGTCACGCGATAGGCGACAATGTACGCCGTACCAGCGATCACCAGTTCGCGCGTTCCTGGAAGCTGACCCCTTCGACCGATCAACGGATTGCGGCTCAGCAGAGTGTTGGTCGTCTCGTAGACTTTTCGAACGAGTCGATGGGCTGCGGTGGGGTTGTCTTGCCCGATATGGTCCTGGATGGTCTCAAGCTCAGCGAGCGCCCTTGGTGTCCAGGAAACCCTCACCTAGCTCGTGCGGTATTTGTTCAGTACACGCTCAATCTCTTCAGGGCTGGCAAACTCGCCGCCGTCCGCCTGAGCCAACCCTTCCTCAATGCCGGCTATCCACCTTTCTTGCCACTCCAACGACCGGCCTTCTTCGAGCGCCTGGCGAACGATCTCGGCGGGGCTCATGGTTGTTTTCGCCGATAGGGCCTCGACCCTGTCTTTTAGATCCGTGGGTATCGCAACAGTCGATTCCATCATTCTTATCTGCCTGAAAACGGTGCACTTTTCAATGTCGGAGGCCTAGGTTCTGAAGCCAATTCACTTTCGCCAATCCGCTTTCGGCCGCTCCAAAACTCCTTCGCCCAGTGAGGCCGTGGCGCCACAAAGAACGTGCGCTATGTCGATCGCCGCAAGGTGGCCGTCATAACGCCCGCGCCGATCAGGATGCTGCCGCTCAGCCGTTCGGCCCAGCGCAGGATGGCGGGACGGCGCACCGCACGGCGCATAGCGTCGGCGGCGAAGACGTAAAGTAAGGCGTTGGCGATCGCCAAGACCACGAAGGTGCTTGCCAGGATGGCCATCTGCGGTCCGAGCGGTGCGCCGACCGACATGAACTGTGGCAAGAAGGCGATGAAGAACGCGATGCTTTTCGGGTTCAGAACGGTGACGACGAAGCTTTGTCGGATCAGCATCCGGTTAGGCGGGGCTGGCCCGCTACCGCCGTCCGCCGCCATCGCCTGGGGCCGCGAGCGCCATTTCTGAATGCCGAGATAGATCAGGTAGGCCGCACCCACCCATTTCAAGGCCGTGAACAGGGTCGCCGATGTCGCGACGATGGCGCCCAGCCCGATCAGAGACAGCGTCACGGCGACAAGATCGCCCAGCCCAACGCCGATGACGCTGGCCAGCGCCGCCCGCCTTCCATGGCTGAGCGTCGTGCTGATCACGAGCAGAATGGTCGGGCCGGGGATCAGCAGCACGATCGTCGAAGCGACAGCAAATGACAGCCAGGTCTCAAGGCTCATTGGGGTGATTTCCAGGTGAGTGCCGTGTCGGTAGAAAGCCGAGGATTGGCGGAGCAATCCCTATTTGAAAGCCTCGGTCAAGACAGGCGCGGGCGCCGAATAGGCTTATTCGGATTTGAGCCTCCGTTATCGCCTAGGACATCAGGCCACTGTGTTGGGGGTCGATAGCGCATACCTATTGCTTTGATAGGATCAAAGAATTTGAGCGTTTCTGCAGAGCTGGCCATATGCAATTCATCTGGCGAACAAATACTTGGCGCGTTGCCGGCCATCGCCAGAGGTTCCGCGAAGAGTAATGCGGGGCCTGGAATAAAAACAGGTAGCTGATATTGAGTGTATAGTCTGTTCAAACAGTTAAAGTTCACCGGCAGCGCGTCACATTTTGAGTTTCAAATTTGGTCATTTGGTCGATATGTGCTTTTCTCACTCTTGAGTTTCGTTTCGGCAAGAAGGTATTTGATTTGTATGCGATGTGGCGGCGAGAGCTACTGCGTCAGGGCATAGGCCTGATTCCCTGTAGGCTCGAGCCGTCACTTCCGCATGCCCAGCGCCTTTGTGACGAAGTCTCTCTGAAGACCTGTCGGGTAGCGAAGGTCAGGCCTTAGCTTTGTTTCCGAGTGCGGCCAGCCGCCGCTCATACTCGGCCTTGGAGATCAAACCCCGATCGCGCATGACCTTCAGGGCAAAGATCTCCTTGTCGGTTTCGACTGCCCCCTCGGTTCCGCTCTCGGTGTCCACGTCCGCGCCCGCTATCGCCGGCCGATCCTTGCGTTCCTGCGACACGGCTGCCCTTTCGTTTTGCCTGCTTGAAGCCTACCTATAACCAAGCAACCATACTGCGCGGCTAGTCCATGCCAAAAAACAGATTGTACCGCGTCCTGATTGGGGTGCTGACCGGCACCCTCATCGTGCTTGCCGTTATTGGCTACGATGTTTGGAGCGAGATCCAGGCCGAAGAGCAGCAGGCGGGCCCTCTGGCGGCGCGCAACACAGGCGTCGGCGGACCCTTCATCTTGGTCGGCCAAGACGGCCAGCCGGTGACCGACCAGGATTTCGCCGACCAGTACATGCTGATCTATTTCGGTTTCACCTATTGCCCGGACATCTGTCCGACGGAACTGGCGGTGATGGCGGCGGCGGTCGAGCAATTGGCGGCACCGCAAGATGTCGCGCCCATCTTCATCACCATCGATCCGGAACGTGACACGCCAGAGGCGATGGCGGATTACGTCTCGCTGTTTCACCCCCGAATGGTCGGCCTGACGGGATCGGAGGCCCAGATCGCCGAGGCCGCAAGGGCCTATCGCGTGTTCTACCAGCGCGTCGAGTCGGCCGAGTTCGAAGAATACTTGATGGACCATTCGTCTTTCGTCTATCTGGTCGACCCTGAGGGCGTTACGCGCCTTGTCTTTCCCTATGGCACCGGTGCCGAAGCTATGGCCGCGCAGATCGAAGAGATAATTCTGGAAGACCGATCGCCCGCCGGAACCGCGCTCTAGTTAGCGGTTGGAAGCTTGCAAACCGTCGATTTTCTGGTGGTGGGCGCCGGTATGGCCGGCGCCTCTATCGGCGCGACACTGGTGGCCGAGGCCTCGGTTCTGGTCGTCGAGCGCGAGGCGCAGCCTGGCTATCATTCGACGGGCCGATCCGCTGCGGTCTTTTCCGAAACCTACGGTCCGCCACAAGTTCAGGCGCTCAGCCGCGCCAGCCGACGGTTCTTCGAAAATCCGCCGGACGGCTTTTGCGATCACCCGATCCTGACCGATCGCGGCATGATCATGCTGGCCCGAGAAGGCCAGTCGGACAGCCTGGATCGGTTTCTTGACGAGAACCGAGGGACCGCGCGCCGCCTGTCGGCCGACGAGGTGCGCCGGACCGTGCCGATCGTGCGGCCGGACGGGCTGTTGGGCGGTGCGTCCGAGCCGGACTGTCGCGACCTCGCCGCCGCGGCCCTGCATCAGGGCTATCTGCGGCTGCTGCGCCATCGCGGTGGCCGGCTCGTGGCCGATGTGGCCTTGCCGTCGATCGTACGTGACGGGGAAGCGTGGCGCGTCGAGTTTGCCGGAGAAGCCTACGCGGCCGGCGCCATCGTGAATGCGGCCGGCGCATGGGGCGATGAGATTGCCCGGCAGTGCGGCGTTCAGCCGCTGGGTTTGACACCGAAGCGCCGGACGGCGTTGACGGTTGATGCGCCGCCTGGCCTCGACGTCTCGGCCTGGCCGGTGGTCGTGGACATCGATGAAGAGTTCTATTTCAAGCCCGAAGCCGGGTATCTGCTCTTGTCGCCGGCCGACGCGACGCCATCGCCGCCGACGGACGCCCAGGCGGAGGAGATTGACGTCGCCACCGCCATCGACCGCGTCCAACAGGCAGCGGACATCCCGGTCAACCGTATCAGGCATCGCTGGGCCGGCCTGCGCACCTTCGCGCCGGATGGCGTGCCGGTCGCCGGCTGGGATGGCGACGCCGAGGGCTTCTTCTGGCTCGTCGGCCAAGGTGGCTACGGCATCCAAACCGCCGCTGCATTGGCGGAATGCGCCGCTGCGCTGGCGATGGGCGCGGAAATATCGCAGGATATGACAGACCAGGGTGTCGACGCGTCGCGCCTGTCGCCCAGCCGCTTTAGGAAAGGATAGACCGATGAAGAGCTTTCGCATCCGTGCGCGTCATATGGCGGCCGCCGGCGCGCTTGCGTGCGTGGTCGTGGTCGGTGCCTGCCAATCGGGCGGACCCTTCGGTGCCTTCGACAATACGCGCGGCAACGAGGCATTGGCGGCGCGCACCACATTGCCGGGGATGAGCGAGGGTCAACTGCTGGCCTGCGCGGGCGTGCCGAACCGAAGCCGCGAGTCGGGCGGCATCACCTATTACACCTACGAAAACGGCACCATCGTCGATTCGCGGCCGACCAGCAGCGGCGGCCTCAGTGTCGGTGTCGGTTCCGGGGTCGTGACCAACAACACGCGCGCCAGCCTGGGCGTTGGCGTCCCGTTGGGGCGTGAACTCAGCTCGAACTATTGCGAGGCGACCTTCCAACTGGTCGGTGGCATCGTGCGGCAGTTGAACTACAGCACGCCGACCAGCGGCACGGCCGCCAGCTATAACTCGTGCTTCGACATCGTCTCCGCCTGCGTCAACGCGCCGCCGGCGCCGGTGCTGTAGGCCCGCGACCCATGCGGCCGCTGGTTCGCGGCGCTTTTGCAGCGTTGGTCGCGGTCGGCTTGCTCGGCTGCCAGTCGACCGCCGAAGTGGAGGCGCCGCGGCTGGCCGAGCAGCTGTTCGGCCTGCCCGAGACCGACCTCTTGGCCTGCGCTGGCGTGCCTGAGCGGCAGATGGAGGTCGGCGGCATCGGCTTCTTCACCTACACCAGCGCTTACGTCTATCAGACGGCGCCTGCCTACTATCCAGGCTATTACCGCGGCTTCGGCTATGATCCGTTCTGGCCGTCGACCAGCCGCCTGGTGACCTACCAGTGCGAGGCGACGGCGGAGGTTTTCCAAGGCTCGGTTCGCCGGGTGAGCTTCAACACGCCGACGGGGTCAGGCGGCAACTGGCGGCAATGCCAGGTGATCTTCCGGAACTGTCTGACGGCTCAGCCTGGCGGGTAGCGCGGCCAGGTCCGGTGAGCCATCTGGCCACGGGCACATAGCCCCCATGGGCGACCCGCGCTTGATGTTTGGCGCGGCGACCGCTATGTCGCGGGTGAGGGTGTCCGACCCGGTCCTCGGGGCGGTCTGCGGTGATCGGAGGGAACGCGATGAAGGTTCTGGTGCCCGTCAAGCGGGTGGTCGACTACAACGTCAAGGTTCGGGTCAAGGCCGATGGGTCTGGGGTCGATCTGACCAACGTGAAGATGTCGATGAACCCGTTCGACGAAATCGCGGTTGAGGAAGCCATCCGGCTGAAAGAGGCGGGCACGGTCGAAGAGATTGTAGCCGTTTCCATCGGTGTGCAGCAGTCCCAGGAAACCATCCGCACCGCGCTGGCCATGGGGGCCGATCGCGGCATCCTGGTGAAGAGCGAGGCGACGGTTGAGCCGTTGGCCGTGGCTAAGATCCTGAAGGCGCTGGTTGAGCAGGAACAGCCTCAACTGGTGATGCTGGGCAAGCAGGCGATCGACGATGACAGCAACCAGACCGGCCAGATGCTGGCGGCCCTGCTGAACTGGCCGCAAGGCACCTTCGCCTCGAACGTGTCCATTGGCGACGGCACGGTCGATGTCACGCGTGAGGTCGATGGCGGGCTTGAAACCGTTGCGCTCGACCTGCCGGCGGTGATCACGGTCGATCTGCGCTTGAACGAGCCGCGCTATGCCTCGCTGCCGAACATCATGAAGGCCAAGCGCAAGCCGATCGACGAAAAGACGCCCGAAGAGCTTGGTATCGAGGTCGCCCCCAGGCTGGAGGTGCTGTCGGTCGTCGAACCGGCAAAGCGGCAAGGTGGCATCACCGTGCCCGACGTGGCCACCCTGGTCGACAAGCTGAAGAACGAAGCCAAGGTCATCTGACCCGCCCGGCGGACGAGGAGCGAGAGATATGAGTATTCTGGTGATCGCCGAGCACGACAATGCGGCGCTCAGCCCGTCGACCCTTAACACGGTCACGGCCGCGCGGGCGATCGGTGGCGACGTCCACATCCTGGTTGCAGGGTCGAACTGTGCTTCCGTGGCCGAGGCGGCGGCGAAGATCGACGGCGTGGCCAAGGTTCTGACCGCCGACAATGCCGCACTGGAACACCAGTTGGCCGAGGATCTGGCACCGCTGATCGTCGGCTTGGCCGACGGCTACGATCACTTGCTGGCGCCGGCGACGACGTACGGCAAGAACCTGATGCCGCGTGTTGCCGCGCTGCTGGACGTTCAGCAGATTTCCGACATCACGTCGGTCGAGGCGCCCGACACCTTCGTGCGGCCGATCTATGCCGGCAACGCCCTGGCGACGGTGAAGTCATCTGATGCAAAGAAGGTGATCACGGTTCGCAGTACCGCGTTCGAAGCGGCCGCTGCGGAAGGCGGCAATGCGTCCGTCGAGACGCTGGACGGCGGCGGTTCCGCCGGCACGTCGCGCTTCGTCGGCGCCGAGTTGAGTTCGAGCGAGCGGCCGGAGCTGACGTCGGCGCGCGTCGTCATCTCCGGCGGGCGCGGGCTTGGCTCGTCCGACGCCTTCAAGATCCTGGACGGCATCGCCGACAAGCTGGGCGGCGCAATCGGTGCCTCGCGCGCGGCCGTCGATGCCGGCTATGTGCCCAACGATTATCAGGTTGGCCAGACAGGCAAGGTCGTGGCGCCGGAACTCTACATCGCGATCGGCATTTCGGGCGCCATTCAGCACCTGGCGGGTATGAAGGACAGCAAGGTGATCGTCGCGATCAACAAGGACGAGGAAGCGCCAATCTTCCAGATCGCCGACTACGGCCTGGTCGCCGACCTGTTCAAGGTCGTCCCAGAGCTGGAACAAGAACTCAACAAAGCCCTTTAAGTTACTGATAGATAAAGAAAGCCCGCTCGTGAGAGCGGGCTTTTAGTTTTGCGATGCCAAGAGGGCTCGGCTGGGCGCCGCATGGGCACCCGGCCCGACGGTGGCTGTCTCGGCGTGCGAATCTGGTCCGCTAGAAGCGACCGACGCGCCCTCCGATCGTCAACATCACCATCGCGACATATTGTTCGTGGTGCCAACAATTGTTGCATTGATCTATGTCAAGCTTCGCGAGGTGAGGGCATGCCCGCCTTGCGCGGGTTTTCCCGTCGGCAGGGGTGGCCGCGTTCGAGCGCGTTGCGCAGGTGCCGCCCGTGGAAGTGCCGGTGCGCGTAAACGAAAGCGTTCGTGGCTTCTGGCGCGCGCACAAGCTGCGTTTATCCACGTCAGACGGCATCGTCGCCGTTCAGATCGACCTTCTGGTGTTTGCGCTTTGGTCAACGCAACCGCGTCTCCCGAACGCCGATTTCACGCCGCATTCGTGCCACACGCAATCGCTCGCTTAGCGCCCATGCAATAGCGGGCTTTGACCGCCTAACGCCGGTGCTGTCCGGATCGTGTCTTCCCCGGGTCGCCCGCTTGGGCGCGCTGGAACGCGACACGGGCCGAGCCGCACCCGGCCTGACAGAAAGAGGTTGGAGATGAGTAGGGGCACGTTTCAGGAATTTCTAGACGCGATGCGCGCATTCGAATCCGGCTGGGACCGCGTGCGTTACGATCAGGGCATCATTCAGGACTGGCAGCTTGACCAATGGGCCGGCGGCCCGGTCGAACAGTTCTTTGCGTCCTACACAAGCTGGTCGCAGCTCAGCGACGCCGAATGGGACGCGATGTCCTACCGATCGATGAACTCGTTCGGCTTCGTCGGCTATCAGTTCGGTGAGGCGTTTCTGATCGATCTTGGCTATTACGACGACGATTTCTATTACGGCAACGGCGCCGCCACAAACACGTGGGACGGTACCTGGACCGGCAAGAACGGTGTGGATTCGCTGGAAGAGTTCATGACCAAGGAGGCCCAGGAGGTCGCCATTCGCGAGGCGTTCGGCTTCAACCTTCAGACCATCCAGACGGGCCTCGCGCCCTACGGCGAAAGCCTCGATGACTATCTCGGCACCACGCGCACCTATCTCGACAATGGCCAGACCGTCGAGGTCACGTTGACGATGACGGGCATTCTGGCCGCAGCCCATTTGCGCGGCGCACCAGCGGTGATCCAGCTCTTGCGCTCCGGCACGGTCAGTGCCGACGAGTTCGGCACCTCGATCCTGCAATATGTCGAGCAGTTCGGCGATTTCGATGCGCCGACCATTGAGGAGTCGATCGCCTATTTCGAAGACCGGCTGACCGGCGACGAGGGGCTTGGCACGCCGGGCGGCGGTTCCGGCGGCGGCGGTGGCGCCGGCAATGGGACGGCTGGCGCGACGAAGGATACCGCCGACGTCGTCGTCACCTGGACCTGGGGGCAAGACGAGGTCGTCACCGACTTCGACCCATCGACCGATACCATCTTCATCGACTGGATCGACGCCGGGCGGCTTGAGGTCAGCGAGAGCAACGGCAGCGTGGTTTTCGCCGTGCCGTCCAACAATCAGACGACGACCCTGACGGGGGTGACGCTGTCCGCGTTGTCGGCCGCGAACTTCACCATCCTGGACGATACGGCGGCGGCCGAGGTCCTTGGCCTGGTCGGCGGTGACCCGGGGACCGGAGATGGCGGCGATGATCCGGATGCCGGTGGCGGCGACGACCCGGACGCGGGCGGCGGTGACGATCCGGATGCCGGCGGCGGTGACGACCCCGATGCCGGCGGCGGCGATGATCCAGATGCGGGAGGTGGCGACGACCCGGATACCGGTGGCGGCGGCGATCCAGACTCAGGCGGTAGCGGCGATCCCCAGACCGTGACGATAACTTGGAGTTGGGCCCAGAACGAGGTCGTCACCGACTTCGATCCGGCGCGCGACAGCATCTTCGTCGACTGGATCAGCGCGAACGATCTTGAGGTTAGCGAGGTCAATGGCAGCGCGGTCTTCAGCCTGCCGTCGATGCAGCAATCGACGACCCTTCAGGGCGTGCCGTTGGCCGACCTGTCGCCGTCTAACTTCACGGTTCTTGACGACACCGCGCGTGCTGAAATCTTCGCCGCGATCGGTCCGGACGACACGGGGTCCGGTGGCGGCGGCCATTCCGATGGGCACCAGATGATCATGATCAATCTGGCCAGCCCGTCACGGACGATAACGGATTTCGACCCCGCGACGGACATGGTCCATATTGAGCAGGACGTCACGGCCGACCGGTTCCAGATCTACGAGGAAACCAGCAACACGCTTGGCCAGACGGTCCGCATCGTCGTCACCACGCCGGACGGCACGCCGATCAACACAACCTTCATTCAAGGCATCGGCCTCGCCGATCTGACGCTGTCCAACTTCTCCATCGCCGACCAGGGCGTGCTGAATGAGGTGGTCGGTGCGATCGGCGGCACGATCACGGATCCGGGCCCCGGTGGCGGCTACGACGTCGTTTACGACAGCGATGGTTCGGATCCGCCGACGACGACGGGCACCACGGCGGCAGGCGGCGTGAAGTATCGCGCCGACACCGATGCCGACGACATTGTCGGTTTCGATCCGGCCCGCGACGAACTCGATGTCGGCGACACGTCGGTGCACGGCATGATCGTGACCAAGACGCCCGCCGGCGAGATCGCGATCGACAGCCCGTGGACCAGCGCCATTCAGATTGTGGAGGGCGTCGGTTTCGACGAGGTGACGATCGACAGCTTCGGCGTTGTTGGCAACGAGCATTTTCGCCAGGACATCGGCGGGGTGCTGTCTTGGGAGCTGGGCCTTGGCCCGCGCGAGGACGATACCGTCTATATCCGCAGCCATGAGTATGGCGAGCACGAGGTGATCGACGGCTTCGATCCCGGCACGATGAAGATCAGCTTCCTCTATTTCGGCACCCGCGAGCGCCTGACGGTCGAGGATACGGACGCCGGACTGGTGATCTCCAGCCTGCCGACCGGACAGAGCTTCACCTTCACCGGCCTGAAGCTCGAGGATCTGAGCCCCGGCCAGGTCGAGTTCCATTTCGATCAGGTGATGGAAGACAATCTGGAGGCGCCGTTCGGCTTCGACCAGAACGACGTCACGCTGGTCGCGCGGACCGGATTGCTGACACCCGCCGCCCCGGCCGGACAGACCACGGACGGCCATCAGACCCGCGAGGGGGTCTGGGACCCGGTCGATACCGATCCGGGGGACGGTGGCTCTTCCGGCGGTGGCGACGGTGACGGTAGCGGCGATGGCGATGGCGACGCTGGTGACGGCGGCGATGGCGATGCCGGTGGCGGCGATAGCGATAGCGATAGCGATGGCGATGCCGGCGACAGTGGCAGCGATGGCGGCAGCGGCGACGGCGGTGATGGAGACGGCGGCAACGGAGACGGCGGCGGAGATTCCGGAGACGGCGATACACCGGCCGGCGTCGGTGAGATCGACCTGACCTGGAAGTGGGGCGTCGTCGAAACCATTGAGGGCTTCGATCCCGACAACGACGTGCTCGATTTCGGCCATCTGTCGCCGAACTGGATCGGGATCACCGAAGCAGACGGCGCCCTGGTCATCGAGATCCTGAACAATGGTGGCCACAAGTATGTTCTTGAGGACATCCAGGCGGAGGATCTGTCGGCGGCCAACCTGACGGCGGCGTCGTACAACAACGTCGTGGATGCCAATGGCGGCGTCGTCGATCAGCTCACGCTGCTCGGCTATGACGATCCGCTGATGTGACGGCTTGGCGGGTGCCGCGGTCGACACCGTCTGGCATCCGCCACCATCCGACGGGGCGGAGCACCGCCTCAGCGGCGGTCCCGTCAACTGAACGAGAGGTTGGCGTCGGTAGGGGTGAGCCGGTCTGGCAATCGCCCCATTCAGCCGGGAACAACGGCCACGGCATCGACCTCGAACAGGATACCCTCGCGGAAGAAACCGCTCACCTGCAGCAGAGTGCTGGCGGGGGGTGCGTCGGTCTTGACGAACCGATCGCGCACCTCCCGCAGAGCCGTCAGGTCAGTCATGTCCAACACGAACATGTTGATCTTGAGAACATGGTCAAAGCTTGAACCCGCCGATATCAATGCATCTCGCAGGTTTTCGAACGCCTGGGTCGCCTGGCTGGCAAAGTCGCCCGCCCCGACAATGCTTCCTCCACCATCCATGGCGACTTGGCCGGAGACATGAACGATGCGGGCACCCTCAGGCGCAATCGCGATATGGCTATAGCCGGCCGGTCTGGGCAGACCCGGTGGGCTGAGAAATGTCGATCGCACCGTTTCATTGGACATAGGAGGGGTCCCACTTGTTTCCGTCGACATTGCTTTAGCACGATATCTGTCGACCCTTGACGCGTTGAACCGGGGCGTCATGAAGAAAGGCTCGGATCGCACGGCCATCGACTGGTTGAGGCTATCGCGGCGCCGGTCAACTGGCGCTAAGGCGCTTAAAGCGTCCAGATGCGCACGGTTTCGGTTCGGCCGCGGACGGATTCAGCCGTGCCCTGGGAAAAACCCCGAAGCAGCAGTTCGGCATCTTCACTGCTCTCGCTGGTGCGCACCTGGGCAACGGTCGCCTCGCTGATGATCGCACGGCAGCCGACATCGCGGGTCAGGCGTTCCAGGCGGCTGGCGACGTTCACCGTGTCGCCCAGCACTGCGAATTCAAGCCGGCGGGCCGAACCAATATCGCCGATAATCACCGGGCCGTAATGAACACCGACACCGACATGAACCGGATCGCGACCCCGCGACCGTCGTTCGGCGTTCCAATCGTCGAACGAGTCCAGAATCGCACGCAGCGCGCGGACAGCGTTCGCAGCATCTTTTGGGCCGGTCTCCGGCGTGCCGAACGTGGCCATGACACCGTCGCCGATGAACTTGTCGAGCGTACCGTTGTTGCGAAACACCGCCTCCTCCAGGCGGCGATGGACTTGCCGCAGCCGTGAGATCAGCTCTGTCGGGCTATGCTCTTCCGCCCAATGCGAGAAGCCGACGACATCGGCGAACAGCACCGCCACTTGCTGTTCGCGCACCTGCGACAGCGGCGCGTCCATACGCGCCAGGCGGTCGACCATGCTGGGCGGGAAGTATCGCGCGAGGTTGCCGCGCTCTCGCTCGGAATGGGCCTGGCGCAACACCAGACGCCGCGAGCGGGCAACGATGACCGCCAGCAGGGCGGCCACGATGAGAAAGACGCCGACGCGCTGCATCTGGATGCTGACATCGACGTAGTCCGCCGCCAGAAGCGTTTCGAGGATCCGGTCCCACGGCCAATCCGGCGAGATATCCGTGATCGAATCGGGGAGGTTGGCAATCCACAGGCTCGCCAAAGACCAGAAGCAAGCGCCGGCCAGCCCGCCAAAAACCACCAGGCCCGGTCGAAATGTCAGGGCCAGGGCACTCAGCAGCATGAAGAAGTAGGCAAAAGAGATGAACCGCATGCCAAGCTGCGCCGTGTAGTCGTGGGTGGCAAACGGGTTCGGATAGAGCAGGGCGAAGGTCACGATCCCGAAGTCGAGCGCCGCGAACAGATAGGCGTGCCACTGCCGACGCAGACCCTGCCGCAGCAGCCAGCCGTCGACCAGCCCCAGCACTATGAGGACGCAGAGGAGGGTGTAGTGATAAAGAGCGTCAGGAAAGTGGACGATGAAGAGCATCAGGACGGCGACGGCCAGCAGGCCAATGGTGCGGCCCATGATGGCAAGACGCTGACCGTCCCGTTCTTCCGCTTCCAAGCTTTGGCGTACCCTGTCGCCGACACGCGACACGTTGTATTGCTCACTCATCTTGCGATTCCCAAGGGCTGCTGGCGAGGAAGGCCGTAGTTGATTCTAATACCATTGCCGAAGGCGCACAGCCGTTGAGCGTTCAAGCCCGACGGTGCAAAGTCCGCCGGTCAATCCCGCTTGCTCGGTGTTGCCCAAACGTGTTGAGCCCAGGTGTGTTGAGCCCAGGTGCGTTAAAACAGGGTCCCTGATGTCCGACTTCGTCCAAGCCTTTGGTCTGGCGCTGCACCTGGTCGCGAGCCTTGATCCGGAACTGGTCGATATCGTCGGCCGGTCCCTTTACGTGAGTTTGAGCGCGGTTGCCATCGCTTCCTTCATCGGCCTGCCGCTCGGCGCCGTGGTCGCCGTCTATCGTTTCCCGGGCCGCCGGGTGGTCATCGTCTTGCTGAACGCGCTGATGGGTCTGCCGCCCGTCTTTGTCGGCTTGATGGTCTATCTGATGCTGTCGCGATCCGGCCCGCTGGGGCCTTTGGGGCTGCTGTTCACGCCGACGGCGATGATCATCGCCCAGGCCATACTGATCACGCCGATCATCGCCGCGCTGGCGAGAGAGATCGTGCGCGGCCTTTACGACGAGTACAGGGAGCAACTGTGTTCGTTTGGCGCGCGGCCGCGACAAATGGTTCTGACACTGCTGTGGGATGCGCGCGTCGGCCTGTCCACCGCCGTCATGGCGGGCTTCGGTCGCGCGATGGCCGAGGTCGGCGCGGTGCTGATCGTCGGCGGCAACATCGCCTACGCCACGCGCGTAATGACCACGGCGATCGCGCTGGAGACCAGCAAGGGCAATCTGGCCTTGGCCTTGGCGCTGGGCCTCATCCTGGTGGTGATCGCGCTGGGCGTGAACGCCATCGCGGCCATGCTCGGCGGGGCGACGTCCCGCCGGTACGCCTGAGGCATCACCACTTTGCCAATCCTGCCGCTACAGCTTGACCAAGTTGGCGTCGATATCGACGGCAGGCGGTTGCTGGACGACATCACGCTGACCATCGAGGCGGGGCCAAGAACCGTCATCCTGGGCCCCAATGGCGCCGGCAAAAGCCTGCTTCTGCGGCTTTGCCACGGCCTGGTGGGCCCCAGCACCGGCACGATCCGATGGTGCGGCGATGAGGCCCGGCAGGCGCGCCGGCGCCAGGCCATGGTGTTTCAGAAACCAGTGATGCTGCGTCGATCCCTGCGCGCCAACATCCTCTACGGTCTCAAGCTGCAAGGCTTTCCGCCGGGTCAAAGACAGCAGCGGGCCTCCGACGCGCTTGAGCACACGGGTCTGACCGATCGCGCCGACCAGCAGGCGGTGTCCCTGTCGGTCGGGGAACAGCAGCGTCTGGCCTTGGCCCGGGCGTGGGCTCTGGCGCCGGAAATCCTGTTCCTGGACGAGCCCACGGCCAGCCTGGACCCCGGGGCCACGGCGGCCGTCGAGGCGATCGTGAACCAGATCCACGGTGCCGGCACCAAGATCGTGATGACCACCCATGATCTCGGTCAAGCCAAGCGCCTGGCCGATGAGGTCATATTCCTGCAAGCTGGGAAGGTGGCCGAGCGAACGGCCGCGCGGGCCTTTTTCGAGCGGCCTGAAAGCGCGGCGGGACGCGCCTTTCTTGGCGGCGAACTGATGTGGTGAGCGGGATGAACCGAAGACCGATGCAATGGCTCGCAGCCATCGCTGCGATTCTCGTGACTTTGACCGTCATGGTGGGTCAGGCGACCGCGGAGGATCGCCACATCGTCCTGGCCTCGACGACATCGACGGAGAATTCCGGCCTGTTGGGTGCCATCCTGCCGTTGTTTGGGGCCGAGTCGGGCGTCGAGGTGCGGGTCGTCGCGGTCGGCACGGGCCAGGCCTTGCGGCTGGCGCGGAACGGCGACGCGGATGTGTTGTTGGTCCACCATCGGCCGTCGGAGGAAGCCTTCGTCGCCGACGGTTTCGGCGTCGAACGGCACGAGGTGATGTACAACGACTTCGTCCTGATCGGCCCGCGAGACGACCCGGCCGGCATCGCCGGTCTGGACGATGCCGGCGCCGCGTTTGCCCGGATCGAGGAAGCCGAGGCCATCTTCACCTCGCGCGGCGACAACAGCGGCACCCACCTGGCGGAGCGCGCGCTTTGGGACGCGGCCGGTGTGGCGCTGGATGGCGCAAGCCGCGACTGGTATCGCGAGATGGGCTCCGGCATGGGTGCGACCCTGAACGCCGCCGTGGCCATGGACGCCTACGTGCTGGCCGACCGGGCGACCTGGGTCAGCTTTGCCAACAAGCGCGACCACGCGGTGTTGGTGGAAGGCGATCCGGCCCTGTTCAACCAGTACGCCGTCATTCTGGTCAGCCCGGACCGTCACCCGCATGTGCGGGCGGAAGACGGGCAAGCCTTCATCGACTGGCTGCTTTCCACTGAAGGGCAGGCGGCCATCGCGGCATTCCGGGTCGACGGCCAGCCCCTGTTCTTTCCGAATGCCGGCGGCCAGTCCTAGGCGCAGCGACGATGTCGCGAAGGTGGCTTCGTGCGCGTGACCGTTCGCTGGTTTGAGGACGCTGATGCCGAGGCGACGGCCCGCATCTATTTCGACGCGGTACGCATTGGCGCCCAGGGTCATTACAACGAGGTACAGCGGCGGGCCTGGGCATCTTCCGTTCCGGACACGCCGCCGTGGCGCGCGCGCCTGAAGTCCCAGGCCTCCTTCGTGGCCGAGCGGGACGGCGCGGTCATCGGGTTCATGACCTTAAAGCCGGACGGGTGCATCGATCTTGCCTTCGTGGCGCCGGAGGTCATGGGTACGGGCGTTGCCAGGCAGCTCTATGAACGGCTGCTGGCCGAAACGGCGTCGATGGGGCTGCGGCGGCTACACACCGAAGCCAGCCATCTCGCGCGGCCGTTCTTTGAGCGGCAAGGCTGGTCGGTCGTCAAACAGCAGACGGTGGAGCGGGACGGCGTTGCGTTGACGAATTCCGTTATGGAAAAGCACCTGACGCCGAAGCAAACTCCAGATGGCGGTGCGCAGCGAGAGAAGGGTCCCCAATGACCACCTTCGTGCTGGTTCATGGCGCTTGGCACGGCGCGTGGTGCTGGGACGAGGTCGTTCCGCGCCTGGAGGAAGCTGGGCACAGGGTGGTCGCGCCGGACATGCCCGCGCATGGAGGCGATCCAACGCCGGTCGCGTATGTCTCCTTGCAGGCCTATGCCGACCGTGTCTGTTCGGTGGTCGATGCCCAGCCGGAACCGGTGGTGCTGGTGGGTCACAGCCTCGGCGGCGTCATGATCACACAGGCGGCCGAGACCTGTCCCGCCAACATCGCCAAGCTGGTCTATCTGACGGCCTTCCTGCTGCCCGACGGTGTCGCGCGCATGGGCTATGGCGCCGACATTCCGGGCAGCCTGGTACCGCCGAACATGATCGTCGCCGACGACAAGGCCACCGTGGCCATTCGTCCGGATGGGTTCGCGCCGGCCTTCTGCCACGATTGCAGCGATGATCATGTCGCCAAGGCCCGGTCGCTGACCCGGCCGGAGCCGATGGTCGGCATCGTGACCCCGGTGCGCCACACGCCGGAACGCTTCGGCCGCATCCCGCGGGTCTATATCGAATGCACGGAGGATCGGGCGCTGCTGCCGGAGGTGCAGAAACGCATGTACACCCAAACGCCGGTCGAGCGCGTGCTATCGCTGGCGACCAGCCACGCCCCCTTCTTCGCCGCGCCGGATGAACTGGTGGGTCACCTGGTGAGTGTCTAGGCGCTCCAGCTAGGCAGCCGAGACTTCGTTTACCGATGCGCTTGTCAGGCGGCGGCTGCGCTCAGCTTCGCCTGATTGTCGAAGATCGAGCCTTCGCCCTCCGGCCAGGGGTGGGGGATGCGCACGGGGACGTCGGTGATCCGGGCTGTGACGGTCGGCTCGCCGCGCAGGATACGGCTGTTGAACTCGTCGAAATCGTAGGTCTTGAAGACCGGGAAGGCGTCGACGGCGGCATAGGCGAACAACAACAGCGGCCGGGTGGAGGTGGACGTGTTCTCGCCGGAGGCATGCAGCGTGCGCACATGGTGAATGGAGATCGAACCGGCCGGCGCGGTCAACTCCACGGCATGATCCGTGGCATCGCCGAGGGCTTCGGGTCGAATTCCACCGGCGAAAACGCCCTGATCGTGATGGTCATAGAGCGGGCCGCGATGGGTGCCGGCGATGACGTTCAGCGGACCGTTTTCCGGCGTGCAGTCCTCGACCATGACGCCCACGGCAAGCAGATCGTCGTTCGTGTGCGGGTAAAAGGCCCAGTCCTGGTGCCACTCGATCTTGGCCCCACCACCCGGCGGCTTGAAGTTCAGCTTGCTGTGTTCGATCCGCACCGTGCCGCCCAGCAGGTCGGCGACGATGTCGACCACGGCCGGCGAGCGCATGATTGCGTCGAACTCCGGGTGTTGCT
Source organism: Pseudomonadota bacterium (assembly GCA_039177555.1). Lineage (GTDB taxonomy): Bacteria > Pseudomonadota > Alphaproteobacteria > DSM-16000 > Inquilinaceae > JANQGH01. The sequence goes on along the minus strand of JBCDFV010000001.1, from coordinate 91,702 downwards.
GGGTCGGCTGTTTGATCCGCCGCAGCTTCGGCGACGCGGCCGAATGGCCGGGGGCGACGTCGAAGATATCGTCGCTGGCGCTAACCTGCTTCGATCGTCCGACAAAATCGTCGATGGTGGCGCGCAGGCGGGCCAACGTCGCCGGGTCGACGACATCTTTGACGACCAGATAGCCGTTGGACTTGTAGAAGTCGATCTGCTGCTGCTTCAAGGACATGACGCCGGCTCCCCCATAGACCTGTTTCCTTATGCCAAAAGGCTCGATTTGATCGGCCCCACGACGGGCGGCCGTGACAATCGATCAGTGGCCGAGACTTCCGACTGTAGTGCTTTTGCCGGCCGCCTGCCAGCGACAGGTCCTGGTTGAGGGGATGCGGCGCGTGCGTGTCCGGGCGCAGCGGCGACCTAGGCGGCCACGCGCTTGCGCTTTGATCGACGCCACTTGCCGGGGCGGTTGCCGTTCACGTGTTTCGGACGCTTGCCCTCGGGACGGTCGGGTGCAGTGTTCTCGTTACGCGCCTCGTCGTGCTGACCAGCGCGGGTTTGCGCGCCCGTCGATGGCTTGCCGTTCTTGCCCCGCCGTCGCTTCGGTCGGTTGGCATCGCGTGTCCGGTTCTTGCCTTTGCGCGCCGGGCCGCTTTCTGCCGGCGCCTCGCCACCAGCAACCTCTATGGATAGCCCCATCAGGCGTTCGATGTCGCGCAGCAGGCGCAAATCGTCGGGACCGCAATAGGCCACCGCGTCGCCGGAGGCGCCGGCGCGCGCGGTGCGGCCGATGCGGTGGACATAGTTCTCCGGCACGTTTGGCAGGTCGTAATTGTAGACATGGCTGACCCCGGGGATGTCGATGCCGCGGGCGGCGACGTCGGTCGCCACCAGAATGCGGATGTCACCGGTGCGGAAGGCCTTGATGGCGCGCTCGCGCTGGCCCTGGCTCTTGTTGCCATGGATCGAGGCGGCCGCGAAACCACTGGCGACCAGCTGCTTCATCAGCCGTTCCGCGCCATGTTTGGTGCGCGCGAAGACCAGGGAGAGATCACCCGGCCGCGCGCCGAGATGGGCTTTCAGAAGCGCGGTCTTGCCGCCCTGGTCGACGAAGTGAACCGATTGCGCGATCTTGTCGACCGCCCGTCCGGGCGGGGTGATCTCGATGCGGACCGGGTCGTCCAGATAGGTGCGCGACAGCTCCGCTATCTGCTTGGGCATGGTGGCCGAGAACAGCAGCGTTTGGCGGGGGGTGGCCAGCAGCTTGGCGATACGCCTCAAGGCGTGGATGAAGCCGAGATCCAGCATCTGGTCGGCCTCGTCCAGCACCAGGAAGCGCGCGGTGTCGAGCGCCACGGCGCGGCGTTCGACCAGATCAAGCAGGCGGCCGGGTGTCGCGACCAGAATATCGGTGCCGCGCGCCAACTTGGTCGTCTGGCCGTGGATCGACGCGCCACCGATCACCGAGACCACCTTCAGGGGCGTGTTCCTGACATAGTCGCGCAGGTTGCCGGTGATCTGGTTCACCAACTCGCGAGTCGGCGCCAGGATCAGCGCGCGGGTCGTCCTGGGCGCTGGTCTGACCTTTTGGGCCAACAAATGCTGGACCAGCGGCAGGCCAAAGGCAGCCGTCTTGCCGGTGCCGGTCTGCGCCAGGCCCATCAGGTCCCGGCCCTGCAACACGGGCGGGATCGCCTGCTGCTGGATCGGTGTCGGCTGTTCGTAGCCGAGCGCGCGGACGGATTTAAGAAGCGGAGGGGAAAGCCCAAGGGCTTCAAAAGATGTCAAAGTCTGTTTCTTTCAGTGGGGCAGGACCAGCGTTTGATCGCCTCGGTCTTGCCGGAACAAGTGTACGGAATCATCGACCCGCGCCATGCCGGAAAGGCAAGGCGGGTCGCTGACATGCGGTTGCGATCAGGCGTCCGCCCCGGACCGGATTGTCCCGTCGGGCAGCCAGATCGTCAGAACCCCGCGTGAAATGGGAACTTGGGTGGTGAGCCTTGCATTGGCGGATTGCCGGGCAAGGCGGTTGGGCGTCGTGCACCAAATCGGCGCGACGCGGCCTGACATGTCGGGTATTCAGGATGCGGGCTGCTCACGCGGCAGCCGGACGACGTTGAGCGGGATATGCGGGCATGCCCGTGCAAAGTCAAGCGCGCATTCTATTGCTTGGTCTCCGATACGGTCTTGAATCGGCCGGTAGACTTACCGCCGTCGCCCATTGGGGACGATCCGTGACGGGGCGTTTGGCCCGATGTATGATCAAGTGTCGGCCCCGAACCGCCGCGCGATGAGCCAGCCTCACCTTCGCCTCTTGATCACGACCCCATTCAGGACCCGCGCTGATGACCGCACCGATCGACCTTTACACCTGGCCGACACCCAACGGCTTCAAGGTTTCCATCTTCCTGGAAGAGGCCGGGGTGCCGTACACGGTGCACGCCATCGATATCGGCGCGGGCGACCAGTTCGATCCGGAGTTTCTGAAGATCAGTCCGAACAACAAGATGCCGGCGATCGTCGACCCTGAAGGGCCGGACGGCCAGCCCTACAGCCTGTTCGAGAGCGGCGCGATCCTGCTCTATCTGGCCGAAAAGTACGGCCGGTTCTGGCCCCAGTCGCACCCGGCGCGCCATGACACGATCAAATGGTTGATGTGGCAGATGGGCGGCCTGGGCCCGATGCTGGGTCAGGCGAACCATTTCCGCGTCTATGCGCCGGAAAAGCTGCCTTACGCCATCGACCGCTACACCAACGAGGCCAGGCGGCTTTACGGCGTGCTCGACCGCCGGCTGGGTGAGGCGGCCTATCTGGCCGGCGACGACTATTCGATCGCCGACATGGCAACGTATCCGTGGACGCGATCCTACGAACGCCACGAACTGTCGATCGACGACTTTCCGAACTTCAAGCGCTGGTTCGAGGCCATCGACAGCCGTCCGGCCGTTCAGCGCGGGGTTAAGGTCCTGGCAGAGCGGCGTGCGCGCAAGCTGACCGACGAGGCACGGCGCAACCTGTTCGGCGAGACGCAGTATCAGCGGCGTTGAGGCCGATGGGTGGCATAAGCCGAGCTAAATCGGGTTGTCCGGTACAGGGTATCGCGGCGGCGCCAGCGGAAGTCCGAAATTGCGGTACGTGTAGGAGAACGTGCTGGCATAGAGCGCGGTCGTGATCAACAGGAAGAACACCTGGACGAAAGTGCCGACCGCGGTCGCCAGCCACAAGGGTACGGCGCCCGGTTGTAGCAGCAGAAACGCCAGTTCCGGCGCGATCAGGTTCGGCAGAGACATGGCCGTCAACAGTAGCATGACGCGCACGCCGCCTTCGCGGGTCTTGTACCAGCTATCGCGAACGCGCATCGGCACGCCGAGGGCCGTTGCCGGAAACACCAGGCAGAACCGCCCGATGAAGTAATTGACGAACAAGAGCAGCAGCAGCAAGGCCGCGAAGTTCAGGAAGACGAAGGCCGACGGGCTGACGGCGCCGACGAACGAGAAGACGATGCGCACGCCCAGGAAGAAGACGACCATCGCGAGTCCGATGATCAGCCCAACCACGACCGAGTTCCAGACAAAGCGCCATTCGCGCCCCGCAAAGGTGACGTCGAAAGCGCTATAAGTGTGCTGGCCTAGCAGTACGTAGCGATGCCAGCGAATGGCGAAGATGGTCGTTAGCCAGACGATGATCACGCCATAGACGACGAAGCCGAGAACCAGCCGTGGCCAGTTGTCGACGAACGCCTGCTGGGTCTGCCCTTGGTTGTCGGGCACATAGAGCGAGTCAAGCAGCAAGGTCAGCGCGGTCTGATAGATCACCAGGATGATCATCATCAAACCACCGAGCCGAAGCAGCAGCCCGGGCTGGCCCAGCACGCCAGCATAGAGTGTCAGTACTGTTTTCATGAGTCCCAAGCGCGATGTTCGATCAGCAGCGACCTTGCTTCGCTGGCATAACTAGGGCTTTGCGTCAGGCATTGCTAGGCGTGTGCGCCTGCTGTGGATGCAATGGAAGGCTAAGTGACCGATAGGCGTGCGACAGCGCGCTCGCCCACAGGGCGGTTGTTATCAAAACAAAGAAGGTTCCGACGAGCGTTCTGATGACCGTCGTCAGCCAAATCGGGAAGTCGGTCGAGGGCACGATGTGCACAGTAACCTCAGAACCGACGACCGCTGGTATCGACATGGCGACGAGCAATAGGAATATGCGCAGGCCATGGCCGCGGGTTTCGTTCCAACTGTCGCGAATGCGCATGCGAAAGCCTAGGGCGATCGCGGGAAAAACGAGCGAACATCTGCCGACGACGTAGAGACCTGGAAGGGAAGCAAGGATCATCAATCCGTTGAGAATGAGCAGAGTTTGCCGTGTCTGCGTCGGATCGATCGCGACCGAGGTGATAATCGTGAATCCAAGCGCCACGGCGAATGGAAAGACCACGACACTTGCTAAGCTGCTGATAAGGAACGAGTTCCAAACGAAGTTCCAGCCACGCTTGCCAAAAGTTGCATCAAGGAATCGATAGTTCGATTGGCCGAGAAGCGCATAACGGTGCTAACGTACCGCAAACACTGTTGTTAGCCAGATGTACAGCACGACGAGCACGACGACGCCGAGGGCAAACCGCAACCAGTTTTGCTGGATCACCTGTTGCGCAGCTTGTTGATCGTGGGTGACGCCCAGTGACTCAAGCGTCACGAGCAGTGCTACTTGATATCCGACGATGATCGCCATCATCAGCCCGCCCAGTCGCAGCAGCAGTAAGGGCTGACCCAGGACCCGGGCGTAGAGCGTCAGAACGGTCTTCACTTCGTCTCCGCGGCCTTCGACAGGAGCCCTGAGTTGACGTCAGCGCCCAACCGCATACCCTTGCATCTGACGCGGATTGGCGCCTGCCTTCAGAATTATACCATTTTCGGTCTCTTGGCGAGTCACGGCGGAGAGGCGGCCGAGGGACCAGTCGCCGCGATGGTGCAGGCGGTGGCCGCGGCGGTCCAGCTCGGTCAGGGTGGCGTTCGCGAGCCTGTCTTCGACCGCCAGCACGCCCGGTTTGGCTTGGCGCGGCCAGAAGCTGGAGGGGGCGTGGTCGGTGTGGAACATGGGCAGGTCGATGGCCTGCTGCAGGTTCAGGTCGTGGTTGGCCAGGCGCGCGAACAGCGTCAGCGACCATTGGTCCTGCTGGTCGCCGCCCGGCGTGCCCAGCGACATGAACGGCTTGCCGTCGCGCAGGACCAGGGTCGGGGTCAAGGTCGTGCGGGGCCGTCGGCCGGGCCCTAGCGACGCCGGCAGGCCCTTTTGCAGCCAGAACATCTGCGCCCGTGTGCCCAGGCAGAAGCCCAACTCCGGAATGACCGGTGAGCTTTGCAGCCAGCCGCCGGACGGCGTCGCGCTGACCATATTGCCCCAACGGTCGACCACATCCAGGTGACAGGTGTCGCCCTTGACCTCGGCATCCTCGTCGACCTGGGTCGGTTCGCCCAGGCCGAACTGATCGGCCAGCGCGCGTTCTTCCTCGGCCGGCGGCGGCAGGCTGGCCAAGCGCGGCGGCGTGCTGGTCGGCATCCCGGGCCTTAGTTGCAGGCTGGCCTCGTCGCCGATCAGCGTCCGTCGCCGGCCGGCATAGCCCGGCGACAACAGCGTTTCGATCGGCACATCGACGAAGTCGGGATCGCCGTAATAGGCCTCGCGATCGGCCATCGCCAGCTTCGCCGCCTCGGTGACCAGATGGATGAAATCAGGCCCGACCGGGTCCATGCGGTCGAGCGCAAAGCCCTTCAAGAGCGCCAATTGCTGCAGGAACACCGGCCCTTGGCCCCAAGGCCCCGTCTTGCACACGGTCAAGCCGCGATAGTCGAAGGTCAGCGGCGCCTCGTAGGTGGCGTTCCAGTCGGCCATGTCGTCGCCGGTCAACAGGCCGGTCGGCCGGTTGCCGGAAACGTCGATGGCCTCATAGGTGCGGCAGAAGCGGTCGATGGCCTCGGCGACGAAGCCTTCGCGGCATTCGGACCTTGCGGCATCGATGCCGGCCTCGCGCGCCTTGCCCTTAGCGCTTTTCGACAGCCGCTCATAGGTCGCGGCCAGGCTGGGCCAGTGAAACAGGCTATTGGCGGCCGGCACCGCGCCGTTCGGCAGCCAGACATCGGCGCTAGTGGTCCATTCGGTGGAGAACAGTTTCTCGACCCGGCGTATGGCGCCGGGGATGCGCGGCACAAGCGGGAAGCCGCCGCTTGCATAGTGTATGGCGGGCGCCAGCACGGTCGGCAGATCCATCGTGCCATGGTCGCGCAGCATCATCATCCAGGCGTCGAACGCGCCGGGCACCACGGCCGCCAACAGGCCACCGCCCGGAATGCGGTCGTAGCCCATGTCCTGGAAGCGCGCGATGGTGGCCGCTGCCGGTGCCGTGCCCTGGCCGCATACCACCTTGGTTACGTCCGCGCCAGCGGCATGAAAGATGATCGGCACGTCGCCGCCCGGCCCGTTCAGATGTGGTTCGACCACCTGCAGCGTAAAGCCGGCGGCGACGGCGGCGTCAAAGGCGTTGCCCCCGGCCTCCAGCATGGCCATGCCGGCCGACGAGGCCAGCCAATGGGTAGAGGCAACCATGCCGAAAGTGCCGAGCAGTTCGGGGCGGGTGGTGAACATATGGGTAGGGTCTCTTCGGATACGGACGGGCAGCCTTCTTTCTGCCAAAATCGGTTCGCTAAGGCCAGCGCGTCGCAAGGCGGTTGCGAACAGCGGGTCTTGGGTTTAGATCACCGGTTCTCGCGTTTCAGGCACCGTTTGGGGAGATCGCGTGTGCAGATCCAACCGCCCTATCTGATGTTTCTCGGCGACGCTGCCGACCAGTTGGCCGCCAAGACCGCCACCGGTGTCTGCCAATGGCGGCCGGAATGGTGCAAGGGCCAGCTGCGTCTGGCCGGTTGCAACGCCGATCTTGGCCTGCCCGACATGACGGTGGACGAGGCGGCCGACGCCGGGGTCAAGACCGTGATCATCGGTGTCGCCAACAGGGGCGGCAAGATCGCCGCCGACTGGCAGGCCACGATGATCCGCGCCTTGGAACGGGGCATGGACATCGCCAGCGGCCTGCACAACAAGGTCGCAGACTTGCCCGACGTCGCCGCCGCTGCCGCCGCCAACGGCAGACGCATCTTCGACGTTCGCCATCCGACCGGGACCATCGAACTGGGCACCGGCGAGAAGCGGTCGGGCAAGCGCCTGTTGGCGGTCGGCACCGACTGTTCGGTCGGCAAGATGTTCGCCACCTTGGCGCTGGAGCGCGAAATGCAGGCGCGCGGCATGAAGGCTGACTTCCGGGCCACCGGCCAGACCGGCATCTTCATCGCCGGCGACGGCATTTCGGTCGACGCGGTCGTCGCCGACTTCATCTCCGGCGCGGTCGAGCAACTGTCGCCCGCAAACGACGCGGATCATTGGGATCTGATCGAAGGGCAGGGCTCGCTTTTTCATGCCAGCTTTGCCGGCGTCTCAATGGGTCTGTTGCATGGCGCCCAGGCCGACGCGCTGATCATGTGTCACGAACCCGGACGCCCCCACATGCGCGGCCTGCCGCACTATGAACTGCCGGATATCGGGGCGTGCATCGCGCTGAATGAAGAGGCAGCGCGCCTGACCAACCCGGACGCCAGGGTGATCGCCATCGCGTGCAACACGTCGGCCTATGCGGCGCCGGAGGCGCGGGCGATCCTGGGCGATCTGGCGGACAAGCACGGCATGCCGGCCGTCGACCCCGTGCGTGACGGTGTCGCCCCGATCGTCGACATTTGTCAGGGCCTATGAGCCGCGCTCTCACGGTCCGGCAACACGCCTGGCCGATCCGCGGCAGCTTCACGATCTCGCGCGGCAGCAAGACCAGCGCCGACACCCTGATCGTCGAGATCACCGACGGCGACGCCGTTGGGCGCGGGGAGTGCGTGCCCTATGCGCGCTACGGCGAGACCTTGGAGAGCGCGGAGGCGCAGGTACGGTCCATCACAGCGGCCGTGGACGATGGTGCCGACCGGTCGGATCTGTTGGGCCTGCTGCCTGCCTGTGCGGCCCGAAACGCGGTCGATTGCGCCCTTTGGGATCTCGCCGCCAAGTTGTCGGGACGGCCGGCTTGGCAACTGGCAGGCCTGGCTGCCCCGAAGCCGGTTGAGACGGCCTATACGATCAGTCTGGACACGGTTGACGCCATGGGGGCGGCTGCCGCGAAGGCATCGGCGATGCCGCTGCTAAAACTGAAACTGACCGGCGAGGGAGATGTCGAGCGCGTCGCGGCCGTTCGGGAAAACGCACCGGACGCGCGCATCATCGTCGACGCCAACGAGGCCTGGACAGAGGCTCATCTCGGTTCGTTCGTGCCGGCCCTGGCGTCGCTGGGTGTGGAGATGATCGAACAGCCGCTTCCGGCGGGCAAGGATGACGCACTGGCCGGCTATGACGGGCCGATCACGCTGTGCGCCGACGAAAGCTGCCACGATCGATCGAGCCTGGACGACCTCGCCGGCAAGTACGGCATGGTCAACATCAAGCTGGACAAGACTGGCGGCCTGACCGAGGCGCTGGCCTTGCGCGAGCAGGCCCGCGAGCGGAGCTTTCAGGTCATGATCGGCTGCATGCTGGCCAGTTCGCTGGCCATGGCGCCGGCACTGTTGTTGGCCCAGGACGCGGAGGTCGTGGATCTCGACGGTTCGCTGTGGCTGGCGGAGGATTACCAGCCGCCCCTGCGCACCGAGGGCGCGCTGTTGCATCCGCCGGAAGCGGCGCTCTGGGGCTAAGAGCTAAAGCGCCTCGACCAGCCGGTCGAGTTCCTCTTCAGTGTTGTAGTAGTGCGGAGAGGCCCGGACCATGGCGTCGATATCGCGCTCAGCCATATCGAGATAGGTGGACTCGCGTATCGCTACCGAAACGTTGACGCCGGCCTTGGTCAGGCGCCTCTTGGTGTCCTCGGGCTCCTCGCCGACCTTGAGAAAGGTCACGATCCCGGCCTTGGCCAGGCCCTTGTCCAGCACGACGAGGCCGGGCCGGTCATCCAAACGCGAACGAAGGCCGGAAGCCAAGGCCGACACGCGCTTTCGAATCGCGTCCAGGCCCAGGTCCAACGCGTAGTCGACCGCAACGCCCAGGCCGATCTTGGCGGCGATGTTGCACTCCCAGTTCTCAAATCGCCTGGTGTTGGGCTGCAGCGCATAGCTGTCCGGGCCTGTCCAACTGGCGCAGTGCAGGTCGATAAAGGGTGGCTCCAGCCGTTGGGCCCAATCCTTGCGGACATAGAGGAACCCGGTGCCGCGCGGCCCGCGTAGAAACTTGCGGCCGGTGGCCGACAGCATCGTGCAGCCCAGCGCCTTCACGTCGAGCGGCATCTGTCCCGCGGACTGACAGGCGTCCAGCAGGAAGGGTATGTCGTGTTCGGCGGCAATCCTGCCGACGGCGGCGGCCGGATTGACCAAGCCGCCATTGGTCGGCACGTGACAGACAGAAATCAGCTTAACCGGCCCTTTTGAACCATCGGCAATGGCGGCCTCGATCGCGGCTGTGTCGATCTGGCCGAACGCGTCGTCCGGCACAGCCTCGATCACCGCGCCGGAGCGATGGGCGACCTGCAGGAACGGCAGATAGTTCGAGGCGTATTCAGCCTGGCCGGTGAGGATGCGATCGCCACGCTCGAACGGCAGGGCGTAGAACGCCATGTCCCAGGCCCGGGTCGCGTTCTCAACGATGGCGACCTCGTCCGCCTCGCAGTTCAGCAAGCGCGCGATCGCGTCATAGGCGTGATCGACCTTGTCCGCCGCCTGATCCCGCGCCTCATACCCGCCGATCGCCGCTTCAAGGCGCACATGCTCGATCTGGGCCTCGGTCACGGGGCGCGGGGGTAGGGCGGCGCCGGCGTTGTTCAAATGGGCAACGTTGGCGCAGCCAGGCGTGTCGGCGCGCAGCCGATCGACGTCAAGCGTCACAGTCTGTCTCCGAAACGGCCGGTCAGCGCCGGCGGCTGGGGCGATGGGCGAGGGCGCCGTTGCGATAGGCGACGAAGCCGGCCAAGGCGAGGCCGACGAGCGCGCCGGCCATGATAAAGATGGTCATCAACGAAAGCGATTAGTCAGCGATCCGCACATTATGATCCTCGACCAGGCCAAGTGAAACCGCAATCTGCGCGACCGTGCCATGACGGTCACCATTCCAGCACGTATTTCAAGCCATAGAAAGCCGGGGTGGGGTGCGTGATCAGGTATGTCGGTATCGCCTCGAGATAGTCCCGAAAGCGGCCCTTGGCCTCGAACCGCTCGCGAAACTCGCTGTCCAGAAACAAGTGCCCGAGTTTGGGCGCGATTCCGCCGGCAATGTAGACACCCCCCAGGCTGCCAAGCGTAAGGGCGAGATTGCCGGCCACCGTACCCAGCATTGCGCCGAACATGGCGACCGCCTCGACACAATGGTCGTCGCCCTGGCTAAGGGCGGCCGCCGAGACCTCGCGCGGCGCGCGCGATGGCGGGTCCTCGCCATCCAACGCGGCCAGCGTCTCATACAGGTTGACGAGGCCCATTCCGGACAAGACACGTTCCGCGGAGACGTGTGGAAACCGTAGCCTGAGAAGATCGAGCACCTGGCTCTCACGGGGCGTCACGGCTGACATCGTCACATGGCCGCCTTCGCCGGCCAGCGGATGCCAGTGTTCGCGCCCATAAATCAGGCCGGAAACGCCAAGCCCCGTACCAGGTCCGATAATGCCGATCGGGGCATCGGGAACCGCCGTTCCGCCGCCGATCTTCGTTAGGTCCGCGGGTCCGAGATGGGGCACCGCCAAGGCGACCGCCGTGAAGTCGTTGATGACCTCCAGCCGGTCGAAGGCCAATTGCTCCTTCAACTCGCCGATCGAGAACGACCAGGCATGGTTGGTCATCTCCACAAAGTCGCCGACGATGGGCGAGGCGATCGCGACGGCGGCAAGGCGCGGCGGACGGGGCGGGTTGACCAGGTCGAGATAGGCGCCCATGGCCGACGCGAGGCTGGGATAGTCGGCCACGCGCAGAATCTCGATTGCGGTGACCTTTCCGTCGTCCAGCAAAGCGAACCGGGCATTGGTCGCGCCAAGATCGGCGACGAGGGCGGGCTCGGTAAGCATCGGATGATCGCTCCGTCAGGTCGGGAACAGCGATGGACGCTAGTCGGTATAGGGCGCTTGATCCAGCGCGTCGACGAACCGTTGTCGCCAGACGTCGATGTTGTTGTGGCTTAAGACCTCGATCATGGCGTCATACCGTTCGCGCCGTTCTTCTGCCGGCATGGACAGCGCACGCTGCAGGTTCTCCGCCACGCCTTCGATGTCGTACGGATTGACGATCAGGGCACCGCAGGACAGTTCCGGCGCGGCACCGGCGAAACGCGAGAGGATCAGCACGCCGGGGTCGGCCGGGTCCTGCGCGGCAACGAATTCCTTGGCCACCAGGTTCATGCCGTCCCGCAAGGGCGTGACCAGGCCGATCTTTGCCGCGCGGAAAAAGCCAAGCAGGTTTCGTCTGGAAAAGCTCTTGTTCAAATAGCGGATCGGCACCCAGTCGAACTCGGCGAAGGCGCCGTTGATGTGGCCGGCCAGGGATTCCAGCGTCTGGCGGATCTCCTGATACTCGGCAACGTCCGACCGGGTCGGCGGCGCGATCTGCATCAAGGTGACGTGCCCGCGATTGCCGGCATAGTTGTCAAGCAAGGCCTGGAACGCCAGCAGCCGCTCCGGCAGGCCCTTGGAGTAGTCCAGGCGATCGACGCCGATGATCAGTTCGCTGCCTTTCAGCGACTCTCGCAACCGTTCCGCCTGGCGCGCCTTTTCCGCCTGGGCCGAAAGCTTGACGATGTCCTCGGTCTCGATGCTGATCGGAAACGCCTCGACCCGAATGGTCCGGCCGTGCACCCTGAACAGCTTGTCCGACAGCATTTCCGCCCCGGCCTCGACCACAAGGTAGTGCACGAAGGCGTCGCGATCCGCATTGGTCTGGAACCCGATCAGGTCATAGGCGCACAGCGAGCGCATCAAGGTGGCGTGGTTCGGCAGGGCCACCAGGATCTCGGGCACGGGAAACGGTGTGTGCAGGAAAAAGCCCATCGGCGTGGACAGGCCAATCTTGCGCAGCTCCTCCGCCAAGGGGATCAGGTGATAGTCATGCACCCACAGCCGGTCTTCGGCTTCTACCAGCGGGGCCAGGCGGCTGGCGAACAGCGCGTTGACGCGCAGATAGCCGCTATAGGTGCGCCGGCTGAACTCCGTCAGGTCCAGCCGGTAATGGAACAGTGGCCAGAGGGTCGCGTTGGCATAGCCATTGTAATACTCGTCATGGTCCCGGATCGACAGATCGATCGTGGCGTATTCGATCTTGCCCGTCCGGAACAGGTTAGGCTCCGACTGGGTTTCCGCCAGGACCTCGCCCGACCAGCCGAACCAGATACCGCCGCCGGCCTTCTTCAGGGCCTCCAACACCGCGACCGCCAGACCGCCGCTTGAGGCCTTGCCCTCGGCGATCGGCGCGACCCGGTTGGATATGATGACCAGTCGGCTCAAAACGCTTCCTCCCAGCTCTTGCTCAGCCGCATTGCCGCGTTGATCATGCCGACCATCGAATAGGTCTGCGGGAAATTGCCCCACATCTCGCCCGTGTGGACGTCCAGATCCTCCGACAACAATCCGACATGGTTGCGGCGTTCGAGCATATGTTCGAACAGCGTACGTGCCTCGTCATGGCGCCCAACCGACGCCAGCGCGCCAATATACCAGAAGGTGCAAATCGTGAAGGCGGTTTCCGGTTCCCCGAAATCGTCGGCCGCGTGATAGCGGTAAAGATAGTCGCCCCGTTTCAGGTATTTCTCGGAGGCCGCGACGGTGCCGAGAAACCGGGGATCGTTCGCCGGGATGAAGCCGAGCTCGGGCAGGAGCAACAGGGAGGCGTCGAGATGCTCGCCCTCGAAGCTTTCGACAAAGCTGCCGATGTCATGATTGTATGCGCGCTTTGTAATTTCGTCATGCATGGCGTCGGCTTCCGTGCGCCAGCGCTGGGCATTGTCGGTTCGGCCCAGCCGATCGGCGATCTTGGCCAGCCGGTCGCAGGCGGCCCAGCACATGACGGCGCTGAAGGTGTGGACGCGCTCGCGCGTGCGCAGTTCCCAAAGGCCGGCGTCCGGCGTGTTCCACCGGCGTACAGCCTGCTCGCCCAGCATTTCCAGACGCTCGAACAGATGCAGGTCGCCGGGGTGTTCCAGCCGGTTGTCGAAGAACATCTGGGCGGCCGACAGGATTACGGAGCCGTAGCCGTCGTTCTGGATCTGGCCCCTGGCGCCATTGCCGACGCGAACCGGGCCCATGCCGCGATACCCTTTCAGGGCCCCGCAAGTCTTTTCTTCATAGTTGTCGTTGCGCAGGGTCAGGCTGAACAGAGGTTCCAAAAAGCCGTCGGGCGAACCGGCGACGATGTTGGTGATGTAGCGGAGATAGTCCTCCATCGTCTTGGTAGTGCCCAGCCGGTTGAGCGCATGGACGACGAAGAAGCTGTCGCGCAACCAGCAGAACCGGTAGTCCCAGTTGCGCTCGGTATTCGGCGCCTCGGGAACAGATGTCGTGATCGCGGCCAGGATGGCGCCCGTTTCTTCGTAGGCGGACAGCTTCAACGTGATTGCACCGCGAATGACCGCGTCCTGCCACTCGTAAGGCAGGGCAAGCGCGCGCGAGAACTCCAGCCAATAGGTTGTCGTCTGGTTCAGGAACCGCTGCGCCGTCTCGCGGATCGAGGCGGTGAGGCTCTCGTCCGCGCCCAGGATCAGATGCATCGGCCGGTCGAGAATGAACCAGGTCTCGCCGCGGATGTACGAGACCGGTGCGTCCGTGGTCAGGCGGATTTGTTCGACGTCGTCGACATAGCGTAGATGGTTGCTGCCGCGCGTGATGGTTGGCTTGGTCTTGCCATAATCGAAGGTCGGCCGGCAGCGAATGCGGATCGTGGGGCTGCCGACCAGGGGTCTGACCATCCGAAAGATCGACACCGGCCGGTGATAGCGGTCGAACTGAAAGAAGCGCGGGCAAAAGTCGACGATCTCAATGGCTTGGCCGTGCCGGTCGTAGAGCACGGTTTCCAAGATGGCGGAGTTGCGACGGTAGCGTTGTTCGGACCGGTCAAAGTCCTCGATATCGATGGCGAACAGACCCTGTTCGGGGTCTTCGCCAGTATCGCTGTTCACCAGCGCATTGAATATGGGATCGCCATCAAAACGTGGGAAGCAGGCCCAGACGATCTGCGCCCGGCGGTCGATGAGAGCGGCGATCGCGCAGTTCCCGATCAGCGCAAGGTCCAGACTGCTCATAGGCCGCGGTCCGTCATCGACCCATCACCGTTTCGGTCAGCCAACGAGGCGAGCAACGCCAATGTAGCGTCGACGTCGGCGATTCGATACCGCGCCACCGTTGGTTCGCGAAATCCGACCTCGATGGAGATACCGTCTAGCTCGTTGACGGCCGCAAACCCGTCTTCGTCCGTGACGTCGTCGCCGATGAAGACAGGGGTTCGGCCGGCAAAGGGCGGAGCCGCCATCATCTCGCCGACGGCCGTGCCCTTGTCGACGCCGAACGGTTTGACCTCCAGCACCTTTTTGCCGTCATGCAAGGAAAGGGCGTCGCCCACACCGCGCAGTGCCTCTTTGACGAAACGCCGTGCCGCCTCTTCCGCATCGGGCGCCCGCCGGTAGTGCAGGGCTACGGTCAGCCCCTTATCCTCGACCTCGGTGCCGGGATGCCCGGCGGCAAAGCCCTGAAGCCGGTCCGCGATCGTCGCCATCAGCGTGCGGTCGACCGCGTGGGTCGTGCGATGCCCCGCGACGTCCCGCCGTTCCAGCCCGTGCTGTCCGGCCGCGGCGATCGGCAGTCGGCCAAGCAAGCGGTCGATATCGTCGAGCCGGCGACCCGTCACTAACGCGACCGCGCCTTCAAGACGCTGAGACAATCGATTTAGCGTCTCGGGTAGGCCGGCGCTGACCACAACCTCGTCGGGTCGCTCGGCCAGTTCGATCAGCGTGCCGTCGATATCCATGAAGAGGGCGGGCCGAATGTGGGCGAACAGCCCGGCTGGGTCGGGAAGCGGCTGAATGGGCAAAGCTGCGAGCAAGGCTGGGCGTTCACTTGTTGCGGGCGCGAGAGAATGGCGGCGTTCATCGCCATGCGTTGGCGAAGCCTATCGGTTTTCCATCGCGATGGCGACGGACAATCGGGCCGGATGATCTGGGGGCGTTGCCAACTCTTTGCTAATCGCGCCGATTATTCGCTTGCCTTGGTGCGCTGCAGCAATCATATTTTGCGGTGCGGCATGAGGGCCCATGTGGTGTGCCCTCTGCTGTACGCACTTAATTGGGCGTTTCCTCCCTAAACTTGGGCCGTGGTTCTACCGCGGCCCTTTTTTCTTGGGCACGTTTAGGGCTTTCACCCTCATCTGCGACCAAACGGCCGTGATCGTATCGGGTTCGGGATGTCCGCTCGGCCGCGGCGGCCCTTGAGCCGGGCTCTACTCGGCGGCGTGGGGCAGGCGCAACTGATCCGGCTCGATGGCACCCAGGTCGCTGACCAGCTTGGCCATTTCGGCCGCCAGACCGGGCAAACGCCGATTCCGGATCAGGCGGGCCTCGTTCATATAGAGCGAGCGGTTGATTTCGACCTGAAGCGCATGGACGCTGGCGTGGGGCTTGCCGTAGTGGCGCGTGGTGAAACCGCCGGCGTAGGGCGCATTGCGGGTTACCCGATAGCCGGTCGCGCGCAGCCAGGCAGTGGCGACCTCGGTCACCTGCGAGGCGCAGGAGCCGCCGTAATTGTCGCCCAGCACGAAGTCGACATCCGACATCATTGCGCCGCTTTTTGAGCCGACAGCCGCCCCGCCAGACGGCATCGAGTGACAGTCGATCAAGAGGCAATAGCCGAACCGCTGCAGGGTTTGGTCCACCAGATGCCTTAGCGCGGTGTGGTAGGGCTGGTAGTAGTCGCGAATGCGGGCCATGGCGTCGGCTACACGCAGGCGGCCGCGATAGATCTCCTGGCCTTGCGCAACGACGCGCGGAATGGTGCCCAGCCCGGCAGCAACGCGGGGCGATCGCACGTTTGCGCGCGCCGGCAGGGCATCGACGAACATGGTTGGGTCCAGTTCCAGCGGCTCGCGATTGGCATCGACGAAGGCGCGCGGAAACAGCGCATGCACCATGGGCACGCCCAACTCGGCCGCCGGGCGGAAGATCTCGTCGATGAAACAGTCTTCCGACCGCCGCAAATCCAGCCCGGTCAGCCGCGCCTGCTGCAGGAACGACGGGGGATAAACGCGGCCGCTGTGCGGTGAGGAAAGAACCAGGGGCAGGCGCTGTTCCGGCGGTGTGGTCAGCGCGATAATGCCGTCATTCACGGCTTGGCGGACGGAGGCGGGGGTCATGGCCCGATTGTTATGCGATCCGCCGCCCGCTGTCATCGCCCCAATCGCGCCGGCCCGTTATGCGCGGGACAGTATCGTGGGGCTTGAAGCGTGCCAGCGACGATGCTATCCCCCTTCCTCCCGAAGCGACGAGGGGCGATGCACCCCGTTGCCGACGCCGGGTTGGGGCGGTTAGCTCAGCGGGAGAGCACTTCGTTGACATCGAAGGGGTCACTGGTTCAATCCCAGTACCGCCCACCATTCCTTCAGATAGTTAGCCGACACGCCGCGGTGGCCTGTCACCAGTCTCCGGGATTGTCATAGAGTGTCCGGATTGCCACGGGACAGGCTTCGATGGGTATCGGATAGAGCTGATATTCGGCGGGATCGCCATCGGGCGTGATGTGGACCCAACGGTCGTCTTCCACGTCTTGGCCGCAGCCGCCGTAAAGGATCATGCCGTAGTCTGAGTTGGTCAGAACAGCGGTGCCATCGTCTGCCAGAACGATGCTGAACAGGCCGCCATCGCAGTCGATCTGACATTCGTAATAGCTGCCATCGGCAAACCAGGGGCAGACACCCGAATTGGCGAAGAACGCGCCATACCTGTCCCGGACCATGGCGCGCACGGTGGTCTCGACCATGGATGGGCCGACATGATCGGGCGGCTCGCCGGAAAAGCCCGCATCCATGACGATCTGTATCTCGACCACGGACTGGTCAGGGTGAGTGGCCAGATGGTCGGCGGTGTAGGCGCGCCCGAAACAAGCCAGCGTGTCGTCAGCCAACTGCGCCGACGCTCCAGTGTAGCCCATGATCAGACAGGCCATTCCGACGGCAAGGCTCGCTGCGCGCATCATGGGCTTCTCCCGATCGATTGAGGGTCTGGCGCTGTATCTACTTGTTTAGGGCGAGGATTTTCGCGGCCGCCTCGGTACGGTTGCGCACCCCCATGCGGCGAAAAAGCTGGCTGGCATAGACCTTGATCGTCACCTCGGTCAGACCCAGGCGGCTGGCGATCTC
The DNA here is from genome assembly GCA_039177555.1 of Pseudomonadota bacterium. Taxonomy (GTDB): domain Bacteria; phylum Pseudomonadota; class Alphaproteobacteria; order DSM-16000; family Inquilinaceae; genus JANQGH01. Next base: position 74,276 of record JBCDFV010000001.1, on the reverse strand, counting down.
CTTGTTCGACAGGCCATGCGAGATATAGATCGCGACACTTTGCAACCGCGCCGGCATCTGGTTCAGCAACGCGTCCAGTTCGCTGGTGTCGTCTGAGTCGGATAGCAGGTCCACGGGGGCATAGCGCGCGCCTGTGGTGATCAATTGCAGGGCCGCCCGTTCGACCTCGGGCTTCAACCGCGCCACCAGCACGGAATGCACCCCCCGCCGGACCAAACGCTGAGTCGCGACCGCATCCGGATAGGTTGTGAAGGCAATGACGGCGATTGGGATCGAGAGGTTGTCGACGACATTCAAAAGGCCATTGAACTGTTGATCCGCGACATTTGCGACGATGGCCGACGGTGCCTCGGAATCGATGACTCGAAGGGCCGCCTGGATGTCGTCGACGGTTTGTATGCTCAACGCTTCGGAATAGCGGTCGACCCAACGGCCCGGCATGCCCAGCGCCAGCCATGGCGGCGGCAGACCGCCAAACTCTGCGTAGATGGCGTAGTCCATACGCCCTGGAGTTGGCTGGGTCATGGCGTTGGAACGGTCCCACTGAGAGTCGAAAGGCGACATCTAAAGCAGACAACAACCATTTCATGCAAGCAGGTCGTTGTAAAATTTCATGTCAGCTTTATCCGCAATTCATGCGAAGGAATACTCCTTTAGTCGGTCAACTGCAAACAACCATGTACAATAGGCACTGGTTCGGAAAATAACGAATGTGGCACCATCCCAACCGTTGACAGCCATGGGGCGCATCCTTATGTTCCCGGCGTCGTTTACGCCCGCGAGCCGTCGCGGGCCGTTTGTTTGGTGGTGATGAACCATGAAGACCGCTAGTTCGCTGAAGACGCTGAAGTCTCGGCATCGTGCCTGCCGCGTGATTCGCCGCAAGGGACGGGTGTATGTGATCAACAAGCAGAACCCACGGTTCAAGGCCCGTCAGGGCTGACCGTCGTGCATCATCGGTTGTACGGGACCGCGCCCTCGAGGCGCGGTTTTTTGTTGGCGGCACGCAGGCTGGCGGGGCGGCGATAATCGCGGCGCCCGACCTCTTGTGAAATTCGGACTGGACAATCGGCCAGACGCCCTATAATTGGTAATACCAATTTTTCGGGGAGCGTCCGATGGAAATGCCGGCACCGGATCAAGCAGTGATGGCGCGACGGCGCGAGATCGCCGCAGCGCTACGCGAGATCGTGCCAGGCGAGGGCGTCAAGGCTGACGACGATGAACTGCGTGCGTTCGAGAGCGACGGGCTGACCGCTTATCGGCAATTGCCGTTGATCGTCGTCTTGCCGGAAACGACCGAACAGGTGGCCGAGATCCTGCGCTATTGTCAGCGCGAGGGGGTGAAGGTCGTACCGCGCGGGGCCGGCACATCGCTCTCCGGCGGGGCCCTGCCCCTGGCCGACGGCATCCTGCTGGGCCTGGGCAAGTTCAACCGCGTGCTGGAGATTGACTTCGACAACCGCTGCGCCCGCGTGCAGCCTGGCGTGACCAATCTCGGCATCACGCATGCGGTTCAGCATGCGGGCTTCTATTATGCGCCCGACCCGTCCAGCCAGATCGCCTGCACCATCGGCGGCAATGTCGCAGAGAATTCCGGCGGCGTGCATTGTCTCAAATACGGCCTGACGACTAACAATGTGCTCGGCATCGAGATGGTCACGATGGCGGGCGAGATCGTCCGCATCGGCGGCAAGCATCTCGATGCGGCCGGCTATGACCTGCTGGGCGTGTTGACCGGGTCCGAGGGGCTGTTGGGCGTGGTCACCGAGGTCACGGTTCGCCTGTTGCGCAAGCCGGTTAGCCAGAAGGCCCTGTTGATCGGGTTCCCGTCTTCGGAGGCGGGCGGCGATTGTGTGGCCAAGATCATCGCCGCCGGCATCATCCCCGGCGGTCTGGAGATGATGGACCGGCCGGCGATCCATGCGGCGGAGGATTTCGTCCATGCCGGCTATCCGTTGGACGTCGAGGCGCTGCTGATCGTGGAGTTGGACGGGCCGGAGGTCGAGGTCGACGATTTGATCGGCCGGGTGGAGGCGATCGCCGAACAGTGCGGCGCCACCTCAGTGCGCGTCAGCCAGTCGGAGGAAGAGCGGCTGTCCTTCTGGGCCGGCCGCAAGGCGGCATTCCCGGCCGTCGGCCGCATCAGCCCCGACTATTACTGTATGGACGGCACCATTCCACGCAAGCAACTGCCCCTGGTGTTGCAGCGGATGACGGAGATGAGCCAGCGCTACGGGCTGCGTGTCGCCAATGTGTTTCATGCCGGCGACGGCAATCTGCACCCGCTGATCCTCTATGATGCCAACCAACCGGGGGAACTGCATCGGGCTGAGGAGTTCGGCGCCGAGATTCTGAAGCTGTGCGTCGAGGTCGGCGGGGTTTTGACCGGCGAGCACGGCGTCGGCGTGGAAAAGCGCGATCTGATGGAGGTTCAGTTCAACGAGGTCGACCTGCAAACCCAGCAGCGGCTGAAATGCGCCTTCGATCCGGACGGTCTGCTGAACCCGGGCAAGATGTTTCCGCGCCTGCATCGCTGTGCCGAGTTGGGACGCATGCATATTCATCGCGGTCAGATGCCGTTCCCCGATCTGCCGCGGTTCTGATCCGTGTCGCAAACACTGAAGCCCGAGACCGACGGCCAGGTCGTCGACGCGATCGCCTGGGCGGTTTCGGAAGAAAGCCCGCTGGAGATCGTTGCCGGGGGCACCAAGCGCGGCCTCGGTCGGCCACTGCAAACCGCGCATACGATTGACCTCAGCGCTTTCTCCGGCATCAGCCTTTACGAACCGGAGGAACTGGTTCTATCGGCGGGCCCGGGCACGCCTTTGGCCGAGATCGAGGCCGTGCTGACGGAAAGCAATCAGCAGCTCGCCTTCGAGCCGGCGGACCTTGGGCCACTTTTTGGGGAGGCGCCGAACAGCGGCAGTCTGGGCGGCGCGATCGCCGCCAACTTGTCGGGTCCCAGGCGGATCAGCGCCGGCGCCGCGCGCGACCATCTTTTGGGCCTGCACGGGGTCAGCGGCCGGGGCGAGGCGTTCAAGACCGGTGGCCGGGTGGTGAAGAACGTTACTGGTTACGACCTCTGCAAGCTGATGACCGGCTCGTTCGGCACCTTGGCGGCATTCACACAGCTAACGGTGAAGGTTCTGCCCAGAGCAGAGCGTGTGCGCACGGTGCTGCTGAAAGGCCTGTCGCCGGCCGACGCGACCGCTGCGATGTCGGAGGCTTTGCAAGGCCCGCACGAGGTTTCCGGGGCCGCGCACCTGCCAAACGGTGCGGCCGGCCGCATTCTCGTCGACCGCGTTTCGGACGCGGGCACGTCGGTGACGGCCATACGGGTCGAGGGCTTCGGGCCATCGGCGGAACACCGCTGCGGTGCCCTGCGCGCCCTGCTTGCGTCGTACGGCGATCAGGATGAGCTGCATACCGAGAACTCTCGCGCCTTCTGGCGCGCCGTCCGCGACGTTCAGCCGTTTTGGCCGGGCGATGGTCCTGAGCGAACGGTCTGGCGCATCTCCGTCGCGCCGACCGACGGGCACGCGCTGGCGGACGGCATTCTTGGCGCGATCGACGGCGAAGCGCTGTTCGACTGGGGCGGCGGCCTGGTCTGGTTGGCGCTGGCGGAACCGGCGGTTGAAACCGTGCGGGCCACCGTCGACGGTCTTGGCGGCCATGCGACGCTGGTCCGGGCGGCGGACCCGGTACGCGCCTCCGAGCATGTATTCCAGCCCCAGCCGGAACCGCTTGCTGCCCTCTCACGGCGGATCAAGGACGCTTTCGATCCCAAGGGCATCTTGAACCCGGGGCGCATGGACTAAGCGGGGCGGGGAGGGAACAGGGACATGCAAACCAACTTCACGCTGGCGCAACTGGCCGATTCCGCCGTCGCGGAATCGGAAAAGATCCTGCGCACCTGTGTCCATTGCGGCTTCTGCCTGGCGACCTGCCCGACCTACACCCTGTTGGGCGACGAGTTGGACAGCCCACGGGGCCGGATCTATCAGATCAAGGACATGCTGGAAAACGACCGGCCGGCGCCGGACAGCGTCGTGACCCATATCGACCGCTGCCTGTCGTGCCTGTCCTGCATGACCACGTGCCCGTCGGGCGTGCATTACATGCACCTGGTCGATCACGCCCGCACCTATATTGAGGAAACCCACCGCCGACCCTTTGCCGAACGCGCCTTGCGCACCATGCTGGCGATCGTGCTGCCGCGCCCGGGCCTGTTCCGCCTGGCGCTGGTCGGCGCCAAGATCGCCCGGCCGATCGCCGGCCTGATGCCCGGGCGGCTGAAGGGCATGATGGCCATGGCGCCCAAACGGCTGGACGGCCCCAGCCCGATCGACCGGCCTCAGACCATTCCGGCAGAGGGTCCACGACGCGCCCGAGTCGCCTTACTGAACGGCTGCGCGCAACAGGTGCTCGACCCCTCCATCAACGAGGCGACGGTACGGCTGCTGACCCGCCACGGCGTCGAGGTCGTGGTCGCCAAGGGGGCCGGCTGCTGTGGTGCCCTGACCCATCACATGGGCAAGGAAGGCGCGGCCCACCGCGCCGCCAAGGCCAACATCGATGCCTGGTCGCGCGAACTGCCGGAACTGGGCGGCGACGGCTTGGACGCGGTCGTCATCAACACCTCCGGCTGCGGCACGACGGTCAAGGATTACGGCTTTATGCTGCGCGACGACCCGGCCTATGCCGACAAGGCTGACGCGATCTCCGGGCTGACCAAGGACATCAGTGAGTTCATGGACAGTTTGGGCCTGATGGAGCCCGTCGAACGGCCGCCATTGCGCCTGGCCTATCATTCGGCCTGTTCCATGCAGCATGGCCAGCAGATCCGCGCCGAGCCCAAGGCGTTGCTGACCCGTGCCGGCTTCGGCGTGATGGATGTGCCCGAGGGCCATCTCTGCTGCGGCTCCGCCGGTACCTACAATCTGATGCAGCCGGAACTGGCCGGGAAGCTGAAGGAACGGAAGGTCGCCAACATCGAAAGCCTGGCGCCGGACGTCGTCGCCACCGGCAATATCGGCTGCATGGCGCAGATCGGCGGCGGCACGGACCTGCCGATTCTTCACACGGCCGCGCTTTTGGACTGGGCTACCGGCGGTCCGATGCCCGAGGGGCTGGGGCCGGCCATTGATCGCGTCGCGGAGAGAACCCAGGCACAAACGACGGCTGCGGCTTGATTTCTTCACAACTAGTTTAACTTCCTTTCCATAGGGTTCGACCGATACTGGCTGCTATGGGAAGGGGTTTGGACCGTGCCTGATCGCGGTGTGCTGCGTGGATTGTGCGGGCTCTTGGTGGCCTTGGCATTTGTCTGGTCCGCCTCCGCGGCGGCCGATCAGAACGATCCGCGCCTTGATGGCCTGTTCGCCCAACTCGCCGGCAATTTGACGGCGACAGAGGCGCGCCGGATCGAGAACCAGATTTGGCGGATTTGGTATGGCTATGACGGCGACAATGAAGAGGTCGATCGCCTGATGGCGATGGGCCGTTTCGCCAACCGCAGCGGCTTTATCGACCTCGCGCACTCCTTCTATTCCCAGGTCATAGAGGCCGATCCGGAGTTCGCCGAGGGCTGGAACCGGCGGGCGACCGTGAATTATCTGCGCGGTGCGCTTGAGGAGTCACTGGCCGACATTGAGCGAACGCTGGCCCTGGAGCCCCGACATTTCGGCGCGCTGGCCGGCCAGGGGCTGGTCTATCTGGCGCTGAACGAGCCAGAGCGGGCGCTGGCCGCGTTCGAGGCCGCGCTGGAAGTCAACCCGCACCTGTCGGGCGCCCGTGCCAATGCGGAGACGCTGCGCGACCTGGTCGGCGAAGACGTTTGACCGACGGGACTACCGACTAGAATCAGGCGCGCCTGACGCAAGGACCGAATGGACCTCGGCTCTTTGCTCAGCCGCGTTGCGCGCTAATCCACCCAGGCGATGCGCAGGACGTTGGTATTGCCCGGCGTGCCGAAGGGGACGCCGGCGGTGATCACCAGGCGCTGGCCCTCGTCGGCCAGGCCGTCGCGCTTGGAGATGTCGACCGCCTTTTTCACCATTTCGTCGAAACTGGCGACGTCCTCGGTATGCACCGTATGCACGCCCCAGACCATGCCCAGCCGGCGCGCGGTTTCCAGGCTGGAGGTCAGGCACAGGATGTGAACCTCCGGTCGTTCGCGGGCGGCACGCAGGGTGGTGGAGCCGGACGTGGTGTAGGTGACGATGGCCGCGGCGCGGATGGTGTGGGCGACTTGTCTGGCGGCCGCTGTGATGGCGTCGGCGGCGGTTTCCTCCGGGTCGTAATGCTCGTGATCCAGGATCGTGCGGTAGAGCGGGTCGCCCTCCACGCGCCTGGCGATGCGGTCCATGGTCGACACCGCCTCGATCGGATAGTCGCCCGCCGCCGTTTCGGCTGACAGCATGATGCCGTCGGCACCGTCGAACACGGCCGTGGCGACGTCCGAGGCCTCGGCGCGCGTCGGCATCGGCGCGCCCACCATGCTTTCTAGCATCTGGGTCGCCACGATCACCGGCTTGCCGGCGCGGCGGCAGTGGCGGACGATGCGCTTTTGTAGGCCCGGCACGTCTTCGACCGGCATTTCCACGCCCAGATCGCCGCGCGCCACCATCATAGCGTCAGTCAGCACGATCAACTCGTCGAGGTGATAGATCGCTGACGGCTTTTCCATCTTCACCAGCAAGCTGGCCCGGCCGCCGATCAGACGCCGCGCCTCGGCCACATCCTCCGGCCGTTGCACGAACGACAGGGCGACCCAATCGACACCGATATCCAGGGCAAAGCGCAGATCGTCCCGGTCTTTCGAGGTCAGCGGCGAAACGGGCAGGATCGCGTTGGGCAGGTTCAGCCCCTTGCGATCCGACAGCTTCGTGCCGGCGATGACCATGGTCTCGGCGAAGTCGTCGCCGTGGCTCTTCACCTCAAGCCGGACGCGGCCATCGTCGAGCAGGATGCGCTGGCCGGCGCTCAGCGCCTCGAAAACCTCAGGATGCGGCAGACAGCATCGTGTCTGATCGCCCGGCGTGTCGTTGAGGTCGAGCCGGAACCGTTGGCCCTCCTCAAGCGCGATCGGTCCCTCACCGAACGTGCCGATGCGCAGCTTCGGGCCCTGTAGATCGGCCATGATCGTGACTGGCCGGTCGAACTCCTGTTCCAGCGCCCGGATGGCCTTCAACCGTTCATGGTGGTCTTCATGGCTGCCATGGCTGAAGTTCAGGCGGAAGACGTCGACGCCGGCGATGAACAGGTCCCGGATCATGCCGGGGGAACTGGAGGCCGGGCCCATCGTGGCCACGATCTTGGTCTGGCGGCCGCGGTTCAGAGATCTGATCTCGGCGGGATTCGCTGTCATAGGGGGTCTCTTGGGCGTGTCTTCGGTGCGGTGTCTTTGAGGCGGTATCTTTGGGGGGATGCCTCTTGGGGGGCTGAGCCACGCAAGGCTGCCGTCGCGGCCGAGAAAAGCACATAGCGCCCTGACCGCCAAGCCAAACCAATCGATACCAATCGCAAACGAACGAAAGCCCGTCGGCGGGGCGCGGTTGACGCTCATGTCGGCGCACTTGGTGCGCTTTTCTTGGCGATCGGCCGACGACCCGCTAGATTGTCGCCAATCAGCCTGCCGGACGATCGAGGAACCATGCACGACTACGACTTTAGACGTTGGCGTCGGTCGCTGGGCCTCTCGCAAAAGGAGGCGGCGGACGCGCTGGGCCTGAAGCGCCGGATCGTCCAGTACTACGAAAAGGGCGAGCGCAATGGCGAGGCCGTGTCCGTGCCGAAGGCCGTGCGTCTCGCCTGCTTCGCGGTCAGCGAGGGCGTCGACGATTTTTTCGGGCCCGACGAAATCCGGCTGAACAAGAAACGGGCCAAGCAGAAAAAAGACTAGCTAGAAGGCGCCGGTTCGCGGTGGCGGGCATAGTAGGCGAGCACCCAGCGCAAATGGTCCTGCATGGCGGTTTGTGCGCCGGCCGCGTCACGCCGTTCGATCGCCTTGAAGATCGCGCGATGCTGGCCCAGCACAATGGCGTCGTCGTCGGGCTCCGAAAACAGCTCGTAGCGGTGAAAGTCCAGCATATCGACCAGGACCGACCGGATCGTCGCCAGGATGTGGGTGTAGACCGGGCTTTGGGACGCCTTGCCGATGGCCATGTGAAAAAGGGCGTCTTCCCGCGCCACATTGCTGTCCGCACCCCGGCGCGGTCCGGCGACCGCCATGGCGTCAAGATGGCCCTTGATTTCAGCGATCTGGGTCTCGGTCGCGCGCTCCGCCGCCCGTCCGGCCGCCCAGGTCTCCAGGGCCATCCGGATCTCGGCGAGATCGTGCAGATTGTCCAGCTTGCCTCGCAAGAGAACGGCCAGCCCGGCGTCCAGATTGGCCGACGCCGAGGCAACCCTGGTGCCGCCGCCCTGCACCGAGGTCACCATCCCCTGGGCCTTCAGCCGCTGCAATGCGGCCCTGACCGAGACGCGGCTGACGCCCATGCGTTCCGCCAGCTGGCGCTCGCCCGGCAGGCGCTCGCCCGGCGACAGGCTGCCGCCGGCGATCAGGTCGGTGATCGTGCGGGCGACCTGGTCGGCCTTGCCGCCGGTGGTACCGTTCGTCGTTGTGTCGGTTTGACTGTCCATCGCGGTCAGGCGTGTCACAGCTGTCTCGCGCCGTCAATCCCGGGGCCGTGCCGGTCGCGAGCCACGGCGCGCCAAGAAGATGCCGTAAAGCACGACCAGACCACCGACGATCTGATGCAGCGCCAGGCCTTCGGCGAGCAGCAGCCAGGCCAGCAGGGCCGCGCCAACCGGCTGGACCAGCAGGCTGATCGATGAGAAGGCGGCCGGCAGGCGCGCCAGCCCCAGCGCGATCAGCGTCTGGCCCGCCGCCTGGCTGATCCAGGCGAGGCCGAGCAGGATCAACCAGCCGCGAACCGTCTGCGGTATCAGGCTTTCGCCGGCCAGGATCGCCGCGGGCAACAGGATCAGCGAACTGACCACCGCGCTCACGATCATCAGATACCGGGTCGAATAGCGGCGGCTGAGATGACCGATGCCCAAGATGTACGCGGCATAAAACAGGGCGGTGATCGTCGCCATGCCGTCGCCCAAGAGATGGCTCCAGCCCAGCGAGAGGCTGCCGCCGATCAACATGGCCGCGCCGGCGACGGCGGTGGCCAGACCGGCGAGGAACAGCCGGCTGAATCGCTGTCCGAACAGCAGCCAGGCCGCCAGAACGACGAAAATCGGTGCCAAGTTGGCGAACAGGGTGGAGTTGGCGACGGAGGTGTATTGGATCGACCAATGCCAGAAGAACAGATCCCCGGCGAAGGCGACGCCCGGCAGGGCCAGCAGGCACAGTTCGCGAACGCGCAACCCCTCGCGGCGAGGCACAGTGACGCGGCCGCGTCGTCCACCCGTCCACACGATCAGCAAGGGCAGGGCTAGAAAGACGCGCCAGAACGCCGTCGCGGTCGGCTCCGGTTCGGACACCCGTACGAAGATCGGCGAAAAGGAGATGGCGAGCGCGCCGGCGATCAGCGCGACGAAGGCAAGGCGCGCGGCGCGTTCTGCGTCATGTTTTACGGTACCGTCGAGGGCTGGCGAGGCCTGGGTCATGGGCGCGGCTTATAGGGTACGTATTGGTGGCCTGAAAGCCGGATTTGGACGCATCAGGCATGACAAGGACGACAAGGCAGGATAAGCCGTTCTCGTAAGGGGAAAAATCTCTATAGTTGCCGCCATGACAATGGATATTACCGCTGAATCAGCCGGGCTAGCCGGCACTCAACCCCAAACGGCCTTAAGGTCCACCCAGGATGCCCCCGTCTTCGAGGTCGCCAATCCGAACGGTTCCGCACCCGTTCTCCTGCTGGCAGATCATGCCGGCCGCGAGGTGCCGGCGTCGCTGAACAGGCTTGGCTTGGGCGACGCGCCGTTCGAGCGCCATATCGCCTACGACATCGGGGTCGAGGTGATGACGCGCCGATTGGCAGACAGGCTCGATGCGCCGGCCCTGATCTATAACTACTCGCGCTTGCTGATCGATCCGAACCGCTCGCTGGACGATCCGACATCGATTTGCGCGGTCAGCGACGGGGTGATCGTACCGGCGAACAGAATCTTGACGCCCGAAGACGCCGAGGCGCGCGCGGCTGAGTTCTTTCACCCCTATCACCGGGCCATCGACGATTGGCTGAACCGGTTCGCTGCCCGGGGCGCGGCACCCAGCGTGATTTCGATCCACAGCTTCACCGAACAGTTCCGGGGCGTCGAACGGCCCTGGCATGTCGGTATTCTTTGGGGCGACGAGGGCGGGCTGTCGCTGCCCTTGATCGAGCGTCTGCGCCAGGAGCCAGACCTGTGCATCGGCGACAACGAGCCCTATTCGGGACGCAATCGCCACGGCTACACGGTCGAAACGCACGCCTATCCGCGCGACCTGGCCAACACGCTGATCGAGGTGCGCCAGGACCTGGTCGACACTGAAGAAAAGGCCGAGGCGTGGGGCGATCGGCTCGCCGACTGCCTCGAACCGTTGCTGTCGAATGGCGGCTATGGCGATAGCGGCTTCACGCAGGACAACAACAAGGCGGTCAACGCCTAATGCCGATTCCGGAGCCGTCCTTCAGCCTCGGCATCGAAGAGGAGTATCTGCTGGTCGATCCGGTCAGCCGCGATCTTGCGGCCGACCCGCCGAAGACGGTTATCGAGGAATGCGCCCGCCAACTGCCGGAGCGTGTGTCGCCCGAATTCATGCGCTGTCAGATCGAGGTCGGGACGCCGGTCTGTGCCGATCTGGCCGAGGCAAGCCATGAACTCGCCAAGCTGCGCCGCACGGTTTCGGATATTGCCAGGGCGCACGACCTGGAGATCATCGCTGCCTCGACCCATCCCTTCGGCTCATGGCGGCCGCAAAAGACGACGGAGCGGGAGCGGTACGAGCAACTGCGCCAAGACATCGGCGCGCCGGCCCGCCGCTTGCTGATCTGCGCCAACCATGTCCATGTCGGGATCGAGGACGGCAATCTGCGCGTCGATCTGATGAACCAGATGCGCTACTTCCTGCCGCACCTGCTGGCTCTTTCGACCTCCTCGCCGTTTTGGGAGGGCATCAACACGGAGCTGAAGTCCTATCGCTTGGCGGTCTTCAACGAGTTGCCCCGCACCGGCATCCCGGAACCTTACGCCGGTCTCAATGACTATGAGCAGCACTTGCACACCTTGATCGAGACCGGTGTCATCGAGGACGGCACCAAGATCTGGTGGGATATCCGGCCGTCGGCCCGGTTCCCGACGCTGGAATTGCGCGTTTGCGACATTCCGACCCGGATGGAGGATACGATCACGATCGCCGCCATCTATGTCTGCCTGTTGCGCATGCTTTGGCGCCTGAAGCGCACCAACGCGACATGGCGTCGCTACAGCACACTGCTGATCAACGAGAATCGCTGGCGGGCCATGCGCTATGGTCTGGACGACGGGTTGATCGATTTCGGCCGGCGCGAGATGGTGCCCTACGCCACGCTGCTTGAAGAAATACTCGACCTGATCCAAGAGGATGCCGAGGCGCTGAACTGTGTCGACGAGGTTGCCCGGACCCGGTCGATCTTGCAAAGAAAGACCAGTGCCCATACGCAGATTAGGCTTTATGAGGAGGGGCTGGCGGCCGGCCACACTCATCAGGAAGCTCTCGAGGGTGTGGTCGACTGGCTGATCAGCGAGACCCGCCACGGCCTTTAGCCCGTAACCCCTTCTGTTTGCGACACCTTGTCCCTATGTGGAACGGGCCAAAAGCAAAAACGGGAGCATGCTGAGATGGACGATCAAACACGAACTGAACTTGAGGCCGCCGCCTTTCGCCGCCTGGTGGCGCATTTGCGCGAGCGCACGGATGTCCAGAACATCGACCTGATGAACCTGGCGGGCTTTTGTCGCAACTGCCTGTCGAAATGGTATCGCGCGGCCGCCGAGGATCGCGGTTTGGACATGGACTATGACCAGGCACGCGAGATCGTGTATGGCATGCCCTATGCCGACTGGAAGGAACGCTATCAGACCGAGGCGACGGAGGCCCAGAAACGCGCCTTCGAGGCTGCGCACGGAAACTGACGGCGCCGAGGCGCAGCCGTGATCGAGTTTCTTGACGGCTATTGGCCGCATTCGGCGGCCACCATCGGCATTCTGCTGTCGATTGCGGCCACCGTCCACGCGGCCATGACGAAGCGCGACGTGCGCTCCGCCGCCGGTTGGGTGGGCGTGATCTGGCTCAGCCCCTATTTGGGCGCGCTTGCCTACTATCTGCTGGGTATCAACCGCATCAGCCGACGCGCCGTGCGTTTGCGGACCCAGGCCAGGCGCGGCCCGACCCAGGACACGCCGGAGGCGGCGCTGGCGCTGGAAAGTGCGGTGACCGCCCTGTCGCCGCATCTGGCGCAGCTGCGCCGGCTGGTCAATCGCTCAACCCACAAGCTGCTGACCCAAGGCAACCGCATTGCGCCCCTGATCGGTGGGGACGAGGCCTATCCGGCAATGCTGGAGGCAATCGCGTCGGCCGAGAACACGGTCGCGCTCAGCAGTTACATCTTCGATTGCGACAGCATTGGCCGCCAGTTCGCCGACGCCTTGGGCCAAGCGCGGGCGCGCGGCGTTGAGGTTCGGGTGTTGATCGATGCGGTTGGCTCGCACTACAGCCGGCCGACCATTCACCAGTCCCTGCGCGACAATGACGTCACCTATGCCCTGTTCATGCGCACCCGCATGCCGTGGCGGCTGGCCTACGCCAACATGCGCACGCACAGAAAGCTGCTGATCGTCGACGGCCAGATCGGTTTTGCCGGCGGCATGAATATCCGCGAGGCCTTCACCAGTGCCGTTGGCGGTGCCCAAACCCAGCAAGACATCCACTTCCGGGTCGAAGGGCCTGTCGTTGCGCAGATCAGCGAGGTTTTCGCCCAGGACTGGGCCTTCACGACCGGTGAAGTGCTGGATGACGAAAGCTGGCTGCCGGACATTCATGGCCTTGACGGCGGCGTGCTCGCGCGCGGCGTGGCGTCCGGTCCGGATCGGCCGGTTGACGGCACCCACATGGTCCTCATGGGCGCGCTGGCTGTGGCTCAGCGACGGATCCGCATTGCAACGCCCTACTTCTTGCCCGACCAGCAGCTTATCGCGGCCTTGGCCGTGGCGGCGCGGCGCGGTGTCCAGGTCGATATCGTCGTGCCGGAGGAAAACAACCTGCGCCTGGTGCAATGGGCCAGCATGGCCCAGCTTCGCCAGGTCATCGAACCCGGCTGTCGCGTGTGGTTGCAGCCACCGCCCTTCAACCATGCCAAGCTGATGGTGGTCGACGGTCTGTGGTCGTACTTCGGTTCGTCCAATTGGGACCCGCGCAGCCTTCGCCTGAACTTCGAGTTCGATATCGAGGTCTATGACGGCACGCTTGCGGGCACCTTGGAACACCATCTGGAGGGCATCTTGGCCCGCAGCCGGGAACTGACGGCGGAGACGGTGGCCAGACGGGGCGCGTTGACCAAGGTGCGCGACAGCACCGTGTGGCTCGCCAGCCCCTATCTGTAGCCCGCGATCCAGGCCGCCATCCCGCGAATCGCTGGACGATATCGACCCGCCGGCTTATCGTTCCGGCCACGTTTCGCGCTGCTTCGCGCCCCGTTTCAATGAGGTTTGTCCATGTCCGACGTCAACGGCGTTGCCGCTGACCGCCTGCGCTCATTCATCGAACGTATCGAACGGCTGGAGGAGGAGAAAGCCACGCTGACCGCCGATGTGCGCGAGGTTTATGCCGAGGCGAAGTCCGTCGGTTTCGACGTCAAGGTGATGCGCCAGGTCGTGCGCCTGCGCAAGATGGACACCGCCGACCGGCGCGAGCTGGAAGAACTGCTGGACCTCTATATGGGTGCGCTCGGCATGCCGGGGTGAACCAACCGCCGCCTGATCGCGAATGTCGCCCCGCCGCCGTCTGATCATTGAAAGACGTCGGCGGTATCGGCCGACCCGGCTGAACCCCCTGTCGCCGGTCCCGGTGCTGTTTGTCACCGGTTTCCTTCTGGTCGTTGTTGCGGCGGCCATGATACCGCCGATGGCGATCGGCCTATTGGACCCGCGTGAAAGCTGGGAGCCGTTCGCCTTCAGCGCCGGCATCACCGGTTTCTGCGGCGGTGCCTTGATCCTGACCTGCTGGCGTAAAGACCTCAGCCTTTCAATCCGCCAGACCTTCATGCTGACCACGCTGGCATGGCTGGCGGTCCCCTTCTTCGGCTCGCTGCCCTTTCACTTCGACGTCTACCGGCTCAGCATCACCGACGGTTTCTTTGAAGCCATGTCCGGGCTGACGACAACGGGATCGACGGTGCTGGTCGGCCTGGACACCGCACCGCCCGGCCTGCTGCTGTGGCGTTCGCTGCTGCAATGGCTGGGCGGCATCGGCATCATCGGCATGGCCATCGTCATCTTGCCGTTCCTGAGGGTCGGCGGCATGCAACTGTTTCAGGCCGAGCGGTCGGACGAGGCGGACAAGGTTTATCCGAGGATGACCGAACTGGCGGCGTCGGTCTGCCTGATCTATGTCGGCCTGACGGTCCTGTGCTTCGTGACGCTGCTGGTCTGCGGCATGTCGGCGTTCGACAGCGTCAATCATGCCCTGGCGACCGTGTCGACCGGCGGCTTTTCCACCAGCGACCGATCGATCGGCGACTTCGACCTGGACTTCGAGTGGGCGATAACGATCTTCATGATCGCAGGCGCGCTGCCGTTTCTGCGCTATGTCAGCGCGGTGCGCGGCGATTGGCGGTCCCTTTGGCAGGACAGCCAGATCAGGCGGTTCCTTCAGTTTCTGCTATTGTGCACGGTCATGTTGGCGCTCTGGATGCACCTGACGCTCGACTACGACTTCGTCGCCGCGGTGCGCGAGGCGTCCTTCAACATCACATCGGTCGTCACCACGACCGGTTTCGTCTCGGCCGACTACCAGCAATGGGGAACCTTTGCCGTCACGCTGTTCCTGCTGCTGACCTTCGTTGGCGGCTGCACCGGGTCGACCGCCGGTGGCATCAAGATCTTCCGGTTCCAGATGCTGGGCCTCGCCTTCAAAGGCCAGATGGCCCACATCGTCAGCCCCAACCGGGTCATCGCGCTGCGCTATCAGGACCGAACCGTTACCCCGCCGCTGTTCGTCTCCGTCATGGGGCTGCTGTTTCTGTTCTTGACCACGTGGCTGCTGTTCAGCCTGGTCTTGGCGGCGATGGGCCTCGACATTCTGACCGCGACCTCCGGTGCCGCAACCGCATTGGCCAATGTGGGGCCGGGGCTGGGCCCGATCATCGGTCCGGCCGGCAATTTCTCGACCCTGCCGGACGCCGCCAAATGGGTCCTGGCGATTGCCATGCTGCTGGGACGGCTTGAGTTCTTTGCCGTGCTCGTCCTGCTCGCGCCCGCTTTCTGGCGACGGTGAAGCCGGTAGTTGCCGGTTTTTCGTACCGTCAGCCAAGGGCCATTTGCCGAGATCCGTTTGCGGTTGTGCCGCCGCTTCCTGATCAAGTCGCTCTCTGCTTGAACGGTCGTTGAAAGTATATACATTATATATACTTGTTTTTGGGGACATGAAGCATGCGCATGCGGGTATCGAAGTGGGGTAACAGCTTGGCAATCCGCCTGCCCAAGGCGGCGGTGGAAAGCCTTCAAGTCCATGAAGGCGAGCCCGTCGACCTCTCCATCGAAGGTAACGCACTGATCATCCGTGCACCGGGTCCTCGCTACACGCTGGAGGGGTTGGTCGCCCAGATGCGCCCGGAAAACCAACCCGAAACGCTCGACGACGCCTCGTCACCGCCAATGGGCCGTGAGGTTCTGTGACTGAGCCGCCAGATCGCGGCGCATTGGTCTGGGTCGACTTCACCCCACAATCAGGAAGCGAACAGGCTGGGCGCCGCCCTGCCATGGTGCTGTCGCCGCGCGCGTACCACGAGCGTTCGAGGATCGCTGTTGTTTGCCCGATCACGTCAAACGTCAACCCTTGGCCCTGGAAGGTTATGCTGCCGGCTGGTCTCGCTGTGTCCGGCGCCATCCTGGTTGACCAAGTGCGCTCGATCGACCGCTTCGCCCGCAGCATCCGCGTCGCGGGCAAGGCTCCCATGGCTGTCGTCGCGGAGGTTCAAGCAAAGCTGGGTGTACTTCTGGGCGTCGAGCGGTGAGTGGGACGGGCCGTCCTCTCAAGGGACGTTTGAAACCAACCCAGCGGAACGCTTGACCAACACCTCGATTACTCCCGCCGATAAAGCCACCGCGTCAGCGGCGCGAGGATCACCGTCAGCACGGCTGGGGCGGCCAGCGCGGTGAGAACCTCGCTGGCGTTGGCATTGCCCGACATCAGGCCGCGCATGGCCGATGCCATGTGCGAGACAGGGTTGAGTTCGACAATGGCGCGCAGCCAGTCGGGCATCGTGGCCGGATCGACCATGATGTTCGAGGTGAAGACGACCGGGAAAAGCACCGCGAAGCCCAGCGTCATCACCGTCGCCGGTGTCCGGATCAGCATGCCGAGCGCCATAAAGACCCAGCCGACGCCGAAGCCGATGACCACCAAGAGGATGAACGCGGCGACCACGCCGACCACGCCCGCCTCGGGCCGATAGCCCAGTGCAAGCCCGATCGCCAGGATGATCAACCCGGCGATCAGATGGCGCAGCAAATCGCCGACCATCAGCCCGGCAAACGGCGCCAACGACCAGATGGGCAGCGAGCGGAACCGGTCGAACAGGCCCTTGCCGATGTCAGTGCTGAGCCCCATGCCGGAATACATGGAGTTGAACATCACGGTTTGGACCAGGATGCCGGGCAGCAGGTACTGCAGATAGTTCGAGATCGACCCGGCCAGCGCGCTGCCGAAAATGAAGGTGAAAAGCAGCGTGAACATGATCGGACCCATCACCAGGTCGAACGTCTGCTCGGGCACATGCTTGAATTTGAGGACGGCGCGCCAGCCGAACACCAAGGCGTTGGATACGCCGGACGGCCGCGGCGGGCGGGCGGCGTGCTGGACGAGGGTTGGTTGATCGCTCATGCGGCGTCCTCCGGAGCTGTCTCCTCCATCTGGCCGGTAAGCGAGAAGAAGACCTCCTCAAGGCTCGGCGAGCCCATGGAGAAGTCCGAAAGTTCGATCCCGGCCGCCACCAGCGCGACGACACCATCGCTGGCCGAAGCGGCAGTCGCCGCCTTGACCGACAGCTGCATGTCTTCCGCATTGCGTTGAACCGGGGCGCCGAGCCGTTGTTCCAGCAAGGCCGCCGCAGCGTCGACTTGGGCGGAGTCGACCAGCGTGACGTGCAAAAGGCCTGATCCGATTGCGGCCTTCAACTCTCGGCTCGTGCCTTCGGCGATCTTGCGGCCATGATTGATGACGGCAATGCGCGCGGCAAGCTGATCGGCCTCTTCTAGATACTGCGTCGTCAACAGGATTGTGACGCCCGAGCGGGCCAGCCGCCGGATCATGCGCCAGACGCGCTGGCGCGCGGACGGGTCGAGGCCCGTGGTCGGCTCGTCGAGGAACAGAACGCCGGGCGTGACGATCAGCGAGGCACCGATATCCAGGCGCCGGCGCATCCCACCGGAATAGTCCTTAACCTGGCGGTTGGCGGCCTCGGTCAGCTCGAACGCGGCCATCAGATGGTCGGCGCGGGCCCGCGCGTCGCGGCGCGAAAAGCCCCACAGACGGGCCACCAGGATCAGGTTTTCCCGCCCGGTCAGATCCTCGTCGAGGGAGGCGAACTGACCGGTCATCGCGATCGATGCGCGCACATCTTGAGGCTCGGCTAGAAGATCGTGGCCCATCACCGTCGCGCTGCCGGCGTCGGGCGTGGTCAGCGTGGCGAGCATCCGCATGAAGGTAGTCTTACCGGCGCCATTCGGGCCCAGGATGGCGAAGATCTGGCCGGCCGGCACCTCCAGATCGATCCGGTCGACCGCCTTCAGCGCGCCGAAACTCTTCGTCATGCCGCGTGCCAAGACGGCTGGCGGCTTGCCGTTGCCGGCGTCCAGCCGGCGGTCGGCAATACTAGGCTGATCCATCGCGATGGTCCGTTCGCGCGCTTGTCGCCGTTAGACGGCTGTTTGGCGGTGGGCGACCCGACGGTCCGTGCTGCCGAACTGCCGTGCCCGGTCGGTGGTGCTGATCAGCCCTGCGGCGTGATCAGAACTTGGCCTGGCTTTCGATGATGTGTCCCACCACACCGTAATCCTTCGCCTCGGAGGACGACATCCAATAGTTCCGATCGGTGTCCTTTTCGACCTTTTCGATCGGCTGGCCCGTCTCCTTGGCGATGGTCTCATTGATGCGGCGGCGCATCTTGATGATCTCGCGGGCCTCGATGTCGATATCAACCGCGCGGCCGCCAACGCCGCCCAGGGGCTGGTGCAGCATGAAGCGCGTGTTGGGCAGGCAATAGCGGTTCTTCTTGTCGGCCGCGAGATAGATGTGTGCGCCGGCGCTGGCGACCCAGCCGGTGCCCAGCACCTTCACGGTCGGGGTGACGAAACGGATCATGTCGTGGATTGTGTCGCCGCTCTCGACATGGCCGCCGGGCGAGTTGATGACCAGCTTGATCGGATCGTCGCTTTCCGCCGCCAAGGCCAGCAGTTGGGCCGTGAACTCGCGCGCCAGCTTCATGTCGATTTCGCCGACCAGCAGCATGGTGCGCTGCTTGAACAGGATCTGGCCGATCTGTGGGCCCGGCCCGTTCTTGCGGGCGTTTTCGTCCTTTTCGTTGTCCTTGTCGTCGCCGTCGGCAAGCTCGGCATAGGCGCGGGACTGCGTAGGAGTGATCATCGGTGTGTCCTTGGGGTCTTCGGAAAGGCCAATGCAGCACATAGAACGGATGGGCGGCGGGTTCAATGGGCGCCGTCCTGTCCGCCGGGTCAGAATTCGTCGATATAGAGCGTGTGGCTGATCAGATTGCCAGACTGCCAGAGATGCAGTTGCAGGGTCGGCGGTTCCGGCCTCAACGGCGTCGGCAGCTTCGGTCCGAGATCGAACGGGATCTGGACGGTGGTGCTGGAACAGAGGCTGACGACGGCGCCGCCGACCATAGTGACGATCGGCCGGTGCTGGTGGCCGCAGAGGATGCGCACCACGTTCGGCGCCCGTTCGACGAGCTCGACGAAGCGTGCGCGCCCTTCATTCAGACCCATCGCGTCCATCGAGGCGATGCCGCTGTCGAACGGCGGATGGTGCAGGGCAACGATCGTCGGTGTGGCGGTGTCCTCGGCGAGACGCTGTTCGAACCAGTCTAGCCGCTGCTGGCACAGCGTGCCGTGGGCGGCACCTTCCTCCAACGTGTCCAAGCCGATCAGCTTCAGCGGGCCTAGCGTCGTCGCGAACTGGCAAAAGGGCGCGGCCGACGGATCGTAAGCCTGCCCAAGCCCAAGCGCGCGCAGATTTTCCCGCCCGTCATGATTGCCCGGGATCAGGCCGATCGGCATCGTCAGCGGCGCCAAGAGAGCCTTCAGATGGCCGTAGGCTTCAGCTTCGCCGGGATCGATCAGGTCGCCGGTGACGATCAGAAAGTCCGGCCTTGGCTTCAGACCGTTCAGCCGGGCGACCGCCTTTTTCAGGGCGCGGGCCGAATCCCAGCCGTCCCAAAGCAGGTCGCCCTCATTGACGATGTGTAAGTCGGTGATCTGAGCCACTATCATGGGCGCCTACTGTACAGAGACTGGTCGGACACGCCATGCCCGAATCCGAAAACGCGCCCTTTCACCGATATTGGCAAGACTGGACGACGGCGGAACTGGCCGAGGTGGATTGCAGTCGCCTGATCGCCGTTCTGCCGGTCGCCGCGATCGAACAGCACGGGCCGCACCTGCCGCTGTCGACCGACGCGGCGCTGAACCGGGCCATTCTGGACGCCGCGATTGCCGCGATGCCGGCCGACCTGCCGGCGGTCATTCTGCCCGCGCAGCAGATTGGCCTCAGCCCCGAACACATCTCATTCCCCGGCACGCTGACGTTACAGGGCGCAACCACCATTGCCTTGTGGACCGATATCGGCGACAGCCTGGCGCGCGCGGGTCTGCGCAAGCTGCTGATCTTCAACAGCCATGGCGGCCAGCCGCAGATCATGGATCTGGTTGCGCGGGATTTGCGGGCACGCCATGGCATGCTGGCCGCGAATGTCAGCTGGTTCGATTTCGGCCTGCCCGACGGGCTGTTTGATGAGAACGAACAGGCCCACGGCATTCACGGCGGCGCGATCGAAACATCGATGATGTTGCATGCCGTGCCGGATGCCGTGCGGCTGGATCGGCTGGCCGACTTCCCGTCGGAAGCCGAGCGCATGGCCGACGGCAATCGCTGGCTGCGGCCGTTGGGGCCGGCTGCCTTCGGCTGGCTGACCGAGGATTTGAACCGGACCGGCGCTGTCGGCAATGCAACCCAAGCTGAGGCGGAGAAGGGCCGTCGGATCATCGAGCAAGCGGCGTCGAGCCTGGTTGAGACGCTGCAGGAACTGGACCGAGCCATACCGCCGATCTAGGCCCCCAAAATAAAGCGGGGCGACGCCTTGGCGCCGCCCCTCGCAACAGTCCGTTGGTGCGAACGGTTAGTTCGACGCGGTTTCCCACAGCTCATTGCGCCAACGCGGGGCCGGGCGTTCGTCGCGAACCTCGAAGACGATGTGGTCGGTGAACGCGCGCCCGAACCGGTCAACCGTGGTCACGGTCGCCACATGGGTGCCGACCGGCAGGTTTGCCGGCAGTTCGGCGCGCCAGAGATGCATGGACTGGTCGGCCAGCATCCAGGGTTCCAGACTCTGCGGCGGCACCGGGCCGAATTGGGAGCCCTGCCACAGCTCGAAACCCTGGTTGCGCGGCTCGCCCGACGCGCTTTCCATGGCATAGCGGGCAACGTGCATCTGGCGCTGCGTCGCGAACGGATCGGCGTACTCCGCACCCTGGCGGATGTCCTCGCCATCGCCGTCCTGCGTCCGGACCATGTCGAGGCGCGGCCCGTCATTGATCTGAGCGAAGACGTCGCTCTCCCGGCTGCCGTTCCAGACATTGGCGACCAGATAGACCCCGTTGCCCAAATCCTCCGGCGTCATCAGCCGCGTGTCGGCCAGATCGTTGATGTTCAGCGGCGGGATGCCCTCGTGCGGCGGATCGTTTTCCTCCGTCCAGGCATACAGCGTTTCGAACCAGTCGCGGAACTGCGGCGTGTTGAACGACACAGCCATCTGCCGGTCGGTCGGCAGGTTTGCGCCGTAGAACGTGTCCTGATAGGTGTTGCCGTCGAAGTCGAAGATCAGATAGCCGCGCGGCGTGCCCAGCCGGGCGAACGACATCGGGATGCCGTCGAAGTTCAGGTCGCCCGACCACCAGTTGCCGGACGGCGCGCCGGTGACGACATGGTTGAAGGGCAGGCGGCCGACGCCGACCTGTTCCTGCCAGCCCTGGTAGGACTCGCCGGCCAACAACTGTTCCAGCGTGTGGGTGTGGCCGGACAGCGACAGGGCAGGGCGGCCGCGCAAGAGTTCGTAAATGTCGTTCACATTGTCGGTCTGATGCCGGCCGGTGTTGCTGTCGATGAACGACACGAACGGGATGTGGTGGGCCAGTACGATCAGCCTGTCTTCCGGCACATGCGCCAGATTGTTGGCCAGCCACTCCATCTGCTGGTCGGCCACCCGGCCATTGTACACCGTTCTTTCCGGGTCGGCGCAGGCGTCGCGGCCGCCAGGGCCGTCATCTTCCGGGCCGCACGGGTAGACGACATTGTCCAGGACGACAAAGTGCACCTGGCCGATGTCGTAGGAGTAGTAGGCCGGGCCGTACAGCCGCCGCCAGCTATCCGCCGAATCCGCGTCCGAGGTGGCGTCGAAGTCGAAATCGTGGTTGCCGTGCACATAATATTGCCGCAGGCCGACCGTGCTCATCATATCCATGAAACGCGGCAGCAGGTCCAGATCGTCGCCCATCACGTCGCCGACCAGGATCATGCATTGCGCATCGCTGAGATCCTGTGACACCAGGTCGTGGACGATGCTGTCGCGGACATAGCCGATCTCGGTGTTGGAATAGGGCTGTGTGTCGCCCATGACGACGCAACTGAACTGGTCCGACGCGTCGCCACGAACCATCGGAAAGTTGATCGCGGCGGGCAGGGGGCCGGTCGGCGGCAGGCCGCCATAGCGCAGCTCGATGGGCGTGCCGTCGGGCTTGTGATGGTAGAAGAACTGAGGCACCAGGTCGTCGTTGACCGGCACGTCGTAGGCGCGGGGTTCGGTGACGAACACGGTCATGTTGTCGAAGGCCGGCAACTCGTAGGCGCCGTTCTCGTCCGTCAGCACGACCTCGCGGCTGTTGGAAACCATGACGCCGGCAATGCCCGGCTCGTCGTCCTGGCGCACGCCGTCGCGGCTGAGGTCCTCGAAGACCACGCCGGAAACGGTCTCCGCCGCCGCCCCCTCGCTGCCGGGGACAACGTGTATGGTTGCGATGTAATCGTTCTGCGCAGCGCCTGCTGACGCCGTCATCGCGGCAAGCGCAAGCAAGCCGCAGCCGGCCAGCGCGCCGTGCTTAACCAAACCCTGAGTCATTGCCTCAGACCTTCCTCTTTTCGGTGATGAGGCAATCTACCTATCCGATCGTTCTGACAGGCATCCAACCGTTTTGTTTTAGTTTGGTGACATCGGGCCCCTGGCGATCGCGGAGCCGCCGGTATCGACGGTTGGCTCTTGTCAAACGGTCATGCGGAACGGGCGAAGAACGCTCCAAAGGCGGGCAGCGTCACTGTGCCATCGCCAAGATTGGCGCCGAAGCCGTGACCCTCGGACGGATGCCAGCCACCCTCGATCGCGACGTCTCTGGCCTCGTTGGAAAGGTTGAAGACACACAGCATGCGCTGATCGTTGCTGGATCGTTCGAAAGCGAAGATCGGATTGGCGAGATCATCGCGCAGCAGAAAATCCCCGTCGATGATGGGTACCTGGTTGTGCCGCCAGGCAAGAAAGCGTCGATAGGCTTCTAGAACGCTGTTCTCATCGCTGTCCTGCACATCGACTGCCATGGCGCCGTGGTCGGGGCCCACCGGCAGCCAGGGCTCGACGATGCTGAAGCCGCAATTCACCGCGTGGCTGCTCCACGCCATCGGCGTCCGGCAGCCGTCGCGGCCCTTGAAATCCGGCCAGAACTCGATACCCCAGGGGTCGAGCAGCCGCTCGTAGGGAATGTCGACCTCTGTCAGCCCCAACTCCTCGCCCTGATAGATGCAGACGCTGCCGCGCAGCGAAAGCTGCAGCGCCATCAGCAGCTTGGCCAACGCCGCACGGTCGCCGGAAAGATGCGGCAAGACGCCGAAACGGCTGACGGAGCGAGGGCTGTCATGGTTGGACAGCGACCAGGTCATCCAACCATCGTCCAACTCGCGTTCCAAACGACCGACCAGGGCCTTCAGCATGGCGGCATCGAACTGCGCCTGCATCAATTGGAACGTATAGCCGCTGTGCAACCGGTCGCGGCCGCGCGTGTACTTGGCCACTGCGGCAATCGAATCGACATCGGCGATTTCGCCCAGAAGGAAGCCATTTGGATACTGCTCGACCAGTTTGCGCAGCCGGTTGAACATGGGCAGCATTTCAGGCTGGTCGCGGTCATAGATGTGGTTCTGCATGGCGATTGGGTTGTTGCCGGCGCCGCCCATCTCCGCCACGCGATTGGAAGGGTCGACCGGCGGGTTCGATCGCAACTCGGCGTCGGAAAACAGGGTCGAAATCGCGTCCAGGCGCAGGCCGTCGACACCCTTGTCGAGCCAGAACTTGGTGTCCGCGAACATCGCATCGGCGACGGCAGGGTTGTGCCAGTTCAGGTTCGGCTGGCTGACCAGGAAATGGTGCAGATAGTACTGGGATCGCCGCGGTTCCCACTGCCAGGCGGGCCCGCCGAAGACCGACAGCCAGTTGTTGGGCGGCGTGCCGTCCGGCCGTGGGTCGGCCCAGACGTACCAGTCGGCCTTCGCATTGTCCCGGTTCGCCCGGCTTTCGATAAACCACGCGTGCTGGTTGGAGGTGTGGGCGTAGACCATATCGACCATCACCTTCAGGCCCAGCGCATGGGCCCGGTCGATCAACCGGTCGAAATCGTCATTGCTGCCGAACATCGGATCGACGGAACGGTAGTCGGCAACGTCGTAGCCATAGTCCTTCATCGGCGACTTGAAAAAGGGTGAGATCCAGATCGCATCTACGCCCAGATCGGCGATATAGCCCAGACGTTCGGTGATGCCGTTCAGGTCGCCGATGCCGGTGCCGGTCGTGTCCTGAAAGCTGCGCGGATAGATCTGATAGATCACGGCCCCCTTCCACCAGGGGCGTGAGGTCTCGGTCATGAACGGTCCCTCGAAAAAGTGGCTGGGCGTCTATGCGGCGCACCAATTGGGTCAAGTGTCGTACTGGATCAAGGTCGTAACCGGTACATTCAGGCGTTTTCGGCCGCCCAGGAACGCCAACTCGATGATGCAGGCGGCGTGCGTGACCTCGGCCCCGACCTTTTCCAACAGCGCGATCGTTGCGGCGATCGTGCCACCGGTCGCCAACAAATCGTCCAGCACGACCACCCGTTGACCCGGCTCGATCGCGTCTTCCTGGATCTCGATCCGGTCGGTGCCGTATTCGAGATCGTAGGTGTGACCGATTGTCTTGCCGGGCAGCTTGCCGGGCTTGCGGGCCATGATGAAGCCGCAGCCCAGCGCCAGGGCCAGCGGTGCCGCGGGCAGGAATCCGCGCGATTCAATGCCAACCAGGATATCCGGCCGTTCGGGCTCGATGACGCTGACGAGCTGTTCAACCGTCTCGCGCCAGGCACCCGGATGGGCCAATAGGGTGGAGATATCGTAGAAAACAATTCCTGGCTTTGGGAAATCGGGGATATGTCGGATATGATCTTGGAGATTCATCCTGTTCCTCGGCGGAGATGTGTAGATGTTCAATGGCCGCATGGGGCGCGGCGCCGTGTGGCGCCAGCCTGTTCTCGCACATTAGGGATGATCTTCGTGATCCGTCAGCCGCTTTTTGCCGGTCCTTCGTTCCGATGAGCGAAAGACGGCACCGCAGGGCGCCCAAGCGGCCGAAGGCACTGGCCCACCGCGCTAACGATCGGGCAGGGCCTTAGCGCATGGCGACCACGGCGAAACCGACGCTGCAATGGGCCGACGGGCGGCGCCGTCTGGTCGCCGGCGGCGTCTGGGACCTGAGCACCGCCCGGCTGCTCAACACGCGCTTGCCAAAGGTGGCGGCGCCCGAAGGCAGCGACCCGGTCGCCATGGACCTTTCGGGCGTCGACCGTCTCGACACCGCCGGGGCCTGGCTGCTTGAACGCGTTCGGCGCCGGTTCGCCGCAGGCGGTCGCGATGTCAGCTTCGTACGCGTGCCCGACGCATTCGCCGAACTGGTCGAGGATATGCAGAAGGTCGATATCGACCGTATGCCGCCGCCCTTGCGGCCTCGCCCGGTGGTCAGCCTGGTGAACAATACCGGCAAGGTGACCTTCGACCTGATCCACGAAAGCCTGCTGCTGCTGAGCTTTCTTGGGCTGGTCTTGATCACCTTGGGGAAGGTGGTGGCCAACCCGCGCCGACTGCGCACCGCCTCGACGATCTACCACATGGAGGCGACAGGCATCAAAGCGATGCTGATCGTCGGGCTGTTATCGTTCCTGATCGGCGTGGTGCTGGCCTATCAGGGCGCCCAGCAGCTTGCCGAGTTCGGCGCGCAGATCTTCGTCGTCGACCTGTTGGGCGTGTCGATCTTGCGCGAACTGGGGGTCTTGCTGACGGCGATCATGGTCGCCGGCCGCTCCGGCTCCGCCTTCACCGCGCAGATCGGCACCATGAAGGTCAACCAGGAGGTCGACGCGCTCGAAACGCTGGGGCTCGATCCGATCGAGGTGCTGGTCATCCCGCGCGTTGTCGCCCTGATGATCACGATGCCACTGCTGGTCTTCTTCGCCGATATCGTGGGGCTGGTCGGCGGGGCCATGGTCGCCTCCGCAGCGCTTGGCATCGACTACGGCGCGTTTCTCAATCGGCTTCAGGACGCCGTGACGCTGAACACGTTCTTCTCCGGCCTGGTCAAGGCACCGGTGTTCGCCTTTGTCATTGGCATGGTCGGCTGTTTTCAGGGCCTGCGCGTTACCGGCAGCGCCGAGAGCGTTGGCCGGCAAACCACTCAATCGGTCGTGCAGGGGATCATGCTGGTCCTGGTGCTCGATGCCGGCTTCTCCGTCTTGTTTGCCGAGATCGGGTTTTAGGCGATGGCGGGACAGCACGACTTCGTCATCCAGGCCCACGGCATTCGCAGCCAGTTCGGCTCGACCGTCGTGCATGATGGTCTGAACCTGGACGTGAAGCGCGGCGAGGTCATGGGGCTGGTCGGCGGCTCCGGGACCGGTAAGTCCGTGCTGGTCAACACGATTGTGGGATTGCGCAAGCCGCAGGCGGGGACGGTACGCGTCTTGGGCCGGGACCCTTACGACCCGGATCCCGTACGGCGGCGGGACCTGCAGAAGCGCTGGGGCGTTTTGTTCCAGGATGGCGCCCTGTTCAGTGGCCTTTCGGTGTCTGAGAACATCCAGGTGCCGTTGCGCGAAAACACCAAGCTGCCGCAGTCGCTGATCGAACAGATCGCGCGTGCGAAAATCGCCATGGTCGGCTTGGAGCCGGATGCCTGCAACAAGCTGCCGTCGGAACTGTCCGGCGGAATGCGCAAGCGCGCCGGCTTGGCGCGGGCCTTGGCCATGGATCCTGAGATCGTGTTCTTGGACGAACCGACCGCCGGTCTTGACCCTATTGGTGCATCTTCTTTTGACGACCTGATCGAATCCTTGCGCAAGAGCTTGAATCTAACTGTATTAATGGTGACCCATGATCTCGACAGTTTGAACACAATCTGCGACCGTATCTCGGTGCTTTTGAACAAGAAGGTCACCGTCGGCACAATGAGCCAGTTGATGGCGATGGATGACCCGTGGCTGCGCGCCTACTTTCATGGACCGCGTATGCGTGCCGCGCAGACTGCTGAGCAGGGGGCTTAAGACCGGCGGATGGAAACAAAGGGGAGCTATATCGCCGTCGGCAGCTTCGTTGTGGCCCTTGCCGTCGGCCTCGTGATCTTCGTCATCTGGCTGGGACAACTGAGCGTCAGCCAAGCAACCCACACCTACGTCGCGAACTTCAGCGGCTCGATCAACGGTCTCCAGGCCGGCAGTCCCGTACGGTTTCAGGGCATTCCCGCCGGCGAGGTCACCGCATTCCAGATCAACCCGAACAATTTCAATCTCGTCAGAGTGACGATGCAGATCGATTCTGACATCCCGATCACCCAGGGCAGCACCGCGCAGTTGGAATTGGCCGGCATCACCGGCGGTCAGTATGTCGAAATCAGCGGCGGCGCGCCTGGCAATCCGCCGATCGAATCCGTCGATGGCGAGCCACCCGAAATCCCCACCTCACCGTCGACGTTGCAGGCGATTTCCAACGAATTGCCCGAGATCCTGAACGGCGTCAACACGGCGGTCGGCCGGATCACGGACCTGCTGTCGGAAGAGAATGTCGAGAACATCAGCGCGACGATCGCCAACGTCCGCAGCATCAGTGAGGACTTGGATCGACAGATAGCCTCTTTGTCGGGAACGGGCGAACGGATCAACTCGCTGGTCACCAATGTCGACGGCTTGGCCGAGGAACTGCGCGTCGATATGGTCGGCATCACCGATCGGCTGGATCAGCTGCTGACGACGGCCGACACCTCGATCCGAAGCGTCACCGCATCGGTTTCATCGGCCACGGAATCGTTCGACAGCGCGGCGAACCAGGCCGCTGCCCTGCTGTCTCAGATCCGGCCGGGCATCGCCGAGTTCTCGCAAGGTGGCCTTTACGACCTGACACTGTTAATCACCGAATTGCGTTCGCTGGCGGTCAATGTGAACCGCGTCACCGAACAGCTGGGCAACGACCCGTCCCAGTTCCTGTTTGGCGACAACAGCCAGGGCGTGGCGCCGATACGTTGATGGGCCGGAGCATCCATGCCATGAGCAGACTAGACCGTCGAGCCTTCGCAGTCGCCGCCATCGGCGGTCTTTCCCTGGTCGTTGCCGGGTGTAGCGGGACATTGCTGTCGCGGCCGGACCCGCCTGATCTCTACACCCTGACGCCGAAAAGCACCTTCCCGTCCGACCTGCCCTTGGCGAACTGGCAACTGTTGGTCGAGGAGCCGGTGGCGCCGGCCGGGCTGAACACAACCCGGATTGCCGTCAGCCCCGACCTCATTCAGATCGACTATTACGCCGGTGTGGCCTGGACCGATCGGGCGCCGGCCATGGTCCTGACCTTGTTGATCGAGAGCTTTCAGAACACCGACAGGATCATAGCGGTCGGCCGCGATGTGTCCGGCCTCCGGGCCGACTACATCCTGCAGACCGAACTGCGCGAGTTTCAGGCCGAACCACAGCCCGACGGGACCACCCTGGTGGAAGCCCGGCTGAACGCCCGCCTGGTGCGCATGCCGGACCGACTGATCTTTGCCAGCGGCAGTTTCCCGGCGGAGGCGCAGGCGGCCACAAACGGGTTCGACGATGTCCTGATCGCCTTCGACGAAGCCCTTGGCGATACCATGGGCGACGTGGTCGAATGGACCTTGCGCAACGGTCAGTCCGACTGGCCGACAAACACCCGCTATCGTCCCTGACACGTCACTATCCGCTATCGTTCCATCGTAGATTTTCGTGAATCGGTCGCTGTCCATGCCGTTCAACAGGATGTTTAC
Organism: Pseudomonadota bacterium; assembly: GCA_039177555.1. GTDB lineage: Bacteria > Pseudomonadota > Alphaproteobacteria > DSM-16000 > Inquilinaceae > JANQGH01. The sequence continues at coordinate 45,447 of JBCDFV010000001.1, read as the reverse complement.
CGTCGCGGCGCTCGCCGCCGCCTTTTTTCCGTGCGTGGCCAACGCGCAACAGGACGGCGCCGAAGCCGCTACCGAGATCGCCGGCGCCGCTCGCGCGCCGGTCGTGGCGTCCGGCGCGCCTGCCGGCGTCTACTTCCCGATCGCCAACATTCTGGCCGAGGCGGCGGACGGCGACGTCGATGTCCTGGCCACAACCGGCTCGACGGAGAACCTCGTCCGCCTGTCGCTGGGCGACGTCGATTTCGCAATCGCGCGATCCGATCGTGTCGCAGAGGCAATGGTCGGGCTGCCGCCGTTTGACGATGGTGATCTGAGCCAGACCTTGCGCGCCGTGCTGGGCCTGTTTCCGGAGCCGCTGACGATTCTCGTTCGGGCGGATGACGGCATCGTAGTGCTCGCCGACCTGGAGGGCCGGGTCGTCAATCTCGGCGCGCCCGGCAACGCGACCGGCCAGCTTTTGCGCCTTGCCCTGGACGTCTCCGGGCAGGTGCACGAGAGTGAGAACTTCAGCGAAATCCCGCTTGCCGATCAGGTCGATGCCTTGTGCGCCGGTGAGGTCGACGCCATCGCCTTCATCGCCGCGCACCCCAGCGGCACGATCCATCGCGCCGCCAGCACGTGCGACCTGCAAGCGGTCGCGATGGGGCAGGACGACGTCGAGGCCTTGCTGACGGCCAATGGCAGCCTGGTTCCGGCTGCCATCCCCGGCGGTCTCTATCCGGGCATCGATGACGCCGTCAGCAGCGTCGGGCCGATTGCCATGCTGGTCACGCTGTCAGATGTCGACGCGGCGTCGGTCGACAGCCTGCTCTTGGGCGTTTTGGATGATCTGGAGCACGTCGCGGGGCGGCATCCGGTACTTGCCGGCCTTAGCCAGGCGGTGACGTTGGCCGGCCAGAACGGCGTGCCGCTGCATGATCGCGCCGCCTCATTGCTGGGCGACCAGACGGGGCAATGATCGAAAAGGGCGCCGCGGTTGACGATGCCCCACCTGACTTGGCATCGCTGCCGCGTGACGACTTGTTGGCGATGCGCGATGCGGCCGTCGAGGTTCTGACCTGTCAGCATGTTCTGGCCAAGACCGGGCACACGGTGCTGACCGAGCTGGATGCCGAACCCGGTGCAACCATCGCCGACTGGCAGCACTACCCGCAAGGCGACGTCTATGACGCCGAACACCACGCCCAGTTCTACTTCCACAGCCATCCCGAGACCGAGCGCTTGGCGGGAGAGCTGGGGCATTTCCACCTGTTCTTGCGCCGCGAAGGTATGCCGACCGACATCGTGCCGCTGGCGGCGCAGGGCGACGGGCTCTGCCACCTCGCGGCGATCTCAGTCGACCGCGGTGGCCGGCCGCTTCGCCTGTTCACCACCAACCGCTGGGTAACCGACGAGACCTGGTTCGCGGCGTCGGACCTGGTCGGATTGGTGGACCGGTTCGCGATCGCACATGCCCAGCCGTCTTGGCCGGTCAATCGCTGGATCACGGCGCTGTCGAGGCTCTACCGCCCTGAGATCGGCTGGCTGTTAAGACGGCGCGATCGGGCATTGGCCGACCACAGCCGGGGGCGCCCGCTTTCCGAGGTTCTGGAGGACCGTTCTGTGGAGATTCTGTCCGGCCTCGATATTGACATCGCCGAGCGGATCGACGACCTCGACGCCGCCCTCAAACGACAACGCCGAGCCGGAGTTAATCCGGCGTCGACGCCGTAGCCACGCGCAAATAGTCGAGCAGGTTCTCGATGTCTTCGGGGCGGGCCAGCCCGGCGAAAGCCATGCGATTGCCAGGAATGTAGGTGCGGGGCGCCGTCAGATACGCCGTCAAGGTCTCGTCCGTCCAGACGATGCCGGAGTTCGTCATGGCATCGGAGTAGCGGAAGCCCGCGACCGCGCCGGCGGTTCGTCCGAACATGCCGACCAGATGGGGCCCCACACGGTTTTGCTCAGCCGTGGCCACATGGCAGGCGCTGCAGCGCTGCTGAAACAGCTGGCGCCCCTGGGCGTTGACGTCAGCGTTGACCTCAGCACTGACCTCAGGGTCAGCGGTGGACGCGTCGGTCGTATCGCCCTCGTCGCAAGCGGCGAGGGGTAGTGCAGCCGCAAGAACGGCTGCCAGCAGCGTTCGTCTCATGATGTGAACGGTTCAGACTATTCGAGCAACGTCTCTGGCAGCCACAGCGCGATCTGCGGGAAACCAAGCACCAGCAGCATACCGATCAACTGGACCAGAACAAACGGTATGATGCCGCGGTAGATCGCCTGGATGCGCACCGAGGGCGGTGCCACCCCCTTCATGTAGAACAGCGCGAAGCCGAACGGTGGTGTCAAAAAGCTGGTTTGCAGGTTCACCGCGACAAGGATGGCGAACCAGACCACGACGTACTCGGTGCCGACATGGGCCCCGAAATCCAGGGCCGCCACGATCGGCGCGAAGACCGGAAGCACGATCAGGGTGATCTCGATCCAGTCGAAGAAGAAGCCGAGGAAGAACACGACCGCCATCAAGATGAACAGAATGCCCCAGTCGCCCAGGCCGAAGGCGAAGATGAAGCCCTCGATCATCGGGTCGCCACCAAGCCGGCGGAAGACGTAAGAGAAGGCCGTGGCACCGACGAAGATGAAGAACAGCATGGCGCCGGTCAGCGCCGACCGCTCCAACACCTCGCGCAGCACGGACCAGTTGAGGCGCCGGTTGAGCAGGGCCAGCAACGTCGCCCCGGCCGCCCCGATGCCGGACGCCTCGGTCGGCGTGGCCAGGCCAGCGAAAATCGAGCCCAGAACCAGAACGATCAGCGCGATGGGCGGAACGAAGCTCTTGAAGACCATGCCCCACAGCTCGCGGCGCGAGCTCGGTCCCATATCCTCCGGCAGGGGCGGTGCCAGCGACGGTCTGAGGTTACAGGTGATGTAGATCATCAGCATGTAGCAAAGGGCAAGCACCAGGCCCGGAAAGACCGCCGCCAGGAACAGCGAGCCCACCGAGATCGACAGCAGGTCGCCCATGATCACCAGCATGATCGACGGCGGTATCAGAATGCCCAGGGTGCCCGATGCGGCGATCGTGCCGGTGGCCAGCGGTACGTTGTAGCCGCGGGTCAACATCACCGGCAGGGCCAGCAGGGTCATCATGACCACCGAGGCCCCGATGATGCCCGTGGTCGCCGCCATGATCGTGCCCATCAAGGTCACCGACAGCGCCAGCCCGCCGGGCACTCGGCGCATCAGCACCTGAAGCGCGTGCAGCAGGTCGTTGGCGACGCCGGATTTCTCCAGCATCGTGCCCATATAGATGAACATCGGTATGGCCACGAGAACCAGGTTCTCGACGATGCCGCCATATATTCGGCCGACGACAAGGCCGATCCAGGCCTCCCGAAACTCGCCGATCGACAGGGCGAAATAGGCAAAACCGATGCCTATGCCGCCAAGGACGATGGCCACCGGCAATCCTGTGAACAGGAGGATCGCCAGCGCCAGGAACATGAAGGCCGGCAGCAGATCCACGAACTCCATCACCGGCGCTCCTCGGCTACGATCTCGTCAATGCTGGCACCCTCGTCTTCGAGCAGTTCTTTGGGTTCCAGGAACTCGCCGGCCTCGTCCCGCAGGTGAGGCGGCCCGAACAGGAACACAAAACAGCGCAGCAACACCGAGAGGCCAGCCAGCGCCAGCAGGAAGAAGCCGATCGGCAAGAAGGACTTGATGATCCAGCGTTGCGGTAGGCCGGTCATCGCCGACGACCCCTCGTTGCGCACAAAGGCGCGCTCGGCGAAGTCAAAGCCGTACGTGATGACCACGTAGCAATAGAACAGAAGCCCCAGCACGATGCCGGCCATCTCGACCCAGGCCCGTAGCCTGAGGGAGAAGTTGTCGCGCAGCAGCTCGATGCGCACGTGCGCGTCTTTCAGATAGGCATAGCCGAGACAGAGCAGGAACAAGGCCCCGTGCAAGTGCCACTCCAACTCCTGCAGCTTGGTTGAGCTGGCATAGGGGTCGATGGCATGGAAGAAATCCTGCAGGCTCGGATAGTTGTGGATCCAGTCGCTGCCCTTCATGTACCGGGTTATAACGTCGAACAGGATGACCAGGATGAGGACCAGCGCGATCCAGGCCGCGACCCGGCCGATGGCAATGACAAAGGCCTTCAGGCCGTCGCTAACCTTGAGCAGGAGTTCCATCGGATGCCGTCCTTCATCCAGCGGGTCGAAGCGTCACGCGGTCAACGACACTAGCAAACCAAAAACAAGAAGACCGGGCACCCGATCATGGACGCCCGGTCTCGCCAGTTAGCCTGGTATCGTCACCGTGCAAAGCCGGTGTCGTTCAGGGGCTAGTCAAGATAGCCGAGTTCGCCCCATTGGCGGTAATTCTCGCGGAAGGTCGACAGGCTGTCCCAGACGCGCGCGTAGTTTTCGCTCTCGTCGACGAGTTCCTGATTGACCTCCTGCCAGGCGGCTTCAAGCGCGGCCAGGACCTCGGGGCTCCACTCATGCACGGTGACGTCGTGGTCATCCTGCAACTGTTGTAGCGCGGCGAACTGGATCGCCTCACCCTCGGCCAGGCCATAGCGCACATTGTCGCCACAGACGGACAGGATTTGGGCTTGCTGGGTCTCGTTCATCTCGTTCCAAAGATCGAGATTGATCATCAGATCGAACATGGTCGATTGCTGATGCCAGCCCGGGAAGTAGTAGTGGCCGGCAACCTGATGGAAGCCGAGATTGAGGTCGATGGCCGGCATCGAGAATTCCGTGGCGTCGATCGTGCCCAGCTCAAGCGCCGGGAAGATGTCCCCGCCTGCCAGCAACTGGGTTGACACGCCCATGCGTTCCATGACCCGGGCGCCAAGCCCGAAGAAGCGCATGACCAGGCCCTCAAGGTCCTCGGTCGATTCGATCGGCTCGCGGAACCAGCCGGACGCCTCCGGCGCGATGATGCCGCAGATGATCGCCTTGATGTTGTACTCGCTGTAGATCTCGTCCAGCAGCGTTTCGCCGCCGCCGAAATAGTACCAGGCGAGATACTCGCCCGCTTCCGGGCCAAACGGCACGGCGCCGAACAAGGCCAGCGCGGGCTCAATGCCGATCCAATAGCCGGGGGTCGACCAGCCCGCCTCGACCGCGCCGGTCGAGACGGCGTCGAACACCTCCAGGGCCGGCATCAGGGCGCCGGGCTCGGCAAACTCGATCACGATGTCGCCGCCGGAGACCAGTTCGATCTGGTCGGAGATCCGCTGGCCAAGCGTGCCCAGCTGGGTCAACGAGCCCGGATAGGTCGAGGCCATCGACATCTCGACCGATTGGGCATTGGCCGACGCCGTTACCCCGACAAAGGCGGCCGTCGCGATCGCGAGCGCCGAGGCAGCCGTGAATGTAGCTGACTTCACTGTAGTTCCTCCCCAAAGTCTAATGGATGATTACTCTTAGATCCGCCTTGGCACTCTGCGTTGCCTCGACGGTTGTTCCCAGACACGATCCGGCGAGCCTATGGGCTCAAGCGATATGCCTCAAGGTCTAATTTGCCTTGTAGGATCATATTTTAGCTCAGTGCCAGCGGACGCTGCCCGTTCGCAACCGACCGTTCGACACGATTGTCAGCGGGTCCACATCGCCCGTGCGCCTGGATGGCTATGAGGACTCTATTCGAAGGTCTGCCAAAAGAAAAATGCGACAACTCCCAGAATGATCACGAATTCCATTTCGAAAACCTCGCAAGAACCAAGATGTTAAGGCCGTTCGTCAGAAGAACGAAAAATCATTTCATAAACTGGCAAGTCTAAGCCGCCTGTTGGATGTCCAAGCGCTGCCAGACATCCTTCAGCGCCTCCACCAGTCGCGCCATCTGAAGCTCCGAATGAAGCGGGGACGGGGTCAGGCGCAGCCGCTCGGTCCCTCTCGGCACGGTCGGATAGTTGATGGGCTGCACGTAAATCATGTGCCGCTCGATCAGCAGATCGGTGGCCTGCTTGCAAAGCCGCGGATCGCCGACCAGCAACGGCACGATGTGGCTGACGGAGGGCATGACCGGCAGGCCGGCCTCGCGCAGCATGCGTTTCAGGGTGGCGGCGCGCGCCTGTTGCTCGTCGCGCTCGGCCTGGCTTTGCTTCAGGTGGCGAATACTGGCCAGGCCGCCCGCGCAAATGGTCGGCGGCAAGGCCGTCGTGAAGATGAAGCCGGGCGCGAAGCTGCGTACTACATCCACCAGGTCCGTCGAGGCGGCGATATAGCCGCCCATCACGCCGAAGGCCTTGCCCAGCGTGCCTTCGATGACGGTGATCCGGTCCACGACACCGTCGCGTTCGGCAACGCCGCCGCCGCGCGGGCCATACATGCCGACCGCGTGCACCTCGTCCAGATAGGTCATGGCGCCGTGCTTGTCGGCCACGTCGCAGATTTCGGCGATCGGCGCGATGTCGCCGTCCATCGAATAGACGCTTTCGAAGGCCACCAACTTTGGCCGCTCCTTCGGATAGCGGGCCATCAGCTGGTCGAGATGCGCCACGTCGTTATGGCGGAAGATCGCTTTTTCCGCGCCGGAGTTGCGAATGCCCGAGATCATGGAGGCGTGGTTCAGCGCGTCGGAGAAGACGACGCAGTTTGGCAGTTTGCGGGCAAGCGTCGAGAGCGTCGCCTCGTTGGCGATGTAGCCGGAGGTGAACAGCAGCGCCGATTCCTTGCCGTGCAGGTCGGCCAGTTCCTCTTCCAGCATGCGGTGATAGACATGGGTGCCGGAGATGTTGCGCGTACCGCCGGCGCCGGCGCCGCAATGATCCAACGCCTTCTTCATCGCGTCGATGACCATCGAGCTCTGGCCCATGCCCAGATAATCGTTGGAACACCAGATTGTGATGTCCGCCGCTTCGCCACCGCCCGGGCACCAGCGCACGTCGCCGGCGATGTTCACGCTGCCGTGACCGTGATGACGCGCCGCCGGAAACGACCCGACGCGGCGCTCCAACTCGGCAAACAGCCGATAGCGGCCTTCGTCGCGAAGCTCGTCGATCGCGGCCTTGAACACGGCCTCGTAGTCGGTCATCAACAGTACTCCCAAACCCGAAGGCTCGCTCATTATAACAAGAGCCGGGCTCTTACAACATGTTGTCCGGCCGCCAAAGCCCGGAAGCTGTGGCGTCCTGTCGCTGCCGCACGCTCGCAAGGCGCTCTTCGGCGGTCTTTGATCGAGATCAAATAGGTCCGGTTCGGCAAAAAACAGGGAGGGTGCGCCGGCCGGTCCGACATTGATCGCCGTCGCTGTATGGCATTAGAGTGATTGTTAGGATACACCGAGGCTCGTTCCGGGGCTAAGGGACCAGATGTGACTCCTAATCGTTTTGCGGAATCATCGACACTAGAACAGGGAACAAAAAACAATGCGCATTAGAACGGCGTTTATGACCGGCGTGGCTGCAACCATCCTCGCGGTAACCCCGGCATCGGCAGAAACCTTCCGCTTCGCTTTCCAGGGACCGTTGAACTCGCTTGACCCGCACTCGCTGAACGAGACTTTTCAACTGGGTTTCTTGGGCAACATCTATGAGGGGCTGACCAGGCGCGGGACCGACCTCGCGATCCAGCCTTCCTTGGCCGAGAGCTGGGAGATTGTCGAACCAAACCGCTGGCGGTTTCACCTGCGCGAGGGTGTCACCTTCCACAACGGCAATCCGTTTACCGCCGACGATGTGATCTTTTCCTATGAACGCGCGACGTCGGAAGGATCCGATGTCGGCCAGAAGATGCCGGGCGTGGTGGCGGTCGAGCGCGTTGACGATTACACGGTGGATTTCGTTACCGATGGTCCGAACCCGATTCTGACTGCGGAGTTCGACACCTGGTTCATCATGGACCAGGAGTGGGCGATGGAGAACGGTGCCGACGTGGTGACCAATGTCGCCGAGGCGGACCGCGAGTTCTTCGCCAACAGGAACGCCAACGGCACCAACGCCTTCATGATCCAAGAGCACCAATCGGACGTTCGTACCATTGCCGTGCCGAATCCTGACTGGTGGGACGAGCCCGAGCACAACTTGACGGAGGTGATCTTCCAGCCGATCACGTCCGACGCCACGCGCGTTGCCGCACTCTTGTCCGGTGAGATGGACATGGTCTATCCGGTGCCGCTGCAGGACCAGCAGCGGGTCGACGAGAATGACGGCACCACGGCACTGACCGGGCCGGAACTGCGGACGATCTTCCTGGGCATGGATCAAGCGCGCGACGAGCTGCTGTATTCCAACATCGAGGGCGCCAACCCGTTTCAGGACCGGCGGGTGCGCCTCGCCTTTTACCAAGCGCTCGACCTCGACGCGATCCAACAGGTCGTGATGCGTGGTGCGTCGACGCCAAGCGCGGCCATGGTTGCGCCCGGGATCAACGGATTTCCCACTGATCTGGAACGCTACCCTTACGATCCGGACGCCGCGCGGGCCCTGTTGGAAGAGGCCGGCTATCCGGACGGCTTCGAAGTCCAGATGAACTGCCCCAACGACCGCTACGTCAATGACGAGGCGATTTGCCAGGCGGTGGTCGGCATGCTCGGTCGCATTGGTGTGACGGTGAACCTGCTGGCGGAGCCGCGCAGCGTCTATTTCGGCCGCGTGCTGGCCCAAGGCGGCTATGATACCAGCTTCTACCTGCTGGGTTGGTCGCCGGGGTCGATCGACAGCTACAATCCGCTCTATAACCTTGTCCAGACGCGGAACACGGACACTGGTTCAGGCACTTTCAATTTGGGTGGCTTCTCGGACGCCGAAATCGATCAACTGGCCAACGAGGTCCTGGTCGAGACCGATCCGGATGCCCGTGGCGACCTGATCAATCAGGCCTGGCAACGCTTGCACGATGAAGTCGGCTATCTGCCCTTGCATCAGCAGGCCTTGTCGTGGGGTGTAGCCGATGGCGTGAATGTCGTGCAGCGTGCGGACAATGTGTTTAGCTGGCGGCACACGACGATCGACAACTGACCCGGGCGGAAGTGAGTGGGTGGCGGCGATGACCCGTCGCTACCCACACCGCCAACATCCAGCAAAATTCGCTTTGGCACGCCAGATCAGCCAGCTAGGCTGATCCCACGCATCCTGCGGGAGATCACGACGACACCATGGCCGCTTTCGTCATTCGACGCCTGATACAATCGGTCCTGGTGATGCTGGTCGTGGCGTTCGTCGCGTTCAGCCTGTTCAACTTCGTCGGCGACCCGATCAACAACATGGTCGGGCAGGAAACCACGCTGGAGCAGCGCGAGGAGTTGCGCGAGCGGCTTGGGTTGGACGACCCGTTTCCGATCCAGTTCGCCCGCTTCGTTGTGAATGCCGCCCAGTTCAATTTCGGTGTATCCTACCGTATGGCCAGGCCGGTGGCCGACGTCATTGGCGAACGCTTGCCCGCGACCTTGGAGCTTGCGGCGGTTTCGGCGGTTTTCGCGCTTGTGTTTGGACTTGCGCTTGGCGTCTACACGGCGCTCAGGCGCGATGGCTGGCTTGCCCAGACCATCATGGCTGGTTCTCTGGTAGGGGTTTCGCTGCCAACCTTCTTGATCGGCATTATTTTGATCTGGATTTTCTCGGTCGAACTGCGCTGGCTGCCTAGTTTCGGGCGCGGCGAGGTGGTGAATATCGGCTGGTGGTCGACCGGCCTGTTCACCATCGATGGTCTCAGGGCGCTCATCCTGCCGGCGATCACGCTGGGCCTATTTCAGCTCACTTTGATCATGCGCCTGGTTCGCGCTGAAATGCTGGAGGTTCTGCGCACCGACTACATAAAATTCGCCCGGGCGCGCGGCCTGACAAATCGGGTGATCAATTTCGGCCATGCGCTGAAGAACACCTTGGTGCCCGTTCTGACCATCACCGGGCTGCAACTCGGCTCCCTGATCGCTTTTGCGATCATTACCGAGACCGTGTTTCAGTGGCCGGGCATCGGGCTGCTTTTCATCCAGGCCATTCAGTTCGTCGATATCCCAGTTATGTCAGCGTATCTCGTGATGATCTCCTTCTTCTTCGTGGTGATCAACTTGGTGGTCGACCTGCTGTACTATGTTGTCGATCCGCGCTTGCGGATCGAGAGGGCCGCCCATGGCTGACGACACGCATCTGGATCATCGGCCCTCGTCAGAGCCGCCGATCTATGCGCCGAAGGCCAGCGCCGCGATGATCGAGGCGCAAGAGCCGGCCGGTCGTTGGAAACGGGCCTGGGACAGCGACATCGCTTACAGCTTCAGGCGGTCGCCCGTGGCGATGGTGTCGGCGCTGATCACCCTGATCTTCTTCATCGGCGCACTGTTTGCCCCCTGGCTGGCGCCGCAAAATCCCTTTGATCCGGCGTCGCTGAACCTGATGAACGGCTTTACGCCGCCGATGACGGACAACGTGTTTACCGGCGAGCAGTTCTTGCTTGGCACGGACGATCAGGGCCGAGATATCCTCTCGACCATTCTTTACGGCAGCCGCATCTCGCTCTTGGTCGGCTTCGCTTCGGTCATTTTCGCGCTGATCCTGGGCACGGTCTTGGGTCTGTTGGCCGGCTATCTTGGCGGCTGGCTGGACAGCGTCATCATGCGCATCGCCGACGTTCAACTCAGCTTTCCGGCGATCCTGATCGCGCTGCTGATCTTTGGCGTTGCGAGAGCCATGCTGCCGCGCGATATGCAGAACGATGTGGCGATCTACGTGCTGATCGTCGCGATCGGCTTGTCGAACTGGGTGCAATACGCGCGGACCGTGCGTGGCACCACGATGGTCGAGAAGAACAAGGAGTACGTCCACGCCGCCCGCCTGATCGGCCTCCATCCGTTCATGATTATGGTGCGGCACGTGTTGCCGAACGTCATCGGGCCGGTTCTGGTGATCGCCACCATCGGCCTTGCGCTGGCAATCATTACCGAGGCGACGTTGAGTTTCTTGGGCGTCGGCGTTCCGCCGACCCAGCCGTCGCTCGGCACGCTGATCCAGGTCGGCCAGAACTATCTGTTCTCCGGTGAGTGGTGGATCACCTTCTTTCCCGGTCTCGCGCTCGTCCTGCTCGCCCTGTCGGTCAACCTGCTGGGCGACTGGCTGCGCGATGCCCTGAATCCGAAATTGCGGTAGGCGTTCCGTGGCGGCACCCCTTCTTCAAGTCCGTGATCTGCGCATCGAGATCCCGACCCGTCGCGGCGTGCTGACTGCCATCGACGGCGTCTCCTTCGACATCGAGGATGGCGAAATCCTTGGGGTGGTCGGCGAATCCGGCGCCGGCAAGTCGCTGACCGGTGCCGCCATAATCGGCCTTTTGGAACCGCCGCTGCGCATTGCCAGCGGTGAGATCATCCTGGAAGGCCAGCGCATCGACAGTCTGCCGTACGCCCGTATGCGGACCATTCGCGGCAAGAAAATCGGCGCGATCTTTCAAGACCCGCTGACCAGCTTGAACCCGCTTTACACAATCGGCCGTCAGTTAATCGAGACCATCCAGACCCACACCGACCTGTCGTCGTCAAAGGCGCGGGATCGGTCGATCGAGCTGCTGCGCGAGGTCGGTATTCCGGCCCCTGAAAGGCGGATCGACGCCTATCCGCATCAGTTTTCCGGCGGCATGCGCCAGCGGGTGGTGATCGCGCTGGCGCTCTGCGCCAACCCCAGGCTGATCATCGCCGACGAGCCGACGACGGCCTTGGACGTCTCGATCCAGGCGCAAATCCTGGCGCTGCTGAAACGGCTGTGCCGTGATCACGGGACGGCGGTGATGCTGGTGACGCACGACATGGGTGTGATCGCCGAGACGGCCCACCGGGTCGCGGTCATGTATGCCGGACGTATTGCCGAATTGGGGCCGGTGCGCGAGGTGGTCAAGCATCCCAAGCACCCCTACACCGAGGGGCTGATGGGCGCGATCCCGGCCATGGGGCATGATGTCGACCGGCTGAACCAGATCGAGGGCTCGATGCCCCGGCTGACCGCCATCCCGACTGGCTGTGCCTTCAACCCGCGCTGTCCGAAGGCCTTCGACCGCTGTTTCGTCGAGCGGCCGGACCCGATGGTAAGCGACCCGTCGCAAGTCGCCTGCTGGCTGTACGACAAGCAACCGGTGGAGGCGACCCATGGCTGAGGCCACCGCGCTCGTCGAGGTCAGCAATCTGGCGAAGTATTTCGACGTTTCCAAGCCCTGGCTGAACCGGGTGCTGGAACGCGACCAGCGCCAGATCCTCAAGGCCGTCGACGGTGTCAGCTTCAGCATCCCAAAGGGGCGGACCTTCAGCCTGGTCGGTGAGAGCGGCTGCGGCAAGTCCACCGTCGCCCGCACCGTTGTCGGGCTTTACCAGCCGACCAAGGGCAAGACGGTGTTCGACGGCGTCGACACCGCGGAGCTGAAGTCCCGGCGTGCCCAGCGCCCCTTCCGGCGCCGGGTGCAGATGATCTTCCAGGACCCATATGCCAGCCTCAACCCGCGCTGGCGGGTGAGGGACATCATCGCCGAACCGATCAAGGCCCATGGTTTGCTGAGCGGCCAGGACGTGGACGACCGGGTCGACGATCTGCTGACCCATGTCAAGCTGACGCCTCAAGACGGCGCGAAGTTCCCGCACGAGTTTTCCGGCGGCCAGCGCCAGCGCATCTCCATCGCGCGCGCCTTGGCATCCAGTTCGGAGTTTCTGGTCTGCGACGAGCCGACGTCGGCGTTGGATGTTTCCGTTCAGGCGCAAATTCTCAATTTGATGAAGGATTTGCAGCGCGAGTTTGATCTGACGTATCTGTTCATCAGCCACAATCTCGCGGTCGTCTATCACGTCTCCGACTGGGTTGGCGTGATGTATCTCGGGCGGCTGGTGGAATGGGCGGAAAAGCGCACCTTGTTCCGGTTTCCGCGCCATCCCTATACGCGCATGCTGCTGGACACCATCCCCGACTTGGACATGACCGGCCGCGAAAGGGTGCCGGTGGCCGGTGAGGTGCCAAACCCGATCAATCCGCCCAGCGGCTGTCCGTTTCATCCGAGATGCGCGTTCGCCAACGACCGCTGTCAAGCCGAACTGCCGAAGGCCCTGCCGACGGCGGAGGGCACGATGGTGGCCTGCCACGCGGTTGAGGAGGACCGGCTGCCGTTGGAGGATCGCAAGGCCGTGCCCGTTCTGGCCGGGGCGGACGGCGCGGCCGGCGTTTGACCTCAGTCAAGGCGTTCTTGTAAGGAACAGGGGCAGATATCCACAGCCGATGGTGGCTGTCCAAGCAATGCTGGAGATGAAGCGATGAGCCTGCGCAACATTCTGGTTACGGTCGACACGGGCAGGTCCTGCGCGCAGCGGCTTGACTATGCGCTGGCCCTTGCGGCCCGGCACGATGCGCATCTGACCGGCCTTTACGTGCACGATACGACCGACATTCCCGGCTATGTCGTCAGCCAGTTGACCGAAGCCGCCGTCAAGGCCCATGACGAGGCGCTTGCCGATATCAGGGCCCAGACACAGGCGACCTTTGACGAGGCGGTCGGTCGCGCGGGCTATACCGCCCGCAGCGAATGGCGCAGTGAACTGGGCGATCCGACCCAAATCACGGCGGTGCTCAGCCGCTATTTCGACCTGATCGTCGCCGGGCAGTGGGACCCGGACAGCGACGAGGAGCAGATCCCGCCGGAGGATCTGGTGCTGGCGAGCGGCCGGCCGGTGCTGATCGTGCCCCACTCCTTCTCGCTGAGAACGATGGGTGAGCATGCGATCGTGGCGTGGAACGGCAGCCGGGAAGGCTCCCGTGCGGTTGCCGACGCCATGCCGATCCTGGAGGCGACGAAGGACGTCACCGTCCTGGTCGTCAATCCGGACCGCACGATGGGCGACACGCCCGGTTCGGCCATTGCCCTGCATCTGGCCCGCCACGGCATCAATGCGGAGGCCGCGCATATCACGTCGCGCGACATCGAGGTTGGCGACGTGCTGCTGAACAATGTCAGCGATCGGGGAGCCGACATCGTTGTCATGGGCGGCTACGGGACGCCGCGTCTCAGGGAGCTGATCATGGGCGGCATGACCCGGTCGATCCTGAAGCATATGACCGTGCCGGTACTGATGAGCCATTGATCTGCCGAGACGGGCCACAACGCGATGATCACCGTTTTCGGATCGATCAACATGGATCTGGTTCTGCCGGTGCCGTCCATCCCTCGGCCCGGCGAGACGGTGCTGTGCCCGTCCTACGAGACCAAGCCCGGCGGCAAAGGGGCCAACCAGGCGATCGCTGCATGCCGTGCGGGCGCACAGGTCGCCATGATCGGCGCAGTAGGTCGTGACAGCTATGGCGAGCGGCTGCGCGACAGTCTGGAAAGGTCGTGCGTGGATGTCAGCGGTGTGCGTGACAGCGATCGGCCCACAGGTATTGCCACAATCACCGTCGACCCGCAGGGCGAAAACGCCATATGTGCCACCAGCGGTGCCAATGGCACGGTCGACAGTGACTGGGTCTCCGACGCGGCACTCGCGGCAGGCAATATGCTGGTATTGCAAATGGAAGTGCCGCCGGAGCAGAACTGGGCGCTCATCGACCGCGCCAAGCGGGCAGGGGGGCAGGTGATGCTGAACCTGGCACCCGCCGCACCGATTCCGGAGACGGCATTGGCCGGCTTGGACTACTTGGCGGTCAACCGGATCGAAGCCGCCTCCATTGCCGATGGTCTCGGCTGGCCAGACGACGAACCGGCAGCATTGGCACAACGTTTGGCGAGGGCTGCGTCTCTGACTTGCGTCATCACCCTGGGTGGCGACGGCGCGCTCGCGGCGGAGCCTGACGGAAAGATATGGCGACAGAGTGTACTGCCGGTCACGCCGGTGGACACAACAGGCGCCGGCGACACCTTTGCAGGTGTTTTGGCGGCGGGCCTTGATGGTGGTGAGATGCTGCCGGATGCGTTGCGCCTGGCCGCCGTCGCGTCAGGCTTGGCGTGCACCGCGCTCGGCGCCGAGGCGAGCATACCACAGCGCGCGCAAATCGAGGCGACGCTTGATCGGGTCGAGCCTGCGCGGCTTGTGGCTTGAACCGTCGAGACGCTAAGCTCAGGCAATCCCCAAGCGATGATTAGAGGTTTTTGATGTCGACGCTTTACCGGGGCGCCGCGATCTTCCGTCCCGACGGGTCGACGGTCGCCGATCACGCCCTTTTGGTCACCGGCGGCCGGATCGAGCGCATGGCGCCCGAGGCGGAGTTCGTCGGCTATGACGGTCCGTTGGAAGAACTGCCGGGCGCGACCATCCTGCCCGGCCTGATGGATGCCCATGTCCACCTGATCTATGGTGCCGAGGCGAACCCGTCGGCCGCGCTTGACGCCTTGAAACCGGCCCAGGCGGCGATCAAGGCGCTCTTGAACGCGCGCGCGACGTTGGCGGCGGGCATCACGGCGATCCGCGATTGCGGCGGCAAGGAGTACATCGAGTTCGCGGTGCGCGATGCCTGCAATCAGGGCCAGGTGCTGGGCCCGACGATCCGCGCCGCCGGCCGGATGATCTGCATGACCGGCGGCCACGGCAACAAGAACGGCAGGGTCGCCGACGGGCCGGATGAGGTGGTGAAGGCCGTGCGCGAGCAGATCCATGCCGGCTGCGACCTGATCAAGATCATGGCGACGGGTGGCGTCATGACGCCCGGCGTGGATCCTGAGGATGCGCATTACAGCGAGGCGGAGCTGCGCGCCGGCATTACCGAGGGCCATCGCTTCCACCGCCATTCGGCCAGCCACGCCCAAGGGGCCGATGGCATTCTGAACGCCACCCGCGCGGGCGTCGATTCGATCGAGCACGGCATCTTCATGACCGACGAATGCATCGAAGAGATGCTGGCGCGCGGCACGGTCCTGGTGCCGACCCTCGCGGCCATCAACAACATTCTGCGGAACGCGAAAAGCGGCATTCCGGCCTACATCGTGGAGAAATCCGAACGGGTCGCGGTGCACCATCGACGCTCCATCAAGAACTTCTACGATGCCGGCGGCACCTTGGTGATGGGCACGGATGCCGGCACGCCTTTCAACCGCCATGGCGAAAACACGCTGGAGCTGGCCTTCATGGTCGATATCGGCATCAAGCCGGCGGACGCGCTGATCGCCGCGACCGTGAACCCGGCCAAACTGATGGGCCTTTCCGACCGTGGCCAGATAGGCGAAGGCATGGCCGCCGACCTGCTGATCGTCGACGGCGACCCGACGGACGACATCGACAGGGCGGCCGATACCGCCAACCACATTATGGTGGTCAAGAATGGCACGGTTGCCGTTCGCAAGGGCGCGCCGGCCGATACCGCGACGATCGACCTTGCGGCCTTTTGACTGCGCCCCAATTTAGCGTTTATCCGAACACCCGCGCATTGCTTCGAAGGAAACCCTATGCCCGTCATCAATTCGATCGCCGCCATGAAGGATGAAATGACCGAATGGCGCCGCGACATCCACATGCATCCGGAGCTGGGGTTCGAAGAGTTTCGCACGTCCAATCTGGTTGCCGAAAAGCTGGAATCATGGGGTGTCGAGGTCCATCGCGGGGTGGGGCAGACCGGCGTGGTCGGTGTCCTGAAAGGACGCAGCGATTCAGGCAAGTCGATCGGCCTGCGGGCCGACATGGACGCCCTGCCGATGCAGGAAGAGAACGACTTCGCCTATAAGTCCAAGCACGATGGGAAGTTTCATGGCTGCGGCCATGATGGGCACACGACGATGCTACTGGGCGCGGCGAAGTATCTGGCGGAGACGAAGAACTTCGACGGCACGGTGCATTTCATCTTTCAGCCGGCGGAAGAGGGCAAGGGCGGCGGCAAGGCGATGGTCGATGACGGGCTGTTCGACCGCTTCGGCAGCGACGAGGTTTACGGCATGCACAACTGGCCGCCGCTTCAGGCGGGCGAGGCAGGTTTGCGCACGGGGCCGATGATGGCGGCCGCCGACGAGTTCAAAGTGACCATCAAGGCGACCGGTGGCCACGCCGCGATGCCGCATTACACGGTCGACCCGGTCATCATTGCGACTCAGATCGTCCAGGGTTTTCAAACCCTTGTCAGCCGCAACACCAATCCGCTGCACCCGGCGGTCATCAGCGTCACCCAGATGCATATCGGGTCGGCCTTCAACGTCATCGCGCACGATGGCTGGTTGGGCGGCACGGTGCGTACCTTCGATGAAACGGTCCAGGACGAGATCGAGGCGGGCATGGCGCGTATCGCCAAGTCGGTTGCCGACGCCTATGGCGGCGAGGCAGAGGTTTTCTACCGGCGCGGCTATCCGGCGACCGTCAATCACGAAAAGCAGGCGGAGAAGGCCGCACGCGTGGCCGAGGCCGTCCTTGGCCAGGGCAAGGTCGACCGTGACATGCAGCCGGTGATGGGGGCGGAGGATTTCTCGTACATGCTTGAGAAGCGTCCCGGCGCTTACATCGCCATGGGACAGGCCGGCGGGCCGTCCGCCTGCATGGTCCACAACCCGCGCTACGACTTCAACGACGAGATCCTGCCCATCGGCGCCAGCTGGTTCGCGACGATGGTGGAAACGGAGTTGAAGCGGGCCAGTTGACCGGCAAGGTCGTGACAGGTTTAGAACGACGGCCCGGATCTATTTCGCCGGGTCGTCGTCGGCCGGCTCCCACAGTTCGACCTTGCGGCCGTCAAGGTCGATGATCCAGGCAAACCGGCCGTAAGGCTCGGTCTGGATATCGCCGACGATCTCTACGTTCTGGGCGCGCAGGTGTTCGAGAACCGCATCAAGGTCGTCGACACGGAAATTGACCATGAAGTCAGCCCCGCCCGGGTCGAAGTACTTGGTCGACTGATTGAACGGCGACCAGATCGTATAACCCTTTGCTTCCGGGTCGTCTGCCTCCCGCCAGTTGAACTGGCTGAAGGCGCCGCCTTCCCATGTGCTGACGTCGAGGCCCAGGCAGCGCTCGTACCATTGCGCGGTCGCCGTAATGTCGTTGGCCCTGAAGAAGACGCCGCCGATTCCCGTTGCCTTGGCCATTTCTGTCTCCCCGTCAGTATTGCGCTTTCACGGAAGCCGTTACGAGCTTAGTACAGCGTGCCGTCGAACAGAGCCCGCAAAGTGCGCCAGGCGACACCAAGAATAATGAGCGTCGCGGCCGCCAAGAGCACGGCTGCGATCGCGGCCGTCCAGTCGGAACCGACCGCCAGATGATACTCCAAGGCCGCCACGGCCATGGCGGCTGAGGGAAAGGTGTAGGCCCACCAGCTGATGGCAAACGGCACGCGTCGGAACGAGCCGGCCATACTCACCAGCAACAGGGTCAAGAAGAACGCCATGCCGATCAGAACCCGGGCGGTCCCGTCCAGGGCGGCCGTCGCCACGTCCCCGGTCGTCAGCAATCGATAGGCGATGAAACCGAGGGCGGGCGGCGCCAACAAGATGAACAGGGTGGGCAGGAACCGAGCCGGCATCTGATCGTGAAAGATGATGCGGTACAGCACGATCGTGAACAGGATCACCCAAAACACGATGCCGACGGCGAAGAAGAACCAGGACAGCTCGATGAAGCCCAACGGCACGCCCGCCTGCGGTACGACGATGTTACCGACGACGGGAATGAACCAGGCTGGGCTGGTGTGGGTGATGTCGACATTGCGCGTGATCCAGAGATTGATGATCGACAACGCCAGAACGAGCTGAAGCGCGGCCCCGATGGTCCAAACGACCATGGCCAGGCCGCGGCTATAGGGCAGGGCGGCGACCGCGAGCAGCAAGAGGCTGATCGAAAAGGTCGGGAAGAAGCTGATCTGGACCGGGTCGCCAAACTCGGCCGCGACCGCCCGTGGATAGCGGACGAGCTTGGCGGCATAGACGGCCAGCAATAGGACAAAGACCAGGGCTGAAAGCGCAAGCAGGACCCGGCCCACGATGTCGGGTAAACCCAGGATGGGGGTGGCGACTGTCCAGGCATGGCCGAGGCCGGTCAAGCCCATGACGATGGCGAATTGGGCCACGGGCGCGCGTCGCACCCACGAGGTCTCTGCAGTTGGCACGCTCTGGGTCTGTCATGGCTAGCGGAAGAGCAGGCCCCCGCACACTAAGCCCCGCCCAACCACGCGCCAAGGCATGTCGGGGTCGGTCGCGTTACGGGAGCCGAAGCAACTGAAGCATATCGCCGTCAGTTGCGAAATCCTGCGGACATGTCTGCCCGTTATGCATACCTCCGCTCACGGCCGATTGCCGCGGCCCCGCGGCAGCAATCTCGGCGCATGCACCAGGTGATGACGGGGTGGATAGCTGCCGAACGCTGGGATTCTTGACGGTTTTGTGACGGTCCACGGCTCAGCGTCACGGGTGGCTGAGGCACCCCTGGTGCGCACCCTGTGCGCTTTTCTGTTGAAAGTGCGCACAGAGTGCGCCATCTTAATAGGGTCGCGACGAATCGCGGCTCCCATCTGGGAGGGTAGGACCATGAACGCAAAGGCGAAAACGGCCCAGCATCAGATCACGCCATTCATGCTGGGCGAAAGGCTGGCGACGATCCGTGCCTTGCTGAAGCGGCCGGGTCTGACGGGCGAGCAGCGCGAGCGCTTGACGTCCCTTGAGGCGCTGATGGTCGAAGAGGCCGGAACGCGGGCGGTCGCGCCGGAAAAGGCCCGCCGGCTCGATACCAGGATCCGCTGGATCGAGCGGGGTGCGCCGGTCAGGCCGCTGGCCGCCGGTTGACCGTGTCGACCCCATAAAGGAAGAGGGGCGCGCCCTGGCATGGGCGCACCCCCTTTTCAGTGGTACTCCGGACGATAGCTTAGTGCGGCTCGGCCTTGGGGCCCGGCGCGTCGCTGAGCATGCCGCCCTTGCGGGCATCCGCCATCGGATTGCGCGCGAGCAGGGGCAGGGCATCTCCATCGGCCACGAAGAGGTGGCTGGTTGCCGCCGATACGCCGATATGCAGCTTGTCGCCGACGCCGACATGGCTGTCGCCGCTGGTCTGCACGGTGATCATCTCGGTGCCTTCGGCCCGGACATAGGCATACGTGTCGCCGCCCACCCGCTCGACCACGAAGACCTCGCCGTCGATATGCGCGTCGGCGTCTCCGGTTTCGATCATATGCTCCGGCCGGACGCCGTAGGTGACCTTGTCGCCGGGCTGCACGTTCTCGCCATTGACCGGCACCTTGATCGTCTCGCCGCCCGGCAAGGTGACCGACACGCCGCCATCGTCCACCGCCGTCACCTTGGTGGCGATGAAGTTCATCTTCGGGCTGCCGATGAAGCCGGCGACGAACAGGTTGCGCGGGTGATGGTACAGTTCCAGCGGCGAGCCGACCTGTTCCACGATGCCGCCGTGCAGCACGACGATCTTGTCGGCCAGCGTCATGGCCTCGACCTGATCGTGGGTCACATAGACCATGGTCGCGTCCAGATCATGGTGCAGCTTGGCGATTTCAATGCGCATCTGCACACGCAGGGCGGCGTCTAGGTTCGACAGCGGCTCGTCGAACAGGAAGACCTTGGGGTTGCGCACGATGGCGCGGCCGATGGCAACGCGCTGCCGCTGGCCGCCCGACATTTCCTTCGGCTTGCGGTCCAGGAGGTGTTCAAGCTGCAGGATCCGCGCCGCCTCGCGCACCTTGCCCTCGATGCTCTCCCGGCTTTCCTTGGCCAGCTTCAGGCCGAACGCCATGTTCTCGTAGACCGTCATGTGCGGGTAGAGGGCGTAGGACTGGAACACCATGGCGATGCCGCGTTCCGACGGCGGCAGGTCGTTCACGACACTGCCGTCGATCGACAGGTCGCCGGAGGTGATGTCCTCCAGCCCCGCGATCAGGCGCAGCAGGGTGGACTTGCCGCAGCCCGACGGGCCGACGAACACGACGAACTCGTTGTCGTTGATCTCAAGGTCGACGCCTTTGATGATCTGCAGTTCACCGAACGACTTGGTGACGTTTTCCAACTTAACTGTTGCCATTTGTTATCTCCTCTTGCGCCGGCGCGAGCGATCGCACCGGCTACCCTCTGTTACTCGCTAACCCTTCACCGCGCCCGCGGTGAGGCCGGACACGATCATGCGCTGGAAGATCAAGACCAGCACGATCAACGGCACGGTCACGATAACCGACGCCGCCATGATCCCGCCCCAGGGCAATTCAAACTCGCTGGCACCGCTGAAGTTCGCGATCGCCACCGGTATCGTCTGGGTTTCGTTGTTGTTGCCCACGAAGGTGAGGGCGAACAGGAACTCGTTCCACGCCGCGATGAAGGCCAAAAGACCCGTGGTCGCCAAGGCGGGTCCCAGCAACGGCAAGAACACGCGCGAGATGGTCTGCCATGGGCTGGCGCCGTCGACGATCGCGGCCTCCTCCAACTCCTTCGGCAGTTCACGCATGAAGGTGGTCAAGATCCATACCGTGAAGGGCAGGGTGAAAATGACGTAGCTGATGATCAGCGACTCCAAGCGCTGAATCAGGCCCAACCAGCGCATGACCTCGTACAGGCCCGACAGCACCGCGATCTGCGGGAACATCGAGACGCTGAGCACGACCAGCAGCAGGACGCCGCGCCCGCTGAACTTGATCCGACCCAGCGCGTAGGCGGCCGTGACGGCGAGAAACAGCGAGATGATCACCGTTACGCCGGACACGTAGACCGAGTTCAGGATGTTTAGCGCAAAAGGCTGATCCTCGAAGACCGAGACGTAATTGGTCCAGGCCGGCGACGGCGGCAGGAAGTCGGGCGCGAACAGGTCGGTGCCCGCCTTCAGCGACGAGTTGATGGCCCAGTAGAATGGGAAGACGGTGTAGATGACGATGAAAATCACCAGAACGTAAAAGGCGATTCTCAACAGGAGTCTGCGCGCGTTTCTGCTCATGGCTTAGCGCTCCTGGTCAAAGTTGACACGGCCGAGCATCAGATAGATCAACGTGAAGGCTGAAATGATCAGGAACAGCCCGGTCGATATTGCCGATCCGTAGCCGACATTTTGGAAGTCGATCAGGTTTTGTCGGGCGTAGATGGACATCGACATGGTGTCTCGACTGCCCGAGGTGAGCACATAGATCAGGTCGAAGATGCGTAACGCATCCAGTGCCCGGAAGATCACCGCCACCATCAAGGCGGGCCGGATCAGCGGCAACGTGATCCGGAAGAATTGCTTCACCGGGTGAATGCCATCGACCTTCGCGGCCTCATAGACTTCTCCTGGAAGAAGTTGGAGTGCCGCCAGAATCAATAGCGCCATGAACGGCGTCGTCTTCCAAACATCCACCGCAATCACCGATGGCAGTGCCAAGAACCGGTCCGCGGTGAAGGCCAGTCGGCTTTCGATCCAGCCCCAGCTCAACAGGATTTCGTTGATGACGCCGTACTGGTCGTTGAGCATCCAGCTCCACATCTGGGCGGACACGATGGTCGGGATAGCCCAGGGGATCAGCACCGCTGCGCGGATGACGGCTCGCCCGGGCATATTGGCGTTCAAGATCAGCGCCACGACCAGGCCGATGATAATCTCCAGCCCGACCGAAACGACGCTGAATGTCAGGGTGTTCCAGACCGATCGCCACCATAAGGAGTCGACAAGCAGTCCCTGCCATTCGAACACATCGGCCGTGTCGATTTCCCCGGCGTAGGGGTCCATGGCGCCGGTATCGGGGTCCTCCGTATCCAAATCATAGAAGACACCGTCATCGCGATAGACCAGCGCGGCGTCAGTGTCCTCGTAATAGACGAAGTAGCCGTCCAACTCCTCATCGTAGTTGTTTAGATTTGGTCCGTAATAGAGGTAGTTATTGAAGCCGATGAACTGTGTGTTGTGATCAGCAACCAGCAACCTGTCGGTGAAGCTGTAATAGATCGTGCTGATCAGCGGGTAACCGGCAACAAGTGCCAACATGATCAGCATGGGGGTTATGAAGATCCAGGCGGATCGAACCCGCTGCCGTGTTAGCTTGGACGCTCTTGGAGCCGTTTCCGTGCCCAGATTTTCTGGCGCAATAGCGGACGCATCAGCAGTCATGCGGCATCCCCATCCCAGTTGGTCGCCGGCTTCGGTTGAGAGGGCCGGCTGTTTGTAATCGCCGCCCTTTGGTGAGCGGTCTTGTCAAAAGTATCGGGCAAAAAGGAGCCCGACGGCAAGTACCGTCGGGCCCCATCATCTCCTATTCGGCGATCCTACCAGCGTCCGCCGCGGCTGATGCGCCTCAACTCGGTTTCCAGCGATGCCAGGTTGGTGGCGGCATCGCCATTGCCGGAAAGCGTGGCGTGAACCGCGTTCCAGAATGCGGACGACACTTCGTTGTAGCGCTCGCCCGTGACACGGGATGGGCGGGCGACGGCGTTGACGAAGGTTTCATAGAGGCGCGGAATGAACGGATTGGCCGCCTCAATGTCCGGATCGCTGTACAGCGCCTCGATGGTCGGCAAGTACGACCCCTCGATGGCCCTGCGCTTCTGCTCTTCAAAGCTCGTCAAGTAAGCGACCAGGCTGGCCGCGACCTCGGGATTCTCCGAATAGCGCGAAACCGCGAGCTGCCAGCCACCCAACGTGCCGGTATGAACACCGTTGTAGCCACCCCGCGGCAGGGGCGCGACCTCGATGTTGCCGCGAATTGGGCTGTCCTCGGCCTGTCCCGCCGCCCAGGCGTACGGCCAGTTGCGCATGAACGCCGCATTGCCCGACTGGAACACGCCGCGCGCTTCCTCTTCGGCGTAGTTCAAAATGCCGTCGGGGGAAATCGTGCCGACCCAGGTCGCGGCCAGATCGATCGCCTGGATGGCGTTGTCGTTGTTGACCGAAACCGTACCGTCGGCTTCGACGATCGACCCGCCATTGAAGCTGTCGATCCACTCCAACGCGTCGCAGGTCAGGCCTTCATACGCGCGCCCTTGCCAAACGAAGCCCCAGAAGCGGTCATTACCAGCCTCCCGCTCGCCCGCCATGATCGTCTCGGCGGCGACCGTCAACTCTTGCCAGGTGGTCGGCACCTCGACGTCGTACTGCTCCAGCAGGTCCGTGCGATAGTACAGGATGCCCGCGTCAGTGTACCACGGCATGCCGACCAGCGAGCCGTCCACGGTGTTGTTTTCGATGATTGCCGGGAAGTGCTGGTCGATCACGTCCTGCGGAATGTACTCGGCCAAGTCGACAAAGTGACTGCCCAGAATGCCCGGCCAGATCACGTCAATCATATAGACATCGAGATCGCCCGCGCCCGCGTTCAGCACCTGCTGGTAAAGCGCAAGGCGGTCCGTGGTGGAGTTCGGCGCCGTCGTCACGTTGACCGTGTTGCCGGTCTCGGCTTCCCATGCCGCGACACCCTCGCGGCACAGTTCCAGCCCGGGGCCGACCGCGCCACAGGAGATCGATACCTCCACGCCTTGCGCTTGTGCACTCGTGTTGATCGCGATGCCGGCAACGGCCGACAGAAGGGCCGCTGTCAAAGTTTGTCTCATGGTTCCTCCCTGGAATCTCAATTCTTCCGCGAACACTTTTGGGCTAAAGCACCCTCACTTGCCTTCAAATCGCACCCTAGCACGACCGAAAGGATTAGCAAGGCCGCAAGGTTGGATTCTTCCCTGTCGAATTGCCTTTCGTTTCCATTTCTTTCAATTATTGACTCTTTGGCGATGCCAAAACAGCGCAATTGACAGTCATTCTCAAGTGCGTCATATGTTGAAGCGACAGGTTTCAAGCTTGAGCAAGCGAACGGCGATGTATGTTTGCATCTGTAACGGACTGAATGACAGGCGCGTCCGTCAGGCAATTGAAAACGGCGCACGCACACCCGTCGAGGTCTATCGTGCCCTGGGCTGCCGGCCGCAATGCGGCCAATGCGCTCTGGGCATCCAGGAAATCCTGCACCACGACCGCTCGCTGCCATTGGCCTCAGCCGTCCGGCTAGAGGCGGCAACGTCGTCCTAAATCTGTCTTAAGCCAGCCCCAAGTTAGCCTCAAGTCGGTGCACTCGGCCGGTCGGATCGCGATCGGACCTTAGTGTCCGCGCGGCGACGGCCGTTAGGCCGCCAGCGCGGGCCCGTGGCGACGGAACCGTTCTTCCGCGATCCGGTCTGCGGCAAGGC
Source organism: Pseudomonadota bacterium (assembly GCA_039177555.1). Taxonomy (GTDB): domain Bacteria; phylum Pseudomonadota; class Alphaproteobacteria; order DSM-16000; family Inquilinaceae; genus JANQGH01. The sequence continues at coordinate 20,458 of JBCDFV010000001.1, read as the reverse complement.
TGGTTGCGATGTCCAGCTTGTCCGCCTGGTCCAGGATCGCGCGCGTCACGTCGTAGATGCCGTCGATCTTGCGGGCGGTGGTTTCGGGGGCGTGGCCCAGGCTTGCCTCAGCCACCGTGATCAGACCGCCGGCATTGATGACATAGTCCGGCGCGTAGAGGATGCCGTGCCGCCGCAGATCGTCGCCGTGGCGTGCCGCGGCGAGGGGGTTGTTCGCCGATCCGGCGACGATCCAGGCGTTAAGGCGCGGTAATGTCTCGTCGTTGATCGTGCCGCCCAAGGCGCACGGGGCATAGACGTCCGCCTCCACCCCATAGATTTCGTCAGGCGCGACGGCCGTTGCGCCAAACTGGCGAACCGCGGCCTCGACGGCTTCGTCGTGCAGGTCGGTGACGATCAGGCGCGCGCCGGCGTCGGTCAAGAGCCGGCAGAGATGGCTGCCGACACTGCCCAGCCCTTGGACGGCGACGGTTCGGCCCGCCAGCCCGCCCCGCCAGCCCGCATGGTCGGCGGCGGCCTTCATGCCCATGAACACGCCTTTGGCGGTCGCCGGCGAGGGGTCGCCGGTTCCGCCCAGCGTCTCGGGCAGCCCGCTGACATGCTGCGTTTCCTTGCCGATCTCCGCCATGTCGTCAACGGTGGTGCCGACATCCTCCGCGACGATGTAGCGGCCCGCCAGCCGTTCGATCGCGCGGCCCATTGACCGCATCAGCGTCGCGGTCTTGTCTCGCTTTGGATCGCCGATGATGACGGACTTGCCGCCACCGAGATCGAGGCCGGATATGGCCGCCTTGTAGGTCATGCCGCGCGACAGGCGCAGCACGTCCTTCAGCGCGTCATCCTCGTGGCCGTAGGGCCACATGCGGCAGCCGCCCAAGGCGGGGCCGCGCGAGGTGTTGTGAATGGCGATAATGGCCCGAAGGCCCGTGCTGGGGTCGCTGCAGAAGACGATCTTCTCGTGGCTGTCGAAATCGATCGCATCGAAAACCGACATGGGTATCCTCCATTTGTGCCATGCAACAACAGAGCCCTTACGCACTCGATTCCTGTAAAGATCTGCGGAATTCGCGGTACCTTCAATAGCTTTCGAAGGTGTCCAAAAAGAAAGCACAAATGTAAGCCAGCCGGGCTCGACGTAACCGGTCGCGGCCAAAATCGGCCCCGCGCCGAGCAACAATCTTTCCGCTGTTTTTGCCATGACGGCATGGCTTGCGCATGGCGGCGCGCAGTGCTAGCGAGGCGGCCCCAATCAGCTAAGGACGAACGCCATGGCGCCGCGCAAAATCATCATCGATACCGACCCCGGGCAGGACGACGCCATCGCCATTCTCGCCGCTTTCGGATCGCCGGAACTGGACGTGCTGGGCATCACGGCCGTGGCCGGCAACGTGCCGCTGCCGTTGACCGAACTGAATGCCCGCAAGCTGTGTGAACTCGCCGGCCGGCCCGAGGCCAAGGTGTTCGCGGGCTGCGCCCGGCCCATGGTCCGCGACCTCGTGACCGCCGAGGAAGTGCACGGCAAGACCGGCCTGGACGGCCCCGACCTGCCGGCGCCGACCATGCCGCTGCAGCCGGAACACGCAGTCGATTGGATCATCGACACGCTAATGACGGAGCCGTCAGGCACGGTGACGCTGTGCCCGCTCGGGCCCCTCACCAACATCGCCATGGCCATGGTCAAGGAACCGGCCATCGTGCCGCGCATCGAAGAGATCGTGCTGATGGGCGGCGGCTACTTCGAAGGCGGCAACACCACCCCGGCGGCGGAATTCAACATCTATGTCGACCCGCACGCCGCCCATGTCGTGTTCGCCAGCGGTGTGAAGCTGACCAAGGCGCCGCTGGATGTTACCCATAAGGCGCTGATGAACCGCAAATTCATCGAAGATTTGCGCGCGTTGGGCACACCGGTGGGCATCGCGTCCGCCCAGATGCTGGATTTCTATGAGCGGTTCGACATGGAACGGTACGGCCAGGATGGCGGCCCGTTGCACGATCCCTGCGTGATCGCGTTCCTGCTGAAGCCGGACCTGTTCGTGGGCAAGCAGTGCGCCGTCCAGATCGACATCCACTCCGAACTGTCGATGGGGGCGACGCTGGTCGATTGGTGGGGCCAGACCGACAAGCCGAAGAACTGCTTCGTGCTCAACAAGGTCGATGCCGAAGGCTTCTTTGCGCTTATGCTGGAGCGACTGGCCAGACTATAGCCCCAACACCTCCTCGGGCGGTGTGAAGTGGAGTGATTGCGCCTCGGCCACGAACTGGTTCGTCACGCGGCCTTCATGGATGTTGAGGCCGCGCCTGAGGTGGGTGTCGTCGATCAGGGCTCGGCGATAGCCTTTGTTGGCCAGTGCGATGACGAAGGGCAGGGTGGCGTTGTTCAGCGCAAAGGTCGAGGTGCGGGCGACCGCGCCGGGCATGTTGGCAACGCAATAATGCACGACCTCGTCGACCACGAAGGTCGGGTCGGCGTGGGTGGTCGGCCGCGAGGTTTCGAAACAGCCACCCTGGTCGATCGCGACGTCGACGAGGACGGAGCCTGGCCGCATCGTGCGCACCATGTCCGCCGTGACCAGTTTCGGCGCCGCAGCACCTGGCACGAGCACGGCGCCGACCACCAGGTCGGCCGCCAAGACCTGGCTCTCGATCGCGTCGACGGTCGAATAGACCGTGCTGATGCGGCTGCCGTAATGAAGGTCCAGTTCCTTCAGCCGGTTCAGGTCTCGGTCGATGACGGTGACGTGGGCTTCCAGGCCCATGGCCATGCGGATGGCGTTGGTACCGACGACACCGCCGCCGATCACCACCACCTTGGCCGCCGGCACGCCGGGCACGCCGCCCAACAGCATGCCCCTGCCGCCCGCCGGCTTTTCCAGACAGTGGGCGCCCGCCTGGATCGACATGCGCCCGGCGACCTCGCTCATCGGCGACAGCAAGGGCAGGCCGCCCATGGCATCCGTGACCGTCTCGTAGGCGATGGCAACCGCGCCTGAGGTGATCAGCGCGTTCGTCTGTTGGGGATCTGGCGCCAGATGCAGATAGGTGAACAGGACCTGGCCGTCGCGCAGCATGGCGCACTCAACGGGCTGGGGTTCCTTGACTTTGACCACCAGGTCCGCGCGATCGAAGACCTCTTTGGCTGACCCGACAATCTCCGCACCGGCCGCCTCGTAAAGCCCGTCTGACAGGTCGATGCCACTGCCGGCGCCGGTTTCGACCAGCACCGTGTGCCCGTTATGGGTCAGTTCGCGGACGGAGGACGGGGTCAGGCCGACCCGGCTCTCCTGATCCTTGATCTCCTTGGGCAGTCCGACCAGCACGGCCGCTCCTCCTGATAGGTTAGATGTTGTTCTCGGTCAGCGCGCGTTCGAGAAAGTCGAGCCGATCCTGGCCCCAGAACAGTACGCCATCGAGCACATAGGTCGGGGCGCCGAAGACCTGACGGCCGATCGCCTCGTTGGTATTGGCCTCAAAGACGGTCTCGGTCTCCGGCTTCTCGGCCTCTTCCAGCAACGCCTCGCCATCCATGCCGCAGGTCAGGGCGATCTCGTTCAGCGTGTGCCGGTCGGCGATGTCCTGTTCCTCGATCCACACACCCTGCATCAGCGCCAGGGCCAGGCCGAAGGCGTCCTCTTCACGGGCGAGGGCGGCGATGACCATGCGGTTGGCGAGACCATCGGCCACCGGGAAATGCTTCGGATTGCGGTTGATGGGCTCATTGAGTTCGACCGACCAACGCGCCAGTTCGATCTGGCGATAGGCTTGCCGCTGCGGCGCCCGCTTCTTCAGCGGCAGCCCGCCCGACACCTTGAAGATCGCGCCGAAATCGCACGGCTTCGGCTTGATTTCAGCTTCGCCGGTGGTGGCGATCTCCTTCAGTCGGCTGTGCCCGAGATAGGACCAGGGCGAGCTGACCGTGAAGTAATAGTCGATGGTTCGCTTGTCATCATCCTGTGCCATGACCCACCGTTCACTTGTCGTCGCTGGCGGCCGGCGCTTCGATCACCGGCTGGTTGCCAAAGCCACCATCGCCGCCATCGGCAAAGGCTTCATAGCCGAAATAGATCGCCGCGGCGATGGCAAGGCCGGCCAAGACGGCGGCGCCGATCTTGATCCAGCTCCAAGGCCGTTCACCCTGCACCTCGCCCGTGCGGCCATTGACCAGCACGTTGTAGGTCTTGTTGTTGAACCTGTAGGCACCCAGCCAGACCGGCAACAGGATGTGCTTATAGGTCACATCCTGATGGCGGGTCGACAGGCCGGTGATGCGCTGAACGTCGCCGCCGATATCGCGCCGGACATCGCCGCGAATGACCTTGTCCATCTGCTGTTGGGCAATGCCGAAGCCGTCGCGGACATCGATGTTGTAGGTTTCCGCCCGAAATCCGGCCAGATACCGCTCGTCATAGCTGGCGAGATTATGCAGATCCCACGGCTCCAGCTTGTCGGCATATTTGCGCGGCAGCTTGTTGTCTGCCAGGACAAGCACATCGTCGAAGAACCGGCTGACCCGTCCCGATGCCGGCCGCCAGCGGATCTTGCGCACCATGCGGGTGCGCGTCACCGACTTGCCGTTGACCGTCGTCGTGTAGGTCTGCGGCACGTAATAGTAGGTGCCACGCATGCCGGTGTAGCTGGAATGGGTCTGGCTGTCGTAGGTCCAGTGCGGCACATACATGCCGGCGAACGCATCGTCCGCTCGGGCGTATTGCTTCAGCTTATTGGGCGCGAACCACAGCCGGCCGACCCACTTGCGAAACTCCTGCCGCGCCTGCCTGCCGTCAATGCCGAACGGCAGGACCGACCGGGGCCGAAGTAGCTTGTGGGTCTGGGGTTTAGCCACGACATCGGTGCCGCAGAACGGGCAGGCATCGGAGTGCACCTCGGGGTCCAGCGTGAACGCCGCACCGCAGTTGTCGCATTGGACAGTCTGGACCTCGATGGTTTCGCCGCTGTCGGCGTTGGCCGCCAGCGCGGCCTCGAAGTCCAGTTCCTCGACCGTGTCATGGTTTTCCGCGATCGGGTTCTCGTGACCGCAATAGTCGCAGACGATCGCAGCGGCGCCCGGCTGAAACTTCAGAAGCGCGCCGCATTTGGCGCAGGGAAACTGGGTCGGATCGGAGGACTCGTCCTCGACGACCTCGTCGTCCGGCGCGGGCGCTGCGACGCCAGCCTCTTCCGGCTCCGGCTCGTTGCGCGGGCGGTCGGCACCGGCGCGCGGCAGCGTTTCCGGGTCCATCGGTGGTGGGGTGGGGCGCGCCATGATCGATTGCCGGGTCCGCTAGCGGGCGTCGCGGATCACGCCGCGCCGGGCAGGGGCGGTGGGCCTGCCTGGAACAGGCCGCCAAGCGCCGCAACTTCCTGCGCCCGTGTCCAGCCGGCCATGCCCTGGCTCCAGACCAACGTATCCGGCGTCAGGCGCCCGGCCTGCTGCTCGCCCCGCAAGCCGTTCATGTCGAACGGGCCGGTTTGCTGGCCGTTGACCGCGATGTAGTACGACACCTGCGGCGGCAGGGGCGGGGGCGCCACCGCGGCCGGGCCGGCCTGGGGCTGCTGCGGTTGTTGGGCGCCCATGGTCTGGGCCATCTGGTTGGCCATGGCGAAACCCATGCCCATGCCCATGCCGCCGGCCGCCATGCCGCCGGGGTTGTCCGCCGCCTTGGTGATCGCCTCGGCCGTCTGGAACTGGGTGTAGCGGCTGAGGTCGCCGATCACGCCCATGGAGGTGCGCTTGTCCAACGCCTCCTCCACCGCCGGCGGCAGCGAGATGTTTTCGATCAGCAGGGTCGGGACGTCCAAACCGTAGGCCTGGAATTCCGGCCGGATGCGGTCGGCAACGAACTTGCCGAGATCGTCGTAGTTGGCCGCCAGATCCAGCACCGGAATGCGCGAGCCGCCGACGATGTTGGCAAACCGGCTGACGATCAAATTGCGCAGCTGGTTGGTGATCTCGTCGATCGTGAAATGCCCGTCCGTGCCGACGATCTCGCGGATCAGGGAAGGCGCGTCGGTGGCCTGCATGGTGTAGGTGCCGAACGCGCGCAGCCGAACCGGACCGAATTCCGGATCGCGCAGCATGATCGGGTTCTTCGTGCCCCATTTCAGGTCGGTGAACCGGCGGGTGCTGACGAAATAGACCTCGGCCTTAAACGGGCTGCTGAAGCCGTACTTCCAGCCTTGCAGGGTCGACAGGATCGGCAGGTTCTGGGTTTCCAGGTCGTACATGCCGGGCGCAAACACGTCCGCCAGCTCGCCCTCGTTCACGAAGATCGCCGCCTGGCCCTCGCGTACTGTCAGCTTGGCCCCGTTCTTAATCTCGTTGCCGTAGCGCTCAAAGCGGTAGACCAGCGTGTCATTGCTATCATCGGTCCATTCGATGATGTCGATGAATTCGCCGAGCAGCTTGTTCCAAATCATCGTGTTCTGTGTCCGTCGTTCAGGGGCCATGCCCAGGCCGGCAAGCCTGGACCATCGGTGGGCCCAAATCAATCCGTGCCGTTCGTCGGAAAATGATCGGAGAGCCGCCGCCAATCAAGGATTTCCGCCGTCAAGCGGCCGTCAACGCAGGGCGCGGCGGATGATCTTTCCGGTCGTGGTCATGGGCAGGCTGTCTGCGAACGCCACGATGCGCGGATATTCGTGCGCCGCCAGCCGCCGCTTGACGAAGGCCTGGATGTCCTCCTTCAAGGCCGCGTCGCCGGTAACGCCCTCCTTCAGCACGATCACGGCCTTTACGATCTCCGTGCGCACCGGGTCGGGGACGCCGACCACGGCGGCAAGCGCCACGGCGGGATGGCCGGCCAAACAGTCCTCGATCTCGCCGGGCCCAACCCGATAGCCGGCGGTGGTGATGACGTCGTCGTCGCGGCCGACATACCAGAGATAGCCATCATCGTCCGCCCGCCCCGTATCGCCCGTGACCAGCCAGTCGCCGACAAACTTGGCCTCTGTCGCCGCCGGATTGTTCCAATAGCCGAGGAGCATCACCGGGTCCGGCCGTCGAACTGCGATCTGGCCGATCTCGCCGGCCGGCAGCCGCGCGCCGGTGTCGTCGATAATCGCGACCTCGTGGCCGGGGATCGGCCGTCCCATGCAGCCGGGGCGAGGCGCAAACAGGTCGGCGCAGTTGCCGACCACCAGATTGCATTCGGTCTGGCCGTAAAACTCGTTGATGGTCAGGCCGAAGGTGCGCTGGCCCCAGTCCAGCAGTTCCGCGCCAAGCGTCTCGCCACCCGATCCGATCGAACGCAGGCCGTCGAACGGAGCCGGATTGGCGAGACGCATCAACTTCAGGGCCGTCGGCGGCAAAAAGCAATGCCGCACCTGATGGTCGCGCATCAATGTAAAGGCCCGATCGGCGTCGAACTTGCCCATGCGGTGGGCCAGAACGGCATAGCCGTGATGCCAGGCGGGCAGCAGCACATCCAACAGGCCACCGATCCAGGCCCAGTCGGCCGGCGTCCAGAAATGGTCGCCCGATGACCGGCGTGGGTCGGCGTGAAAGAAGTTCTGCGGCAGTTCGACGCCCGGAAGGTGTCCCAGCAAGACACGGTGGGCGTGCAGCGCCCCCTTCGGCTGGCCCGTCGTGCCGGAGGTGTAGATGATCAGGGCCGGGTCGTCGGCGCCCGTGTCCACCGGTACGAAGACATCGCTGGCCTTGTCAATCACCTGCCAAAAGTCCGTTGTTCCGTCCGGCGCGCCGTCAACAACAAGGACCGAGCGCAGCGCGGGCAGCCTGTCGCGGATGGGGGCGAGCTTCGACCAGTTCTCCTGGTCCGTGATCAGCACCGCGGCGCTGCTGTCGGACAGCCGAAATTCCAGCGCTTCTTCCCCGAACAAGGTGAACAAGGGCAGGGCGATCAGGCCGGCCTTGTAGGCGGCGCCGTGCGCCACGGCTGTTTCGAGCGATTGGGACAGCAGAATCGCGACCCGGTCGCCCCGTGTTGCACCAAGGCCAGTGAGGGCGTTCGCTAGCCGGTTGGTCAGCCGCCTCAGATCGTCGAAGCTGGATCGCCGGATGGCCCCGTCGGCGCCGACCTCGGTCAGCGCCAGCCGGCCCGTGCCGTCGGCATGGCGATCAATGACGTCGACGCCGATGTTGAAGCGGTCGGGAACCGGCCACCGAAATCCCTGGGCAAGTGCCTCGTAGCTGGCCGCGTGCTCAAGCACTCCGTTTCTCGGTGGCCGATGCTTCCCGCTCCGCCACCAGACGCTGATATCCGGCCACGGCCACCGCGATCGCGATGCCGACCCCGTCGGTCAGCCAGCCGCCGCTCATCAAGAAGAGCGCGCCAGCCAGCAAGGCGAGCCGCAATAGGGCGCCAATCCGGCCGAAGTACCAGCCTTGCACGGCACCGGACAGCAGATAGACGCCGATCGAAGCGCTGGCGCCCACATGAATGATGGCGACCCAATTCCCTTCCAGCAGCATGGCGGGGCTGTAGAAGAACATGTAGGGCACGATGAACGCCGCGAGGCCAAGCTTGAACGACGTCACCGAGGTCCGCAGGGGGTCGGCGCCGGAGATCGCGGCGGCGGCGTAGGACGCAAGCGCAACCGGCGGTGTGATCGCCGAGATGACCGCGAAATAGAACACAAAGAAGTGGGCGACCAACACCGGAATGCCCAAGCCGATCAGGCCCGGAGCAACAACGGAGGCGGCGACGGCATAGGCCGCCGTCGTTGGCATGCCCATGCCGAGAATAATCGAAATCACCATGGCGAAAACCATGGCCAGCAACAGACCGATATCGGCCGGCAGCCACGGACTCTCGGCAACACCCAACAACAGCGACGAGAACCGCGCGCCGACGCCGGTCAGCGAGATCACGCCGACGATGATACCGGCGCAGGCGCAGACGGCCGTGATCTGGATCGACATGCGCGCCGTCAGTTCCAGCGCCTTGATGATGTTCCACGGCCCCATGCGCTGGGAGGTGGCGTCGCGGTATTTCGCCGGCGTCAGCCAGCTCACGACGGCGGCGGCGACGATGGCCAGCGTCCCTGCCCGGATAACGGAATAACCGATGAACAGCGCACCGATCAGGATGATGATCGGAATGAACAGATAGATCTGGGCCAGCAGGCGACGCAGCTCCGGCAACTCATCCTTGCGCATGCCGCGCATGCCGGTGCGCACGGCCTCGAAATCGACCATGAAATAGATCGACATGAAATAGAGCACGGCCGGGATCAGCGCCGCGACCACCAGCTCTGTGTAGGGAATGCCCGTGATCTCCGCCATGATGAAGGCGCCCGCGCCCATGATCGGCGGCATGATCTGGCCGCCGGTGGAGGCCGCCGCCTCGATCGCGCCGGCAGAGCGTGGGCGATAGCCGACCTTTTTCATCAGCGGGATGGTCAGGCTGCCCGTGGCGACAACGTTGCCGGCCGACGTGCCGTTGATCATGCCCATCAGGCCCGAGGCGAAGACGGCGACCTTGGCCGGTCCGCCACGCGCCTTACCGGCGACGGCGAAGGCGAAGTTCACAAAATAGGCGCCGACGCCGGAAAACTGCAGAAAGGCCGCAAAGCAGATGAACAGGATGATGTAGGTCGACGACACCGCCGTCGTCGGCCCCAGGATGCCGTTGTCGGTATAGACGTAGGTGAAAAACCGCTCGATGTCATAGCCCTGATGGGCCAGAAAGCCCGGCAGCCAGGGGCCGAGAAAGGCATAGGCGATGAAGATGATCGAGATGATCACCAGCGCCAGACCCGCCACGCGGCGGGTCAGTTCCAGGATCAGCAGCACACCGCTGAAGGTGACCCAGAAGTCCGGCGTCAGGGCGAACGGGGTGCCGGCGCTCATGCGCACGCGATCAAGTTGCGGGATCAGGTAGGCGGCGACCAGGATCGATGCCACAAGCAAGACCCAATCGCTCCACAGCACGCGCTTGGCCGTGCCGCGCAGCGCCCAGCCGCTCAGGATACCGATAACCGTCGCGGCCCAGAGGCAGACGCCGAACAGCGACAGGCTGATGAACCCAAGATCGACGTTGCCGTACACCCAGGGCGGCGGGTTCGCCTGGCCAAGAAGCGACTCGCCGACATACGCGTAGGCAATGCAGAACGTCGCATATGCAATGGCGGCGATCGCGATGACCGCCGCCGGGTACTGGATCGGGCTTTTGTGCCCTTCCTCGCGCATATGGTCGGCGGACCAGGCTGCCATCAGCCCGAACCCGATCACCAGGCCGCCAGCGACGTGCAGGATCCGGAAGGTCCAGGTCTCCAGCGGTGCGACGTTCAGGCTGTAGAGATGAAAGAAGGTGTAGAGAACGCCGAAGGTGAAGAACAGCCACAGCGTCCAGCCGGCGAGGTGACGTTCGTTCGACGCCGGCGGCTCTTCGTCGACAGCGCTGGTGTCGATCGCGGGGCCTTCCGGTTCGGTTGGTGGCGTGCCTTGTGTGCTCATGGCCGATCGCTCACCCCGGATGTAGTTGCGAGGTTGGCTAGTGGTAACGCCGCCGGCGCTGTCGGCCAGGCCAGGTTGCGCGCCGTACCGGCGGCCCGATCTACGTTTGCAAATCGGGCCGCCGGGCCGAGAGCCGGCGGTGTCTCAGCTTAGCCCTCGAGACCGTCGTCGATGTCGTAGCCGTTCTCCTCAAACCAGAGGACGGCACCCGGATGCCAGGGAATGAGCGGGTTCTGCGTGTGGTTTTCCGGCAGCGTGGAGGCCGCGGCAGAGTGGATCTGCAGCATGGCGTCATTGTTCGACATCACGGTGTCGACCACGTGATAGACGAAGCAATCGGGCAGGTCGGCCGATCCGATCGCGAAGTTCCACATCGACACGGTCGGCACATCCGCGTCCGTCGACGTATAGACGTCGGCCGGGATGTCGAACGGCGAGACCGGGAAGGCCTCGACCACCGTTGCGATCTCGTCTTCGTTCAAGCCGAAGATGTTCACGTCCACCTGGGCTTCAAGCTGGCTAAAGGCCGAGATCGGCACGCCGCCGGCGAAGGCGAAGACGTCGATCAGGCCGTCCTGCAACTGCCCGGCAAGATCGGACGCGCCGCCATTCTGCTTCTCGAACTCAACGCCGAGCATCTCCAGCATGGCGGGGAAGTAAGTGTCCGACGTGCCGCCGGCCGGTCCGACACCGATCGTGGCGCCCGCGGGGATGCTGTCGATGCTGTCGATGCCGCTGGACGCCAGGGTCATGATCTTGAACGGCGTCACATACATCGGGAAGATGGCGCGAACCTGGTCGTGAACCAGACCGGGCGCCAGCGGGCTTTCCCCCGCGAGCGCGAGGCTGGCCGGTCCCATCGTCGTCATGCCGAATTCCAGATCGCCGGTCTGAACCAGCGCCAGATTCTGCACCGGGCCACCGGTCACCTCGCCACCGGCGTTCAGGCCAAGCTCTTCGGCGACCATGTTGGCCCAGCCGGAACCGTAGGTGAAATAGGTGCCGCCCTGGCTCGCGGTGCCGACAGTGAAGCTCTCCGGAAAATCAGAGCGGTCGCAATCCTGTTGCGCCTGCGCGGGGGTCGGGGACTGGGCAAAGCCAACGGCCAACAGCGCCGCTGCGGCAACGGCCGGGGTCGCAATACGATAAAGCATGAACGTGTAACTCCCTGTTTAGTGTTTCTTGCTCTAGACGAAGAGCCGGTGATTTCGGCGCCAACGCCCGGCGCTTCGCACCCTGACGTAGCCCTGATTCACATTTTTGCCAACCTTAAGGCATCCATGTCACGAAGCAATGGCGTCTATGTGATGTTGTCTGGTCAGGCCGTGATCGAACCACCTATTCTACGGTCAATCCGAATCGTCATCAGTTGGACACACGCGCATGTCGACCTTGCCGCCGACCCTGCCCATGCCCGAACCGCGTCCGGCCGGGGGCGGCACCCACGTCATCGTGGTCGGCAACGAAAAGGGCGGCTCCGGCAAATCCACCACCGCCTTGCACATCATGGTCGGGCTGATGCGGGACGGTCGGCGTGTCGGCGCGATCGATACCGACGCGCGTCAGGGAACCTTCAGCCGTTTTGTCGAGCGTCGCCGTCGCACGGCCGAGAAGACCGGCGCGGATCTGCCGATGCCGGAGATAGTCCCCGTGTTGCCGAGCCAGGCGGTCAGCGTCGCCTTTGCCCAGGAAGAAGAGCGCCAAAGCGTCGCCGAGGCGTTCGAGACGCTGGGTGCGGCCTGCGACGCGATCGTGGTCGACACGCCCGGCAGCGATACGCACCTGTCGCGCGTGGTGCATGCACGGGCGGACACGCTGGTGACGCCGCTGAACGACAGCTTCGTCGATCTGGACGTGCTGGCCACCGTCGATCCGGAAACGCTGGAGATCCTGCAGCCCAGCACCTATGCCGAGACCGTTTGGGAGCAGCGCAAGCGCCGCATGATCGCCGATCGCGGCTCGATCGACTGGATCGTGATGCGCAACCGCCTCAGCGCGTTGGATGCGCGCAACAAGCGTGACATGGGCGATCTGTTGGCGCGTTTGGCAAAACGGATCGGTTTTCGGCTTCTGAACGGCTTCGGCGAACGGGTAATCTTCCGCGAACTCTATCTGATGGGGTTGACCTTGATGGATCTCCGCGAAGGCGCAATCGCCGGTGGCCTGACCATGAGCCATCTGGCCGCGCGCCAAGAAGTGCGCAGTTTGCTCGACGCAATCGATCTTGAGGGGCATTTCGGGGGCAAACGGTCCTATCTGGGCTGACGAACGCGCCTTGGCGCCCTAAGTTAGGGACATGAGCCGGAATCGCGACAAGCTACCCTCGGAATCGACGTCCAGTTCGTCTGACGTGAGCGCGTTTTTGCGCGCCGTCGCGGCGGCGCCCAAGCCGGCGGTCGGGGCCGGCCAGCGGGGGCGTCTGATCTTTGCCATGGACGCCACGGCGAGCCGCGAGCCGACCTGGGACCAGGCCTGCCATCTGCAAGCCGAGATGTTCGAGGCGACGGCCGCTCTCGGCGGCCTGGACGTGCAACTGGTCTTCTACCGCGGGTTTCGGGAATGCAAGACGACGCCCTTCATTTCCGACAGTCGCGCCTTGGCCGATCGGATGGTTCGCGTACGGTGCCTGGGCGGCAAGACGCAGATCGGGCGCGTCTTGTCCCATGCTATCAACACGACCAAGAAACAGAAGGTCAACGCCATGGTGTTCGTTGGCGACGCCTTCGAAGAGGACGTCGACGCGGTCTGCCACAAGGCCGGCGAGTTGGGGCTGTTGGGTGTCCCCGTCTTCATGTTCCACGAACGGGGCGATCCGATCGCCGGTCGCGTGTTCCAACAGATCGCGCGCTTGTCGGGGGGCGCCTACAGCCCGTTCGACATGTCCAGCGCGAAGCAGTTGAAGGAACTGCTGGGGGCCGTGGCGGTCTACGCCGCCGGGGGTCACAAGGCATTGGCCGATTATGGTCGGCGGCAGGGCGGTGCCGCCTTGCAACTGACCAACCAGGTCGGCAAACGCTAGGGCAAACGCTAGGATAGAAGACGATGGGGGCCTTGGTTCTCGGTGTTGGCGCGCTGGTCGGGCTGATCCTGATCGCGAGTTGGTTCGTCAACGCCGACCCGAAGACGGTCATTAAGGCGGCGCGCTATGCGGCGATCGTGCTGATCCTCGGCCTGATCGTCCTGTTGGTCGCCTCTGGCCGGCTGGCCTTGATCCTGCCGTTGCTGTTTTTCTTGTGGCCGCTCTTGCGCAACTTCCGCACGGCTTTCGACCGCATGAAGGCCGCCCAGGGCGGCAGTGCTGGACGCGTCTCCAGCATCGACACGCGCTTTATCCGTATGACCTTGGACCATGACAGCGGGGCCATGTCCGGCACGGTGAAAGAGGGAAGTTTCAAGGGCCAATCCCTGGATGCGATGTCGGAGGAAGACTTGCACCAGCTTGCCGCCGAGGTGACATCCGACGAGCAATCGGCCCAGGTGCTTGAGGCGTATCTCGATCGACGGTTTGGCGCCGAATGGCGAGACGAGGCCGGTGGACAGACGGGCGGTCGCAGCGAACGGCCGCCGCGAGCCCAGACCGGCGCCATGACCCGCGACGAGGCGCTTGCGATTCTCGGCCTTGAGGATGGCGCTACCGAGGACGAGATCCGTACCGCGCATAAGCGCTTGATGCTAAAGGTCCATCCGGACCAAGGTGGCTCCGGCTATCTCGCGACGAAACTGAACGAAGCGAAAGATGTTCTGTTAAAGAAGTAGTCTTCAGCCTCGTGGCCCGATCGAAGGTCCCGCTAAATCTCCTCTCGCCAACCAGGAAGGTCCGATGTCCCGTTCCATCGAAGTGGCTGTGTTCCCCGTTGCAGGTCTCGGCACGCGGTTTCTGCCGGCGACGAAGGCGGTGCCGAAAGAGATGCTGCCGGTGGTCGACCGACCGGTGATCCAATACGCCGTCGATGAGGCGAGGGAAGCCGGCATCACCGAGTTCGTCTTCGTGACCAGCCGGGGCAAAAGCGAGATCGAGGACCATTTCGACCATCACACGGAGCTTTACGAAACCCTGGAACGGCGCAACAAGACGGCCGCGCTGGAAGATGCCAGGTCCGCCGACCTGCCCGTGGGCAGCTACGCCATCGTCCGCCAGCCGGAACCGCTTGGGCTCGGCCATGCGGTCTGGTGTGCGCGCCACGTGGTCGGCGACCGGCCGTTTGCCGTGTTGCTGCCAGACGAGTTGTTTCGGGGCAGACCGGGCGTGCTGAAGCAGATGGTCGATGCCCATGGTCGGTTGGGCGGGGCCATCGTCGCGGTGCGCGAGGTGCCGAAGGACCTGACCGACCGCTACGGCATTATCGATGTCGAAACCGATGACGGCACGGCCGCGTCGGTGAAAGGGCTGGTCGAAAAGCCGGCACCGGCGGAAGCGCCGTCCAACCTGTCCATCGTCGGACGCTATATCCTGCCGGCTGAGGTGTTCGCCTACCTGGACCGGCACGAAACAGGCGCCGGTGGCGAGATCCAACTCACGGATGCAATGGCAAGGTTGCTCGGCGACCACCCGTTTCACGGCCTTCGCTTCACCGGCGACCGGTTCGATTGTGGTGACAAGGCGCAATTCGTCGCCGCCAACCTCGTCTTGGCGCTGGATCGGCCGGATCTGGCGGATAAGGTGCGGGATCGGATCAAGGCCCACCTCTGACCAGGGGCTGACCAAAACCGATTCGCCGAGAAGAGAACCAGAGAGGGTTATGACGTGCGCATCGCAATGATTGGAACCGGCTATGTCGGGCTGGTTTCCGGCGCCTGTTTTTCCGAATTCGGGGTCGAGACGGTCTGTGTCGACAAGGACCAGCGCAAGATCGAACGCCTGCGCCAGGGCGACATCCCGATCTACGAGCCGGGTCTATACGATCTGGTCACCAAGAACGTCCGCAACGGGCACCTGTCGTTTACGACCGATCTGCAGGCCGCGGTCGATGGCGCCGACGCGGTGTTCATAGCGGTCGGTACACCGTCGCGCCGGGGCGACGGGTATGCCGACCTGACCTATGTCTTCGCCGCGGCGGAAGAGATTGCCGCCGCCTTGACCGACTATGCCGTCGTCGTGACCAAGTCGACCGTGCCGGTCGGAACCGGGCGCAAGGTTGCCGACACCATTGCGAGAACCCGCCCCGATGCCGCGTTCGATGTGGCGGCGAACCCGGAGTTCCTGCGCGAGGGATCCGCCATCGCCGATTTCATGCGGCCTGACCGGGTCGTGATCGGCGTTGAGTCCGAACGGGCCGCCGCGGTGCTGCGGCAACTCTATCGGCCGCTGTACCTGCAAGAGACGCCGATGGTCGAGACCACGTTGGAAACGGCCGAGATCGCCAAATACGCCGCCAACAGCTTCCTGGCGACGAAGATCACCTTCATTAACGAGGTCGCGGACCTGTGCGAGAAGGCCGACGCCAATGTTCAGGACGTGGCCCGCGCCATCGGCTTGGATGGCCGCATCGGCCGAAAGTTCCTGCATGCCGGCCCGGGCTATGGCGGCTCCTGCTTTCCCAAGGACACGCTGGCCTTTGCCACCAGCGCGCGCGACTTCGGCACGCCGCAAAGGATCGTCGAGCAGGTCGTGGCCACGAACGAGGATCGCAAGCGCGGCATGGCCGACCGGATCGTCGCAGCCTGTGGCGGATCGGCTGCCGGCAAGACGATCGCCATCCTGGGCCTCAGCTTCAAGCCGAACACGGACGACATGCGCGCCGCCCCCAGCCTGGACATCGTGCCGCTGCTTCAACAGGCCGGCGCCGTCGTCCGGGCTTATGACCCGGCGGCGATGGAGGAAGCGGCGAACCATCTGACCGAGGTCGCATTCTGTCGGAACGCCTACGATGCGATGGACGCCGCCGATTGCGCGGTTATCGTCACCGAGTGGAACGAGTTCCGCGCGCTGGATCTTCAGCGCGTGAAGACCCTTTTGCGCTCGCCCGTGCTGGTCGATTTGCGCAATATCTATCAGCCGGACGAGATGGTGGATGCCGGCATCACCTACTACTCCATCGGCCGGCCGCCCGTGCGACCGGTGGTTGAGGCGACACTGGACAGGGAACTGGCATCATGAGCGACGCGTACGAGTTCGATCCGACGCTTCTTCGCGAATACGACATTCGCGGCATCGTCGGGGAGACCCTGAGCGAGGCGGATGCGCGCGCGGTCGGCCGCGCCTTCGGCACCATGATCGTGCGCGACGGGGGCACGGAGGTCTGCACGGGCTATGATGGGCGCCACAGCTCGCCGGCCTTGGAGGCCGCATTGACGGAGGGGCTGATGTCGACGGGCCTCGCCGTCACGCGGGTCGGGCTGGGGCCGACGCCGATGCTCTATTTCGCCCACAAGGACACGGGCGCGGCGGCGGGCGTGCAGATCACCGGCTCGCACAACCCGCCGAACTACAACGGCATCAAGATGGTGACGTCGAAAGGTCCGGTCTATGGCGACCAGATCCAGGAGATCGGCCGCATTGCCGCCGCCGGTGGCTTCGTCGACGGCGCGGGCAGCGAACGGTCGCTCGATATCAGGGACACCTACGTCGACCGGTTGCTGCAGGACTACACCGGCCCGCGGCCGCTGAAGGTCGCCTGGGATTCCGGCAACGGTGCGTCCGGGGAGATTCTGCGCCGGCTGACCGCGCGGCTGCCTGGCGAGCATATCTTGCTGTTCGACCAGATCGACGGCGATTTCCCCAACCACCACCCCGATCCGACCGTGGCGGAAAACCTGGTCGACCTGCAACGCGCCGTGGCGGAGCATGGCTGCGATGTCGGCATCGGCTTCGACGGTGACGGCGACCGGATCGGCGCGGTCGACGAGGACGGTGAGATCATCTGGGGCGACCAGTTGCTGGCCATCTATGCCGCCGACGTGCTGAAGGATCATCAGGGCGCGACGATCATCGCCGACGTGAAGGCCAGCACGGTCCTCTATGACGAGATCGCCAGGGCAGGGGGCAAGCCGCTGATGTGGAAGACCGGCCACTCGCTCTTGAAGGCGAAGATGGCCGAAACCGGATCACCGCTGGCCGGCGAGATGTCCGGGCACATCTTCTTTGCCGACAAGTGGTACGGCTTCGACGACGCGCTGTACTGCGGTGTCCGGCTCTTGGACCTGGTCAGCCGGGGCAGCGAGCCGCTGTCGGCCTACCGCAAGCGTCTGCCGCAGATGGTCAATACGCCGGAGGTGCGGTTTCAGGTCGACGAGGCGCGTAAGTTCGCCGTGGTCGACGAGGTCAAGGACCGGCTGGCATCGGCCGGGGTGGAGGTCAACGGCATCGACGGTGTGCGCGTCAACACGGCGGATGGCTGGTGGCTGATGCGTGCGTCCAACACCCAGGACGTTCTCGTTGTCCGCGCCGAAAGCCAGACCGAGGATGGCCTCGAACGGCTGAAAGCGCAGGTCGTCGATCAGCTAGAGGCCAGTGGCATTCCCAGCCCGAACTTCGTCGGCAGCGGGCATTAGAGCAATGGCCGATCACACTGAACCATGAAGTTCGGTGTGATCGGCCAAAATTGCTCTATCTTTGAATAAGTTAGAGCATCTTTGCTCAATCGTTTGGATCGCGCAGCGATTCCAATCGATCGAACGATGCTCTAATCGAACGGTTGGACGCTGACGCTCAGGAGTCGTTGTCGGGCGCGATCTGCATGCACTGGCCGCCGACCGCGCGAATCCGATTACACGCGGCGGCGGCCGATTGGCCATCCATGCCCATGAACCGGGCGCGGTAAAGCGGGCCGTCAACCGTCGTGACCTCGACGATGGAGGGGTCGGAACCGGTAAGCTCGGTCGGCGCATGCTGGGCCGCGACCGTCATTGCAAATCGGCTCTCGTCCACGGTACGGAATGCGCCGATCTGGATGCCCCAGCCCTCCTCGAACAGGGCTGTTGGCGGCGCACTTTCGTCGGTTCCGGAACTGCCCTGCTCAAACACATAGGTCTCGATCAAGGCCTCTAGCGGTTGACCGTCCAGCGGCAGGGCGGCGGTCGCCGGACTGCGCAGCCACACCGGCGGCCTCACCGGCAGGGGCACGTCGGCCATGGAGGAGGGGACAGGGCCGACGTCCGGCACCGGCAGCGCCGGGAAGCTGGGTGCCACGGCGGTGGTTTGCACCAGGCTTGCGCTCAGGGCGGCCAACTGTTCAGCCTCTGCCTGGGCCATCAGCCCGCCCCACGGCCGGCGCCCGGGCACCGGCGGCACGAACGGCATGCTGCCGTGAACGATCAGGTACTGCGCCCGGTCGGTGGCGAACGCAGTGTCCAGAATACTGGCCACATGCCGGTTACGCTCGTCCGCCGTTGAGCCGCCGAACATCACGGCGACCAACCGCAATTCGCCGCGCACTGCGGACGCCGCCAGGTTGAAGCCCGAGGCGCGAATATAGCCGGTTTTCAGCCCGTCCATGCCGGCATAGGTGCCCAGCAGACGGTTGTGATTGCGATGGCTGGTGCCCCGATAGCTCCAGGTCTCGGTATCGAAATAGCCGTAATACTGCGGAAAGTCGCGCCAGATCGCCTGCGCCAGGCGGGCCATGTCGCGGGCCGTCGAAATCTGCCCGCTATCCGGCAGGCCGGAGGCGTTGCGGAACGTGGTGTTGTCCATGCCCAGCCGACGGGCCTGCGCCGTCATCATCTGGGCAAAGCCGCTTTCCGTGCCGCCGATTGCCTCGGCCAGCACCACCGAGACGTCGTTGGCCGAACGGGTCACCAAGGCATAGATGGCATCCTCCACCTCGATGGTGGAGCCGGCCGACAAGGCCAGATGCGATGGCGGCTGGTTGTCGGCGTGGCGAGAGACCGGCAGTGCCTGATTGAGCCGCAGCTCACCCCGCTCCAGCGCCTGAAACGTCAGGTAAAGCGTCATAATCTTGGTCATCGACGCCGGATAGAGCCGCCGATCGGCGCTGCGCGAAAAGAACACCTCGCCCGTCACCGCGTCCATGACGATGGCGGAGTAGCGGTTGCTGCCGACCTGCGCGTTCGCCGTTTGCACCGCGCCGATGATAGCCAGGCAGGCCAGAACGCCGATCAGCACCAAGGCCATCAGGCCGTGGCGCAAAGCGGTTTGCGGTGCCCTGCCACTTTTGCCTTGCGAATGCTGTCCGAACACGGGCACGAGCCTTGTTCTGGTTTTGTTTGCAACTTTCACGATCAGGATACGCAAACCGCGAATCGGTGTCCAGCACGAATTGCCAGAAAATGCAGTTTTGCCAGAGACCTATGGCATATGGTTCAAGCGGACTCTCTGATGATTGGGTTGGCGGAGGCGTGTCTTCACTGAGACGCCGGCCTGATGGTAGACTCTGCCCCCATGAAAACTGTCATCGCACTTGTTGCCGCCGCTTTTGTGGCGGCTTGCAGCTACATCGGGCCGCCTGAGACCATTGCCGACTATCGGGCGACACTGTTCAGCTATATGCGCGCCGACGATGTGCGCGTGGCCTGCGAGGCCGGGGGCGGCGATCACTACCGCTATGTCTATAACGCCCCGGTCGACGCCCAAAAGCGCAGCATCGACGTGGTGGCCGACGCCGGTGCAGGCGCCACGCTTACCGAAGTGATCGATCGCGGCGTCACGCTGACCGGGCGCGGGCAGTTCACCACCTTCGCCAACATTCCCGCCGACCTGTTGGCCGTACCCCGGGCCGAGCGGCGCATCGACGAAGGGGCGCTGACCCAGCTTCGAACGGCGATGGCGGCCGACGACGTGTTCGGCCCGCCGCCGGTCGGCCGGGTACTGCACTCGCGCGACAATTGGTGGCTGGTGGCCGGCTGCAACGACGGGGCGTTCTTCCTGACCGGCTATGTCCTGCAGGGCAGCCAGCCCGACCCGCTGCAGTTCGCCGCGGTGCTGCGGGCGCTGGACCCGACGGGGATTCCGTGGCCCGCGCCGCGCCGGTTTGTCTCGCCCCGCGATGTCAGCGGCCGCTGCGCGCTCGACAACGCCTCGGTCGAGCCTTGCTACACGTTGACGATTGGCGAGGACGGCCTGGTCGGGGCCCCGGCCCCGGG